>NZ_CP007213.1:3119707-3743649 GCF_001411805.1 Burkholderia plantarii | reverse complement strand
TTTATGCGCATAAAGCGGATGGATGACTGTCCGGCAGCCTGTGGGACGGGAATCGTGGCAGGGATTTTTGAGCGCTCAGTTGATGCCAGACGGTTCTGGCGTGGATGAGGTCGATCCCTTGTTCCCATCGAGGCGAGACGTATAAAGATACGACCAAGCACAGGTGGCCATCATTGATGGCTAATGGCCGGGAGGACTGCGTCGCTTTGTGACCGAGGGCAACGACCCATGTCCAGATGTGCCGGCGGCCGGTTTATGCGCATAAACCGGCCGCCGTTATCCGCGCATCCCTGTCGAAGGCTGCGGCCTCGATGCCCCATGAGCGCTCGGATCAGGGCAAAAGACAGCGCCGGACCCAACATGACATACGGCTCTCGTGTACGCGGATCCTCCTCTGCCGTCGTCGCTCAATGTCCTTGACCATCTTGGCCCCGGATCGGCGTCTGTTCTTCGCGTATCCAGTCGAGCGGCCCGGCACGACGCACGACGGTCCCCGCAGCGGCTTCGCACACGACGCCATCGCGGCTCGTCGCTACAATAGCCGGCCTCCCCTGCCCACCAACACGCCCACGCCTCACATCCCGAATGATCACGATCTACCACAATCCCCGTTGCTCGAAGTCCCGCGAAACGCTGGCATTGCTTGATTCGTTGAATACCGCCGGCGAGCCGGTGCAGGTCGTCGAATACTTGAAGACGCCGCTGACGGTCAGCGACCTGAGGGCGCTCCATGAACAGCTCGATCGCCCATTGCGCGACATGATTCGCGACAACGAAGCACTGTTCAAGGAACTGGGCCTCGGCGGCGCAGACGTCGACGACGAGGCGCTCTACCAAGCCATCGCCGCGCATCCGGTTCTGCTGCAACGGCCGATCGTCGTCCGCGGTGGCAAGGCAGCGATCGGCCGGCCGCCGGAAACAATCAACATGCTGTTCGAATAATTGATATAGCTATTATTTTCAATAGAAAAAATACACGCCGCCGACGGCAGCGATGCCGTCGGCGGCCTCATTGTTTTGCCCGCCGCCTCCCGCTTCATCACCCCACCGCTCCCCCGGCCGAAACGCGGAATCCCGCGCGCCGCGCCATGTTTGTCACGTTCCGCGCTCGGGCTTGTGCGCTATGCTGTCCGGGCGCGCGGCGGTCCGTCGATTCGATGCCGGCCCTCTTTGGGTTATCCCCCGGCCCGCGCGAAGCGCAAAGTTATCCACAGTTTCTGTGGAAAACCTTGTGGAAAGTCTGCCCGGATCGCCCGTATGGCAGGACTTGCACTGGCCTGCCCGTAAATGGGCCGTTGCCGTTCGTCCGTGAACGAATGCGGCCTCATTCCCAATCGAGCGGAAGGAGAATGTGATGACATACCGCATTGCCGTCGTCGTCGGCAGTCTGCGACGCGAGTCGTTCAACCGTGCCCTGGCCAAGGCCGTGATGTCGCTGGCCCCCGAAGATTTCGCGTTCGAGTTCGCCGAGATCGGCGCGCTCCCCCTGTATAGCCAGGATTACGATTCGGCGTTCCCCGCCGAGGCAAGCGCCTTCAAGAAGCAGATCGAGGCGGCGCAAGGCCTGCTGTTCGTCACGCCGGAATACAACCGCTCGATGCCGGGCGTGCTGAAGAACGCGCTGGACTGGGCCTCGCGCCCGTGGGGCAGCAATTCGTGGGGCGGCAAGCCGGGTGCGGTGATCGGTACCTCGGTGGGCGCCATCGGCACCGCACTGGCCCAGCAGCATCTGCGCAACGTGCTGGCCTATCTCGATGTCGCCACGCTCGCGCAGCCGGAAATCTTCATCAAGCACGACGAAGGCCGCATCGATGCGGACGGCAAGATCGTCAGCGACGACACGCGCAAGTTCCTGCAGTCGTTCGTCGATCGCTACGCGCACTGGGTGCGTCGCCACGCATCGGCCGCGGCCTGAGCGTTCGCGCTCGCCCCGCCACGGGGGCGCCGTGAATCATGCACGGATGCACGGCGCGCGTGACGCCCCGGCCCGCCGGCGGCGTCCACCCCGATCTCAAGTCCGCGTGACCCGGCGCGCGTCGCGCGTCTCGCTGATCGCATGCAGCATCTCGTCGAGCAGACCGATGTCGAACGGCTTCGACAGCACGCGCGCATTCACGCGCCGCGTGCGGTCGAGTTCCTCCGCGTAACCGGTGACGAGAATCACCGGCAGCAGCGCGCCGGGGCGGCACTCGATCGTCTCGGCCAGATCGATGCCGTTCAGCTTGCCCGGCATGTGGATGTCGGAAATCACGAGGTCGTAGGGACGCATCTCGTCGTCGGGCGCGACGGGCGCGTTCAGCAGCGCGAGCGCGTCGTCGGCGTTGGCCGCGTAGGTGACGCGATGGCCGAGCAGCGCGAGCAGCGCCTCGGTGCCGGCGGCCACGTCGCCGTTGTCCTCCACCAGCAGGATGCGCAGCCCTTCCTGGGGGACGTCCGTTTCCGGCGCCCTGCTGCGCGGCACGGCCGGCGGTGACGGCGCCGGGTCGGTCGCCTTTGCGCGCGGCAGGTAGAGCCGTACCGTGGTCCCCTCCCCCTCCATGCTGTCGATCGTCGCGATGCCGCCCGAGCGCTCGCAGAACGCGAACACCTGCGGCAGCCCGAGGCCCGTGCCCATGCCCTTCGGCTTGGTGGTGAAGAGCGGCTCGAACGCGTGCGCGAGCACCTCCGGCGGCATGCCGCTGCCGGTGTCCGACAGCGCGATGCAGACGTAGTCGCCCGTCAGCGGAAAGCCGTCCTCGCGGCGGAACGTGAGGTTCTGCGCCGCGATCGTGAAGCGCCCGCCGGTCGGCATCGCGTCGCGCGCGTTCACCGACAGGTTGATCACGGCCAGCTCGAGTTCGGCGATGTCGACGCGGATCGGCCAGATGTCGGGCGGCATCTCGATGACGAGCGAGGACTTCGAACTCAGCGACGTCTTCAGCAATTCGCGGCACGACGAACCGAGCCATTGCGGCACGTCGATCGTCTCGCTGCGCAGCGGCTGCTTGCGCGCCACGCCGAGCAGCTGGCGCGTCAGTGACTGGCCGTTCTTCAGCGCGCGCTCGACGGCGGTCAGCTCGGTGTCGAGATGCTCGGCGCCGCGCCGGCGGACGATCTGGATGTTGCTCGAGATGATCATCAGCAGGTTGTTGAAGTCGTGCGCGACGCTGCCCACCAGGTTGCCGAGCGCCTCCATCTTGCGCGACTGCCGGTATGCGGATTCGATCGAGCGGCGCATCGAAGCCTCGGCCTGCCAGCGGTCCCAGGCTTCCTCCTCCACGCGCAGCCGTTTCAGCGACAGCCAGATCACGCACCAGAGCGCGAACGACGGCACGAACATCGACACGAACAGCACGCTCAGGTGTTCGTACCAGGCCTGCCAGATCGCGGACGCGCGGTACGCGCAGGTGACGTACACCGGGTAGGAGCCGACCTGCCGGTACGCGACGATCTCGGTCATGCCGTCGTGCTGGACGCGCGAGATGCCGGCGTGTGAATTCGAGGCGCGCGCGTTGACGAACGGCGCGACGCGCTCGTCGAGCTTCTCGTCGCCGCTGTCGGGCGGCGGCGGGTAGGAGGCGAGTACGGCGCCGTCGCTGCGCGTGAGCGCCATCGTCATCGGCGAACGTTCGCCGCCGAGCAGCTCGCGGTAGAACGCGTTGAAGTACGAGGATTTCAGCGCGATCGACACCATCCCGGCGAAGCTGCCGTCGCTGTGCCGGCGCGCGACGCCGGTGTTGAACACGAGGCTCGGCGTGGTCGAGCGCAGCGGGCCGCGCATCGGCCGCGAGATGTGCTCGATCACCTTGTCGTCGCGGATGCCGATGAAGTCGTCGCGGTTCGCGATCGACGCGTAGGGCGCCGGGTAATAGAGGCTGTTGGCGAGCAGCATCCCGCTCGCGCCGAAGATCGACACCGCCGCCACCTGCGGATAGCCGCCGCCGATCGTGTTCAGCGTATCGTGGATGTCGGCTTCCGCGTTGCGCACGGCCTGGTCGTCGAGGTCCTGGACCAGGTCGACGATGCGCGCGTCGAGCGTCTCGGTCAGGTCGAACACCTTCAGCGCATGTTCCTCGGCCACGCGCACGGTACGCATCGTCACGTCGCGCGCGGTGGCCTCGCGCGCGCGCAGGTCGTTGTAGGCCATCACGGCGACGTAGACGCAGGGCAGCACGATCGCGGCAGCGAGCAGCACGATCAGCGTGATCCGGCGGACCGCGAAGTCGTGTTCGGGCGCGCCCGACGCGAACGGCGCGTCGTCGTCGTCCTGCCAGTCCGCGGAGGCGGACGAGGGGCGTGATGCGTCAGGCCGGTCAGGCTTCATGGTGAAGATGCGGGACTGCGTGTGGTGGTGGCGTTGCTTGATCGTCATCATAAACGACTCGCGGGGCGCCACCTCCCGCCTCGCGCGCGTTTGCGCATCATTCACGCGTCATCGGCACGTCGTCGGCGGATTGCCCACGGATCGTCGGTGGATCGTCTGTTGATTGGCACCGCCGCCGCGCCGCGTGCGCCGCTGGCGAGACTCCGGGGCGACGGTTCATGCGCGGCTCATTCGAGGCTCGCTGCCGGTTCGCCGGAGGCGCGCGCGATCGCGACGAGCTGCTCGGCGAGCGCCTCCGGCTGCGACAGATAGGGCGAATGGCTGCTCGCGAGCCGATGCACGCGGGTCGGCCGCTGCGGCACGAACGCGTCGGCCTCGGCGATGAAGCGCTGCTGCAGCGCGGGCAGCAGCACGCGGTCGTTCGCGCACGCCACGTAATGCCGCTCGATCGATCCCCAGCGCTGCGGCGTGGTCGCGATCGGCGCGGCGAACGGCGCCGGCGGCAGGTCCGACGACATCAGGCGGATCGCGGCCCGGAACGTCGCGTCGTCCACGTCCTCGAACAGCGCCTGCCTCAGCATCGCGAGATAGCCGGCATCGCGGCTGGCGGGATTGATGCGCAGCGCGCCGACCGCACGCGGGCTCGCGCACATCAGCGCGGCCAGCGCCTCGCCCTGATTCTCCGGCGCGCGCACGTAATCGAGGCCGGCCGCGCCGGAGGCCGGCATGAACGCGGCGAGATAGACGAGCTTCGCGATCCGCTCCGGCGCGCGCTCGGCCGCCGCGGTGATCGCGAGGCCGCCCATGCTGTGGCCCACCAGCACCACGCGCTCGTGGCCGAGGGCGCGCGCCTCGTCGATCGTGCGCAACACGCTGTCGGTGTAGTCGTCGAGCGTTGTCGCGGAGACGGGCGATGGTTCATGGGCCAGCGCCGCGGCGTCCGCCGGATCGCCGAATGCCGCCGGATAGCGGGCGTCGAGCCCGTGCGCGGGCAGGTCGCGCGCGAGGCTCGGATGGCCGCGCGTGGCCAGCGCCGCGCCGAGCCGCTGGTAGGCCCAGGCGCCGTGCCAGGCGCCATGCACGAGCACGAACGGCAGGCGCGCGGACGGGGCGGGGGCGTGACGGGCAGGCGCTTCGGTCTCGGAACGGGCCACGGTGTCTCTCCAGATGGAATAATGGGCGGGCCTCGCCGCCGCTCGCGGCGGGTCCGGTGCCCCGATGGTGCCAGAGCGCATCGGGGCACGGCAAACCCGGGGAATCCCATGCAGTGTGAGTCCCCACTATCAAACAATGCACGACCAAGCGGCGTTACCCGTCCGTGCCGCGCGTGTCATGGAACGCAAGAGCACGCGTGTTTCGCGATTGACAGGGGTTGATGCCATGCCGTGGCGATTGGCCTGCGGCGAGCCCGGAACCGCCCGCGCCGCCGCCGTGGGGCCGGCCTGACGGGCTCGCCGCGGCGAAACTGTTACGGGCGCGCCACAGCACGCCGTCTTCCCTATTCCATTCAGCCGGGTTCTCGCGCTAATTTTCAATATTCGCCCCTCATCATCGCGCCTCATGAATTCCGACTACCTGTTCTATCGTCGCCCGCCGACGCCCGGCCCCTATTCGCTCGACGACCTCGGCGAGGTCGCGCCGTCGATCGCGTCGGGCGACGAGATTCGCGACGCGATCGGCCGCGTGATCGCCGATCTCGCCTGGCGCGAGTCGGAGGACGTGCCCGGCGCCTGGTTCGGCGAGGGCGTGGCGAGCTTCCACCTCACCGTCGAGAGCGACGGCCACGTCACGAGCTTCATGGGCTCGCGCCTGGAGCGCCGCCAGGTACTGCAGCTGGCGCGCGCGCTGGGCCTGATTGCGCTCGATCTGCAGCGCGACGTCGTATTCGCGTAAGTTGCCGGTTCTGCGGGGCCGGGCGGCGGCAATCGCCGGCAAACATTGCTATACTTCGGCCCATTTCCGGCCATCCCCCGGTCAATCAAGCCTGTCTGCGCGCATCGTTCGCGCATCTTGCACGCAATTCCATCCCCCGCCGGGCATGGCTACTTCCATCGCCCGCGAGGGCGTCTTAGCGGAGCTCGTCTTGACCGTTTCCCATCCCGTCGTGGACGAAACCCAAACCGATGCCGCTGCCGCTACGTCGGGCAGCTCGTTCTATCACGCGATGCGGATCCTGCCGGCCCCGCAGCGCGAGGCCATGTTCCAGGTGTATGCCTTCTGCCGCGCCGTCGACGACATCGCCGACGAGGGTGGCACGCGCGAGGAACGCGCGGCGGGGCTCGACCGCTGGCGCGCCGACATCGACGCCTGCTTCGCCGGCCGGCCGCGCGCCTCGCTCGTGCCGCTGACGCGGGAGATCCGTCAGTTCGGCCTGAAGCGCGAGGACTTCCACGACATGATCGACGGCATGGCGATGGATGCGGCCGAGGATATCTGCGCGCCCGACGAGGCCACGCTCGATCTGTATTGCGATCGCGTCGCGAGTTCGGCCGGGCGGCTGTCGGTGAGGATTTTCGGGATGCCGGAAGCGCCCGGCATCGAGCTGGCGCACCATCTCGGCCGCGCGCTGCAACTGACCAACATCCTGCGCGACATCGACGAGGACGCCGACATACGGCGCTGCTACCTGCCGCGCGAGTTGCTCGAGCGCGAAGGCATCCCGCTCGGCGATCCGCATGCGATCGCGCGGCATCCGGCGCTGCCGCGCGTGTGCGCGACGCTCGCCGAGCGCGCGCTCGCGCATTTCGCGCAGGCCGACCGCGTGATGGACGGCGCGGTGCGCGCCCAGGTGCGCGCACCGCGCATCATGTCGGGCGCCTACCGCTGCATCCTCGAGGCGGCGCTGGCCCGTGGCTTCGTGGCGCCGCGCCAGCCACTGCGCAAGCCGCGCCTGCGCATGCTGCTGATCGCGCTGCGCTACGCGTTTTTCTGATTCGATGTGGACCATCGACCGGGCGATCGGCGGATCGCCCGTCGCGCTGTCGGGTTGCCGGCCCGACCGCGCTCAGGCGAGGTACTTCGACGTGAGTACACGCTTCGGCCGGATGCCTTATTGCTCGTATGGGGCGATGCGTGGCTCCGATCTGCCGGCCGGGGTTCGCGCGGACGTGTCCGTGGCGGGCCGCCGGCATTCGAAACGCCCGGCCGCGCCTGCTCGCGGACCGGATCCGCTGTGCGCGGGCAACGGGGCCGCCGCCCTGCCCGCGTCGATCGACGGGGCGTGCCGCTGAGCGATACCGCACGCGCCGCATGACAAGAGAGGGACCGATGAACGATCTCACCAATTCGAGCGCGCCGGCCGCCAGGCCGGACGCCGCGACGCCGCCCGCCGCCGGGACCACGCCCGTGGAAGCGGCGGCCGGGTCGATCGCGCCGGCGCGTGCCGCCGAGCCGGTTGCCGGGCAGGTGCCCGGTACCGTGACGGGCGCTGCGGGTACTGACGCGGCAAGCGCGACATCGCGCGCCGCGCTTCCCGCCGATGTTGAAACGGCGTCGACTACCGTTGACATGCCCGCAGCCGCCGGCGCGTCCGCGTCCGCGGCGCCTGCCGTCGACGCATCCGTTACGCCGAGCCCGGCCGGTGCGGTACCGATCGATGGCGCTGCCGCGACTGGCGCTTCCGTGCCGGCGGAGTCGGCTGGGGCGACGCTTGTCGCCGGCGCATCTACCGCACCGGCCTCGGCCGGCGCGGCGCCGATCGAGGCGCCTGCCGCCGTCGCGGCGGCGCCGGCTGACGTGACGCCTGCCGTTGGCGTATCCACCACATCGGCATCTTCCGAGGCAGCATCGATCGACGCGGTCGTCGTCGGCGCGACCGCCGCCGCCGCAGCAGCAGCAGCAGCGGTGAGCCCGGCCGACACGACGCCCACTCCCGGCGCCGCACCGACACCGTCCATCCCGGCACCGACCGACGCGTCCACCCTCGCCCCCGCCGACCTCGACGCGGCCGTCACGCGCGCGACCGACGCGCTGCTCGCCGCGCAGCAGCCGGACGGCCACTGGGTCTACGAGCTGGAAGCCGATTCGACGATCCCGGCCGAATACGTGCTGCTGGTCCATTACCTCGGCGAGACGCCGAACCTCGAGCTCGAACGCAAGATCGCGCGCTACCTGCGCCGCGTGCAGCTGCCGGGCGGCGGCTGGCCGCTGTTCACCGACGGCGCGCCCGACGTCAGCGCGAGCGTGAAGGCCTACTTCGCGCTGAAGATGATCGGCGACGACGCCGACGCCGAGCACATGGTCCGCGCGCGCAACGCGATCCACGCGATGGGCGGCGCGGAGATGTCGAACGTGTTCACGCGCATCCAGCTCGCGTTGTTCGGCGTGGTGCCGTGGTTCGCGGTGCCGATGATGCCGGTCGAGATCATGCTGCTGCCGCAGTGGTTTCCGTTCCACCTCTCGAAGGTGTCGTACTGGGCGCGCACGGTGACCGTGCCGCTGCTGGTGCTGAACGCGAAGCGTCCGCTCGCGAAGAATCCGCGCGGCGTGCGCGTGGACGAGCTGTTCGTCGCCCCGCCCGTGAACGCCGGCCTGCTGCCGCGCGCGGGCCACCAGAGCCCCGCCTGGTTCGCGTGCTTCCGCGTGCTCGACGGCCTGCTGCGCCTGACCGACGGCCTGTTCCCGCGCTACACGCGCGAGCGCGCGATCCGCCAGGCGGTGCAGTTCGTCGACGAACGCCTGAACGGCGAGGACGGCCTCGGCGCGATCTATCCGGCCATGGCGAACTCGGTGATGATGTACGCCGCGCTCGGTTATCCCGAGGATCATCCGAACCGCGCGATCGCGCGCCGCTCGCTCGAAAAGCTGCTGGTGATCCACGACGACGAGACCGACGAGGCTTATTGCCAGCCGTGCCTGTCGCCGGTCTGGGACACGTCACTGGCGGCCCACGCGCTGCTCGAGACGGGTGAGCCGCGCGCCGAGGCGGCCGCGATTCGCGGCCTCGACTGGCTGCGCCCGCTGCAGATCCTCGACGTGCGCGGCGACTGGATCTCGCGCCGCCCCGACGTGCGGCCCGGCGGCTGGGCGTTCCAGTACGCGAACCCGCACTACCCCGACGTGGACGACACGGCCGTGGTCGCGCTCGCGATGGATCGCGTGGCGAAGCTCGCGAACACCGACGTCTACCGCGACGCGATCGCGCGCGCGCGTGAATGGGTGGTGGGCATGCAGAGCAGCGACGGCGGCTGGGGCGCGTTCGAGCCCGAGAACACGCACCATTACCTGAACAGCATCCCGTTCTCCGATCACGGCGCGCTGCTCGATCCGCCCACCGCCGACGTGTCGGGCCGCTGCCTGTCGATGCTCGCGCAGCTCGGCGAGACCACCGGCAACAGCCCGCCCGCGCGCTTCGCGCTCGACTACCTGCTCGCCGAGCAGGAGCCGGATGGCAGCTGGTACGGCCGCTGGGGCATGAACTACATCTACGGCACCTGGAGCGCGCTCGGCGCGCTGAACGCGGCCGGCCTGCCGTTCGACGATCCGCGCGTGAAGCGCGCCGCGCAGTGGCTGCTGTCGATCCAGAACCCGGACGGCGGCTGGGGCGAGGACGGCAACAGCTACAAGCTCGACTATCGCGGCTACGAGCGCGCGACCAGCACCGCGTCGCAGACGGCCTGGGCGCTGCTCGGCCTGATGGCGGCGGGCGAGGTCGAGCATCCGGCGGTGGCGCGCGGCATCGCCTGGCTCGCGGCCGAACAGCGCGAGCACGGCCTCTGGGACGAGACGCGCTTCACCGCCACCGGTTTTCCGCGCGTGTTCTATCTGCGCTACCACGGCTATCGCAAGTTCTTCCCGCTGTGGGCGCTCGCGCGCTACCGCAACCTGCGGCGCAGCGGCACCCGGCGCGTGACGGTGGGGATGTAAATGCTGATGGCCACCACCACCACGCGCTCGCCCGTGATCGCCGTCAGCGGCATGGCGTTCGAGGCGAAGATCGCGGCCGGCGACGGTGTCGAAACCGTGTTCGCCGCGCGCGCGGACCGGCTCGAACGCGCGCTGTCCGAAGCGGTGGCGCGCGGCTGCGCCGGCATCGTCAGCTTCGGCACGGCGGGCGGCCTCGCGCCCGATCTCGCGCCGGGCACGCTGATCATCGCCGACGCGATCGACGGCCCGTTCGGCGAGGTCGCCACCGACGCGGCCTGGAGCCGCCGGCTGGTCGCCGCGCTGCGCGGCACGCCGCTCGCCGCGAGCGTGCGGCGCGGCCGGCTCGCGGCGGTTGGCGCGCCGGTCGTCGACGCGCAGCGGAAAGCCGCGCTGCACGCTCGCCACGGCGCGCTCGCGGTCGACATGGAATCGCACATCGCGGCGGCCTTCGCGGCCGCGCGCGGCGTGCCGTTCGCGGTCTGCCGCGCGATCGTCGATCCGTCGTGGCGCACGCTGCCGCCGGCCGCCACGGCCGGCCTGCGCGACGACGGCAGCACCGCGATCGTGCCGATCCTGCGCGAACTCGCGAAGCAGCCGTCGCAGCTCGGCGCGCTGCTGAAGCTGGCCGGCGACGCGCGCGCCGCGAAGGCGACGCTGATCCAGGCGCGCCATGCGTTCGAACGCGAAGGCGCCTGGCGCGGCCTGTGAGCCGTTGCCGACGGGCGGCGGCCGTCCATCTTTCGAGTCGTGCGCGCCGTGCCTTCGCGGCGGCGCGCGGCGACCGACGGCGCCGCCGTCGGGTTCGCGACTCGGCGCCCATCCGGCTGATTCCGCCTGATTCCGTTTCGCGCCCGACCGGAGGCCGCATGCGTTTCCACGACAGCTTCGTGTGCCGCGTCTACCGCTACGCGCTCGGCGTCGAAACGGTGTCGGGCCGCCCTTGCCTGTCGATACCGGTGGCGAACCGGCTCGTCGATCACGACGAGCATGACCTGATCTCGCCGCACGAAGCCGAGTGGTTCGCGCGCGGCAACACGACGATCGCCTGCTGATGCCGCCGGGGCGCGACCGCGGCACCGCCGTCTAGCGCGCCGTCCCTCTTCCCGTTTTTTCCGTCGGTCCACCCCGTCCGCCGTGGTGACGTCGTCACGTTCGTAAAGACAACAAATGTTGTTGTGAATATAATTTGAGAATCGTATGTTGTGAAACGGGATTTCCGATGAAAGCACTTCAACCCGTGGTCGTCGCCGGCTCCGCGCGCGAGATCGGGCACCGGCTCGGCGAACTCGCGCGCCCCGTGATGGCCGCGTACACGGCGCAAAGCGGCGCCTGGCAGGCGGTGATGGCGCGCCGCGGCGACGCGCTGCCGGCCGTGCTGCGGCGCGAGGCCGAGTCCGCGTTCCCCGAGTTCGTCGCCGAGATCGACGGCATGGCCGCCGGGCTCGGCCTGAACGCCGCCGACCTGTTTGCCTGGAACTGCCGCGGCGAGCTGCTGAACCACAGCGGCGACGGCTGCACCACGGTAGCCGCCAGCACCCCGCATGCGCAGCGCATCGTCCACAACGAGGACGGCGATCCGTTCCTGCTCGACCGCTGCCTGCTGGTGGACGTGCGGCCCGAGCGCGGCCCCGGCTTCGTGAGCTTCTACTATCCAGGCTCGCTGCCGGGCCACACGTTCGCGGTCAATCGCGCGGGCCTGGTGCAGACCATCAACAACGTGCGGATCACGGCGCCCGCGCCGGGCGTGCCGCGCATGGTGCTGGCGCGCGCGGTGCTCGCGGCGACCTCGCTCGACGCGGCGCTCGCGATCCTGCGCGAGCCGCCGCGCGCGAGCGGCTTCCACCACATGCTCGGCCGCGCCGGCGAGGCGCGCGTCCACAGCGTCGAGGCGAGCGTGGCGCGCACCTCGGTGCTGACGGTCGAGGGCGTCTACGGCCACGCGAACCATCTCGTGCATCCGGGGCCGTGCGCCGATATCGACGCGCAGATCGTGACGGCATCCTCGCGCGACCGGCAGGCCCGGCTCGCCGCGCTGCTGCCCGCGCTCGACACGCCGGGCGTCGACGCGCTCGCGGGCGTGCTGGCCGATCGCGGCGGCCCCGGCCTGCCGATCTTCCGCGACGACCCGGCTGACCCCGACGACGAGAACACGCTCGCCACCGCCTCGTTCGAGATCGATGCGCAGGGTGTCGATTTCGTGGTCCGGCGCGACGGGCAGCGCGGCTTCGCGATGCGCGTGGCGCGCCAGCCGTGATCCGCGCGATCCAGCCGATTCCCACGAACCTCGCGCTTCGCGTCGAAGCGGCCTCTCCTCCAGCAGCAGGAACCTACTCATGACCACGGTATTTCACCGCGCCCCGCGCGCGCGCCTGCCCGTCGCGGTGGCGGGCGACGGCGTCGAGCTGATCGACGCCGACGGCAAACGCTATCTCGACGCCTGCGGCGGCGCGGCCGTCTCGTGCCTCGGCCACGGCAACGCGCGCGTGATCGCGGCGATCGAACGGCAGGCGCGGCAGCTGCCCTACGCGCACACCTCGTTCTTCACGACGCAGGTGGCCGAGGAACTGGCCGACCGGCTCGTCGCGGCGGCGCCGGACGGGCTCGGCCACGTCTATTTCGTGTCGGGCGGCTCGGAGGCGATCGAGGCCGCGCTGAAGCTCGCGCGCCAGTACTTCGTCGAAGTCGGCCAGCCGGCGCGGCGGCACATCATCGCGCGCCGGCAGAGCTATCACGGCAACACGCTCGGCGCGCTCGCGATCGGCGGCAACGCGTGGCGGCGCGAGCCGTTCCTGCCGCTGCTGATCGAATCGCATCATGTGGGCGCCTGCTACGCGTATCGCGAGCAGCGCGTGGACGAGAGCGAGGCGGCGTTCGCGCAGCGGCTCGCCGACGAACTCGAGGCGAAGATCCTCGAACTCGGCCCGCAGACGGTGGCCGCGTTCGTGGCGGAGACGGTGGTGGGCGCGACGGCCGGCGCGGTGCCGCCGGTGCGCGAGTATTTCCGCAGGATCCGCGCGGTCTGCGACCGGTACGGCGTGCTGCTGATCCTCGACGAGATCATGTCGGGCATGGGTCGCACCGGCTACCTGTTCGCCTGCGAGGAGGACGGCGTCGCGCCCGACATCGTGACGATCGCGAAGGGCCTCGGCGCCGGCTACCAGCCGATCGGCGCGATGCTGGCGAGCGAGCGCATCTACGACGCGATCGTCGGCGGCACCGGCTTCTTCCAGCACGGCCACACCTATCTCGGCCACGCGATCGCCTGCGCGGCCGCGCTCGAGGTGCAGCGCGTGATCGCCGAGGAGAACCTGCTCGACAACGTGCGCGCGCGCGGCGAACAGTTGCGCGCGCAACTACGCGAGCGGTTCATCGATCACGCGGCGGTGGGCGACGTGCGCGGGCGCGGCCTGTTCGTCGGCGTCGAGTTCGTGGCCGATCGCGAGAGCAAGGCGCCGTTCGATCCGTCGCATCGCCTGCACGCGGCGCTGCGGCGCGAGGCGATGGCGCGCGGGCTGATGGTCTATCCGATGGGCGGCACGATCGACGGACGGCGCGGCGACCACGTGCTGCTCGCGCCGCCGTTCATCTGCACGGCCGCGCAGATCGAGACGATCGTCGAACGTCTCGCGCTGTCGCTCGATGCCGCGCTCGTATCGAGCGGCGCCCGGCCGGCTGCATGAGGCTCTTGCCGAGCGCCGCCGACGGATGGCGGCGCACGATGTCTGCCTCGCGCCGCGCCGGCCGCCTTCATGAAGCCCGCGGCGCGCGTTACGATCGACGCGGCCCCCGGTGTTCGCCGTGGCAGCGCCGGCCCGCCCTCTTCCCCAACCCGGACTCACGACATGACCTCCCGCCTTCCCCCCTTTGATCGCAGCACCGCCACCGACGCGCAGCGCGCGGTGCTCGACGAGATTCTCGGCGGCCCGCGCGGCAACCTCGACGGCCCGTTCCTCGGCTGGATCCACAGCCCGGCGCTGGCGCAGCACGCGCAGCGGCTCGGCGCGTTCTGCCGCTACGAGACCGGGCTGCCGCTGCGGCTGTCCGAACTCGCGATCCTGACCACGGCCGCGCGCTGGCGCTCGCAGGCCGAGTGGCACATCCACCATCCGATCGCGCTGCGGGCCGGCGTGCCGGAGGCGGTGGCCGAAGCGATCCGCCGCGGCGACGCGCCGGCGTTCGACGGCGGCGCCGACAGCGACGATGCGCTGGTCCATCGCTTCGCGACCGAACTCTACGAGACGCGACGCGTGTCCGACGCGACGTTCGAGGCGGCGCGCGCGCGTTTCGGCCATCCGGTCGTGATCAACCTGGTCGGGCTGCTCGGTTATTACGCGCTGGTGGCGATGACGCTGAACGTGTTCGGGATGCGCGCGAACGGCCAGCAGACGCTGCCGTTCGCGGAGTGAGGCGCGGCGACGGGGGATGGAGAAGCCGTGCGGAGAACTGCCGGAGGCGACGCGGGCGCGAGGCCCGCGCATTGCCGGAGAGCGTGCGACGCGCGACCGGCGATCCGCCGCGAAACGGATCGCCGATGACAATTGGCGAACTCAGTGAGCGGCCGGCGTGACGGCGGGCACCGCCGGCGCGAGCGGCGACGACGGCGCCACGGTGGCGCCGGCGCCCGAGGCGGCACCGGCGGCCGCCGCGCCCGAAGCCGCGGCCGGTGCCGCGTCCTGGCCCGGGTCCGCGTAGTTCGGCAGCCCCTGCGGCTCGCTGTTCGTGCCGCCTGCCCCGCCCGCTCCGCCCGCCTGCGCGCCCGGGTCGTCGTAGTTCGGCAGGCCGCCCGGCAGCGTGTCCGAAGCGCCGCCGGCCGCGCCGGCACCGCCGATCAGCGAGCCGTGATAGGTGGCCGAGCGCCGCTGCTGCGTGTAGGCGTCGCGCACGAACGAGTACTTGTCGAGCGCGGCCTGCTGCAGCAGGTCCGAGGCGCCGAGCAGGTCGGCCCGCGCGCTGATGAACTGCGCGATGTACATCGGGTTGCGCACGGCCGGCTCGATGTAGTTGAGCAGGTTGAAGCGCACGTCCACCGCGCGGCCCACGCCGTCGCGGAACGAACTCGGGCCGAACACCGGCAGCACCAGATACGGGCCGGACGGCACGCCCCAGCGCGCCAGCGTCAGCCCGAAGTCCTGGTGATGCTTCGGCAGGCCGGCGGCCGACGCCACGTCGAACAGCCCCGCCACGCCGAACACCGAGTTGATCACGACGCGCATCACGTCCTCGGTGGCGTCGGTCACGCGCAGCTGCAGCAGGTTGTTGGCGAAGTTGCCGAGGTCGCCGAGGTTGGAGAAGAAGCTGCTGACGGCGGTGCGCACCGGCGTGGGCGTCACCTTCTGGTAGCCGCGCGCGATCGGCACGGCGATGTGCGTGTCCACCGTGTCGTTGAACGTGAAGATGGCGCGGTTCATCGGCTCGAGCGGGTCGCCGGCCGTTTTGTTGGGGCCGGTCGCGCAGCCGCCGAGCAGCAGGGCGCTGGCGGTCAGGGCGCCGGCAATGATTCGCTGTTTAGTCATTGATTTCTGGGGATTGGGGCGCGCGTGGCACGCGCGGTTTGCCCATCAGCACGGGCTGGAACACCACGGCGCCGATCAGCGTACAGGACAGGGCCAGCGCGAGCAGCTTGCCCATGCTCGCGGTACCCGGATGATGCGATAGCCACAGGCTGCCGAACGCGGTGGCCGTGGTCGCGGCGCTGAACAGCACCGCATGCGTGAGGCTCGAATGCAGCAGGCCGGTCTGGCCGGCGCGCCATGCCATCACGAAATACACCTTGAACGCCACGCCGACGCCGAGCATCAGCGGCAGCGCGATGATGTTCGCGAAGTTCAGCGACATGCCGAACACCACGCACAGCTCGAGCGTGACCAAGCCCGACACCAGCAGCGGAATCAGCGTGCGCAGCACGTCGCCGATGCGGCGCAGCGTGATCCAGAGCAGCACCGTGATGGTCAGGATCGACAGCCCGGCGGCCTGCAGGAACGCGCGGATGATGGTGTTCGCCGAATGCAGGATCGAGATCGGGCCGCCGATGGTGGCCGGCTCGGCCTGCTTCACGGTCTGCGCGAAGTGGCGCAGCATCACGTCGTCGCCGGGATCGACGCCGGGCGGCACCTTCGGCGAGATCTGCACGAGCGCGCGGCCGTCCGGCGCCACCCAGTCGCGCACCATCTGCGGCGGCAGGTTCGCGCGCGTGATCTCGTAGGGCTGCAGCAGCGAGGCGAGCTGACCGAGCGCGATCCTGAGCGTGGTGGAGAACGCGTTCTCGGCGCGCTCGCGCGTGGCCGCGTCGGCGGCGGCCAGCCTGGCGAGCGACTGCGAGAGGTGCTTCGCCTCGTCGGCGCCCGGCCCCGGGTGATCCTCCGCCGCGTAGCCGAGCAGCGCCGAGGCGCGCTTGAGCGCCGCCACGCGCTGCGCGTCGCTGGCGGGCGGCGCGGCGGGCTGGGTCAGTGCCGGCAGCAGATCGGCGGCGGCGGTCTTGATGGTGGCGAGCTTCTGCGGCTGGTCGGCCGGCAGGAACGACGACAGCGTGGTGGTGCGGCCCACCTCGGGCAGCTTCGCGAGCCGCGCGGCGGCCGCGTCGGCGGCGGCCAGCGACGGCGCGAGCATGTGGACGTCGTTGACCGAGGCCTCGGGCGAATCCTTCAGCGCGATCAGCGTGGCCATCGACTCGCTGTGCGGATCCTTCAGGTGCAGCGGGTTGAAATCGAAGTGCAGCCGCGTGAGCAGCGGCAGCGCGCCGATCACCACCACCAGCGTGCCGATCAGGATCGGCTTGCGGTGCCGGTCGAGGTAGTCGTCCACCGGCGCGAGGCGCGGGAAGCCCGGCGCCCTGGATTCGCCGGGCGGATGCATCAGCTTGAGCAGCGCGGGCAGCAGCGTCATGGTGGTGAACAGCGCGACGAACATGCCCACGCCCGCGATCAGGCCCAGCTCCGACACGCCGCGGTAGGCGGTGGGCAGGAACGAGAAGAAGCTCGCGGCCACGGCGGCCGTGGCGAGCGACAGCGGCACGCCCATCGAGTGCGCGGCGCCCAGCAGCGCGTGGTCGAGATTCGGGTCGCGGTGCCGCTCCTCGCGATACTTCACGCCGTACTGGATCGCGAAATCGACGCCTAGCCCGACGAACAGCACCATGAACGCCACCGAGATCATGTTCAGCGAGCCGACCATCGCGAGGCCGAGTGCGGCCGTCACGATCAGGCCGACCACCAGCGTGACGAGCACCGCGGCGATCATCCGCTTGGAGCGCAGCGCGAGCCACAGGATCACGAGCACCACCACGATCGTGCCGATGCCGTTCACGGCCGCGCCGTCTTCCACCGAGGCGAATTCCTCGTCGGCGAGCGGCTGCTCGCCGGTCAGCCGCACCACCGCGCCGAAGCGCTTGTCGAGGCCGAGCGAGGCGGCGGTGGCACGGATCGTCTGCTCGGTCTGCTCGCCCGCCTTCAGCGCCCCGTAGTTGATCTGCGGCTCGACCGTCACGAACGCGAACGCGGGCTGCTTCGCGGCGTCGCTGTCCACCAGCGCGCGCCACGAGAACGCGGCCGGGCGGCCGGCCAGCACGTCGTCGACGGTGGCGGCGGCGCGGCCGAGCAGCGTCTTCATGCCGGGCAGCGTGACCTGGCCCGTCAGCAGCGGCTGGCCGAGCGTGGTCGACAGCGTGGTGGCGAGGCCCGTCACGCTCGGATCCTTCGCCAGCGTGTTGACGAGCGGGCGCGCGCTGGCCAGCTTCGAGGTGGTGCTGGCGACCTCGGCGGGCGACAGGAACAGCAGCGCGTCACGTTCGAACAGCGGGCCGCCGGCCGGCAGCGAGACCTGGCCGATGCGTCCGGCGCGCGTGTCCTGGTCGAGCGCCGCGGCGAGCGCGTTGGCCGCCGCCGACGCGAATTCGGGCGCCGGCGCCTCCACCACCGCGAGGATCGTCTGGCTTCGCTGCGGGAACGCCTGGTCGATCGCGTCGCCGAGCGCGGCCCATTGCGGCTCGTTGTCGAGCAGCTTGCTGACGTCGGTGTTGATCTTGAAATGCTGGACGGTGTAGACGCCGCCGAGCGCGGCGATCACGAGCGACAGGGCGACGACCAGGAGCGGGCGCCGCACGGACCAGGCAACGAGTCGGACGAATAGGGTTCTCAGCATGGGCAGGCTGGCGTGGCCCGCGATCGGGCAAAGTGGCCAAGTATACCGGCGCGGCGGTTTCCGGGGCGGCAACCCTCCCGGCGTGTCTCGGCCGCGTCGGGCGTCCCGAAAATGGTGTCAAATCGTGTCGGGCCGTGGCCCGGGCGCGCCGTCCAGCATGTCAGCGATCGGTGACAAACGAGAGCGCGCCGGACAATCCGGTAACGACGCCGTAACAAGCGTAGCAGCGTGGGCTGCCGCGGCGCGGGCGCCGGCCCGCGCGGCTATACTGTCCTGATCCGGCGCCGATTGCCTGTTGGCCCCGGCTTCTTTTTTCGAGAGTCCGAACTACGCATGAAACGTCATCTGATTGCATTCGTCGCCGCGGCGGCCGTCTCCGTGTCGGCCTTCGCGCAGAGCGCGCCCGTGGACATCGTCCGTTCCGCGGTGGAAGGCACCGTCAACGCGATGAAGTCGGATCCCGCCGCGCGCGGCGGTGACATGAACAAGATCACGCAGGTCGTCGAGACGCGTTTCCTGCCGGTCACCAACTTCGAGCGCACCACGCGGATCGCGGTGGGCAGTGCCTGGGGGCAGGCCTCGCCGGCCCAGCAGCAGGAGCTCTACAAGCAATTTCGGCTCCTGATGACGCGCACTTATGCGGCCTCGCTCGCGCAGTTGGGCGGCCAGGACGCGAAGTTCACGTTCAAGGCTGGCGGCGAGAGCGGCAGCGACGCGCTGGTGCAGTCCACCGTGACCACGCCGGGCGACACGCAGTCGGTGGGCTACCGGCTCGGCAAGGAAGGTGGCGGCTGGAAGATCTACGACATCGACATGTCGGGTGCGTGGCTGATCCAGGTCTACCAAGGGCAGTTCAAGGCCCAGCTCGCGCAGGGCGGCATCGACGGCTTGATCCAGTTCCTGCAGAAGCACAACGCCCGCGTGAACTGACGGCGCCGAGCCGGGCCGATCCGCGGGTTGGCCCGGTTGATTGGCATGCCCGCCGCCGCGCCGGGAAAGCCCGCCGGCCGCGTGATGCGATCCACCGTTCGGGAATGCGCATTGCTCGCGGTGCATGCGGCGCCGGTCGTCGTGGCCGGCGTCGCCGTGGCTCACGGCTGGCCGCAGTCGCGCTATGCTGGCGCGATTCCGTTCCCGCGACCGAGTCCGTTCCGATGCCCGCAAGCCACGCCGCCGCCGACCTGATCGAGCGTTTCGCCCTCGAAGCCCATCCCGAGGGCGGCTATTTCCGCGAAACCTACCGCGCGCCGCTCGGCGTCGCGCGCGAGTCCGACGGCGCGCGGCGCAGCGCCTCCACCGCGATCTACTACCTGCTCTGCGACGGCGCCTTCTCCACCTGGCACCGGATCCGCTCCGACGAGGTCTGGCATTTCTACGCGGGCGATCCGCTCGAAGTCCACGTGCTCGACGAGCACGACGGCCTGGTGATCCACCGGCTCGGCAACCCGCTCGTGCATGAGGATGTGGTGCCGCAGGTCGTGGTGCCGGCCGGCCGCTGGTTCGGCGCGACCTGCGCGGACCCGGCCCGGTTCGCGTTCGTCGGCTGCACGGTGGCGCCGGGCTTCGAGTTCGCCGAATTCGAGCTGGCCGAGCCGGACGCGCTCACGCGGGAGTTTCCGCGATTCGGGCAGGCGATCGCGCGGCTGGCGCGTTAGGGCCGTGTGATGGTGGCGTGGCGGCCGGATCGAGGCACGAGGCGCCGCCATGCAAGCGCCGCGATGGACGCCATGGCAGGGCGTGATGGCCGCAATGGCCGCGATCGGGCCGGCTGCCGTCGCCTCGGACGCGCGATATGCCGCGCGAAGCCGGCCACGTCTTTTTGATATCCCGGCGAGCGCCGTCGGCCGGGATCTGTCGACAGCGCCACCCGCCGCCGTCACGAACCAAGGCGGCGCCGCAAAGCCGCTCGCCTTGCTCCACTCACCCGCCCACACCCCTCAGCGCCGCCGGTGCTCCACCGCGAACTTGATCAGCTCGGCCTGCCCCTCGATGCCGAGCTTGCGCTTCAGGTTGAGCCGGTGGGTCTCGACGGTGCGCACCGAGAGCCCGTTCTGCAGCGCGATCTGCTTGCTCGACAGCCCCTCGGCGAGCGCATCGAGGATGTCGCGCTCGCGCGGCGTGAGCCGCTCGACCGGCCCCGCACCGGCGCTCGCCTGGATCATCCGCGCGGCCAGCCCCTCGCTGAAGAAGGTCTGCCCGGCCAGCACCGCGACGATGCCGCGAATGATCTCGCTGGCGGGCGAATCCTTCAGCAGGTAGCCGCTCGCGCCGGCCCGCACGGCCTGCGTCACGTATTCGACGTTGTCGTGCATCGACAGCATCACCACCCGGATCGCCGGTAAGCGCTCGTGGAACACGGCGGCGAGCGCGATGCCGTTCATGCCCTGCATGCCGACGTCCATCAGCGCGAGGTCCGGTTCGAGCGTTTCGGCGAGCGCGAGCGCGTCGGCGGCGTTGCCGGCCTCGCCCGCCACCACGAAGCCGGGCACGGCTTCGAGGCGCATCTTGAGGCCGTCGCGCACCAGCGGATGGTCGTCCACCAGCAGCAGGCGGGCGGCCGGCTCGGGCTGGGCCGGTTGCAACGGGGGCGGGCTGGCGCCGGGAGAGGCAAGGGTCATCGTCAGGTTCCTGTCTGGCGGCGGGCGGGCAGCGGCACGCGCACGGAGATCGCGGTGTGGCCCGCCTGCGAGCGGATCACCAGCGTGCCGCTGAGCGCGTCGATCCGCTCGCGCATGTTGCGCAGGCCCACGCCGCCGTGCGGATCGGCCTGGATGCGCTCGACGTCGAAGCCGCGGCCGTTGTCGGAAACGGCGAGCGCCACCGTGTGCGCGGCGATCTCCAGCGAGACCGCGCCGCGCGTGGCCTGGGCGTGGCGGATCAGATTGGTCAGCGCTTCCTGCGCGATGCGGAACAGCGCGGTGTTGACGGCGGCCGGCAGCGCCCGCGAACCCGAGTGGACGATCTGCGTGTAGCCGAGCTCCACGCCGGTCTCGCTGCCCAGCTCGCGGATCAGCTGGTCGAGCGCGGCGGCGAGGCCGAGGTCGTCGAGCATCGCGGGACGCAGCGCGTGCGAAATGCGGCGCACCTCGCGCAGCACGTCGCCGAGCCGCGCGACGCTCTTGGCCAGCACGCCCTCGGCGGCCGCGTCGCGCGCCGGGCTGCGCTCGAAGCGCTCGAGCGCCGATTCGAGCATCAATTTCACCGATACCATCATCTGGCTGATGCCGTCGTGCAGCTCGCGCGACAGGCGCGCGCGCTCGTCCTCCTGCGATTCCACCACGCGCTGCGCGAGCGCCTTCAGGCGCGCGTCGGCGTGCCGCGATTCGCTGACGTTGAGCACCAGCGCGCACAGCGCGATCGCGGCGGCGCCGGCCAGTGCGATCGCAGCGAGGCCCTTCATGGTGCCGTCGATCTCGGCCGAGGCACGCTCGTCGATGCGCGCGAGCGCGCGATCGACGTCGTCGAGATAGATGCCGGTGCCGAGCATCCAGCCCCAGCGATCGAGCCCGACCACGTAGCCGAGCTTCGGCTCGACCTTGCCGGTGGTGGGCCGCTGCCACAGATAGCGGACGTAGCCGTGGCCGTGCGCGGCGGCGGCGAGCAGGTGCTGCATGGTGGGCGCGCCCTGCGGGTCGCGCATCGCCCAGAAGTTGCGGCCCACGCGCTCCGGCTCGCGCGGATGCATCAGCGAGTCGCCCTGCATGTCGTAGACGAAGAAATAGCCGTCGGGGCCGAAGTCCATCTTGCGCAGGATTTCGAGCGCCTGCGCGCGGCGCGCGTCGTTGCCGGGCGCGCCGTCGCGCGAGGCGTCGTAGAGCGGCGCGATGGCGCTGGTGGCGATCTCGACGTAATGCTTGAGCTCGAGCTCCTTGCTCGACAGGTAGGCGGCCTCGACCGTCTCGTGCTGCGCGCGTGCGAGCGCCGTGGCCTGCTGGCGCACGCCGAAGCCGATGCCGGCGATCGCGGCCAGGAACGGCACGATCGCGAGCAGGAATATCTTCGCCTTGAGTTTCATGGTCGATCGACGCAAACAAGCGGCGGCGCACCCGCCGCGCAACGCGGCGCCGGCGCGCCAGGGTCAGCTATTGTCCGCGATTTCGGGCCGCCGCGACGCACCGCGCGCGCCTGGCTGATCGCGCTGCAAGTTTGTGACATGGCCGCGTGCCGGCCTGCCGGGGGCAACACGCGAGGCAGCGTGCGGCGCAGCGTATCGCCGTCGGGCAGCACGCCGGCCGGGATGGCGACGCGCGTGGCGCACGGCGCCGGTCACACGCGATTTCCCAATCGCCCGGCGGGTGAGTAAGATGGGGCCATTTTCTGGATGGAGTACCCGCAATGCTGACCGCCGTGCTGGAAGACGATGCCGACCAACGCGACCTGATCATGTTGTGGCTCGAACATGGCGGGCATCGCGTACAGGGTTTTGCGACGGGCGCCGCGTTTACCGAGGCGCTGAAGAACGAGCGATTCCAGTTGCTCGTGATCGACTGGATGCTGCCCGACACCACGGGCGACGCGATGATCCAGTGGGTGCGCGACCACGTGGGCTGGAACGTGCCCGTGATCGTGCTGACCGCGCGCGACGACGAGCAGACGGTGCTGACCGCGCTGCGCGCCGGCGCCGACGACTACCTGGTGAAGCCGGCCCGCGCGGCCGAGATGCTGGCGCGGATCGCGGCGGTGGCGCGCCGCTACGGGATCGGCGGCAAGGCGCCGCTCACGCTCGGCGCCTACGAGATCGACATCCAGCGGGTGCGGATCGCCGTGAACGGCAGTTCGGTCGATCTCACGCAGAAGGAGTTCGACCTCGCAGTCTACATGTTCCAGAGCCCGGGGCAGCTGCTGTCGCGCGACCATCTGCTGAACCGCGTCTGGGGCGTGCATGCCGACGTCGACACGCGCACCGTCGACACCCACGTGAGCCGGCTGCGCAAGAAGCTGCAGCTCGACGGTTCCAACGGCTGGAAGGTCATCCCGATCTACGGCTACGGCTACCGCTGCGTGCGGCTCGATTCGCCGGAATAAGGCCTGAACGAGGCCCGGACGCGGCGCGCGTAAAACGCCCCGGGCGGCCCGCCACGGCGCGGCGGCCTCGGCCCGCGCCCGCGCGGCCGGAGCGGACACGGCGCTCAGCGCCACGGCCCCGGCGGCGATTCGCGGCCGCCATCGGTGGCGCGCCAGGCATCATCCACCTGCGCGCGGCGCGCGAACGCATCGCGATGGCCGCTCGCCGCATCGCCCTCGCCGGCGCCGGCGTCGGCCGGCTGCAGCGCGTCGCCGCAGCGATAACCCCAACCCGCCAGCGTGAGCCAGGCCGCCTCGACGCGGCTCGCGATCCAGGCGCTGGTGGAGCCTTGGTGCTTGTGGTGGTACAGCAGGCGGCTGCGGATCTGCCAGCGCTCGCGCCGGGCCGCGTCGCCGGCCGCCTGGCCGATTCCGCCGCCCACGCCCGCCGTGCCGCCGCTCACGCAGCGCGCGCGCACGTCCGGCCAGTACATCACCTCGAACCCCGCCGCGCCGGCGCGCTGGCACAGGTCGATATCCTCGCAGTACATGAAAAAGCGCGTGTCGAAGCCGTTCAGGTAGCGGAACACGTCGTGGCGCACCATCGCGAACGCATCGGACACCCAGTCGACGACGCGCGCCGGCCGGCGCGGCTGCAGGTCAGGGTCGAGTTGCGCGCGCCGTGCCGCCGCGCGCCCGAGCGGGCCGCGCCACGCGAACGCGTCGCCGAGCGCGCTCGGGAAGCGGTGCGAGGCGGGGATCTCGTTGCCGGCCGCGTCCACCAGCCGGCCGCCGGCGATGCCCACGTGCGGATTGACGAGCATGCGCGCGGCGGCGCGCGCGATCATCGCCGGCTGCGCATGCGTGTCCGGATGCATCAGCAGCAGCAACGCGCCGTGCGCTTCCTGCGCGGCGAGGTTGCAGGCCGCCGCGTAGCCGATGTTGACGGGCGAGCGGATCAGCCGCGCCCACGGGTGATTGGCCTCGACGAGGTCGGGCGTGCCGTCGGTGGATGCGTTGTCGACCACGATCACCTGCCAGTCGCGATAGCGCGCGGCCACGCTCAGCAGCGCGAGCTGGCGGTCGATGTGCTCGACGCAGTCGTGCGCGACAATCAGGATCGAGAGCGCGCGCCGGGCCAGCACGTGTTCGTGCGGCGACGGGCGCAGCGCGCGGCCCGCGCCGTGGCCGCCGTGAAGGCCGCCGCTCACGACGGGCCGGGCCGATCGCGCCCGGCCCGCCTCGTCATCGAACCCCCCCGGGGAGATGGCGAGGTGCGCGTCGCGGACGAGCGGCGGCGGCATGACGGCGGCGGTAAGCGAGTTGGCCATAAAGAATCGGCAGTTGTTGCAGGTGCGCGTGGAGCGCATAGAGCGTCGCGAGGCGCCAGTCGCCGGCGCCCGGCCGGGCGCGCCACGCCGTGTGCAGCAGCGCCGCGCCGAACAGCGCGACGAGGCCCCAGGCGGCGGCCGGCGCGAGCGCGAGCGTCACGGCGAGCAGCAGCGCCGCGACGCCGAGCGCGCTGCCGTGGGCGCGGTTGCGTTGCGGCGCGTAGCCGTGCGGGAAAGCGGCGCGGCCCGCGCAGCGTGCGTCGGCGGCCGCGTAGGCCTCGCCGATCCGCACCGCGCGGCGCCAGTAGTCGCGAAAGCCGGCGAGCACGTCGTCGTGGCGCGCCATCGGGATCGCCGGTTCGTCCACCCACCAGCGGCGCGCGGCCAGACGCCGGCACAGGTCGGCCGCCTCGCCGTCGGCGAGGTTCGCGTCGAAGCCGCCGACTTCCTCGAGCGCGGCGCGGCGAAACAGGGCGTCGCCGACGCGATCGAGCGCGTCGCCGGACGGCATCAGCCCGTCCAGATCCACCACGGCCGCATACGGCGACTGATGCGGCAGCGCCTCGCGGCACTGGCCGCGCACGGCCGCGCAGCCGGCGGCTTCGAGGCGGGCCAGCGCGCGCTTCGGAAACGCGCGGTCGAGCAGGGTGTCGGCGCCGAGAAACAGCACGGTATCGGCACCGCTCGCGCGCCAGCCGGCGTTGCGCAGCGCGGCGCGCGTGACGGCCGGGCCGGCGGGCGCGCTCGCCATGCGCGGCTCGACCGCTACGACGCGCGCGCCGTGACGGGCGGCGCGCACGGCGTCGGCGCCATGTGGGTCGTCGGTCGCGTACAGCAGCTCGACCGGCAGCTCGCGCCAGTCGGCGGCCCGCACGCCGCGCAGGCAGCGCGCCAGCGTGCCGTCGCGATCACGCCCCGTGACGACCACGGCGACCTGATGCGGGTTCAAAATTCGTCCTCCATCGGCGCGCGGAACGCGCTGCCCACCCAGCACGGCACGAACGCGCGGCGCAGCGGCACGACGGTGGACTGCATGCGCCACGCGCGAGCCCGGCGAAGCTGACGCGCGCGTCCCGACTGCGGACGAGCCGCGGCCTGCCGGCGGCCCGAGCGACGGCTGCAGCGTTGTTGTGCGTCCAAAGAGATTGCGATCATCGCGTGGGCCCTCCTGGGTGGATGGGCTCCATTGCAACGCGAATCAGAGCGGGAATCGTGACAGAACTGCAAACGTCGCCGCGTCGGCCAAGCCATTTCCTGCGATTCTGAAAGTATGAGGAATGGCACGACCGGCGCGGGATTCGGCCGGACGAGGGGGGCTGGCCGACGGGCGCCGCCGGGCTCGCGCGAGGCGTGTCGGGGGCGTGGCAGAAGGGCTCGCGGGGCGGCTTCGGGCGGCCCGCGGAACAAGCTTGGGACGTGTGGCGCGGGCGCCTGAACGGTCAGATCGCCGGTCCGGCCCGGGCCGCCGGCGTGGCGCCCGGGCCACGCCGATCCGGAGCCGTTTCGGCGCGCCCGCGGCGGCGGGCCAGCATCGGCTCGGCCCCGCTTCGGCATCGCTTCGGCGCCGGCTCGTGGCCGGCCCGGCCTCCGGCCGCGCGACTCATCCGGCCAGCAGGCGGCGCCGCTTCACGAGCACGACGCGATTGATGCCGTTCGCGTGATCGTGGCTGACCTCGTCGCAGCTCTCGCGGATGATGAACAGGCCGAAGCCGCCTTCCGATTCGCCCGAGAAGTCCGGCGCGAGCTCGGCTGGCGGCGTGAACGGCCGCCCGTCGTAGACGAATTCGAGCATCGCGAAGCCGGCGCCGGCGGTGCCGACCACCTCGATCGGCCCGTCGCCGGGCCGCGAGTCGTGCCGCACGATGTTGCTCGCGAGTTCGACCGCGGCCAGCGCCAGCGCGGCCGCGTCGTCGTCGCCGAGCCCGGCCGTCGCGTGCGTTGTGACGAAGGTGCGCAGCAGCTGCAGCTGCGAGAGCGTGCGCGGCATGTCGAGCCGCGCGCGGCGCGCGTTGGGGCCGCCGTCGGGCAGCTGCAGCACCAGCATCGTCATGTCGTCGGGAATCCGGGCGCTGTTGGTGAACGCCTCGACGGCCGCGCGCATGCCGCGCACGATCGTGCCGGGGCGGCGGTGCGAGGGCAGCAGCGCGCGCAGCGTCGCCGCCAGGCGGTCGAGCCCGAAGCGCTCGCCGGCACGATCGACCGCGTCGGTGAGGCCGTCCGAGTAGAGCGCGAGCGTGTCGCCGGAGCCGAGCCGTACCGTGTCCTCGAACACCTCGGCCTCCTCGATCACGCCGAGCGGCGGATGCTGGTTGCGCAGGAATTCGGGCGGCGCGTTGCCGCGAAACAGCATGGTTTCCTCGTGGCCGCAGCCGACCCAGGTGGCGGTGCCGCGCACGCGGTCGATGCGCAGGTAGCAGAGCGTGACGAAGCTGTCTAGCGCCTGCAGCCGCGTATGCATCGCGCGCTGCGCGTGCGCCACGATCTGTGCCGGCGACGGCCGCCGCATGGTGCCCGGCGCGCCGCCGTGCGCGACCAGCTCGGCGATCGACCGCGAGAACTGCATCTTCAACGCCGCGCCGAGCAGCGCGGCGGGCACGCCCTTGCCCATCGCGTCGCCGACCAGCAGGTCGAAGCAGCCGTCGTCGAATTCGAACAGGTCGAAGAAGTCGCCGTTGATGCCGCGCGAGGCGACGTTGAAGCTGGCGACCAGGCAGTCGTGGACGGCCGGCGGCAGATCGCCGATCAGCAGGCCGCGCTGGATGCCGGCGCCGAGTTCGAGCTCGGCCCGATGCGCGTCCTTCAGCGCGCGTTCGCCGGCCACCTGCAGGCTGATGTCGGTCTGGATCAGGAACGCGTGCTTGGTGTCGTGCGACGTGTTCATGATCGGCACCAGCGTGGAGGCGGTCCAGAACAGCGAGCCGTCGCGGCGCCGGTGGACCAGCTGGCCGCTCCACGGCGCGCCCTCGCGGATCAGCGCGGGCAGGCCGTCCACGGCGAGCCCGCCCGAGGCGTCGTCGGGGCGCAGCATCCGGTACGACTGGCCGACCAGCTCGTCGCTCTGGTAGCCGCTGACCGAGGCGAGCATGGTGTTGGCGTAGAGGATCGTGCCGTCCGGCGCGAGGATGCTGACGATCGCGTGCTCGTCGAGCGCGCTCTTCAGGCCGCGCAGGTCCGACGACGAATCGCGGTATTTCGCCAGCAGCTGCGCGCGTTCGTGCGCGGCGCGCTTGGCCTCGGAGAGGTCGCGCACGGTGCAGAAGTAGTAGAGCTCGCCGTCCACGTCCACCGGCGCGACCGAGATCTCGGCCGGGAACACGCGGCCGTTGGCGCGGCGCGCGTTCAGCTCGAGCCGGCGGCGCGGCGCGGCGAGCCGGTCGTCGTCGCCGGGCGCGCGGCCGGCGCGCATCAGCTCGTGGATCTCGTCGGGCAGCAGCGCCTCGCCGGGCTGGCCGATCAGGTTCTCGGCGCGGTAGCCGAAGATCCGTTCGGCCTCGCGGTTGAACTCCACCACGTGGCCGAGCGCGTCGAGCGTGACCATGCCGTCCATCGCGCTCGTCAGCACCGCGGTGTTGCGCGCCTCGCTGCTCGCGATCTCGCGCATCAGCTGGCCGAGCGCGGCGATCGTCAGCGCGTTCTGGCGCAGGCTGCGCGCGGCCGCGGTGCAGAACACGCCCCACAGCACCAGCACCACGCCGGTGCCGAACGCGACCCAGCGCACGATCAGGGCCCAGCCCGCGAGCGCGTTGGCCTCGGGGGTGGCCACGATCGTCACGAACGGCCAGCGGCGCGCGGTGCGCCAGGCGCCCACGCTCGCCGTGCCGCCGAACTCGAGCGCGTCGAAGGTGCCGGCATTGCCGCGCGGCAGCAGCGTGCGAAACAGCGGATGCGAGGCGTAGGCGTCGGTCGCGGCGAGCGGCGCGCCGGTGGCCGCGATCGGCGTGCCGTCGAGCGACACCAGCGCGGCCGAGCGCGGCGCGTCGGCCAGCAGCATCTGGAAGGTGGTCTTCAGGTAGTCGGGATTGAGCGCGACCACGATCCGGATCACGTCGCCGTCGGGCGTCACGACCGCGCGCGCGAGCGGCAGGAAGCGCAGCGGCAGCGCGCGGGCGGCGTTGGGGCGCGTGCCGCGCGCGAGCGCCGAATCGGCCAGGTCGCGCCCGGCGAGCGGGTGGCCGATCGCGAGATCGCCGTCGGTGGACGGCACGCGCGGGCCGGGCAGTTGGCCCAGGTCGAGGCGGGCGCCGACGTTCGCCTCGTTCGAGCTCGCGAACACCAGCCCGGTGCTGTCGACCAGCGACAGGCTGCGCACCACCGGCGCGCCGGCGACGAAGCGTGCGAGCAGCGCGTTCGCGTAGTCGGCGTGGCGCAGGTCGCTGGTCTGCAGCGTGCTGTCGATCGCGCGCGCGATCGAGTTCGCGGTGCTGGCCGCCCGCGCGCTTTCGTCGTCGATGGCGCGCGCCAGCATGGTGGCGCTGGCGCGCTCGTCGTCGATCGCGCCGCGGTGCTCCCACCACGCGAAGGCGCCGGCCGCGCCAACCAGCAGCGCGCCGACGAAAGCCCCGCCGATCAGCACCGAGCGGCTGTTCAGCCAGGCGGGAAGCTGCGCGGTGTGATGCCCGATGATCGCTTCGATTCGTTTCACTGGAGCAGCATGACCTCGGTCAGATGGTGACGGCGAGCCGCCGCGGCGAGCCGGCCGTCGCGCTGGATGCGCGCGACGAACGCGTCGACGGTGGCAAGCCACGCATCGTCGCCGGGACGGACCGCATATGCGTAAGGCATCGGGTGAAACGGCTCCGGCGGCGCGACGATGCGCGCCCATTCGGCATTCTCCAGCAGGCGATACGCATACGGAAGGCCCGCGAGCAGCACGTCCAGGCGCCCCGCCTGCAACTCGTCCTCGCGATTCTGTCGCGAGTCGAGCACCACCACGGTAGCGTGCTTCAGCGTATCGCGCAGCAGCGGCTCGATCTGCGAGCCGCGCTGCACGCCGACCCGCACGCCGGGCCGGTCGATGTCGTTCCAGGCCGTCACCACCTCGCTGCCGCGCGAGGCGACGCCGACGATGCCGCTCATCAGGTACGGGCGGCTGAAGCGCAGCGTCGCGCGGCGGGCCTGGGTGGCGGCCACCGCGAGCATGGCGATGTCGCAGCGGTCCGCGAGCAGGTCGGTGGTGAAGGTGGCGAACGAGGTGTCGATGGTGACGATCTGCGCGTCGAGATCGGCGGCGAACGCCGCCGACAGGTCCACGTCGATGCCGCGCGCCTCGCCGGTGCGCGGGTCGCGATAGGTGATGCCGCCGTCATTGAGCGACAGGCACACGCGCAGCGTGCGGGTGGCGTGGACGCGGTCGAGCACGGCCCCCGCGCGGGCCGCCCCGCAGCCGGCCGACAGCAGCAGGCAGAGCAGCACGACCGCACGCGAGCGCGCGAACGGCGGCCCCAGGCCCGGCCCCGGCGCGCCCGACGGGAGGGCGGACGCCGGGCGCCGGCGGGCCAGCCGGTGCGTGAACCTGCGCGGATCGGGCCAGCAAACCATCGTGTCGTTCCTTGCGTGAGGCATGCGCGGCGGGCGTCGGTGCCGGCCCGGGCGGGTGCCGGCGCCGTGCCGGCTCGATTGCAGCACGGGCCGGGGCGAAAAGCATGGCGTGATCGTGAACCTGGCCCGTCTCGCGCGGGCGGGACTCAGGCGAAGGCGGCCAGGGCGTCCTCCTGGCTGCGGTGGACGCTGAACACGCGGTGCATGCGCATCAGCTCGAACAGCGCGTTGACGGGCTTGGTCATCGCGCAGAGCTTGAAGTCGCCGCCGCGCCGGTGCGTCTCGCGCAGGCAGGCGAGCAGCGCGCCGAGCCCCGAGCTGTCGACGAACGTGAGCGACGACATGTCGAACACGATGCGCGCTTCCTGGGCGAGCAGCGGCGCGATCGCGTCCTTGAACGCCTGCACGTTGCCGGCGTCGAGGTGGGCGTCCGTCGGGCGGACGAGCAGCGGGCCGGCGGGCGCGGGGGTGGTCAGCAGTTCCATGGGATGTCCTCAAAGGACGCGCGCGGCCAGGGGAGGGCCCCGGGGCCGGCGGCGCGCCCGGTCAGCGGCGCGAGCCGGCTACTGGGCCGCGGGCGGCGGCTCGGGCCGGGCGCCCGCGGCCGCGGCGAGCGCTTCGTTGATGCCGCCGACGATCGCGGCGAACGGCACGGCCAGGCCGCCCGGCTGCGCGCCGTCCGCGGTCACGCGGGCCTCCAGCACGCGCGATTCCTGGCCGAGCGTCTCGTAGCCGTAGGACAGCGCGGCGCCCGCCAGCCGGTGCAGCGCGATGCCCAGCACCGCGCGCGGCCGATCAGCATCGGGCGTGCCCGCCAGCGCGTTCCATTCGGTCCAGGCGGCGTCGAGTTCGTCGCGCCGCGCGGCGAGCCCGGCGGTGAAACGCGCGCGCAGCGCCGCGAGCTGGCGTTCGAAGTCAGGAGGAGAGTCCGGCGCGTTTATCACGGGCGTAGTCCCAGTAAATCTTCAGATGTTCGGGCAGCGTCATCGGATCGAACGGCTTGACGATCACGCCGGTGGCGCCGTGCTCGAGCAGCGCCTCGATCTCGTCGGGCAGCGCGCGCGCCGACATCAGCACGATCGGCGTGTCGCGCAGCGCCGGCTTCTCGCGCAGCGCGCGCATCGTGTCCGGGCCGCTCAGCGTCGGCATCATCACGTCGAGCAGGATCAGGTCCGGCGCGAACGCGTCGGCCTCGGCCAGCGCGTCGGTGCCGTCCGGGCAGAGCCGGACGTCGTAGCCGCCGACGATGCCGAGGCTGAATTCGAGGATCGCCCGAATGTCCGGGTCATCCTCGGCGCACAGCACCCTGTGCAGCGTGGTGCTCATCGATGGGGTCCTCCGTCGGGATGGGCGATGCGCCGCGCGGCACGCAGCAACGCATCGTCGTCGGTGCCGCGCTTGGGCAGCCGGTCGGCCGCGATCGCCGTGGCGGCGGCCGAGACGTCGTCAGTGTAGAGCAGGATCGGCGCGGGGCCGGCGATTTCTCGCAGCCGGCGCGCCACCGCCTCGGGCGCGTCGCGCCCGCGCGACGGATCGGCCACCACCAGCGCCGGCGCGGTGATCGCGGCGGCGGCGAGCGCCTCGGGGTCGGCCGCGGCGAGCGTCGCGAATCGGGGCGCGAGCGCGGCGGTGATCCGCGCGCGCGCCGCCGCGTCGGGATCGATCACGAACGCGGTGGGCCGCGCGGGCGGCAGCACCGCGGCGGCGTCGCCGGTCGGCAGGTCGACGCGGAACTCGGCGCCGTGGCCCGGCGTGGACACCACCCCGACCATGCCGTGCATGCGCTCGACCAGCACCTGCGTGATGTGCAGGCCGAGCCCGGTGCCGGTGCCGACGCGGCGGTCGCGCTCGTCGGCCTGCGAGAACTTCTCGAAGATGCGCGCGCGGAACGCCTCGGGGATGCCGCCGCCGTGATCGCGCACGGCGATGCGCGCGCGCACGCCGTCGCGCGTGCCGCGGATCTCCACGGTGCTGCCGGCCGGCGAGTTCTTGATCGCGTTCGACAGCAGGTTCGCCATCACCTGCAGGAAGCGGTCGGGATCGACCCACACCTCGCAGTCGAAGCGCGCGCCCACGCGGGCGAGGTGGACGCCCACGCGTCGCGCGTAGTCGAGGTTGGCCGCGAGCGCCTCGTCGACGAGCCCGTCGAGCGCGCAGGCGCGGCGCTGCAGCGTCATGCGGTCGGCTTCGAGCTTGGCGACGTCGAGCACGTCGTCGATCAGCCGGCCGAGGCGCTCGCCGTTGCGCCGCGCGATGTCGACCAGTTTCTGCGCGGGCGCCGGCAGCACGCCGGCCGCGCCGCCCGCGAGCAGGTCCACGGCGCCCTTCACCGAGGTCAGCGGGGTGCGCAGCTCGTGGCTGACGGTGCTGAGGAAATCGTCCTTGAGGCGGTCGAGCCGGCGCTGCTCGGTGAGATCGCGGATCACCAGCGACACGCGCGGGTGCGCGCTGGTGCGCCAGCGGCTGATGCGGATGTCGGCCGGGAAGGTGTCGCCCGACGGGCCGCGCACCAGCGCCTGGCAGGCGGCAGGCGGCGTGTCGGCGCGCAGCCGCTCGGCCAGCTCGGCGGGCAGCAGCGCGTCGAGCGGCGCGCCGTCGTCGGGCAGCGCGTCGAGCCCGAGCAGCGCGTAGCCGGCCGCGTTCGCGTCGCAGATGCGCGTGCCGTCCTCGATCGTCAGCACCGCGTCGCCGACATGGTCGAACAGTTCGCGATTGTGCGCCGCGAGATTGGCCACGCGCGACTGCAGGTCGAGCACGTGGCCGATGTTGCGGATCTTCGCGGCCAGCAGCGCGCCGTCCACGGGCTTGACGAGGTAGTCGTCGGCGCCTTCCTCCACCGCGCGCACGAAATGCTCGGCGCCGTGCAGCGAAGACATCACGACGATCGGCAGCCAGGCGCGCTCGTGGCTCGCGCGCAGGCGGCGCGTGGCCTCGAAGCCGTCCATGTCGGGCATCAGCAGGTCGAGCAGCACGAGATCGACGGCGGTGGCCTCGACCACGGCGAGCGCGGCGCGGCCGCTGTCGGCCTCGATCACGTGGTGGCCGGCGGCGCGGACCTGCGAGGCGGTTTCCGCGCGGCTCGCGCCGATGTCGTCGACGACGAGCACGTGCAGCGGATTGTCGGGTGCGGTGAGCGTGATCGGATCGGTCATCGTGGCGGCGCATGCCGGCGCGCCTGGGCACGCGACATGCAGCGGGGAGTCGGGGCCAGCCGATTATGCCACCGGGCGGCGGCGCACGGATGACCCGGGCGCGCGCCGCGACGCGGCCGGGCGTCATCGCGGCGGGCCGGCGCCGATGCTGGCGACCTTCGGGTCATGGGACTTGATCAGGAGTTCTTCCTATTCGTTTTGCGTGTCGGACGAAGATGGTCCATCGAAATGATAGGGATGACGAACGAAACGAGGCGCGAAGCCGGCGGCCCGAAATGCCCGCCCGCCGCAGCACGCCTTCATGCCGAAACGTCATGTCGAATTCTCGTCCGAAGGAATAAACAAATTCCAATGCAAGTCAGAACGGCAAGCCAATCACTTTATTGACCGGAGCCCATTGCACTGATGGAATGCAACTCAAATTGGTGCATCGCACGATTATCGTGCATAACTTTTTCACCAAAAAATGGCTTGTAATGTAGTTTACAGATGCGTTGGAGAACTTCGTAAACCCCTTGTAAATAAAGGCCGAGCGGGGAGTCGGCCTGAAATTGGAATAATCCCTCGAAATTTAGTGTGAGCGCATCAAATAAAGTTTGACGGGTGTTTTTTTTCCTTGATATCTTCTGCACCCAAGTCACGCAGCAAACCGGCGGCGAGGTCCCGGCAGGTCGATCACCGCCGGAACGCGCGCCGCGACGACGATCCGTCATGACGTCGAGACCGGTGCGCGGCGGACGAAAAACATGGCGGTCTGGCAATTTGGTCATTCGGGCGGCGGGCAGCGGCGCTATCGATTCGGAATCCGAACGGAAACCGGGTCGGGTTGGCGCGGCACCGGGTCGTCCCGGTTACGAGACGTCGGCGGCTTCCGATCCGGAGGCGGCCGGTTACCGGGTGAATCCCGCCCGGGGGGATAGATTTGACAATGAAGATTGAAGAGGGCCTCGCCACGTCGAACAGCGGTCTGGCGCAACTCGGCCGTCCCCGCCAGTACGAGGCAACACGCAAGCAGCCGGTGCGCCGCTACGCCGGCATCGCCGTCGTGCTGCTGCTGCACGTGGTGCTGATCTACGCGCTGCTCAACGGCCTCGCGACCAAGGTCGTGCAGGTGATCCAGCACCCCATCGAAACCCGCATCATCGAGCCGGTCAAGCCGCCGCCGCCGCCGCCGATGCCCACCGTCAAGCTGCCGCCGCCGAAGTTCGCGCCGCCGCCGCCGCCGTTCGTGCCGCCGCCCGAGGTGCCGGTGCAGGCGCCGCCGCAGACGCCGATCGTGCATCAGGCCGCGCCGGTGGTGTCCGCGCCCGTCACGGCGCCGCCGGTGGTCGCGCCGCCCGCGCCGGCCCCGAAGCCGGTGAGCCATGAAGTCGGCGTGGTGTGCCCGAATTCGGATCAGATCCGCGGCTCGATCCGCTATCCGAAGGAAGCGCAGGAAAACAACATCACGGGCGACGTGCTGATCGAATTCACCGTCGATGCGGACGGCAAGATCACCAACGAGCGCGTCGCGCAGTCGGCCGACTCGGATCTCGACCGTGCAGCGTTCAATGCGGTCAAGCAGTTCAAGTGCGTGGCGCAGGGGCAACCGGTGCGCGTACAGGTTCCGTTCTCCTTCAATCTGAACTGAATTCCCTCAATCTGGATCGGGCGCCGGCAGTGCCGGCGCCAGGCGGCGAAGCATGACAGGCCTTCGTCAGTACAACGAAAGAATAGGAGTTGGGTATGGCCAAGCGTTCGATCGCCGCGCTCGCGGCAAGCATGATGATTTCCGCCACCGGCGTGGCCGTATCGGTGGCCCCCGTGGCGTTGCTCGCGCCGCAAAGCGCGTTCGCGCAGTCGAGCGACGCGGCCGCCGGCTCGGCGCCCGCCGCCGTGCAGGCCGCGCCCGCCGCCACCGACGCGGTGCCGCCGCCGATGCCGGCCGCCACCGAGGCGGTGGCCAACCCCTACGGGCTCGGCGCGCTCTGGAAGGGCGGCGACTTCGTCGCGCGCTTCGTGCTGGTGCTGCTGGTGATCATGTCGATGGGCAGCTGGTACATCATGATCACCAAGTTCCTCGAGCAGATGCGCGCGAACCGCCGGGCCAAGCACGCCGACCAGCAGCTGTGGACCGCGCCGTCGCTGAGCGAGGGCGTCAAGCTGCTCGACGAGGCCTCGCCGTTCCGCTTCCTGACCGAAACCGCGATCGAGGCGGGCGAGCATCACCAGGAGGCGCTGCTGGAGGCGGTGGACCGCAACACCTGGATCGACGCGTCGGTCGAGCGCGGCATCACCAACGTCTCGAACCGCCTGCAGGACGGCCTCGCGTTCCTCGGCACGGTCGGCTCCACGGCGCCGTTCGTCGGCCTGTTCGGCACCGTCTGGGGCATCTATCACGCGCTGACCGCGATCGGCATCGCGGGCCAGGCCTCGATCGACAAGGTGGCCGGCCCGGTGGGCGAGGCGCTGATCATGACGGCCATCGGCCTGGCCGTGGCGGTGCCGGCGGTGCTCGGCTACAACTTCCTGGTTCGCCGCAACAAGACCGTGATGGAGCGCGTGCGCAACTTCGGCGCGCAACTGCACACCGTGGTGCTGGCGGGCGGCAAGCGCGCCCGCGTGGCCGGCGCGCCGGCCGCCACGCTCGGCCGCTGAGCGGAGGCACGCCATGGCCATGAGTGTCGGGCAGGAAGACGACGACGAGGTGATCTCCGCGATCAACACCACGCCGCTCGTCGACGTGATGCTGGTGCTGCTGATCATCTTCCTGATCACGATCCCGGTCGTCACGCACACGATTCCGCTGCAACTGCCGAAGGAAGCCGTGCAACCGCTGCAGACCACGCCCAAGAGCATCGAACTCGCGGTGAACCGCGAGGGCCAGTACTTCTGGGGCGAGCAGCTGGTGGACGGGCCGACGCTGCTCGCCAAGCTGAAGGCGGTCTCGCAGATGACGCCGCAGCCGGACGTCCACGTGCGCGGCGACCAGGACACGCGCTACGAGTTCATCGGGCGCCTGATCACCGACTGCGAGCGGGCGGGCATCGTCAAGGTGTCCTTCATCACCGAGCCGCCGGCGCGCGGCGGTTAAGGCCAGGGAGCCGACTATGGGTATGAACGTGTCCTCGCGCAGCGGCGGCGAGCCGGAGGTGATGGTCGACATCAACACCACGCCGCTGATCGACGTGATGCTGGTGCTGCTGATCATGCTGATCATCACCATCCCGATCCAGATGCACTCGGTGAAGATGGACCTGCCGGTGGGCAATCCGCCGCCGCCGCCCACGCCGCCGGAGATCGTGCAGATCGACATCGACTTCGACGGCACCACCACCTGGAACGGCGCGCCGGTGCCGAACCGCGCGGCGCTGGAGGCGAAGCTGCAGCAGGCCGCCGCCGAACCGGTGCAGCCCGAGATCCATCTGCGCCCGAACAAGCTGGTGCCGTACCGCGACGTGGCCGGCGTGCTGGCCGCCGCGCAGCGCGTGGGCGCCACCAAGATCGGCCTGATCGGCAACGAACAGTACATGCAGTAACGAACCGGGCACTTCGATGATCGACCAACGGATGACGCGCGCCGCGCTCGCGGCCGCGCTGGGGATGCTTTTTGCCTGCGCCGCGCCGCTCGCGCACGCCGCCGACACGCTGCGGCCCGAGGTGGCGAAGCCGCTCGCGGCCGCGCAGGATCTCTATCGCGCCCACAAGTATCGCGACGCGCTCGGCAAGATCGCGCTGGCGCAGGCGGTGCCGAACAAGACGCCCTACGAGGCGGTGACGGTGGACGAGATGCGCGGCGCCGCGGCGATCGCGGCTGGCGATTCGGGCACCGCCGAGCAGGCCTACGAGGCCGTGCTGGCCTCGGGCCACGCGAGCGCCGCCGACGAGCAGCGCACCGCCGCCACGCTCGCCGGCCTCTATTTCCAGCAGAAGAACTATCCGCTCGCGATCCGCACCGCGCAGCGCTACCAGAAGGCGGGCGGCAGCGATCCCGACATGCGCACGCTGCTGCTGCAGTCGTACTACCTGTCGAACGACTGCAAGGCGGTGGTGGCGACGCTCAAGCCCGCGCTCGACGCCGACACGCGCGCGGGCCGCGTGCCCGACGAGGCGTCGCTGCAGATGCTGGCCACCTGCGCGCAGCACGCCGGTGACGGCGCGACCTACCGCGCCGCGCTCGAATCGCTGGTGGTGCACCATCCGAATCCGGCTTATCAGACCCAGCTGTTCGACGCGATCCGCACGCGGCCCGGCTATCTGTCGTCGCTCGATCTCGACCTGTACCGGCTGCGGCGCGCCAGCGGCGGCCTGGCGAGCGCCGACGACTACATGGAGATGACCCAGCTCGCGATCGTGGCCGGCTCGACGGCCGAGGGCAAGCAGGTGGTGGATCAGGGTTTCGCCGCCGGCGTGCTTGGCCGCGACGCGCAGGCCGACCGCGAGAAGCGCCTGCAGGCGCTGGCCGCCAGGCGCGCGGTGGCGCCGCCCGATCCGGCCAACCCGGTCGATCCGGTCGACGCGGGGCTCAACCAGGTGTTCGCCGGCAAGGCCGCCGACGGTCTCGCGCAGATCCGCCAGGCGATCGCCAAGGGCGGCCTCGCGCATCCGGACCTCGCGCAGCTGCGCCTCGGCGAGGCGTACTACGTGGCGGGCGACAAGCCTCGCGCGGTGCAGGCCTGGCGCGCCGTCAACGGGAACGACGGGACGGCCGACGTCGCACGGCTGTGGACCCTCGTCGCGGCGAAATGAACCACGAACGGGATAGCGAACGACCATGGGCCCGTTCAGCGATGAAACGATGTCGGCCGCGGCCGCGATCGGCGCGCGGATCCGGGCGCTGCGCCAGCGGCTGAAGCTCACGCTCGACGAAGTCGCGGCGGCGGCGGGCATCTCGAAGCCGTTCCTGTCGCAGGTCGAGCGCGGCCGGGCCACGCCGTCGCTGACCTCGCTGGCCGGCATCGCCCGCGCGCTCGGCGTGACGATGCAGTACTTCGTCGAGGCGCCGAGCGAGGCGAAGGCGGTCAGGCGCGCGAACACGCTGCAGTTCTTCAGCTTCGCGGATTCGGCGAACTCGTTCGCGCGCATGACGAACCCGGGCAGCAGCCGCCAGCTCGACGCGGTGCTGGTGAAGCTGCCGGCCCGCGAGCCGGGCTCCGCGATGCCGTCGGACGCGGGCGAGCAGTTCCTGTACGTGGTGCGCGGCGAGATCGCGCTGACGCTGAACGGCCGCACGCTGACGCTGCAGCCCGGCGACACGGCGCACTACGAGGCGGCGCTCACGCACGCGTGGCGCAACGCGGCGGACGAGGAAGCGTGGGTGGTCTGGGTGGGCACGCCGAGATTGTTTTGATGAAGGCAGGTGATGCGGCCGGCAGGGGTGGGTAGCCGGGGCGTAAGGCGGTGAAGCGAGATTTCGGTGCGGCGAGGGTGAGCGACCGGAATGACTCGTTCGCATGACTAACAAAATGAAAGGTCGGACGGATACCGTGCGGCCGGTGCGAACGAGATGGCAGCAGGCAGCAAGGGCAGTACGCAATCGGCAAGACAAGGGTTTGGCAACGGGTGCCGGGACGCGATGCCGCGCAGGCGGTAAACGGATTTCACGAGATTCCGGGCGCGCGACGGGTGGGGGTCTATTTGTTCAGCGAGAGGGGCAAGATGAAACAGAGAGTATTGGCGATGGCCGTCAGGCAGATCGTCTGGGCGGAAATCGCATTGGCGGCCACGCTGGCCGTGCCGGCGTTCGCGCAAAGCCAGCCGGCGGCCGGTCCGGCGACGGTGGCCGACGCGGTGGCGAACGGCCCGGCCGTGACGGTGGCGCAGGCCGACACGCCGTCGAGCGTGGGCACGACGAGCACGGCCGAGGCGCCCGCCGCGGCCTCGGGTGCCGCGGCGACGACGCCGGGCGGCAAGAAGGTGGCGCAGATCAAGCGCTTCGAGGTGACCGGGTCGCTGATCCGCAGCTCGGACAAGGTCGGCTTCAACCAGGTCCAGACGATCACGCAGAAGGACATCACGAGCAGCGGCGCGGTGACCGTGTCCGACTTCCTGCGCAACACCACCGCCAACTCGGCCAACAGCTGGAGCGAAGGCCAGAGCAACAACTTCGCGGCCGGCGCGGCCGGCATCGCGCTGCGCGGCCTGCCCGAGAAGTACACGCTGGTGCTGGTGGACGGCCAGCGCGTGGCGCCGTTCGCGTTCTTCTCGAACGCCGACGACTCGTTCTTCGACCTGAACACGATCCCGCTCAACGCGATCGACCGCATCGAGGTGGTCAAGACCGGCGCCGTGTCGCAATACGGCTCGGACGCGATCGGCGGGGTGGTCAACATCATCACCAAGCACGACTTCCGCGGCCTGCAGCTCGACGGCAGCCTCGGCAGCGCGATCAACGCCGGCAACGGCGACGGCACCACCAAGTTCGGCGTGCTCGGCGGCTTCGGCGACCTGAACGCCGACCGCTTCAACATCACCGCCGCGGCCAGCTTCTACAAGTCCAACGGCTTCACGCTGGCCGACCGCGACTCCACCCGCAGCATGGACTACACCGGCCTGCCGGGCGGCCTGTCGCTGCTCGGGCCGTCGTACTGGAACCTGCCGGACGGCTCGACCCAGGCGCTGAACGGCTGCGCGCCGCATCCGGCCGCCACCAACTCGCTCACGCAGGGCCTGCCGGGCACCGTCTGCGGCATCAACACCGCGCAGAGCATGTCGATCCTGCCGATGACGGAGCGCCTGAACGCGAAGCTGCACGGCGACTTCAAGGTGGACGACAAGACCACCGCGTTCGCCGACTTCATGATCAGCAGCATCTCGTCGACCTCGAACCAGGGCACCCACACCGTGGGCAACCCGCAGGGGCCGGCGCTGGTCTGGAACCCGGCCACGCAGCAGCTCACGCCGTTCAACACGGTGGTGCCGACCAGCAACCCGTTCAACACCACGGGCGCACCCTCGGCGCTGACCTACACGTTCCCGGCCGCGATCGCCGAGAAGACCAACTCGACGTTCTGGCGCGCGTCCACCGGCGTCAAGGGCTCGTTCACGTTGCCGCACGGGTACGGCGGCGACTGGGACTGGTCGACCTCGCTGAGCCATTCGCAGAGCACGGTCAGCAACTCGTTCTCGAACGAGCTCAACGTCAACCAGCTGACCAACATCTACCAGAACGGCGCGCTGAACTTCGCGAATCCGTCGTCCACGCCGGGCGCGTTCAACGGCCTGTACCAGGATGCCAGCACGTTCGGCATCTCGAAGCTCGATACGGTGGACGCGACGCTGTCCACGCCGAACCTGTTCCATCTGCCCACGGGTGACGTCGGCCTCGGCCTGGGCGCGCAGTTCACGCACCAGAGCGAATTCCTCGCGCCGGGCTCGGGCTACGTGGACGGCGCCGTGATCTCGCCGAACCTGCAGTCGGTGAACGGCCAGCGCAACGTCGCGGCGGTCTACTACCAGGTCAACGTGCCGATCCTGCAGAACCTGACGTTCAGCCAGTCGGGTCGCTACGACCACTACTCGGACGTCGGCGGCGCGTTCTCGCCGCGCTTCGCGTTGCGCTACCAGCCGGCCCAGCAGCTCACGCTGTACACGTCGTACAGCCGCGGCTTCCGTGCGCCGACCTTCGTCGAGGATAGCTCCTCGCGCACCATCGGCAGCCAGATCGATCAGGCCACCGGCCTGAACTACACGTCGATCACGGTGGGCAACCCGAACATCGCGCCGGAGCGCACCCGCAACCTGAACATCGGCTTCCAGCTCTCGCCGAGCCGCTACACCGACTTCAGCCTCGACTGGTACAAGATCCGCGTGGACAACGTGATCGGCCAGGGCAGCCCGTCGAGCGTGGTGACCGATCCGACCACGGGCGCGCTGATCTACAAGGTGATCCCGTACCAGAACCTCGGCTACCTCGACACCAACGGCTTCGAGTCGACGTTCCGCCAGGCGGTGCCGGTCAAGGGCCTGGGCACGTTCACGCTGTCGGGTGACTGGGCCTACGTGAAGAACTTCAAGATCGGCTCGCCGGGTGCGGCCCCGGTGGACGGCGCGGGCAACAACTACACGCTGACCCAGCCGTTCGGCGGCAGCTTCCCGCGCTGGCGCGGCAACACCACGCTGGACTGGAGCTACCACCGCTGGGATGCCGCGCTCACCTGGCAGTTCACCGGCCCGTATGCGCAGAACCTGTTCGCGGCGCCGGCGCCGGACAAGGTCGGCTCGTACAGCCAGTTCAACCTGATGGTGACCTACACGGGCTTCAAGAACTGGACGATCTACGGCGGCATCGACAACATCTTCAACCGCACGCCGCCGTATGACCCGATCTTCGCGAACGGCACGCTGAGCCAGACCGGTTACGATCAGTCGATCTACACCTACATCGGCCGCTTCGCCCAGATCGGCGCGACCTACAAGTTCTGATCTCGTGGCAGGTCCGCCCGCCCCGTGCGGGCGGCCATCGGGCCGCCGCGCTCGCCCCCGTTGCCGCGCGGGCAGGCGCGGCGGCCCGTTTCCCTCAACTCTTGATGACGGCATGCCGGCCGCCCGGCGGCGCGCCGTCCACCGCAGGATGACGATGAATTCTGTCTCGATGCGCCGGCCGCGGGCCGCGGGCCGTGCCCTGGCCGCCCGCCTTGCGCGCGCGGCCGCCTTCGCGTGCGTCGCGGCGGCGGCCTGTCTCGCGCAGCCGGGCGCCGCGCTCGCCGTGCCGGCGATCGCGCAGTACGACGCGCCGAAATATCCGCCGAACTTCACGCATTTCGATTACGCGGACCCGGACGCGCCCACCGACGGCACGCTCACGTTCAACAACTACAACCAGCTGCAGAGCTACGACTCGCTGAATCCGTTCCTGGTGCGCGGCGCGCCGGCGCCGGACATCCAGAACCTGATGTTCGACACGCTGATGCAGCGTAGCTGGGACGAGCTGGCCTCCGAATATCCGCTGATCGCCGACGACGTCGAGGTCGCGCCGGACCGCAGCTCGGCCACCTTCCACATCAATCCCGCCGCGCGCTTCTCGAACGGCGACCCGATCACGGCCGCCGACGTCAAGTATTCGTTCGACACGCTGACGAGCCCGCAGGCCTCGCCGCTGTTCAACGCGCAGTTCGAGGTGATCCGCCGCGCCACGGTGGTGGACCGCCTCACGGTGCGTTTCGACTTCAAGCGGCCCGAGCGCTCGGCGCCGCTGATCGCGGGCGACCTGCCGGTGTTCTCGCCGAAGTGGGGGCAGCGCGCCGACGGGACTCGCCCGCCGTTCGACCAGATCGTGGACGAGCCGCCGATCGCGAGCGGCGCCTACCGGATCGCCGAGCGCGGCAACGACAAGCAGATCGCCTACGAGCGCAATCCGCAGTACTGGGCCGCCGACCTGCCGTCGCGGCGCGGCATGTACCGCTTCCGGCGCGTTACGTTCAAGCTTTACGTCGACCTCTACACCATGCTCGAGGCGTTCAAGGCCGGCGACATCGACATGCGCATGGAATACAGCTCGACGCAGTGGGCGCGCCGTTACGTCGGCAAGAATTTCGACAACGGGCTGTTGAAACAGGGGCTGTTCCCGGACGGCCCGGCGCAGATGCAGGGCTTCCTGATCAACATGCGCAAGCCGATGTTCCAGGACGTGCGGGTGCGCCACGCGCTCGCGCTGGCGTTCGACTACGACTGGATGAACCGGATGATGTTCTACCACCAGTACCGGCGCACCAACAGCTTCTGGGAGGCGAGCCCGTTCGGCGCCACCGGCATGCCCAGCGAGAAGGAGCTGGCGCTGCTAGAACCGTTCCGCAAGACGCTGCCGCCCGAGGTGTTCGGGCCGATGGTGAAGCAGCCCAGCACGCTGCCGCCGAACTCGCTGCGCGACAACCTCAAGCAGGCGCGGGCGCTGCTGGAGGCGGCCGGCTGGCACTATCGCGACGGCGCGCTGCGCGACGCCAGCGGCACGCCGATGACGATCGAGATCATGGACGACGAGCCCGGCATGGACCGCCTGATCCTGCCGTACACGCAGGCGCTCGCGGAGCTCGGCATCCACGCCTGGCTGCACGAGATCGACAGCGCGCTGTATCAGAAGCGCCTCGACAACTTCCAGTACGACATGACGACCTACATCTACTCACCGGTGACGATTCCCGGCGCGGAGCTGACACGCCGCTTCGGCAGCGCGGCCGCCGACGAGCCCGGCTCGGAGAACTATCCGGGCGTGAAGTCGAAGGCGGTGGACGCGCTGATCCGCGCCGCGCTCGCGGCCAACACGCTCGACGAGCTGGAGACGGCCACCCACGCGCTCGACCGCGTGCTGATCAACCTCTACATCCTGGTGCCGCATTACTACCTGCCCAACGCGCGGATCGGCTACAAGACCACCTATGGCCATCCGCAGGTGATCCCCGCTTCGTACAACTACGAGGACTGGATGATCGACTACTGGTACCGCAAGCGCCCCGCCGCGGGCGCCGCGAACGCGGCCGGCGCCTCGGGCGCCGCCGGCAAGGAGTGACACGATGCTCGCCTACATACTCAGACGCCTGCTGCTGATGATCCCGACCATCCTCGGCGTGGTGACGATCACCTTCGTGGTCACGCAGTTCGTGCCGGGCGGGCCGGTCGAGCAGGTGCTCACGCAGCTGCGCCACGGCGGCGCGCGCGGCGGCGAGGGCGGCGGTAGCGGCGGCGGCTATCACGGCAGCCAGGGCGTGGACCCGCAGCAGATCGAGCAGATCAAGAAGCAGTTCGGCTTCGACAAGCCGCCGCTCACGCGCTACCTGATGATGCTCCGCAGCTACGTGCGCTTCGACCTGGGCCAGTCGTACTACGCGCACCGCAGCGTGTGGTCGGTGATCCGCTCCAAGCTGCCGGTGTCGATCACGCTCGGGCTCTGGACGGTGCTCCTCACCTACCTGATCGCGGTGCCGCTCGGCATCGCCAAGGCGGTGCGCAACGGCTCGCGCTTCGACACCGTGACGAGCGTGATGGTGCTGACCGGCTACGCGATCCCCGGCTTCGTGCTGGGCGTGCTGCTGCTGATGCTGTTCGGCGGCGGCACGTTCTGGCAGGTGTTCCCGATGCGCGGCATCACCTCCGACAACTTCGCCGACCTGTCGCTGGCCGGCAAGGTGCTCGACTACCTCTGGCACATCGTGCTGCCGGTCACGGCGGCCGTGGTCGGCAACTTCGCGATCGTCACGATCCTGACCAAGAACACGTTCCTGGAGGAGATCGGCCGGCAATACGTGCTGACCGCGCGCGCCAAGGGCGCGCCCGAGCGCGACGTGCTCTGGAAGCACGTGCTGCGCAACGCCGCGATCCCGCTCGTCACCGGCCTGCCCGCCGCGTTCGTGGGCGCGTTCCTGAACGGCAACCTGCTGATCGAGACGCTGTTCTCGCTCGACGGGATGGGCCAGCTCTCCTACGACTCCGTGATCCGCCGCGATTACCCGGTCGTGCTCGGCTCGCTGTTCCTGTTCACGCTGATCGGCCTCATCACCAAACTCATCGCTGACGTCTGCTATGTCCTCGTCGACCCCCGCATCCAATTCTCCCGCCTGGACCACTGATCCGGTGGCCGGCCTGCAGGCCTCGCCGTCGCCGTGGCGGCGCACCTGGCGGCGGTTTCGCGGCCAGCCGCTCGGCTACTGGAGCTTCGTGATCTTCACCACGCTGTTCGTGGTGAGCCTGTTCGCCGAGGTGCTCTCGAACGACCGTCCGCTGGTGGTGCGCTACGAAGGGCATTATTACTTCCCGATCGTGAAGGACTACCCCGAGACGCTGTTCGGCGGCGATTTCCCGGCCAAGGCCAACTACCTCGACCCGTACATCCGCGAGCGCATCGAGACGCACGGCAACTTCGCGATCTATCCGCCGAGCCGCTACCGCTACGACACGATCGACTACTTCGCCGCGAACCCGTATCCGGCGCGGCCCTCGGCCAGCAACTGGCTCGGCACCGACCAGTTCGGCCGCGACGTGCTCGCGCGGCTGCTCTACGGGTTCCGGCTGTCGGTGCTGATGGCGTTCGCGCTGACGATCTCGGGCGTGGTGATCGGGGTTGCCACGGGCGCGCTGCAGGGCTTCTACGGCGGGCGCACCGACCTGATCGGCCAGCGCCTGATCGAGATCTGGAGCGCGATGCCCGACCTCTACCTGCTGATCATCTTCGCCTCGATCTTCAACCCGTCGCTGTGGCTGCTGTTCCTGCTGCTGTCGATGTTCGGCTGGCTGGTGCTGTCCGACTACGTGCGCGCCGAGTTCCTGCGCAACCGCGCGCTCGACTACGTGAAGGCCGCGCGCACGATGGGCCTGACCAGCGGCCAGATCATCTGGCGCCACGTGCTGCCCAACAGCCTCACGCCCGTCATCACGTTCCTGCCGTTCCGCATGAGCGCGGCGATCCTGTCGCTGACCAGCCTCGACTTCCTCGGGCTCGGCGTGCCGCCGCCCACCCCGAGCCTCGGCGAGCTGCTGCAGGAGGGCAAGAGCAACCTCGACGCCTGGTGGATCTCGATCTCGGCGTTCGCCGCGCTGGTCATCACGCTGCTGCTGCTGACCTTCATGGGCGACGCGCTGCGCAACGCGCTCGACACGCGCACGCGCGGTTCGGCTTTCGGCGGGGGCAAGTGATGACGGCACCGCTGTTGCAGATCGAGCATTTCTCGGCGAAGTTCGGCGCTCGCGCCGCCGTGCAGGATCTTTCGCTGTCCGTGGCGCGCGGCGAGCGCGTCGCGCTGGTGGGCGAGTCGGGCTCGGGCAAGAGCGTGACGGCGCTGTCGATCCTGCGCCTGGTGCGCGAGGCCGAGCTGTCGGGGCGCATCCTGCTGGACGGCGACGACCTGCTCGCGAAGAGCGAGCAGCAGATGCGCGGGATCCGCGGCGCCGACGTCGCGATGGTGTTCCAGGAGCCGATGACGGCGCTCAACCCGCTCTACACGGTCGGCAAGCAGATCGCCGAGAGCCTGCGCCTGCACGAGGGGCTGCGGCCCGGCGCGGCGCGCGCGCGCGGCATCGAGTTGCTGCGCCGCACCGGGATTCCCGAGCCGGAGCGGCGCATCGACAGCTTCCCGCACCAGCTGTCGGGCGGCCAGCGCCAGCGCGCGATGATCGCGATGGCGCTGGCCTGCCGGCCGCGCCTCTTGCTCGCCGACGAGCCGACCACCGCGCTCGACGTGACGGTGCGCCAGCAGATCGTCGACCTGCTGATCGAGCTGCAGGAGCAGGAGGCCGCCACGCGCGGCATGGCGGTGCTGCTGATCACCCACGACCTGAACCTGGTGCGCCGCTTCGCGCAGCGCGTCGCGGTGATGGAGAAGGGCGTGCTGGTGGAGACCAACGCCACCGCCGAGCTGTTCGCGAACCCGCAGCATCCGTATACGCGGCGCCTGCTCGACAGCGAGCCGGTGCGCGCGGTCGAGCCGGTGGCGCCCGACGCGCGGCCGATCCTCGACGTGCGCGAGGTGGCCGTCGACTACCGCACGGCCGGCAAGGGCCTTGCCTCGCTGTTCGGCAAGACCGCCTTTCGCGCCGTCCACGAGGTGAGCCTCACGCTGCGGCGCGGCGAGACGGTCGGGATCGTCGGTGAATCGGGCTCGGGCAAGTCGACGCTGGCCTCGGCGGTGCTCGGCCTGCAGCGGCCGGCCGCCGGCGCGATCGAGATCGACGGGCTGCCGCTCGCCGAGGTGCGCGGCGCGCGCGGCAAGCGCGAGCTGTACGGGCGCATGCAGGTGGTGTTCCAGGATCCGTTCGGCTCGCTGTCGCCGCGCATGACCGTCGAGCAGATCGTCGGCGAGGGGCTCACGCTGCACCGGCCGGGGATGACGGTGCCGGCACGGCGTGCGAGAATCGCCGCGCTGCTGGAGGAAGTCGGCCTGCCGGGCGAGGCGATGCTGCGTTACCCGCACGAGTTCTCGGGCGGCCAGCGGCAGCGCATCGCGATCGCGCGCGCGCTCGCCGTCGAGCCCGAGCTGCTGGTGCTCGACGAGCCCACCAGCGCACTCGACGTGTCGATCCAGAAGCAGGTGCTGAACCTGCTCACCAATCTGCAGAAGAAATACCGGCTCAGCTATCTGTTCATCACCCACGATCTCGCGGTGATGCGCGCGATGGCGCACCGGGTGATCGTGATGAAGAGCGGCCGGGTGGTGGAGTCGGGCGACGCGCTCGACGTGCTGAACGCGCCGTCCCACGCCTATACCAGGGCGCTGCTCGCGTCGTCGCTGCTCGCGGCGCCGCGCGCGGCCGAGGAGAGCGCGAATGAGTGAAACACGCTGGGCCGAGGCGGCCCGCAACCTGCGCGGCGACGCCGATTTCTGGTCGCTGCGCGTGGTCGACGAACGGACCGACGAACACGCGGTGCGCAACGACGTGGCCGAGCCGCTCAAGCGCAGCCGCGACCGCGGCGCGATGCTGACCGCCTGGTGCGGCGCGGGCGCCGGCTACGCGGCCACGCCCGACCTGTCGCCGGCCGGCCTGCAGGCCGCGCTCGACGTCGCGATCGCGCGCGCGCGGGCCAGCGCGGCCTGGTCGCTGATCGACCATCGCGGCGCCGCGCGCCCCGCGCAGGACGGCAGCTTCGCCTCGCCCGGCGTCGACGCCGCGCGGCCCACGCGCGCCGAATGGGTCGACCGGCTCGCGCACGAATGCGCCGCCGCCGCGCTCGACGCGCGCATCGTCGAGCGCACCGCCAGCCTGCTGCTGATCGACACCGACCAGTTCTACCTGACGAGCGACGGCGTGCGCATCGTGCAGCGCTTCGCGTTCGCCGCGCCCGAGCTGCAGGTGGTCGCGCATGCCGACGGCGACACCGAGATGCGCTCGCTCGGCGGCGGCGGTCTGCTCGCGCAGGGCGGCGCCGAGCTGCTGGCGCGCGCCGGCTTCGACGGCGCCGGCGCGCGCGTGGCGGCCGAGGCGCTGCAGCTGCTGGCCGCGCCGAACTGCCCGAGCGGCCCGCGCGACCTGCTGCTGATGCCCGACCAGATGATGCTGCAGATCCACGAGTCGATCGGCCATCCGCTCGAACTCGACCGCATCCTCGGCGACGAGCGCAACTTCGCCGGCTCGAGCTTCGTGAAGCCCGACATGTTCGGCAGCTACCGCTACGGCTCGCCGCTGCTCAACGTCACGTTCGCGCCCGAGGTGGCCGGCGAGGCCGCGTCGTATGGCTATGACGACGACGGCATGCGCGCCGAGCGCGCCTACCTGATCCGCGACGGCATCCTCGAACGGCCGCTCGGCGGGGCGCTGTCGCAGCGGCGCGCCGGGCTGCCCGGCGTTGCCAACACGCGCGCCTCGAGCTGGAACCGCCCGCCGATCGACCGCATGGCGAACCTCAACATCGAACCCGGCGACGCATCGCTCGACGCGCTGATCGCCGGCACCGAACGCGGCATCCTGATGCGCACCAACACCTCCTGGTCGATCGACGATCACCGCAACAAATTCCAGTTCGGCTGCGAATACGGCCAGCTGATCGAGAACGGCCGGCTCACGCAGGTGGTGCGCAAGCCCAACTATCGCGGCATCTCGGCCGGCTTCTGGCGCAGCCTGCGCGCCGTGGGCGACGCCAGCACCTTCGGCGTCCACGGCACGCCCTATTGCGGCAAGGGCGAGCCGGCGCAGATCATTCGCGTCGGGCATGCCTCGCCGGCCTGCGTGTTCGCCGACGTCGACGTGTTCGGAGGCGCCTGATGGACGATTCGCTGATGAGCGCGGTGCGCGCCGCGAACCGTGCCGGCTCGATCGACTGGCATGCCCACTTCATGCAGCTCGCCGACCAGGCCGACGCGCTGCGCCAGCCGGGCGAGACGATCCTGCTCTGGTTCGCCGGCGAGCAGTCCGACTTCGTGCGCTTCAACGCGGCGCGCGTGCGCCAGACCGGCCGCGTGCTGCAGGGCCGGCTCACGGTGCGGCTCGTGGCCGGCGCGCGGCAGGCCGCGCAGATGCAGACGCTGAGCGGCGACCGGGCGGCCGACCACGCCGAGCTGGCCGAGGCGCTGGCCGGATTGCGCGAGGCCGTGCGCGACGCCGCCGACGATCCGCACCTGCTGTTCGACACCAGCAGCTGGGTCCACACCACCTGCCGCCAGGGGCGCCTGCCCGATGCCGACGCGCTGGCCGCGCGCGTTGCCGAATGCGCGCGCGGGCTCGACTTCGTCGGCTTCCACGCCGGCGGCACGGTCGCGCGCGGCTTCGCGTCGTCCACCGGCAGCCGCGGCTGGCACGAGGTCGAGAACTTCAACTTCAGCTGGTCGCTGTACGACCCGAGCGGGCGCGCCATCAAGTCCGTCTACGCCGGCGACGACTGGCAGGACGACACGTTCGCCGCGAAGCTCGACGAGGCCGCCGCGCGGCTGCCCGTGCTCGGCCGCGCGCCGAAGGCGCTGGCGCCGGGCCGCTACCGCACCTGGTTCGAGCCGGCCGCGGTGCGCGAGATGGTGGACCTGGCCGGCTGGTCGGGCTTCTCGGCGCGCGCCCAGCGCAGCGCGCGCGGCGCGCTGCAGCGGCTCTACGACGGCGAAACGGCGCTCGATCCGCGCGTGTCGATCCGCGAGGATCTCTCGCTCGGCGTGGCGCCCGCGTTCAGCGCCGACGGCTACCGGCGCGAGAGCGTGCCGCTCGTGGTCGAAGGGCGCGGCACCGCGCAACTGGTCAGCGCGCGCACCGCGCGCGAGCACGGCCTGGCGCCGAACGGCGCCGCCGCGCGCGAGGTGCCCGAGTCGCTCGCGATCGCGGGCGGCGATCTCGCCGATGCCGACGTGCTCGACGCGCTCGGCACCGGTCTCTACGTCGGCAATCTCTGGTACCTGAACTTCTCCGACCGCATCCACTGCCGGATGACCGGCATGACGCGCTTCGCGACGTTCTGGGTCGAGGACGGCCGGATCGTCGCGCCGGTCGAGGCGATGCGCTTCGACGACAGCTTCTATTCGCTGTTCGGCGGCGAGCTGGAGCGGCTCGGCGCCACGCCGCGCCTGCTGCTCGGCGAGGGCACCTACGACGAGCGCGAGACGGTCGGCGCGAGCGTGCCGGGCCTGCTCGCGCGCAACTTCGCGCTGACGCTGTGAGCGAGCGCGCGGCCGCCCCGGCATCGGCCCCGCCCACGGCCGGCCGCGAGGCGCACGCGCCGGTGGTGATCCGCGCGCTGCGCGGCGACGACGCCGAGGCGCTGCATGCGCTGCTGTCGCGGCCGGCCGTGGCCGCGTGGCGGATCGAGGCGCCGCATCGCTCGCTCGCCTGGCGGCGTGACTGGCTCGGCAAGCTGCTCGCGCAGCGTCACGGCTTCGGCGCCTGGGCCGACGGCACGCTGGCCGGCTTCGGCGAACTCGCGCCGCTGCGGCTGCGCCGCCAGCACGCGGCGACGCTCGAACTGGCCGTCCACGACGGCTGGCGGCGTCGCGGCGTCGGCACAGCGCTGCTGCGCGAGATGCTGCGCTTCGCCGACCGCTGGCTCGGGCTGCGCCGGCTCGAACTCGACCTGCACGCCGACGACACGGCCGCGCTGGCGCTTTACGCCGGCTTCGGCTTCGAGACCGAGGGGTTCCGGCGCGGCGGCCTGCTGCGCGATGGCGCGCTGGTCGATCTGCGGATGCTCGCGCGGCTGCGCGCGCCGATGCCGGAGGCGGCACCCGCCGATCCGGCGGCGCGCGCGCCGGACGCTTCGCCGGTCTCGAACGACGTGAACGCTTCGAATGGCGGCACGGACCATCCACGCGATCCGCGCGATCCGCTGCGGGAGGGTCGCGCATGAGCGAGCGCGCGCTCGCGGCGGCCGTGATCGTGCGCCCCTACGAAGGCGCCGACGCGGCGGCCATCTCCGCGATCCACCAGCAGCCGCACGCGTTGCGCAACACGCTGGCGATGCCGTTTCGCGCGCCCGAGACGATCGCTGCCTGGCACGAGCCGCTCGAACGCGGCGCCACCGGCGGCTTCGCGCTCTGTGCCGTGGCGGGCGGCGAGGTGGTCGGCCACGTCGCGCTGTTCGTGCAGCCGGCGCCGCGCGCCCACGCGGCCAGCTTCGGCATCGCCGTCCACGACGCGCATGCCGGACGCGGGATCGGCGCGCGCCTGATGCGCGAGATGCTGGCCGCCGCCGATGGCGCGCTGGGCCTGCGACGCATCGAGCTGACCGTGTTCGACGACAACCATCGCGCAATCGACCTCTACGCGCGCTTCGGCTTCGTGGTCGAGGCGCGCCAGCGCGCGTTCGCGGTTCGCGACGGCGAGCTGGCCGACGTGCTGTCGATGGCGCGCGTGACCGGCGCGCCGCCGCTCGTGCCGGTCACGCAACGGAGCTGATCGATGCCGTCGTTTTTCATCGACCGCCCGGTGTTCGCCTGGATCGTCGCGCTGGCGATCGTGGTGGCCGGCCTGCTCGCGATCCCGCAGCTGCCGGTCGCGCAGTATCCGCGCCTCGCGCCGCCGCGCGTGGTGGTGTCGGCGACCTACCCGGGCGCCGCGCCCGAGACCGTCGACGAGGACGTGGCCAGCATCATCGAGGAGAGCCTCGACGGCATCGACCGCCTGCAGTTCTACGAAACCACCAGCGACAGCCACGGCAACCTCGAGATCGACGTGACCTTCGAGCCCGGCACCGACCCCGACATCGCCGTGGTGGAGGTGCAGAACCGCCTCAAGCAGGTGGAGGCGCGCCTGCCGCAGCAGGTGGTGCAGCAGGGCATCGACGTCTTCAAGTCGGCCAACACGTTCCTGATGCTCGTCACGCTGGCGTCCACCGAAGGCGGCCAGGATTCCACCACGCTCGGCGATTTTCTGACCCGCAACCTGCTGCGCGAGATCAAGCGCGTGCCGGGCGTGGGCGCCGCCACGCTGTGGGACGCCGACGTCGCGCTGCGGATCTGGCTCGATCCGATGAAGCTGCGCGAATTTGGGCTCGGCGCCGACGACGTGATCGCGGCGGTGAGCGCGCAGAACGCCACCGTCACGGCCGGCGCGATCGGCGACACGCCGTTCGAGCCCGGCCAGCAGCTGACCGCCTCGGTGATCGTGAAGGGGCAGCTCGCCACGCCGGCCGAGTTCGGCCGGATCGTGCTGAAGGCGCAGCCCGACGGCTCGGCGGTGCGCCTGGCCGACGTCGCGCGCATCGAGATCGGCCGCGACGACTACTCGTACTGGTCGCGCCTGAACGGCAAGCCGGCCGCCGCGATCGGTATCCAGCTCGGTCCGCGCGGCAACGCGCTCGACACCTCGAACGCGATCCACGCGCGGATCGCCGCGTTGCAGAAGCGCCTGCCGCCCGGCGCCGAGATCCGCGTGCCGTTCGACAGCGCGCATTTCGTCAAGCTCGCGATCGACGAGGTGGTGCTGACGCTCGTCGAAGCCGTGGTGCTCGTGTTCCTCGTGATGTGGGTGTTCCTGCGCGGGCTGCGCTACACGCTGGTGCCGGCCGTGGTGATTCCAGTCACGCTGATGGGCGCGTTCGTGGCGATGTGGGCATTCGGGCTGTCGATCAACGTATTCACGATGTTCGGGCTGGTGCTCGCGATCGGCATCCTGGTGGACGACGCGATCGTGGTGGTCGAGAGCGTCCACCGCATCATGGAGGACGAGGGGCTGCCGCCGCGCGAGGCCACGCGGCGCGCGATGCGGCGCATCGGCGGCGCGATCGTGGGCGTGACGGCGGTGCTGACCGCCGTGTTCGTGCCGATGGCGTTCTTCCCCGGCGGGGTGGGCGGCATCTACCGGCAGTTCTCGATCGCGATGATCGCGTCGATGGCGGTGTCGTCGTTCGTCGCGCTGTCGCTCACGCCGGCGCTGTGCGCGAGCCTGCTCCAGCCGGTCGCGGCGGGCGGCCCGGCCGCGCGGCGGCGCGTACCCGCGCTCGCCACGAGCGCGGCCGACGCGTTCTCGCGCGGCTTCGACCGGCTCGGCGCGCGCTACCGCCGGCTGGTGGCGTTCACGATCGACCGGCCGCGGCCGGTGCTGCTCGTCTACGCGGCGCTGGTCGCGCTCTGCGCGCTGCTGGCCTGGATGATTCCGGGCGGCTTCCTGCCCGCGGAGGACACCGGGCAGCTGCAGGTGATGCTGCAGCTGCCGGCCGGCGCCACCCAGGCGCGCACGCTGGCCGTGGTCGAGCGCGTCGAGTCGATCCTCGCGCGCGAGCCGGCGGTGGCCAACGTGACGAGCGTGATCGGCTGGAGCTTCGCGAGCAGCGGCCAGAACGTGGCGATGGCGTTCGTCGAGCTGAAGGACTGGGCGCGCCGCGGCACCGGCGCGCTGGCGCTGCGCGACCGGCTCAACGGCGCGTTCGCGAAGATCGTCGACGCCGACGTCGACGTGTCGCTGCCGCCGCCGGTGCCGGGCCTCGGCCACGGCGACGGCTTCACGCTGCGCCTCGAGGACCGCGGCGGGGTGGGGCTCGACGCGCTGAAGGCGGCGCGCGCGCAGCTGGTGGCGGCGGCGCGCGCCGACTCGCGGCTCGCCGCGATCCGCACCGAGGACCAGCCCGACGGCCCGCGCGTGGAGCTCGAGATCGACCGCGCCAAGGCCTACGCGCTCGGGGTGCCGTTCGAGCGGCTGTCGAGCCTGCTCGGCGGCACCTTCGGCTCGAACTACGTCAACGACTTTCCGGCCAACGGCCGGATGCGGCGCGTGATCGTCGAGGCCGACGCCGGCGCGCGCATGTCCGACGACGCGCTGATGGCGCTGATGGTGCCGAACCACGGCGGCCAGATGGTGCCGCTCTCGGCGATCGCCACGCGGCGCTGGAGCGTGGGGCCGGTGGCGCTGTCGCGCTTCAACGGCTATCCGTCGCTCGACGTGAGCGGCCGCAGCGCGCCGGGCGTCAGTTCGGGCGCGGCGATGGCGCAGATGGAGCGGCTTGCCGCGGCGCTGCCGGCCGGCATCGATTTCGACTGGGTGGACGCGGCGCGCGAGCAGCGCGAGGCCGCGCGCCAGACGCCGCTCCTGATCGGCCTGTCGGTGCTGGCCGTGTTCATGGTGCTGGCCGCGCTCTACGAGAGCTGGATCGTGCCGTTCGCGGTGCTGACCATCCTGCCGCTCGGCGCGGCCGGCGCGCTGGCCGCGGCGCTCGCGCGCGACCTGCCGAACGACGTCTATTTCAAGGTCGGGCTGATCACCGTGATCGGGCTGGCGGCGAAGAACGCGATCCTGATCGTGCAGTTCGCGCGCGACGCGCACCGGCGCGGCACCGCGCTGCGCGAGGCGGTGCTCGACGCGGCCGCGCTGCGGTTCCGGCCGATCGTGATGACCTCGATGGCGTTCCTGCTCGGCGTGGTGCCGCTCGTGCTCGCGACCGGCGCCGGCGCCGAGAGCCGGCGCTCGATCGGCACCGGCGCGTTCGGCGGCGTGCTGGCGGCCACGCTGTTCGGGCTTGCGTTCGCGCCGCTCGCCTATCGGCTGGTGGCCGGGTTGGGCCGCGCGCGCGGGGTGGCGGAGGCGGCCGACGTCGATCGCGGCGGCGGCGCGACGTCGGCCTGAGCGCCCGGCGGGCGCCGCCCGCTCACCGCCGTCGCGTGCCGGCCGCCGCCACCGGCTTTGATACGATGCACGCTTTCGCCTCCTCGGGTGTTTCGCGTGAATCGTCGTTTCGTGTCCCGTCTGCTTGCCCGTGCCGCCGCGTGGCGGGCCGCCGTCCAGCCTGTCGTGGCCGCCGCCGTCGCGCGCGCCCGGCCGCCCGTGGCGCAGGCGCTCGCCGCGCTGTGGGCGCAGATCCGGCGCCCGACGCGCCGCGGCGTGCTGATCGCCTGCGCCGTGCCGCCGGCGCTGCTGGTGCTCTACGTGCTGATCCTGATCCCGTTCACGCCGAGCATCGGCGACATCCGCAAGGCGCGCGTGGACGCGCCGGCCCAGGTGATGTCGGCCGACGGCAAGCTGCTCGCCGAGTTCAAGCCGTCGAACCGCGAATGGGTCGCGCTGGCCGACATCTCGCCGCACATGGTGGACGCGCTGATCGCCACCGAGGACCACCGCTTCTACCAGCACCACGGCCTCGACTGGCGGCGCACCGCCGGCGCCGCGCTGCACACGTTCTCGGGCGACCGGCAGGGCGGCTCCACCATTACCCAGCAGCTCGCGCGCAACCTTTATCCCGACCAGATCGGCCGCGCGCCCACGCTCACGCGCAAGCTCAAGGAAGCGATCACGGCGCTGAAGATCGAGGCCGTCTACAACAAGCAGCAGATCCTCGAGACCTATCTGAACACGGTGCCGTTCCTCTACAACGCCTACGGCGTGGAGATGGCCGCGCGCACCTATTTCGACAAGTCGGCCGACCAGCTCGACGTGCTCGACAGCGCGACGCTGGTGGGCATGCTCAAGGGCAACAGCTACTACAACCCGGTGATCAACCCCGAGCGCGCGCTGCAGCGGCGCAACACCGTGCTCGGGCAGATGGTGAAATACGGCAAGCTCTCGCCCGCGCAGTTCGCGGTGCTGCAGAAGAAGCCGCTGCGCATCGACTTCGAGCGCCAGAAGGAGCCGCCCGGCCCGGCGCCGCATTTCGCGCAGCAGCTGAAGAAATGGCTGATCGGCTGGGCCGACCGCAACGACTACAACGTCTATTCGGACGGCCTCGTCGTGCGCACCACGATCGACTCGCGGCTGCAGGCGATGGCCACCCAGGCCCTGAAGCTGCAGGCCAACCAGCTGCAGGGCATCGCCAACGGCGCCTGGAACGCCGGCAGCGGCTGCGCGCCGGGCAACGCGCTGTTCAAGACCTTCATGCGCGAATCGCCCGAATACAAGGCCGCGCGCGACGGCGGCGCCGACGACGACGCGGCGCTCAAGGCGCTCGGCCACGATCGCGAGTTCCTGCGCAACCTCTGCAAGGCCAAGGCAGACCTGCAGGCCGGCTTCGTTGCGATCGATCCGCGCGACGGCGCGATCCGTGCCTGGGTGGGCAGCCGCGACTTCGCCACCGAGCCGTTCGACCATGTGCAGCAGGCGCGCCGCCAGCCGGGCTCGACCTTCAAGCCGTTCGTCTACGGCGCCGCGTTCGCGGACGGCGCGAAGCCCACCGACACGTTCATCGACCAGCCGGTCGAGATTCCGCTGAAGGGCGGCGAGATCTGGCGCCCCGACGACGTCGAGCCGCCCACCGGCAAGCCGATGACGCTGGCCGACGCGCTCGCCTACTCGCGCAACCGCATCACCGCGCAGCTGATGCAGCAGGTCGGGCCGGCCAAGGTCGCGCGGCTCGCGCGCGCGATGGGCGTGCGCGACAGCACGCTGGAGGCGGTGCCGTCGCTCGCGCTCGGCACCAGCCCGGTCACGCTGAAGGAGATGGTGTCGGGCTACGCGACCATCGCGAACCTCGGCGGCTACGTCGAACCGCGCATGGTCACGCGCATCGAGGACCGCGACGGCCAGGTGCTGGCCGAATTCGCGCCGGCGCCGCCCGAGCGCGCGCTCGCGCCCGACGCGGCGCGCACGCTGGTGGAAACCATGCGCGGCGTGATCAATCGCGGCACCGGCGCGGCGATCCGCTCGCGCTTCGGGATCCGCGCCGACGTGGCCGGCAAGACCGGCACCACGCAGGGCAACACCGACGGCTGGTTCATCCTGATCCAGCCGCAGCTGGTGGCGGGCGCATGGGTGGGCTTCGACGACGGGCGCGTGACGCTCGGCGACACCTGGGGGCAGGGCGCGCGCAGCGCGCTGCCGATGGTCGGCGATTTCTACCAGCGCGCGTTCCGGGCCAGATTGATCGACGCGCACGCGAAGTTCGACACCGAGACGCCGCCGGGCTTCTTCGACACGCTGCGCGGCAAGCTCGACGACTGGATCGCTTATCTGTTCCCGGCCAGGTCGCCGAAACCGGCGGCGCCCGCTGCCTCGCGCGGACCGGCCCCGGCGCCCGCGCCGGACGCGGCGCAGCAGGCGGCCAGCGCCGCGAGCGCGGCCAGTGCGGCGAGCGCCGCCGCCGTGCCGGCCGAGGCGGCGTCGGACCCGCTCGGCGCGTTCCTGAACGGCGCGTCCGGCGCGGCGGGGGCCACGAGTACCACGGGGACGCCGGGCACGCGTCGGGCGCCGTCGGCGTCGGGCGTCGATACCTTCAGCGCGTCGGCGCCGCCGCTGCTGCCGGCGGCGCCGGCGAACGGCGGGCATGGCGGCAACGGCAACGCTGGAACCGGCGGCAGCGATGGCGGCGCGGGCAATGGTTTGCCGACCGAGGCGCCGTCCGAATCGCCGACGCCGACACCTGATACGCCGTCCGCGGGCGCGGGCGGCGGCGGCGCCCAATAGGACACGCCGGCATCGCCCCATGCCCGCGCGCGTGGAGCGATGCCCGGCGCCCGTGAGCGCGGCCGACCAGCTCGGCCGCGCGCCCGCCGGTCACCACGCCCGGCGCCATCGTGCCGCCGCCGCGCCCGCGGCCGGGCGGTGTTCACCCCCGGATAGTTTTTCTATCCGGCCTCGCCAGATCTTCTCGTTCGACGCCGCGGCGGCCGGCGACGATAGTCGAGCCAACGGGACGCCACGCACGGCACCCGCCGAAACCCCCTCTCGACGCACTTGAAGGAGCAACATCATGAAGCTGGCAAACAAGGTGGCACTGATCACGGGCGGTACCTCGGGCATCGGCCTGGAAGCCGCGAAGCTGTTTCGCGACGAAGGCGCGAAGGTGGTGGTGGTGGGCAGCAACGCGGCGCGCCTGAAGGACGCCGAGCGCGAGCTGGGCGATCAGGTCACCGCGCTGCAGGCCGACCTGCGCGACGCGGCGCAGATCGATCGCGCGATCGCCGAGGTGGTCGAGACGCATGGCCGGATCGACGTGGTGTTCGCCAACGCGGGCGCCGGCAGGGCCGCGCCGCTCGCGGCCGTGACCGCCGCACAGATCGAGGAGCAGTTCGCGCTGAACGTGACGGGCCTGTTCTTCACGATCCAGAAGGCGGCGCCGCATCTGGTGGACCGCGGCAGCATCGTGGTGACCACTTCGTTCCTGAACGAGGTCGGCACGCCGGGCCTGTCGATCCTGTCGGCGACCAAGGCCGCCGTGCGTTCGCTGGTGCGCTCGCTCGGCGCCGAACTCGCGCCGCGCGGCATCCGCGTGAACGCGGTCAGCCCCGGCCCGATCGCCACGCCGTTCGCGAGCAAGATGGGCATCCCCGAAGCGGACCTGCAGAAGTCGGGCGAGGCGCTCGCGGCGGCCGTGCCGCTCAAGCGGATCGGCGCGGCGGTGGAGGTCGCGAAGGCGGCGCTGTTCCTCGCCAGCGACGACGCGTCATACGTGACGGGCGCCGAACTCGTGGTGGACGGCGGCCTCTCGCAGATCTGATCCGACGCGGGTGTGGTTTGCGCGATAACCCGCGCAATGATTCGGACACCTGATGGGTTCGAGGTTGGAAGATCCGAAGGCGCAACGAAGCCGGCCCCGGTTCCGTCAGGACCGGGGCCGGCTGCATGTCGTGAGTCGCGTCGTGTCGCGCGCGGGGCCGTCTCAGGCTTTCTGCCGCGCGCGATAGGCGGCCACCTTCATGCGGTTGCCGCACATCGCCATGCTGCACCAGCGCCGCCGGTGCGATTTCGTGCGGTCGTGGAACATCAGCGTGCAGTCCTCGCATTCGCACTTGCGCACCAGCGTGAAATCGACGTCGGCGAGCAGCCGCGCGAGCGCCTCGGCCACCGGCAGCAGCGTGGCGGCCGGGTGCAGGGCGGTCTGCCGCGACACGATCTCGGGCTGCCCGCCCTTCTTCCATTGCAGTTCCAGATGCCGGCTGCCGAACCCGAGTACGTGGTTCAGCGCGGCCGGATCGCCCCATTTGCCGGCCTGGCGCTTCTCGACGAGCTGGCGCGCGGCCGTGCGCAGCTCGAGCGCGGCGCCCAGCAGGCCCGGCGGCGCGGTATCGCGATGGTCGTCGGGCAGCGCGCCGGCCTGGCGCAGCCACTCGATCACGCTCGCGTCGCTGGTGAGGTGGTCGCAGCGCCCGTCGCCGACGCCATAGGCGGTGTTGATGAAATCGAGCGCGAGGTTGTCGCCGACGAACAGCACCGGCGGCGCGCCCGTCGAGGTTTCGGTGCTCATCCTGCCCTCCCGGAAAAGTCGATGGACGGATTGTAACTCATAAAATTTCTGTTGACAGGTTACTGCTCGCATCGGTAACCTTCAAAAACGTTGTTGATGGTTACACAAAAACCGCGACACCTGTCCACGACATTTCCCTGTCGATTCATTACCGATAACTGGAGGTTTGCCATGAAGATCAACAAGCTGCTGATGGGCGCGCTGATGACGGTCGGCGTCGTGGGCGGCGACGCCGAAGCGGCCGCCTCGCACGTCGCGCCGGCCGCCGCCGTGCCGGTGGTCAGCCATCACTACGTGCAGGTGGACGACGTCAAGGTGTTCTACCGCGAGGCCGGCAGCCCGTCGGCGCCCACCGTGCTGCTGCTGCATGGCTTCCCGACCTCGTCGTTCATGTACCGCGACCTGATTCCGCGCCTGGCCGACCGCTACCACGTGATCGCGCCGGACCTGCCCGGCTTCGGCTTCACGCAGAGCCCGGACCGCAGCCGGTACGCCTACACGTTCGACCACCTCGCCAGCACCATCGACCACTTCACCGAAACGCTGCACCTCGACAAGTACGCGCTGCAGGTGTTCGACTACGGCGCGCCGGTCGGCTGGCGCCTCGCGGTCGCGCATCCGGAGCGCGTGACGGCGATCATTTCGCAGAACGGCAATGCCTACGTGGAAGGCCTGAGCGAAGGCTGGAATCCGATCCAGAAGTACTGGAAGGATCCGTCCGGGGAAAACCGCGACGCGCTGCGCGAGTTCCTGAAGCCCGAGGCGATCAGGTGGCAGTACACGCACGGCGTGAAGGATCCGGATGCAATCGCCCCCGAGGCCTACACGCTCGACGCCGCGTTCGTCGCGCGCCCCGGCAACGACGAGATCCAGCTCGACCTGTTCCGCGATTACGCGAGCAACGTCGCGCGTTATCCGGAATTCCAGGCCTACTTCCGGAAGTACCATCCGCCGATCCTCGCGGTGTGGGGCAAGAACGATCCGTTCTTCCTGCCGCCGGGCGCGGAGGCGTTCAAGCGCGACGTGCCGAACGCGGAAGTGCGTTTCTTCGACACCGGCCACTTCGCGCTCGAAACGCACGTCGCCGAGATCGCGCCGGTGATCCACCAGTTCCTCGACCGCAACGTGCCGCGTCGTTGAACCCTGGCCGCCGCCGGGGCGTATCTGGCGCGCGCTCGATGCGGGCGCCAGCGGCGGCCAAACGCGCGGCGGGCAGCTCCGCAGGCCGCCCGCCGCGCGATTGACCGGCCGCGGGGCCGCTGGGACAATCCGCTCGACGCCCGAGCGTTCCCTCAGCCTTTCGTCGAGCCCCGATCATGCGCGCACCGAACAACCTGAACGCCCTTCGCGCCTTCGAGGCGGTGGCGCGGCACCTGAGCTATCCGGCCGCCGCGGCCGAGCTGAACGTCACGCCGGCCGCCGTCGGGCAGCTGATCCGCGGGCTCGAGAGCTACCTCGACGTCGAGCTGTTCCATCGCGCGGGTTCGGGGCCGTCGCGCCTGACGCCGACCGACGCGGCGCGCGTCGCGCTGCCCGAGCTGCAGGCGGGCTTCGACCTGCTGTCAACGGCGGTCGAGCGGCTGCGCGCGAGCAAGTCGCGGATCGTGTTCACGGTCACGGTGCCGCCCGCGTTCGCCGACAAGTGGCTGCTCTGGCGCGTCGAGTCGTTCCAGGCGCAGCATCCGTATTACGACCTGCGCATCGACACGAGCCGCGAACTGGTCGACTTCACCACGAAGCGGATCGACGTCGGCATTCGCTACGGCCGCGGCGCATGGCCCGACATGGTGTCGACCTACCCGTTGCGCGACGATTTCTTTCCGGTCTGCAGCCCCGCGCTGATGCGGGGCGAGCATCCGCTGACGAGCCCGGCCGAGCTGCGGCATCACCGGCTGCTGCACGACATCTCGATGAGCGACTTCGGCGTGTTCCCGACCTGGCGCTCGTGGCTGGGCAAGGCCGGCCACCTGAAGGACGTCGATTGCGATCGCGGCCTGCAACTGAGCGATTCGGCCGCCGCCTACCAGACCGCGATCTCGGGCAACGGCGTCGCGCTCGGGCGCACCACGCTGGTCGAACGCGACCTCGCCGAAGGGCGCCTCGTGCGCCCGTTCGAACTCGCGCAGACCTGCGAGCTGGCCTATTACCTCGTCTATCGCAAGGAGCGCGAGAACGAGGCGCCGGTGGTGGCGTTCCGCGAATGGTTGCTGGGGCAGGTGGGTGCGTGAGGCCGGGCGTGAAGGTCCGGAACCTTCAAGCTTGAGTCGTCGCGGCCCCGGCGCCCGCCTCGCCGAGTAGCGCGATGCTTCGGGAAGTTGCCGCTGATGATCGAGGTCCGCGTCCGGTAAGCCGCCTTGACTCGCCCGATGCCATGTCACCCACGCCATCCCTCGGCGGGCTGTTTCCCAAGGATGGATCCTGTTCTCGAGCTTGATGCCCGGATCACCGGCAAAATCACGCGCGTCGTTGGTAACCAGAATGACGTCGAGTGCAATCGCGTGCGCGGCGATCAAGTTGTCGAGCGCGTGGCTTCGCGCACCGGCCCGTATGCCACCGCGCGGCGGCATCGAACGCGGCCATGGGGATGTCTTCAATCGGCGCGATCGGATTGCCGCGGCTCGGCGACTCGTCGCGACCATCCCGGTTGCGACCATCCCGCGCCCGAAGGCACGCAACATCATGTTTCATGTGATGGTCCTGCGTTCCGGAGCAGCGGCAAATCCGGATTCCTTCGCCGCACGAGGCCTTGCCTCGCGCGCTACCCATGCCGGCTCGAATGTCCGGATTTGTCCGCCCTGATTTCAGAAAAGGCAACACGCCGTCGCGCCCCTACTTGCGTGTCTTCGGCTTCGGCGCGTGCTTCGGCCAGTAAGGGAATTCTTCCTCGTGGACTTCGAAATCGAGTTCCATCACGCGCCGCTGCAAATGTTCCTGCGCGTCGGCCACGGCCTGGTTGTAGATCGACGGGCCGATTTCCTCGAGGAAGAACGCGAGCAGCGCGCCGGCCGTGACGTTGCCGATCGGCTCGTCCATGTGCTCTTCGAAGTAGCGTTGCAGCGAAGCGATGGCTTCGTCGCGTGTCGGTTTCGTCAGTTCGATGCCCATGCCGGTTGCCTTGCGCGAAGGGGGAGAGTGCGGATCTTAGCGCATCGCGCGGCCCGCGAATCCCGCGCCCGGTGGACGCTGGGCGAGGTGGTCTGGTGGGCGCCGTGCGGTCCGGCGCCGCCGCCGGCTCGGGCGTCTGGCATGCAAGCCGGTTCGGCCGCCGATTCGACGCCCCGCCGAGCCGGCGGCCGGCTCAACGCCCCGCCACGGCCTCGTCCGCCGCGATACCCAGCTCCCGCGCGCAGGCATCGAGCGCCTCGCCCAGCTCGGTGCGCGCGAGTTCGACGAAGCGCTTGATACGCGCATCGACGAACTGGCGCGACGAGTAGACCGCGTAAACGTTGCGCTGATGCGTATGAAACCCGGGCAGCACGCGCACGAGCCGTCCCGCGCGCAGTTCGTCGAGCGCCGCGAAGCCGGCGATCAGGCCGATGCCGGCGCCCTCGCGCAGCGCGGTGGCCATCGCCTCCATGTCGTTGACGGCGAGATGCGGGCCGGCGGGCCGGAACGTCGCCTCGCCGTGCGGGCCGTGCAGCTGCCAGACGTCGGGCGCGTAATCGACCGTGGCCAGCAGCACGCAGCGGTGATCGGCCAGATCCTCGGGCCGCGCCGGCGCCGGATGCGCGGCCAGATAGGCGGGCGAGGCCGCCAGCACGCAATGGCTGCTGCCGAGGCGCTGGCCGACGTAGGCCGAATCGGGCAGCGCACGGGCGATCACGATCGACACGTCGAGCTGGTCCTCGAGCAGGTTCGGCATGCGCTGCGACAGGCGCAGGTCGACGCTGACCTGCGGGAACGCGGCGCGGTAGGCGAGCACGGCGCGCGTGACGAGCCCGCGCCCGAGTCCCGGCACGCTGTGCACGCGCAGCAGGCCGCGCGGTTCGAGCAGCGCGTCGCGCGCCTCGGCCTCGGCATGGTCGAGATCGGCGAGGATCGCGGCGCAGCGCTCGTAGAAGCGCCGGCCCGCGTCGGTGACGGTCAGGCGACGCGTCGATCGGTGCAGCAGCCGCGTGTCCAGCGTTTCTTCCAGCGTGGAAACGGCGCGCGAGATGTTGCCGACCGTCGAGTCGAGATGATTCGCGACCGCCGTGAAGCTGCCCATCTCGACTACCTTCGCGAACACCGACATGTTGTGGAATTTGTCCATATGCGCTCCCTGGTTGCGGCTGGCCCGGGCCGGCCGCGGCCCGTCGACGAGCGTGCATGATGAATTCGCCGCGCCGTTCCGGCAAGCCGTTTCGGCGTTCCGATTCTGCTGTGGCGGACAAGATTGTTTCCCTCCCGCGCGGCTAACCCGGCGCGCCCGTCGCCCCTAGACTGCACGGCATGGTTCGACGCCCGGCTCCGCCCGATCCGGCGGGGCGGCTCCAGCCTTACCGAAGCCGCCGGCGGCCCGATGCCTCGCGTGCCGGCTTCGTCATGAATCAATTCGGATTACTGATTGGAGAAGCGCATGACACATCCTGTTTCCAGCCCCGACGCCGCGACCGAAGCCGCCTACGACGCGCTGCACCTGTTCATCGACGGCGAATGGCTGCCGGCCGGCGCGCGCGCCACGGCGCCCGTGATCAATCCGGCCAGCGGCCGCGAGCTGGGCCGCGTGCCGCTGGCCACGGCGGCCGACCTCGACCGCGCGCTCGACGCCACGGCGCGGGCCTTCGCCGTCTGGCGCCGCACGGTGCCGGCCGAGCGCGCCCGCGTGCTGAAGGGCGCGGCGGCGCTGATCCGCGAGCGCGCCGGGCGGATCGCCACGCTGCTGACGCTGGAGGAAGGCAAGCCGCTCGCCGAGAGCCGCGACGAGGTGCTGCGCGCGGCCGACTATTTCGAATGGTTCGCGGAAGAGGCGCGCCGCATCGACGGCCGCGTGGTGCCGTCGAACCGCCCCGGCGTGCAGCAGCTCGTCAAGCGCCTGCCGATCGGCCCGGTGGCCGCGTTCACGCCCTGGAACTTCCCGGCCATCACGCCGGCGCGCAAGCTCTCGGCCGCGCTGGCCGCCGGCTGCAGCGTGGTCCTCAAGCCCGGCGAGGAAAGCCCGGCCACGGCGCTCGCGCTGGCCCGCGCGCTCGACGACGCGGGCCTGCCCAAGGGCGTGCTGCAAGTGGTGTTCGGCGTGCCCGACGAGGTCTCGCGCCGGCTGATCGCCTCGCCCGCGATCCGCAAGGTGGCGTTCACCGGCTCGGCCCCGGTCGGGCGCCTGCTCTCGGCGCGCGCGGCCGAGGGCGTCAAGCCGGTCACGCTCGAACTGGGCGGCCACGGCCCGGTGCTCGTGTTCGACGACGCCGATCTCGCGCACGCGGCCAGCGGCGGCGCGGCGAACCGCTTTCGCGGCACCGGGCAGGTCTGCATTTCGGCGACGCGCTTCCTGATCCAGCGGCGCGCCTACGACGCGTTCGTCGAGCAGTTCGTGGCGGCCACGCGCGCGCTGGTGGTGGGCGACGGCCTGCGGCCCGACACCCAGGTGGGGCCGCTTGCCAACGCACGGCAGCTGGCCAAGGTCGAGGCGCTGGTGGCCGATGCGGTGGCGCGCGGCGCGCGCGTGCTGGCGGGCGGGCGCCGCATCGCGGGCGACGGCTTCTTCTTCGAGCCGACCGTGCTGGCCGAGGTGCCGGCCGACGCGCGCGTGATGCACGAGGAGCCGTTCGGTCCGATCGCCGTGCTGATGCGGTTCGACACGCTGGAGGCGGGCCTCGCCGAGGCGAACCGGCTGCCCTACGGGCTGGCCGCCTACGCGTTCACGAGCAGCGCGCGCACCGCGCTCGCGGTCGGCGACGGGCTCGAGGCCGGCATGGTCGGCATCAACCAGTACCGGATCGTCGCGACCGAGCTGCCGTTCGGCGGCATCAAGGAAAGCGGCCACGGCTCGGAGGGCGGCGTCGAGGGCATCGCGCCGTATCTGGTCAATCAGTTCATCAGCCAGGCATGAAGCCGGCCCGCGAATTTCATCCACATCGAGGCAACCCCATCATGAAAGCCATCGTCTTCCCCAGCTTCGGCGACGCCGGCGTGCTCGAACTCGCCGAGCTGCCCGCGCCCGAGACGCGCCCCACCGACCTGCTGGTGCGGGTCCACGCGGCCGGCGTGAATCGCGCCGATCTCACCCACCGGCGCGGCGGCTACGGCCGGCCCGATTTCGGCGACTCGACGCTGATGGGCCTCGAGATCGCCGGCGAGGTGATCGAAACGGGGCGCGACACGGCCGGCTTCGCGGTGGGCGACCGCGTGATGGGCGTGGTGGGCGGCGGCGCCTATGCCGAGGTCGCGCGCATCGATTACCGGATGGCGATGCCGGTGCCGGCCGCGCTCGACTACATCCACGCGGCGGCGATCCCCGAGGTGTTCGTCACCGCGCACGAAGCGCTGCTGCATCTGGGCCGCCTGCAGCGCGGCGACAGCGTGCTGATCCACGCGGCGGCGGGCGGGGTTGGCTCGGCGGCCGTGCAGCTCGCCTACGCGACGGGCGCGAAGGTGTTCGCGACCGCCGACGCTGGCAAGCGCGAGCGCGTCGAACAGCTCGGCGCCGACCTCGCGATCGACTACCGCGCGCACGATTTCGCCGAGGTGATCGCGCACGAGACGGGCGGGCGCGGCGTGGACGTGGTGATCGATTTCATCGGCGCGCCGTACTTCGCGCGCAACCTCGCCGCGCTCGCCGACGGCGGCCGGCTCGTGCAGGTCGGCATCCTCGGCGGCGGCGGGGAGGTTGGCGTCGCGCTGGAGACGATCCTGTACCGGCATCTGCAGATCCTCGGCACCGTGATGAAGTCGCGCCCGCAGGCCGAGAAGCACGCGATGGTGCGGCGCTTCCGCGAGCACTGGCTCGCGCGCTTCTCGGGCGGCGCGAGCCTCGAGCCGGTGGTGGACAGCACGTTCCCGCTGGCGCGCGCGGCCGACGCGCACCGCCGGATGGAGTCGGCCGCCAACGTCGGCAAGATCATCCTGACGATGGACTGAAGTGGGGCGGCGAGGGGAGGCGTGCCGCGCCGGCAGGCGGGCCGGCAGTGCGCTCGCGGTGGATGGCGCGCCCGCCCGCCCACCCGCCGGGGCCCGTCCGGCGGGCCTCGGGGCGCCCCGATTCACCATTCCGGACAAAGTGGTAGGATTGGCACCGGACCTGTTCGATAGCGAACGCGATCGCACGGCAGCCGCCGCGGCCGCGTCATCTGTTTCCGGTTCCGTTCGTGTCCGGCCCGGTGCCGGACGGCCCGCACCCCCGTATCGCCCCAATGGAGAATCGCCATGTCCAAGTGGATCAAGCCCGCCTACACCGACCTGCGTCTCGGTTTCGAAATCACGATGTACATCTCGAATCGTTGATTCGCCCCTCCTGCAAGGCCGTATGACCAGCCTCGGTTCGCCGGGGCTGTTTTTCTTGTGAGCCGGCCGCGCGGCCTTCGCGGCGCGCTCTCGCGGCCCCGGCGGCCCTTCACGACATCACGCATGCACATACAGATCCTGGGCTCCGCGGCGGGCGGCGGCTTTCCGCAATGGAACTGCAACTGCGCGAACTGCGCGGGCTTGCGCAGCGGCGCCATCGAGGCGCGCGCGCGTACCCAGTCGTCGCTCGCGATTTCCGACGACGGCGTCTCGTGGGTGCTCTGCAACGCCTCGCCCGACATCCGCGCGCAGCTCCAGCAGTTCGCGCCGCTGCAGCCGGGCCGTGCGCTGCGCGACACCGGCATCGCCGCGATCGTGCTGATGGACAGCCAGATCGATCACACCACCGGCCTGCTGAGCCTGCGCGAGGGCTGCCCGCTCGACGTCTGGTGTACCGACATGGTCCACGAGGACCTCAGCACCGGCTTTCCGCTGTTCACGATGCTCGGCCACTGGAACGGCGGCCTGCGCTGGAACCCGATCGCGCCCGGGCGCGACTTCACGATCGCCGCGTGCCCGGGGCTGCGCTTCACGCCGTTCGTGCTGCAGAGCGCGGCGCCGCCGTACTCGCCGCACCGGCACGATCCGCATCCGGGCGACAACATCGGCCTGGTGGTGGAGGACCTGCGCAGTGGCGGCAAGCTGTTCTACGCGCCGGGGCTCGGCGCCGTGGACGACGCACTCGCCGCGCGCATGGCTGCGGCCGACTGCCTGCTGGTGGACGGCACGCTCTGGCACGACGACGAGATGCGCCGCCGCGGCGTGGGCACGCGCACCGGCCGTGAAATGGGCCACCTCGCGCAGAGCGGCCCCGGCGGCATGCTGGAGGTGCTCGAACGCTTCCCGGCGCAGCGCAAGATCCTCACGCACATCAACAACACGAACCCGATCCTCGACGAACGCTCGCCGGAACGCGCCGAACTCGCGCGCCGGCAGGTGGAGGTCGCGTTCGACGGCATGCGGATCGAACTCTGATCCGCGGCCCGCGCCGGCTGCCGGCTAACCGTCGCCCGCCGCCACCGACTCACTGGAAACGAAACCGACATGAGCCAGACCGCCCAACCCGCCCTCGACCCCGAGCAGTTCGAGCAGGCGCTGCGCGCCAAGGGCGCCTTCTATCACATCCATCACCCGTTCCACGTCGCGATGTACGAAGGGCGCGCGACGCGCGAGCAGATCCAGGGCTGGGTCGCGAACCGCTTCTACTATCAGGTCAACATCCCGCTGAAGGACGCGGCGATCCTCGCCAACTGTCCCGACCGCGAGGTGCGCCGCGAATGGATCCAGCGCCTGATCGACCACGACGGCGCGCCCGGCGAGGACGGCGGCATCGAGGCCTGGCTGCGGCTCGGCGAGGCGGTGGGGCTCGATCCGGACCAGCTGCGCTCGCAGGAGCTGGTGCTGCCGGGCGTGCGTTTTGCTGTCGACGCCTACGTGAACTTCGCGCGCCGCGCGAGCTGGCAGGAGGCGGCCAGCAGCTCGCTGACCGAGCTGTTCGCGCCGCAGATCCACCAGTCGCGGCTCGACACCTGGCCGCGGCATTACCCGTGGATCGATCCGCGCGGCTACGAATACTTCCGCTCGCGGCTCGGCCAGGCGCGCCGCGACGTCGAGCACGGCCTGCGGATCACGCTCGCCCACTACACGACGTTCGAGGCCCAGCAGCGTATGCTGGAGATCCTGCAGTTCAAGCTCGACATCCTCTGGAGCATGCTCGACGCGATGTCGATGGCTTACGAACTGAATCGTCCTCCGTATCACACCGTGACCGCCGAGCGGGTCTGGCACAAGGGAATCAAGGGAATCGCGTGATGAGCTTCGATCGACAACGGACGCCGACGTGGCGTCGCGGCTACCGCTTCCAGTTCGAACCTGCCCAGGACGCGCACGTGCTGCTCTATCCCGAGGGCATGATCAAGCTCAACGAGAGCGCGGCGCTGATCGGCGCGCTGATCGACGGCGAGCGCAGCGTCGCGGCGATCATCGCCGAGCTCGACGTGCAGTTCCCGGGCGTGCCGGAGCTGGGCGACGACGTCGAGCAGTTCATGCTCGTCGCGCACCAGAAGCACTGGATCGAGCTGGGCTGAGCCGATGGCCGACGATGTCCTCGCCACCCAGGCCCGCGCGGGCGCGAGCGAGGCCCCGGCGCCGGCCGCGCCCGTGGGGCTGCCGCTCTGGCTGCTCGCGGAACTCACGTATCGCTGCCCGCTGCAGTGCCCCTACTGCTCGAATCCGCTCGATTTCGCCCGCCAGGGCCAGGAGCTGAGCACGGCCGACTGGGCGCGCGTGATGGGCGAGGCGCGCGCGCTGGGCGCCGCGCAGATCGGCTTCTCGGGCGGCGAGCCGCTGGTGCGCGAGGACCTGCCCGAACTCGTGGCCGAGGCGCGCCGGCTCGGCTTCTACACGAACCTGATCACCTCGGGCATCGGGCTCACCGAGGCGAAGCTCGATGCGTTCGAGCGCGCCGGGCTCGATCACATCCAGATCAGCTTCCAGTCGAGCGACGAGCAGGTCAACAACATGCTGGCCGGCTCCGACAAGGCGTTCGCGCAGAAGCTCGCGATGGCGCGCGCGGTCAAGGCGCGCGGCTACCCGATGGTGCTGAACTTCGTCACGCATCGCCACAACATCGACCACATCGACCGCATCATCGAGCTATGCATCGCGCTCGAGGCCGATTTCGTCGAGCTGGCCACCTGCCAGTTCTACGGCTGGGCGTTCCTGAACCGCGAGGCGCTGCTGCCCACCCGCGAGCAGCTCGCGCGCGCCGAACGCATCACCAACGAATACCGCGAGAAGCTCGCCGCCGCGAACCATCCGTGCAAGCTGATCTTCGTCACGCCCGATTACTACGAGGAGCGTCCGAAGGCCTGCATGAGCGGCTGGGGCAGCATTTTCCTGACCGTCACGCCGGACGGCACCGCGCTGCCGTGCCATGGCGCGCGGCAGCTGCCGATCGCGTTTCCGAACGTGCGCGAGCACGACCTGCGCCATATCTGGTACGACTCGTTCGGCTTCAACCGATTTCGCGGCGACGGCTGGATGGCCGAGCCGTGCCGCTCGTGCGACGAGAAGCCGAAGGACTTCGGCGGCTGCCGCTGCCAGGCCTACATGCTGACCGGCGACGCGGCGAACGCCGACCCGGTGTGCAGCAAGTCGCCCTATCACCCGGTGATCCTGCGCGCGCGCGACGAAGCCGTGCAGGCCCGGCCCGCTCCTTCCACCACTCATCCGCTGATCTTTCGCAATGCCAGGGAATCCCGCCGACTCAACCCGTGAGCGCGCTCATGAGCGCGGCGCGCCGCTCAGCGCCGAAGCCGCCGTCGCCGCCGGGCGCGACTTCGTCGAACTGACCGCCGGCCCGTCCGGCGTGTTCTGGACCGAATACGACCCCGCCGACGCGATGTGCCGGATCTGGCGCGCGCGCCACGGCTCGATCGAGCGCGTGAGCCCGGACGGCTTCAGCGCGCGCGGTCGCGTCTACGAATACGGCGGCGGCGCGTTTTGCGTGGCGGGCGATCTGGTCGCGTTCGTCAACGAGAGCGACCAGCGCATCTACCGCTTCTCGCCCGACAGCATCGCCGCGCCCGAGCCGCTGACCGCCGAGGGCTTGCGCTACGGCGACCTGCGCGTCTCGCGCGGGCGGATTCTGGCCGTCGAGCAGGATGGCGAGACGCACCGGCTCGTGTCGATCGGCCTGCACGACGGCACGCGCGAGCTGCTGGCCGAGGGCGCCGATTTCTACGCGTCGCCGGTGCAGAGCGCCGACGGCGCGCGGCTCGCCTGGATCGAGTGGCAGCATCCGCACCAGCCGTGGACGGCCACCCAGCTCGTGCTGCGCGAGACCGGGCCGGATGGGCGGCCCGGCGCGCCGCGCGTGGTGGCCGGCGCGGCGCACGACGAGGCGCTGCAGCAGCCGGGCTTCGATCACGACGGGCGGCTCGTCTGCCTCGGCGATCGCGGCAATTTCTGGCAGCCGTGGCGGCTCGACGGCGAGCGCTTCGTGGCGCTGCCGGCCGCGGCCGGCGACCATGCGGCCGCGCCGTGGCAGCTCGGCGCCTGCAGCTGGCTGCCGCTCGACGACGGCGCCGTGTTCGCCAGCTGGTTCGACGAGGGCTGGGGCCGGCTCGGCGTCTACGCGGCCGACGGCACGCTCACGCCGCTCGCGCCCGGCTACAACCTGTTCCACCATCTCGCCGCCGACCCCACGCACCTGTACTGCGTGGCCGCCTCGCCGACCTGCCCGGCCGCGATCCTCGCGATCGACCGCCGCGACCATCGCGTGAGCGTGCTGCGTGAGGTGGCCGCGTCGATCCCGGCCGCGCGCATCACGCAGCCGCGCGCGCTGCGCTTCCCGAGCGGCGACGGCGACGCTTACGGCTACCTGTACCTGCCCGACGCGGCGGCCGAGGCGGACGAAGCCGGCGCGGGCGAGCCGCCGCCCGTGATCGTGTTCGCGCACGGCGGGCCGACCGCGGCGCTGTATCCGGTGTTCAGCCCGCGCCACGAGTACTGGGTGCAGCGCGGCTTCGCGATCGTGCTGCTCAACTATCGCGGCAGCACCGGCTACGGCCGCGCGTTCCGGCAGGCGCTGCACCTGACCTGGGGCATCGCCGACGTCGACGACGCCTGCGCCGTGATCGCCCACCTGGCCGGGCAGGGCCTCGTCGACGCGCGGCGCGCGTTCATTCGCGGCGGCAGCGCGGGCGGCTACACGGTGCTCTGCGCGCTGGCGTTCCGCGACGTGTTTCGCGGCGGCGCGAGCCTCTACGGCGTCAGCGATCCGCTGCAGCTCGACGTCCACACCCACAAGTTCGAGGCGCGCTACCTGCGCTGGCTGATCGGCGATCCGGTGGCCGACCGCGAGCGCTATCTGGCACGCACGCCGCTCGTGCATGCCGATGCGATCCGCGCGCCGGTGATCTTCTTCCAGGGCGAACTCGACGCGGTGGTGACGCCGGACCAGACGCGCACGATGGTCGCCGCGCTCGAGGCGAACGGCGTGCCGAACGAGGTCCATTACTACGCCGACGAGCGGCACGGCTTTCGCAAGGCCGCGAACCAGGCGCATGCGCTCGATGCCGAGCACGCGTTCTACCGGCGCATCCTGGACGGCGGGATCTGACGAAGCGGAGCGGCGGCGCGTGGCGCGCCGCCATGAAAAAAAGGCTGCCCGAGGGCAGCCTTTTTCTTTCGCGTAACCGGCCAGGCGCAAGCGCTCGCCGGTATCGACGCGCTTAGAAGCGGTGACGCAGACCCAGGTTGACCATCGTCTGCGAGTTCGTGCCGGCATAGCCATACGAACCGATCGATGCCTGTGCCGCGACCGCGCCGCCGGCGCCGTCACCCGTCGTGCCGCTGGCGTGCTGGTAAGCGGCCGTCATGTAGATGTCGGTGCGCTTGGACAGCGTGTAGTCCGCGCCCAGCGAAGCCTGGTGGTAGGTGGCCGAGGTGTCGCCGTTCGACTTCGTGTAGCTGTAGCCGACGCCCACCAGCAGTGCCGGCGTTGCCTGGTAGTTCAGGAAGCCCTGGCCGGTGTTGTAGCGCTCGTTCTGGCCGAACGTCGAGGCGCCGTCACGACGGTATTGCGCGTTGCTGTAGCCCGCGCCGAACGTGAAGCCGCCGAACGTGTACTGGCCCGCCACGCGCGCGATGCCGAGCGAGTGCGCCGACTGGTAGCCGAGGTTGATCGGGCCGTCGAACGTGCCGTCCGAGGTGCTGTTCCAGCCCGTGCGGCCGGCCACCGGTGCGGTGCTGGCTGCCGAGTTGGCTGCGTAGAAGTAGCCGCCGGCCAGGCTCAGCGGGCCGCCGTTGTACGCCACCGCCGCCGAGTACGATTGACCCGCGCTGGTCGTGCCTGCCGTGCCGCCGAACGAGTACATGGCTTCGAACTGCAGGCCGCCGAACACCGGCGAGGTGTACTTGACCGCGTTGTTGACGCGGAAGCTGTTGTCGTAGTTGTCGACGTCACCGGCCGTCGCGAACGCGCTGCCGAAGTAGTTGTCGGCCGTGATCGGCTGGATCAGGTCGATCAGCGGATCGTACTGGCGGCCCAGCGTGACGGTGCCGAGGCGGTCGCTGGCCAGGCCGACGAATGCCTGACGGCCGAATTCACGGCTGCCCTGGCCCAGCTTGCCGTTGCTCGGATCGAAGCCGTTTTCCAACTGGAAGATCGCCTTCAGGCCGCTGCCGAGGTCTTCGGTACCCTTGATGCCCCAGCGCGAACCGGCCAGATTGCCGGCGCTGCTGTTGCCGAGCAGCCACGAGTTCTTCGCGCCGTCGGCGTGGTTGACGTACGTCAGCGACGTATCGATCAAGCCGTACAGCGTCACGCTCGATTGTGCATGCGCGGAACCCATTGCCGCGAGCGACGCGAGGGAAACGATCGTCAATGCGGTGCGTTTCATGTCTGTCATCTCCTGTTTAACAGTGCTGTTGCGTGTGGTGGTTTTGGAGTGACACGGAGACTAACCAGACAGATTTAATTCGGAAAAATGAAATTCAGTCTTGTATCTAAAACAATACAAGCGGGTTACGTCGAAAGCTTGGTTGCCTGAGTCGAATTATTGTTGTATTTGATTGAAATGGCGGTGAGTTGGCGCTGAGTGGTCGATTGTCTTTTTAAAATTGGAAACAATGCTGCTTAAAGCTTGAGCAACGGGCGTGGGCGCGGGGATTGCTTGCATTCAAGCAATGGTGATTTAACCAAATCGGATCAATAGAAGGGGCCGATTGATGCTAGTGTTCCCGCGCTCGTCCTCACTCTGGTGGGTAGACAGACGAGTCCACGCTTGAGCGGCTTCGGCCGCTCCTTTTTCGTCTGCTGTGTTTCAATCTGCGCAATTCATTGTTTCGAATTCTAATCGGAATTGATGAGGATGCGTGTCGTGTTTTTTTGCTTCTCCGTGCCGGCCCCCGGTTCAATGTGCTCGCCAAGGTGTTCGCTGAAGTGTCAGCCCGAAACGGCATGACAGTCCGCTCGCGTGCTCGCGCAGGCGTGCCTGTCGCAGCCCGCGGCGGCCGCGAATAATCGTCATGCCTGCCTGTCATGCCTGCCCGCCGCCTGGCCGTCGCCGGTGCGTCGTTTCGCTCGCTCCTCGAGGATTGCCACGATGTCCGTCGCCACGCTGTCGAATCTCGGTGTCGCCTTTGCCGTCTATCTGGTCGGCACGGCGTCGCCCGGCCCCGCGAACCTGTCGATCGCGAACGCGTCGATGCACTACGGCCGCAAGCCCGGCTTCGCGATGGCGGCCGGCGTGATGAGCGGCTCGCTCGTCTGGGGCGTGACGGCGGCGGCCGGCATGTCGGCGCTGCTGGCCACCTACCGGCAATGGCTGATCGGTCTCAAGGTGCTCGGCGCGCTCTATCTGCTGTGGCTCGCCTTCAAGGCCGTGCGCGGCGCCTATGCGTCGCGCGATCCGCTCGGGGCGGCCGGGCCGGCGCGCAGCGAGCGGCTCGGCCGGTTCTATCTGCAGGGACTCGGCATCCACCTGACCAACCCGAAGGCGATCCTCACCTGGCTGACCGTCACGTCGCTGGGGCTGTCGCCGCACGCGCCCGCCTGGACGAGCTTCGTGCTGGTGGGCTGCTGCGCGCTGCTCGGCACCGGCGTGTTCGGCGGCTACGCGCTGGCGTTCTCGGCGCGCGCGGCCGGCCCGTTGTTCGCCCGCACGCGCAAGGCGTTCGGCCTGTTCTGCGGCGGCTTCTACTGCGTGCTCGCGGCCGGCTTCATCCGCTCGATCCGTTCCTGAGGCAGGCGGGGCCGTCGTGATGTCGACGCGGCATCGATACGATGTCGACGCGGCAGGCGCGCATGAAAAAGGCTGCCCGAGGGCAGCCTTCTCGTTGGGCCGGCGCGGCCGGGCTCAGAACGTGTGGCGGATGCCGAGGTTGACGATGGTCTGCGAGTTCGTGCCGGCGTAGCCATACGAACCGATCGAGGCCTGCGCCGCCGCCTTGCCGCCCGCGCCGTCGCTGGTGGTGCCGCTCGCGTGCTGGTACGCGGCGATCACGTAGAGCGCGGTGCGCTTGGACAGCGAGTAGATCCCGCCCAGCGACACCTGATGATAGGTGGCCGAGCTGTCGCCGCCCGACTTCGTGTAGCTGTAGCCGACGCCCATCAGGATCGACGGGCTCGCCTGATAGTTCACGAAGCCCTGCGCGGTGTCGTAGTGCTCGTTCTCGCCGAACAGCGAGGCGCCGTCGCGCCGGTATTGCGCGTTGCTGTAGCCGGCGCCCACCGTGAACTTGCCGAACGCGTACTGGCCCGCCACGCGCGCGATGCCGAGCGAGTGCGCGGTGCGATAGCCGAGGTTGATCGGGCCGTCGAAGGTGCCGTCGGAACTGCTCGACCAGCTGTCGCGCGGGCCGAGGTCGCTCGCGGAATTGGTCGCGTGGTAGTAGCCGCCGGCCAGGCTCAGCGGGCCGCCGCTGTAGGCCACCGCCGCCGAGTACGACTGCCCGGCGCCGGTCGAGCCCGCCACGCCGCCGAACGAATACATCACCGCGAAGCGCACGCCGTCGAGCACGGGCGAGGTGTACTTGACCGAGCGGTCGACGCGGAAGCTGTCGTCGTAGTTGTCGACGTCGCCGGCCGTCGCGAACGCGGCGCCAAACACGCTGTCTTCCGTGATCGGCTGGACCAGATCGGTCAGCGGATCGTACTGGCGGCCCAGCGTGACGGTGCCGAGGCGCTCGTGCGCGAGGCCGACGAAGGCCTGCCGGCCGAATTCGCGGCTGCCCTGGCCGAGCTTGCCGTTGCTCGGGTCGAAGCCGTTTTCCAACTGGAAGACCGCCTTCAGGCCGGCGCCGAGATCCTCGCTGCCCTTGATGCCCCAGCGCGAGCCGCCCAGATTGCCGGCGCTGTTGTTGCCGACCAGCCAGGCGTTGTTCCCGCCCGTGCCGTGGCTCAGATACGTCAGCGAGGTATCGATCAGGCCGTACAGCGTCACGCTCGATTGCGCGTGCGCGGAGCCCGTGATCGCGAGCGACGCGAGCGAGATGATCGTCAAGGCACTACGTTTCATGTCATTTTCTCCCTGTTGAGACCTGCTTGGATCGAAAGCCGCGCGTGCTGCTTTGCACGGCCCGGCGGCACGGCCCGGTGTTGCGTGCCGCGCCGCCGCCCGGCATGCGCACGTCGCCTGGCCGGAGCCGGGCGGCGGCGCTCATCGTGTGGGTGGCCGGCGTTGCGTCGTGCCACCTCGCGCGCGGCCTGTCCGGCACCCGCGCGGCGCTGATAAGCATTTCGCAATCCGATGGTTGGGCGCGGCGCGGCGATTCCTTAACCTTGGCGGCCAGCCGCGCCATCGGGGCGCGGCGCATCTTCGAGGTTGCCGCCGATGCTTCGCCGCGCTTGTCCGCCTTCGTTCGCCACCCGCCGCCGCACCCTGCGTGCGTTGCGGGATCTCGCCGGCCTGTCCGGCGCCGCGCTGGCCGGCGCGGCCGGACTCGCGGCACCGGCCCGCGCCGCCGAAGCCGTGGACGTGACGGGCGTCACGCTGGTGCTCGGCGACCAGGCGGGCGGCCTGCGCGCGCTGGCCGAGGCGGCCCGCGTGCTTGACGGCACGCGCTACCGGTTCCGCTGGGCGAATTTCCAGGGCGCCGCGCCCTTGTTCGAAGCGCAGCGCGCCGGCGCGATCGACCTCGCGCCAGCCGGCGACCTGCCGGTGCTGACCGCCGCGCTCGGCGATCCGGCGCTGCGGATCGTGGCGACGCGCGCGGGCTCGCCGGCCTCGCTCGGCATCGTCGTGCAGCCCGATTCGGCGGTACGCACGGTGGCCGACCTGAAGGGCAGGACCGTGGTGGTGTCGTCGGCGCGTGGCAGCATTTCGCAGTACCAACTGTATGGCGCACTCGAGGAGCATGGCCTGTCGTGGCGCGACGTCGAGGTTCGATTCGTGCTGCCCGTCGATGCGTTCGCGGCGTTCGAGTCGAAGCGCATCGACATCTGGGCGACCTTCGATCCGTACTACGGGCACGTGGTGCGACGCGGGGCGCGCGTGGTGCGCGACGGCAGCGGCATCAACTCGGGCCTCGCGTTCCTGACCTCGCCCGACACGACGCTCGCCGACCGCGCGAAGCGCGCCGCGCTCGGCGACGTGCTCGCGCGCCTCGAACGCGCCGGACGTTGGGCGCTCGCCAATCCGGCTGAATATGCGCGCGTGTACGCCACGCTCACGCGGCTGCCGGCCGAGGCCGCCACCGACATCACCGGCCGCGCGCCGCTGGTGCAGCGCGCCGTGACGGCGGCCGACATCGCCACGCTGCAGCAGGTCGCGGACCGGGCGGCGCGCGACGCGATCCTGCCGAGCCGCGTCAACGTGGCCGCGATCGCGGTGACGCGCATCGCGTGAGCCGGCGCGCGCGGGGCACCGGCGCGGTCGGCCGGCGGCCTTGCCGGTTGCCCCATGCGCTGCCTCTTGCGCCGCGCCGATCGGCCGGACCGGCTGCCCGCGCAGGATGCGGGATCGCGAAATCGGTGGCGTGGTCACGGCGCTCAACCCGCGTGCCGCGTGGAGATCGCCTGCGCGGCGGCGCCGAGATCGACGTGCTCGCGGCGCGTGCTGCGCTCGATCCGGTGCAGCATCTGCCCCGCTTCGTAGTATCTGCCGGCCCGCATCAGCGAATCGGCTTGTCCGATGCGCCGCACCGTGGCCTCGAGCGGCACGATGTCGAGCGTGCAATCGACGCCGACCTCGGCGCGCGCGAGCAACTGGAACGCCTCGGCGCGCCGGCCGCCGCTCAGCGCCGCGTTCGCGGCGGCCAGCGCGGCCGCCTTGCGCCGGCGTGCGTCGGATGAATCGTGCGGATCGTGCGGATCGTGCATGAGGCCGGCCTCGGGCGCATCGCGCAGCACCACCTCGCCGTCATACGGCAGCCAGGCGATTACGCGGGCGTCGTGGAAATCGTGAACGGGATGCGATGCCGGCGCCGTGGACGACCCCAATGCGACGAGCGAAGCGCTGGCCCGCAGGTCCGGCGACGGCACGAGTCCGGCCTCGGGCTTCAGGATCGCGGTATCGTCGCCGCGCGCCTGGTCGAAGCGGACCCGCGCGTCATGGATCAGTCGCGCCGCCTCGTCGGTCCTGCCGTCGAACAGCGCGCCGCGCGCCACGCTCACGTCCAGCATCGCGCGCCGTCCCGCCGGGGACAGCGCACCGAACGCGCCGGAGTCCGGCACGGCCGCAGCCGGAGCCATCTGCGCGGCGAGCGAGCGGACCGCCGGCAGCGTGCCGCCGGCGGTCGCGGCGCAGAGCATCAGCGTGGACAGCAGCGTCCGGCGCGATCTGGGCATGGTGGTTTCCTCGTCGATCGTGTCGAAGGGCGCGCAAGTGAGCGCGTGTACGCGCTTGTGGCGCATACACGGGCATCGGCATCACCCTCGTGGGGTTGGCATCGGCGGCTGTCGCGAGCGGTGCCGACGATCCTGGCGGATCCCGCCCGGATGGGTGGGGCACGTTGCGAATAAAAATGTAAGGTATGCAGAAGATTCCACATGCCGCGCGATACGTGACTCCATTGAAACATCATGCAGCGCGGTGCGGCATGACGCATCGCAAGCCCCCTGCCGGCATGATTTTTCATACAACGATGCGGCATCGTTGCGCATACAACCTTCTGGTGGAATCGGCTATCGTCCGCAAGCCACATGGGGAAATCGTGCGGCATCTCGATGGCGGCAGCGAATGAGGTTCGACACGCGGGCGCATGCCACGTGATCGCTGCCGGCACGCGTGCCCTCGCTAACCCCTACGCATTGCTACGTAGCGTGGATACGTAGTTGTCCGCTTGTAAGGCCGGTATCGAAAGCGAACAATACGCGGCAGCGTTGTGCCCCTGTAAACGGTGCATTCACGCCCGGCCTGTTCGTGCGGCCGCCCGCCGCGACGATATCGACAATAACCAGGAGACACCATGAATCGGGCTTCCGGAACCTTGCTCTGGATCGCGGTCGCGCTGCTCGGCGCATTCGCGTTCGGCACGATTGCGCTCGCGCACGGCGAGCGCGTCAGCGCGCTATGGATCGTGATCGCCGCGGTCTGCGTCTATCTGATCGCCTACCGCTTCTACAGCCGCTTCATCGCGAGCCGCGTGGTGCAGCTCGACGGGCTGCGCATGACGCCCGCGGTCAAATACAACGACGGCCTCGATTACGTGCCGACCAACCGCTTCGTGCTGTTCGGCCATCACTTCGCCGCGATCGCCGGCGCGGGGCCGCTGGTCGGGCCGGTGCTCGCCGCCCAGATGGGCTTCACGCCCGGCATGCTGTGGATCCTGGCCGGCGTGGTGTTCGCCGGCGCGGTGCAGGACTTCATCGTGCTGTTCATCTCGACGCGCCGCGACGGCCGCTCGCTCGGCGATCTGGTGAAGATGGAACTGGGCACGGTGCCGGGCGTGATCGCGCTGTTCGGCGCGTTCCTGATCATGGTGATCATCCTCGCGGTGCTCGCGCTGATCGTCGTGAAGGCCCTGACCAATTCGCCGTGGGGCACGTTCACGGTGGCCGCGACGATCCCGATCGCGATCCTGATGGGCGTCTATACGCGCTACATCCGTCCGGGCCGCATCGGCGAGGTGTCGATCATCGGCTTCGTGCTGCTGATGGCGTCGATCGCCTACGGCCAGCATGTCCACGATTCGCCGGCGCTGGCCGCCTGGTTCACGTTCACCGGCACGCAGCTGACCTGGATCCTGATCGGCTACGGCTTCGTCGCCTCGGTGCTGCCGGTGTGGCTGCTGCTCGCGCCGCGCGATTACCTGTCGACGTTCCTGAAGGTCGGCACCATCGTCGGGCTCGCGATCGGCATCCTGGTGGTGGCGCCGGAACTGAAGATGCCGTCGCTGACGAAGTTCGTCGACGGCAGCGGCCCGGTGTGGTCGGGCAACCTGTTCCCGTTCCTGTTCATCACGATCGCGTGCGGGGCCGTGTCGGGCTTCCACGCGCTGATCTCGTCGGGCACCACGCCCAAGCTGCTCGACAACGAAAAGAACGCGCGCTTCATCGGCTATGGCGCGATGCTGATGGAATCGTTCGTCGCGATCATGGCGCTGGTGGCCGCCTGCGTGATCGAGCCGGGCATCTACTTCGCGATGAACGCGCCGGCGGCCGTGCTTGGCTCGACGCCCGAGGCGGTTGCGCAGACCGTCACGCAATGGGGCTTCATGCTGACGCCCGACATGCTCACGCAGACCGCGCAGGCGGTGGGCGAGACCACCATCATCGCGCGTGCCGGCGGCGCGCCCACGCTCGCGGTGGGGATGGCGCAGATCCTGCACCAGGTGATCGGCGGGCAGGCGATGATGGCGTTCTGGTATCACTTCGCGATCCTGTTCGAGGCGCTGTTCATCCTGACGGCCGTGGACGCCGGCACGCGCGCGGGCCGCTTCATGCTGCAGGACCTGCTCGGCACCTTCCACCCGGCGCTCAAGCGCACCGAATCGCTGCCGGCCAACCTCGTCGCCACCGCGCTCTGCGTGGCCGCCTGGGGCTACTTCCTCTATCAGGGCGTGGTCGATCCGCTCGGCGGCATCAACACGCTCTGGCCGCTGTTCGGGATCTCGAACCAGATGCTCGCGGCGATCGCGTTGATGCTCGGCACCGTGGTGCTGTTCAAGATGAAACGCGAGCGCTACGCGTGGGTGACGATCGTGCCCACCGCCTGGCTGCTGATCTGCACGCTGACCGCCGGCTGGCAGAAGATCTTCGACGCGAACCCGAAGATCGGCTTCCTCTCGCACGCGGCGAAGCTGCAGGCGGCGGTGGACGGCGGCAAGGTGCTCGCGCCGGCCAAGTCGCTCGCGCAGATGCAGCGGATCATCTTCAACGATCGCATCGATGCGGCGCTGGCGGGCCTGTTCATGTTCGTGGTGCTGAGCACGGCCGTGTACGGCGTGCTGGCCGTGCTGCGCGCACGCCGCACGGCGCAGCCGAGCGCGCGCGAGACGCCCTACGAGCCGATGCCGGGCGGCCAGGCGCTCGGCAGCGGGCGCTGAGCGGAGCGGCGGCGATGTTTACCGATCTCGGCGACGAACTGCGCACGGCGGGCCGCTATCTCGGGCAGGCGTTCCGGCTGATGGTGGGCGTTCCCGATTACGACACCTACGTCGCGCACATGCGGGAGACCCACCCCGATCGCGAGCCGATGAGCTACGAGGCGTTCTTTCGCGAGCGGCAGGCCGCGCGCTACGGCAGCGGCGCGGGGAAATGCTGCTGAGATGACGCGCGGCGGGCCGCTGTTGCCGCCGCCGCTGCCAGGAGGATGTTCGCCAACCCGATCGCGCGGGCCGCAAGGTCCGCGCGATTGTCGTTTACGGCGAGGGGCAAGCGCAAGCGGGTGGCGCGGCGAGGGCGGCGTGCAAGCCGCTGCGGACTCCGCCGCGTCCGGGATACGCTTCCAGTCCGCATGACTTGACGGGCTTTTCCGGTGTCTCGCGCGCCTCATTCCGGTTGCCCTGCGCGTGCCCGCCGGCCCCACCTCCGCGGCGCTCACCGCGCCCGCAACGATTTCGCCCTCAGGTTTTCGCGCATTCCGCCGACATCACGGATCGAGTTCATTACGTCTGGAGTTTGCCCTGATGCCCGATTTCCGAGCCGTCATGTCGCTCGACGCCACCGATATGCCGGTGGGCGTTCCGCTGCCGTGGCCGATTTTCGACGCGGGCGGCGCGCCGCTGATGCCGGCCGGCGCCGTGCTCGACGAGGCCGACGTCGCTTTCCTGCTCGATCGTTTCGTGCCGGTGCGCGATCCCGTCGCCGGCGAGGACGGCGCCCCGCCGGCCCCCCAGGCGGACGGCCGCGGCCTTGCCCCGCGCCTCGTGCTGCCGCGCGACGCGACCGTCGGCATTCGCCGCCGCTCCGCGCCCACCCGCCAGTTGCTGCGCTTCCGGCTGATCGGCGAGCATCCGGACGGCCCGCTGTTCGTGCGGCCGCTCGCGCGCACGGTCGAACTCGTGCCCGGCGAAGCGATCGAGGCGATGGCGGTCGGGCGCGCGGCCGTCTACTGGTTCACCGCCGGCGTCGAGGCCGTGATGTCGGAGCCGGCGACGTGCGTGATCCTCTCCACGCCGGCCAACCTGAAGCGCGTGCGCGAGCGCCGCGACACGCGCGTGCCGGTGCGGCTCGCGGCGCGCTACCGGACCGTGGACGGCGAACGCGGCCTGGGCGTGGTACACGACGTCAGCCCGAGCGGGCTGTCGATCATGGTCGGCCGCGCGCTGGCCGCGACCGGCGAGACGCTGCACGTCGAGCTGCCCTGCCCGCGCGCGGGCGGCACGGGCGAGATACGCGAGGTGCGGCAACTGAACGTGGCGGGCGCCGTGCGCCAGGTGCGCGAGCAGCCCGACGCGGCGGGCTGGCTGCATCATCTGGCGTTCGAGTCGATGGGCGACGACGACATGGCGCGCCTGAAGGCGGCGCTGTTCGACTGGTCGGCGCGGGCCTGAGCCGGGCGATCGAGCCGAAGGGCCGCGTCGGCGCGGCCGGGCGGGATCCAGCGTGATTCAGCGCGCCTTCCAGGCGTTGCGCGAGGCGGCTTCGGTGCGGCCTTCCTGCCAGATCTCCGCGAGCCGGCTGCCGTTGCGATACGGGTTCGGGCGCCGCGCGAAATAGTCGGCCACACCCTGCCGGTAAGCACCGTAGAGCGTTAGCGGCGGCTCGTCGATGCCGAGCGTGCCGTAGGTCCGCACGGGCGCCGCGGCACGCGATTCGGTGATCAGCATCTCGCCGTCGATTTCGTCGATGGCGGTGAAGTGCAGCATGGGGTGCGCGACGCCTGCGATGTCCATGAGATGCTCCACGTGCGTGGTATGGCGGGATTGCAGGGAATGACGCAAGAACGGTGCCAAAGAAAATTCCCTTTGAAATCAAAGGGAAACGGGAGGCAATCCGGCGTGCGTGGCAGGGATGTTACGTGCGTGTAACGTGACGCGGGCCGGCGCCGCGTGATGCGTGACGGCATCAGGCCGGGAGGTCCGGCCGGCGCATGCGTGCGTCGCGCGCCGACAAAAAAAAGGCCGCTCGCGGGAGCGGCCTGACAATCGTCTCAACTCTGCAGTCGGCCCGGGGTCAGCGACCGACTGCGGCCATTCTGTCCGATCGGCCGGCCCGTGAACATCGCGGATCGCTTATTCCCGGTGGAACGGTCGCGGCATGTCGGCGTTCGACGCGGCGCTCACGGCGCGTTCACAGCACGCCGCAGGCCCGCAGCAGCGCGAACCACGCGGCGCCCGCCGCGATCAGCAGCAGCGCGTTCACGCGCGTCTTCATCACCAGCCCCGTCGAGACCAGCGCGGTCGCGATCGCGATCCAGCCGCCGTCGAGGCCGTGGATCAGCGTATAGACGGCCGCCAGGATCAGCCCCGCCGCCACCGGCCGCAGGCCCGCCTGCAGCGCGCGCTGCCACGGCGCGTCGCGGTGCCGCGAGGTCATGTGCGTGATCGCGATCATCAGGAACGCGGTGGGGCCGAACAGCGCCAGCGTGGCCACCAGCGCGCCCGCCGCGCCCCCCACCTGGAAGCCCACCAGCGTCGCGAGCAGCGAGCCGGGGCCGGGCGCGAGCCGCGCGATCGCGAAATCGTTGACGAACTGCGTGTGCGTCATCCAGTGGTGGACGTCCACCACCTGCCGCTGCATGTCGGCGATGATGGTCTGGCCGCCGCCGACCGTGGCGATCGACAGCGGCGCGAACAGGGCGGCGAGCGCGGCGAGGGTGCGGGACATGACCGGTCTCCTCAGTGGTCGGCGCCGTCGGCGCGGGCCGGGTCGCGCCCGAGCAGCCAGTATTCGTAGGCGACGTTGAGCACGCCGGCCGTCAGCACGGTCCACAGCACCGGCACCCGGAACACGGCGACGGCCACGAAGGTGGCCGCGAACACCGCGTAGGGCACCACGCGGCGCGGCAGGCGCCGCGCCGCGGTGATCGCCATCGACAGCGACAGCCCGATCGCCGCGGCCGCCGCGCCCGCCAGCGCGATGTGGGCGATCGGAAAGCGCGTGATCGACGAGAACAGCACGCCGAGCAGCACGATGCCGACCGCGGGCGGGAAGATGATGCCGCAGAAGCCCGCCGTCGCGCCGCGCCAGCCGAGCAGCCGGTAGCCGATCCAGATCGCGAGGTTCTTCACGTTCACGCCGGGCAGCGCCTGCGACAGCGCGAGGCCGTCGAGGAATTCGGCCTCGGACAGCCAGCGGCGCTCGTTGACGAACTCGCGCAGGAACCAGCCGCTCAGGCCGCCGCCGAAGCTGGTCAGGCCGATGCGGGCGAAGATCAGGAACAGGCCGAGCGTGGTCGGCCGCTGCGGGGCGGGGGAGGTCGGGGTCATCAGGGTCCGTGGAGGGAGTGACGGAGGCACGCGGTACCGGCGTGGGCGCGTCGGCCGACGATAGCATCGCGGCCGGTGCGGCGGCAATCGACGGCCCGTGGGCGCGTGTTAGCGGACGTTACGACGCGGCGCCTTGCGCGCGGTGGCGATCGCCCCGCGCGCCTTGCGGCCCTCGGGCCGCGCCTCGCGCGGCTGCGCGAATTCGGCGGCGATGAAATCGACGAAGGTGCGCACGCGCGCCGACATCTGCAGCCGGTGCGGATAGACGGCGTAGATGTCGGCGGCGGGCGTCTCGCAGCCCGGCAGCACCAGCACCAGCCGGCCGTCGGCCAGATAGTCGTGCAGATCCCATTCGGCGCGCATCAGGATGCCGTGGCCGTCGAGCGCCCATTTCACCGCGATCTCGCCGTCGTTGGTGGTGAGGCTGCCGCCGATCCGCACCGCCTCGGTCGTGCGCGCGGCGCCGCGGCCGTGGGTCAGGCGCCAGACGCCGTAGGCCTCGTCGCCCTGGCGGATGCCGATGCAGTTGTGCCGCGCCAGATCGGCCGGCTTGCGCGGCATGCCGTGTGCGGCCAGATAGGCCGGCGACGCGCACAGCAGGCGCCGGTTCGGCGCGAGCCGGCGCGCCACCACGCGCGCATCGGGCGGCTCGCCGAAGCGGATGCAGACGTCGAACGTGTCGTCGGTGAGCGGCGGCGGCGTGACCGACAGCTGCAACTGCACGTCCACCTCCGGATAGCGCCGCGCGTAGCGCGAGATCGCCGGCCCCACCGCGCCGCGCCCGAAGCCGAGCGTGGCGTTCACGCGCAGCAGGCCGCGCGGCCGGTCGTTGGCGCTCGTCAGCAGGTCGCCCAACTGCTGGATCTCGTCGAGGATGCGGCGCGCACGCTCCAGGTACACGTCGCCCTCGGGCGTGAGCGCCATGCGCCGCGTGGTGCGGTTCACGAGCGCCACGCCGGCGCGCTGCTCCATCTGCGCGAGCCGTTTGCTGACCGCGGCCGGCGTGAGCCCCAGCTCGCGCGCCGCCGCGCTCAGGCTGCCCGAGGCCGCGAGGGTCGAGAAGAACGCGAGATCGGCGGCTTGCACGGCATCGGTCACGGCGCTCACTTGTGAATGGAAGTTAAAGATGCTTTGAGTCTAGCAGCAGTTCGCCGCCGACACGCCGCGTTACCGTCATGCCACCGACAGACGGATACCGGAGACACCTGCATGAAGACCTATCGCATCGCCACCATTCCCGGCGACGGCATCGGCAAGGAAGTGATTCCCGCCGGCCGCCGCGTGCTGGAGGCGCTGGCCGGCGCGGACGCCGGCTTCGCGTTCGAGTTCGAGGATTTCGACTGGGGCGCCGACTACTACCGCCGCCACGGCGTGATGATGCCGGCCGACGGGCTCGACGCGCTGCGCGGCAAGGACGCGATCCTGTTCGGCTCGGCCGGCGACCCGGACGTGCCCGACCACGTCACGCTGTGGGGCCTGCGCCTGAAGATCTGCCAGGGCTTCGACCAGTACGCGAACGTGCGGCCGACGCGGATCCTGCCCGGCATCGACGCGCCGCTCAAGCGCTGCGGCCCCGGCGATCTCGACTGGGTGATCGTGCGCGAGAACTCGGAAGGCGAATACGCGGGCGTGGGCGGCCGTGTCCATCAGGGCCACCCGATCGAGGCGGCCACCGACGTGTCGATGATGACGCGCGCCGGCGTGGAGCGGATCATGCGCTTCGCGTTCCGGCTCGCGCAGTCGCGCCCGCGCAAGCTGCTGACGGTGATCACCAAGAGCAACGCGCAGCGCCACGCGATGGTGATGTGGGACGAGATCGCGGTGCAGATCGCCAGGGAATTCCCGGACGTGACCTGGGACAAGGAGCTGGTCGACGCCTCGACGGCGCGCATGATCAACCGCCCGGCCTCGCTCGACACGATCGTCGCCACCAACCTGCACGCCGACATCCTCAGCGACCTGGCCGCTGCGCTGGCCGGCAGTCTCGGCATCGCGCCGACCGGCAACATCGATCCCGAGCGCCGCTATCCGTCGATGTTCGAACCGATCCACGGCTCGGCGTTCGACATCATGGGCAAGGGCATCGCCAATCCGGTCGGCACGTTCTGGTCGGTGGTGATGCTGCTCGAGCACCTCGGCGAGCACGAGGCCGCCGCGCGCGTGATGCGCGCCGTGGAGGCGGCGACCGCCGACCCGGCGCTGCATACGGGCGACCTCGGCGGGCAGGCGACCACCGAGCAGGTCACGCAGGCGGTCTGCGCGCATGTCGCGCAGCGCGCGGCCGTGGCGGCCTGAGCCGGGCGGGACGGCCGGGCCGGGCGGTTCGCGGCGCGGCCGCCGGGCCGCCGCCGGCTCGCCGCGAACGCCGGCTTGCCACCGCGCGCGGCGAGGCCGGCCAGGCCGGTAACCCGCCATCGACAGCACCGGATCCAGCCGCGGGCAGTTCGCAGTTCCCAGTCGCGCCGTCCAGTGGTCGCGGCCGCCGCCGGCGGCGCGAACGCACGGGCGGCGCACCGTCGATCAGGGCCGTCAAGAGCCCGTCGATCACGCATCCGGCCGGCGGCGCCGACGCCGCGCGGCCGCAGGAGACACGCATGACCACCGATATCGAGAGCCGCGTCACCCGCAAGCTCATGTGGCGGATCATTCCGTTCGTGATGCTGCTCTACTTCGTCAGCTTCCTCGACCGCGTCAACGTCGGCTTCGCCGCGCTGACCATGAACGCCTCGCTCGGCCTCACGCCCACCGCGTTCGGGCTCGGCGGCGGCCTGTTCTTCATCGGCTACTTCCTGTTCGAGGTGCCGTCGAACCTGATCCTCAGCAAGGTCGGCGCGCGCATCTGGATCGCGCGCGTGATGATCTCGTGGGGCATCGTCTCGGCGGCCTCGGCGCTGGTGACCGGGCCGGCCAGTTTCTACAGCGTGCGCTTCCTGCTCGGCGTGGCCGAGGCCGGCTTCTTCCCCGGCATCATCTACTACCTCGCGCAGTGGTTCCCCACCCGCCAGCGCGCCGTGGCGGCGGCGTGGTTCATGGCCGCCGCGCCGATCTCGACCGCGCTCGGCTCGCCGCTGTCGGGCGCGATCATGCAGCTGCCGCCGATCTTCGGGCTGGCCGACTGGCAGCTGCTGTACGTGATCGAGGCGGTGCCGGCCGTGCTGCTGGGCTTCGTCGTGCTGCGCGCGCTGACCGACACGCCGGCCCAGGCGCACTGGCTCGCCGACGACGAGCGCGCCTGGCTGATCGCGAAGCTGAAGTCCGAAACGGACGCGCGCCACGCGCGCGCCGGCCACACGATCGGACCGATCGCGGCGCTGCGCGATGCGCGCGTGCTGGCGCTGGCGCTGATCTATTTCGGCACCTCGGCGGGGCTCTACACGCTCGGGCTTTGGGCGCCGCTGATCATCCGCCAGTACGGCTTCGGCTCGCTGCAGACGGGCCTGCTGAACGCGATCCCGAGCGTGCTCGCGGTGGTGGCGATGATTCTCTGGGCGCGCCACTCCGATCGCACCGGCGAGCGCACCTGGCACGTAGTGATCCCGTGCGCGCTGGCCTGCGTCGGCTTCGTGTTCGCGGGCGGCTCGACGACCATCGTGGGCGTGATCGCGGCGCTGGTGATCGTCAACGTCGGCATCAGCGCCGCCAAGGCGCCGCTCTGGGCGATGCCGAGCCTGTTCCTGTCGGGCTCCGGCGCGGCGGCCGGGATCGCGATGATCAACTCGATCGGCAACCTCGGCGGCTTCGTCGGACCGTTCGCGATCGGCTGGCTCAAGGGCGTGACGGGCGGCTACGCGGCCGGGCTGTACGTGGTGGGGGCGAGCCTCGCGCTGTCGGCCGTGCTGACGCTGGTGCTGAGCCGGCAGGCCGCGCCCGGCGCGCGCGCGGCGGCGCTGACGGCGGGACGCGGCGAACGTTGAGGGAACACGGAAGGAATCCCGAAGGAGCGCGGCGCGCCGCGCCAAAAAAGCACGAGGGCGCCCCGGACCATGAGTCCGGGGCGCCCTCGTCGTGTCCCGCGCAGGCAGTGAAACCGGTCAACCCCGGCAAGGCAGGCGACGCGCGCCCGCCCCGCCCGTGGCTCAGACCGCGTTGGCGGTCTTCGCCGGCTTCTGCAGCTTGCCCTTGCCGGCCACCTTGATCTCTTCGAGCTTGATCTCGACGTGGCGCGAGAACACGTACTCGGCCGGACGCTGCTTGTCGATCGGGATGTCCGGAGCGAACGCGCCTTCCGTGTTGATGCCCTTGCGGCTCACGCGCAGCGCCTTGAGCGGGTTCGAGATGGTGTCCATCACGGCGGTGGCCTCGAAGCCGCAGTGGACCATGCAGTCCGCGCACTTCTCGTAGTTGCCCACGCCGTAGTTGTCCCACTCGGTGGTTTCCATCAGCTCCTTGAAGGTCTTCACGTAACCTTCGCCGACCAGATAGCACGGCTTCTGCCAGCCGAACACCGTGCGCGCCGGGTTGCCCCACGGCGTGCATTTGTAGCTCTGGTTGCCGGCCAGGAAGTCGAGGAACAGCGACGACTGGCTGAACGACCAGCGCTTGCCGCCTTCGCCGCGCTTGAGGATCTCGCGGAACAGGTTCTTGGTCTTGTCGCGGTTCAGGAAGTGCTGCTGGTCCGGCGCGCGCTCGTAGGCATAGCCCGGCGACACCGTGATGCCGTCCACGCCGATCGGCTTGAGCGTGTCGAAGAACTTCGCCACGCGCTCGGGGATCGCGTCGTTGAACAGCGTGCAGTTGATGTTGACGCGGAAACCGCGGCGCTTCGCTTCCTTGATGGCCGCCACCGCCTTCTCGTAGACGCCGTCCTGCGAGACCGAGTGGTCGTGCATCTGCTGGTCGCCGTCGAGGTGGACCGACCAGACGAAGTACGGGCTCGGCTGGTAGTCGTCCATCTTCTTTTCCATCAGCAGCGCGTTCGTGCAGAGATACACGAACTTCTTGCGCTTCATGATGCCCTTGACGATTTCCGGCATGTCACGGTGCAGCAGCGGCTCGCCGCCGGCGATCGACACCACCGGCGCGCCGCACTCGTCGACGGCCTGCAGGCATTCCTCGATCGACAGGCGCTGGTTCAGGATCGGGTCCGGATAATCGATCTTCCCGCAGCCATTGCAGGCGAGGTTGCAACGGAACAGCGGCTCGAGCATCAGCGCGAGCGGGTAGCGTTTGTTGCCGGACAGGTGGTTGCGCACGATGTATGCGCCCACACGGACTTGCTGGAGCAGCGGAATAGACAAGAGATGTCCTCCTTAAACTTCGCGGGCGACAGCTTGCATGAGCTTCGCCGGCAGCTTGAATTCGACTTTTTCCTCGCGGCCCGCCATCGTGACGACCTCCACGGGGCCCAGGGCGCGCAGCGCGCCGATCACGTCCTCGACCATCTCCTCGGGCGCCGAGGCGCCCGCGGTGAGGCCGACCGTGTGTGCGCCGGCGAACCATTCGGCGCGGATCTCGGAGCCGTCGGCGACGAGGTAGCTCGGCACACCGCTTTCGGTGCCGATCTCGCGCAGGCGGTTCGAGTTGGAGCTGTTCGTCGCGCCGACCACGACCAGCACGTCCACCTGGCTGCTGAGCTCGCGCACGGCGGCCTGGCGGTTCTGGGTGGCGTAGCAGATGTCGCGCGTGTCGGGGCCGACGATGTCGGTGAAGCGGCGCGTCAGCGCCTCGATGATGCCGCGCGTGTCGTCCACCGACAGCGTGGTCTGCGTCACGTAGGCGACCGGCGTATCCACCGGCAGTTCCAGCGTCGCGACCTCGGCCTCGCTCTGCACCAGGATCACTTCGCCCGGGATCTGCCCGACCGTGCCTTCCACCTCCGGATGGCCGGCGTGGCCGATCAGGATCAGGCGGCGCCCGGCCGACACGTACTGCCGGCCCTGCACGTGGACCTTCGTGACGAGCGGGCAGGTGGCGTCGAGCACGTCGAGGCCGCGGGCCTCGGCGTCCTTTTCGACGGCCTGGGCCACGCCGTGCGCGCTGAAGATCGCCACGGCGCCGTGCGGCACCTCGTGCAGTTCCTCGACGAATTTCGCCCCCTTGTTCCGCAGATTGTCCACCACGTGGCGGTTGTGGACGATCTCGTGCCGGACGTAGACGGGCGCGCCATGCTGCTGCAGCGCCCGATCGACGATCTCGATGGCACGGACCACGCCCGCACAGAAGCCCCGGGGTTGGGCAAGAATGACTCGCATAAAGGGCGAACTCCGACGACAGCGCGGGGTTCGAGAGAGCCGGTCAGCCGGCTCGATCGCCCCAACTTGATGTTTATCAATGCCGGTTCAGAATTTACCGGCATCCAAAATTAATCGCGCATTTTAACGCTATCGGCTCCTTCGTGCTTTCCCCAGTACCAATCTGTTGCTGTGTGCGCAGTACCGGGGCGCCGCGACCGCTGCCGCGGAACCCGGCTACACTACGCGGTTTTGAACGCGTCCGGCGGCCGATGGGGCTCGCGCCGGCTCACAGGCGGACTGGATGGAAGTCGAACTGATTGGTGTGTCCCCGAATTTTGCGGCCGAACGGGCGGCCAACCGGCCGGCCGGCGCGGCCATGGAGGGTCGCGCATGACGCTCGCGATCGTGTTCGTCCTGTCGTGTGTGTCCCTGATTATCTGGTGCGTGCTGCTGTTCGCGCGCGGTGGCTTCTGGCGTGCGCGCCCGGCCGCTCCGCTGCCGGCCGAGGCGCGCGGCGCGGCCGCCGCCGACGGCTGGCCGGCGGTGGCGGTGGTGGTGCCGGCGCGCAACGAGGTGGACGTGATCGGCGAGGCCGTCACCTCGCTGGTGCGGCAGGATTACCCCGGCGCGCTGCACGTGATCGTGGTGGACGACCACAGCACCGACGGCACGGCCGATGCCGCGCGCGCGGCGGCGCTGGCCGCCCGGCACGCCGACCGGCTCACCGTGCTGAGCGCGCAGCCGCTGCCGTCCGGCTGGTCGGGCAAGGTCTGGGCGCAGTCGCAGGGCATCGCCGCGGTGCGCACGCATGGGCTGCCGGCCGACTACCTGCTGCTGACCGACGCGGACATCGGCCATCCGGCCGACGCGGTGACCCAGCTCGTCACGCGCGCCCAGGCGGAAGGCCGCGATCTGGTATCGCTGATGGTGCGGCTGCGCTGCGACTCGTTCTGGGAAAAGGCGCTGATCCCGGCCTTCGTGTTCTTCTTCGCGAAGCTCTACCCGTTCTCGTGGATCAACAACACGCGCAGCAAGACCGCCGGCGCGGCCGGCGGCTGCATGCTGGTGCGGCGCGCGGCGCTGGAAGAGGCAGGCGGGATCGAGTCGATTCGCGGCGCGCTGATCGACGATTGCAGCCTGGCCGCCAAGATCAAGTTCCGCGGCGGCCAGCATCATCCGATCCGGCTTGACCTTGCCGATCGCAGCGTGTCGCTGCGCCCGTATGACAGCTGGCGCGACATCTGGAACATGATCGCGCGCACCGCGTTCACGCAGCTGCGTTATTCGCCGCTGCTGCTGGCGGGCACGCTGGTCGGCATGTCGATCATCTACCTGCTGCCGCCGGTGGCCGCGCTGGCCTGCGGCGCGCGCGCGTGGCCGGCCTGGCTCGCATGGGCGGCGATGAGCGCGTCCTACGCGCCGATGCTGGCCTACTACCGGCGCTCGCTGCTGTGGGCGCCCGCGCTGCCGCTCGTCGCGCTGTTCTATAACGGCGCGACGTTCGCGTCCGCGTGGCGCTACTGGCGCGGCAAGGGCGGCCAGTGGAAGGCGCGCGTGCAGGCGCCGGTGGAGCGCTGAGCGCCGGCGGACGTCCGTCGCCTGGTCTGGCGGCATGAAAAAACGGCACACGGTTGCGCACCGTGTGCCGTTTTCGCTTGGGGCGCCGTCGCTCCCGTTCGGGCCGCGCCCGGCTTCCGGGGCGGTGCGCGTTATTGCGTGAGCAGCATGTACATCTGGATCACGGTGTCGGGCGAGAACGTGAACGGCACCCAGCCGTAACCGGTATGACGCGCGACCAGCAGGCGGTCGCCGTTCGACTGCTTCTGCACCGCCATCATCGGATTGCGCGTCGAGACGAAGCGCCAGCCGGACGGCAGGCCGTGCGGCTGCTCGAGCGTCATTGAGGCGCGCGCGTGCGCGAGTTCCTCGATCAGCTGGCTCAGCTGCTGCGGCGACAGCGGGATCTCGCGTTCGCCGATCGCCAGCACCAGCGCGTCCTGCGCGGGACGGGAGACGATCAGGCGGGGCGCGGTGTTCGCTTCGGGCTGCGTGTCGGGCTTGACTTCGGCGTTCGTGACGGAGTTCGCCTTGGCGGCGGACTGTTCGAGCGCCGCTTCCCTCTCGATGGCCTCGCGCAGCGCTTCCTCGGCGGCGGCCTTGTCGGAGGCGGCCTGGGCGGCGAGCAGCTCGGCCGCGGCCTTGTCGGCGGCGGCAAGCGATGCCGCCGTCTTGGCTGCCGTGCGCTCGGCTTCGAACTGCCCGGCCGCGTCGGCCAGCGCGGCGCGGTCGGCGCGGATTTGCGCGGCCAGCGAATCGGCCGCCTCGCGGTCGCGAGCGGCGCGCTCGGCGGCTTCGATGGCGGCCTCGCGCGCGGCGTTTGCCTCGCGGCGCGCGGCTTCGGCCGCGTCGAGGTCGGCCGCGGCGTGCCGGGCGGCGGTTTCGGCCGTCGCGCGTTCGGCGGCGACCTGCTGCGCGGTGGCGTCGTGTTCGGCGCCGCGTTGGGCGGCGTGGGCTTCGCGCTCGGCCGCGGCTTGCTTGACGATGGCCTCGGCGGCCTCGCGGTCGGCAGCGGCTTGCTTGATGACGGCTTCCGCCGCTTCGCGCTCGGCGGCCGCCTGCCTGACGATCGCGTCGGCAGCCTCGCGGTCGGCGGCAGCTTGCTTCGACGCAGCTTCGGCGGCTTCCCGGTCGGCGACGGCTTGCTTGATGGCGGCTTCCGCCGCTTCGCGATCGGCGACGGCTTGCTTGACGATGGCCTCGGCGGCTTCCCGGTCGGCGGCGGCTTGCTTGATGGCGGCTTGCGCCGCTTCGAGATCGGCAGCAGCTTGCTTCGCCGCGGCTTGCGCCGCCTCGCGATCCGCTGCCGCCTGCGCGGTCGCGGCTTGCACTGCCGCGCGCTCGGCCGTGGCGCTGGCCGCGAGCGCTTCAGCGGCGGTCTTGTCGGTCACGGCCTGGGCGGCGGCCGATTCGGCCGCGGCCTGCACCGCGCGCATCTGTTCGTGAAGGGCTTCGGTGGCCGCGCGTTCGGCGGCAATCTGTTCGGCGGCCGCGCGTGCGGCGTTCGCCTCGTCGGTGGCGGCCTTGGCGGCGGCCTGATCGGCGGCCGCGTTGTCGATCGCGGCCTTCGCGGCTCCCGCTACCGTGCGTGCGGTATGGATGAGCTGATCGATGCCCGTACCGAGCGCGTCGATCTGATCGTTCAGGTTCATGCGTGCTTTCTCTACGTAAGACCCGCGATTCTACCCGTTGCGCCGTGCGCGGTTCGGGCCTGACGTGTAACAAAGTGCTGGCCCGGCGCAGGAATCGGCGCCCATGCGCTGTCAGATCGTGCGAAACGTCGCCCTTCGGTACGACAACTGGATGACGCGCGAACGCGGCGGTATCGAAATTCGCGGCCCCCGCGTAGCGTCGTCGCCCGCAAGCCCGCAAGCCCGCAAGCCCGCAAGCCCGCAAGCCCGCAAGCCCGCAAGCCCGCAAGCCCGCAAACACCCGAAGCGGGCGCTCACATCGACCCGGCGTGTACGCGCGCGGGCATGGCTGGGCCGGCCACCCGCCGCCCGTTCAGCGCGTCAGATAACCCGCCTCGCGGAACCAGTCGAGCGCGTCGCGCAGGCCGTCGCGGTAAGGCCGCGCGCGGTAGCCGAGTTCGCGCTCGGCCTTCGCCGACGTGAAGTACATCTTGTTCTTCGACATCTTCAGCCCGTCGACGGTCACGAACGGCTCGCGCTTCGTGAATTTCGCCACCGCCTCGGCCGCGACCGCGAGCGGATAGAGCGGCCAGCGCGGCAGCGCGATGGTCGGCGGCTTGCGGCCCGTCATCGCCGCGATGTCGGCCAGCATCTGCTGCAGCGGCAGGTTCTCGCCGCCGAGGATGTAGCGCTCGCCGATGCGGCCTTTCTCGAGCGCGAGGAAATGGCCGTGCGCGACGTCGTCGACGTGGACCAGGTTCAGGCCCGTGTCGACGAACGCGGGAATCTTGCCGGTGGCGGCCTCGACGATGATCCGCCCGGTCGGCGTCGGCTTCACGTCGCGCGGGCCGATCGGCGTGGACGGGTTGACGATCACGGCGGGCAGGCCGTCCTCGGCGATCATGCGCTCGACGGCACGCTCGGCCAGCACCTTGCTGCGCTTGTAGACGCCGATCGCCTGCCCGGCGGCGAGCGGCGAGGTTTCGTCGGTCGAGTCGCCGGAGCTGGTCACCTTCAGCGTGGCGACGCTGCTGGTATAGACGATGCGCTCGACGCCCTCGGCGAGCGCCGCGCGCATCGTGGCGACGGCGCCTTCCAGGTTGGCGCGCTCGATTTCGCGTGGATCGGGTGCCCAGAGCCGGTAGTCGGCGGCCACGTGCAGCAGGTAGCGCACCCCGCGCAGCGCCTGGCGCATCGACGCCTCGTCGCGCATGTCGCCGGTGACGACTTCCGCGTCGAGGCCGGCGACGTTGGTGCGCGGGCTCGTGGCGCGCACCAACACGCGCACCGCATGGCCCCGCGCCTGCGCGATGCGTGCCACGGCGGAGCCGACGAAGCCGGACGCGCCGGTGACAAGTACGAGATCGCGTTGTGTGTCTGTCATGCCATTCCTCGGAGCCGCGTGCGCAGCTCGGGCGCGCGGCGGTTGTGCGTGATGCGCGATTGTACGTGCAGCCGGCGTCGCTCGCGCCTCCCGCGCGCGTTGCGCCGCGCGGCGCGGGGCAGGCGGGCCGACTACAATGCGGGGCTCTGAGGCAACCGGATGGGGACGGACATGAGCGGCAAGGATCTCGACGAGCGGATCGAAACGATCTACGTGCGCGTGCGCGGCGTCGTGCAGGGTGTGGGCTTCCGGCACGCGACCGTGCGCGAGGCGCATGCGCTGAAGCTGCGCGGCTGGGTGGCCAATCTCGAGGACGGTTCCGTCGAGGCGATGATCCAGGGCCCGGGGCCGCAGATCGACCGCATGCTGGCCTGGCTGCGGCATGGGCCGCCGGCGGCGCGCGTGAGCGAAGTCGAATTCGAGGAGCGGCAGACCAACAAGCGCTTCGAGCGCTTCCAGCAACATTGAGGCGACGCGGGAGATGATTCACGATCACCCGGATGCGCAGCGCGGCGTCACGCTGTCGGTTGCCGCGTCCATGCTGTTCGCGCTGCTGTCGGTCTACGTGAAGCTGCTCGCGCCGCTCACCGGCCTCGACATCTTCGCGTGGCGCATCGTCTGGACGTTGCCGGGCGCGCTGCTGCTGGTGGCGATGCGCGGCCGCTTCGGCGAGCTGGTCGGCTTCGTGCGGCGCGTGTGCGGCACGCGCCGCCTCGCGCTCGCGGTCGGCGCCGGCACGGCCATGCTCGGCGTGCAGCTGTGGCTGTTCCTGTGGGCACCGCTGCACGGCCGCATGCTCGAGGTGTCGCTCGGCTATTTCCTGCTGCCGCTGACGATGGTGCTGGTCGGCCGCTTCATCTATCGCGAGTCGCTGTCGCTGCTGCAGTGGTGCGCGATCGCCTGCGCGGCGGCCGGCGTGGCGCACGAGGTGTGGGTCACGCGCGCGTTCGCGTGGCCGACGCTGGTGGTCGCGCTCGGTTATCCGCCGTACTTCATGCTGCGCCGTCGCATCGACGTCGAACCGCTCACGCTGTTCGCGGTCGAGATGGTCGCGCTGCTGCCGGTGGCGCTCGTCACGCTCGCCGCGATCGGCACGCCGGTGGCCGGCCACCCGGTGCTCTGGGCACTGTGGCTGCCGGGGCTCGGCGTGCTCAGCACGCTCGCGCTCGGCTGCTACCTGAAGGCGAGCCGGATGCTGCCAATGGCGCTGTTCGGCATCCTCGGCTACGTCGAGCCGGTGCTGATCGTGGCGGCCGCCGTGCTGCTGCTCGGCGAATCGCTGAGCATGCAGCAGCTCGGCACCTACGGCCCGATCTGGATCGCCGTCGCGCTGACGGCATGGCACAGCTACCTGCTGATGCGCCGCGTGCGCGCCTGAATATCGCCGCCTCCGCCGCGTCCCGCAATGTGGGCACGGCGCATTCCGGACGCTCTGAAATGAATCCCGCAAGTTCCATGCACGCCGCGCGAATCATTTCGGCATCCGATCCATCATGACGATGCGTGGTCGCTCCGCCGACATCGCGCTGACCATTGCCTGACAAGGCCGTCAGTCATCGATCGGAAGAATTGGTTGCACTTTGTTACTTAGGGTATGTCCTTAGCGGCGATTAGACTTTCCGGACCGTCGAACTTCCGTATGCGGCTTCCAGATGAACGGTCCAGTCCTCGCTTCAGCGCTTCGGCGCGCGCGATACAGGCATACGTGTATCGCCGCGCGGCTCGCGTTTCCGGTATCCCCCGTCGCTTCCCCACGCGCCTGCCTTTCGCTCGTCGCGCCGTTCGCGCGTGGCGCCCGGCGTGAAGCGCGACACCCGTCGCGGCGCCATCACGGAGCGTCATCATGGCGGTAACGAACGCGCGCGCATCGGCGCCGCCGCGTTCCGGCCGTCTGATCGAAATCGACTTCTTTCGCGGGATCGTGCTGCTGATGATCGTGGTCGATCACATCGGCGGCAGCATCGTCTCGAAGATCACGCTGCATGCGTTCGCGCTTTGCGACGCGGCCGAGGTGTTCGTGTTCCTCGGCGGCTTCGCGGCGGCGAGCGCGTTCGTCGCGATGTCCGAGCGGCATGGCGCCGACGCCGCGCGGCGCCGCTTCATGCGCCGCGCGGTGCAGATCTATCGCGCGTTCCTCGCCACCACCACGCTGATGCTGGTGGTCTCGGCCGTGCTCGATCACTACGGCATCGATTCGCCGAACATGGCGCTCGACGACGTCAGCGTGATGCTGGCCACGCCGCTCACGGGCCTGGTCGAGGTGCTGACGTTCCAGCGCCAGCCCTATCTCGCCTCGGTGCTGCCGATGTACGTGCTGTTCGCGCTCGCGACGCCGGCCATCGTGCCGCTCGCGCGCCGGCATCCGGCGTGGCTGTTCGCGGCGGGCATCGCGTCCTGGCTCGCCTCGGGCTGGCTCGGCGCGCAGCTGCTCGACACGCCCTCGTTCAAGTGGAGCTTCAATCCGTTCGCGTGGCAGCTGATGTTCGTGCTCGGCGCGCTGGCGCGCTGCCAGCCGATCTATCGCAGCGTCGCGTCGCGCCCGCACGGCGCCGTGCTGACCGGCATCGCGCTCGGCATCGTGGCGATCTGCGCTTACTACAAGCTGTTCTCGGGGCTGCCGCTGCCCGAGGGCGTGCTCAAGCGCGACCTCGCATGGCCGCGCATCGTCAGCTTCGTCGCGATCGCCTGGCTGATGGCGGACCTGATGCGCTACGGCTGGGTCGGCCGGATCGCGCGCGCGGTGCAGCCGGTGGTGGCTGTCGGGCAGCGCGGGCTGGTCTGCTACGTGGTGGGCACGGCGATCTCGCTGACGCTCGATTCGCTGCTGCATCGCGCCTCGATGAGCCCGCACTTCTCGCCGATCGAGATCGGGCTCGCGGCCGACGCGATCGCGGTCGGCGGCCTGCTGATGCTGGCCAGTTCGGGCGGCTGGTGGGCGAGGCTGCGGCGCGCGCCGGCCTAGCGGCGCGGCGGCATGCCGGAGAATGAACGGCGCGCGCGAGGCGCGCCGTTTGCTTTGCGGCGCGCGCAGCCGTTACCGAACTTCGCAACGGCCGCGCAAGTCGCGCAGCCCGCCCCCGTGCGCGGGGGCTACGAAGGTGAGCGGATACGGGAGCCGGTGGCGGGCGTGTCGTCGTGTTCGTCGCGGCTGTCGTCGGCCGCATCCGGCTCGTCGGCGGCGCGCGCGAGTTCGGCATCGGCCTCGGCCGCCTGGCGTGCCGCGCGCAGCGCGGTGCAATGCTGCGCACGGCGGATGTCGGCCAGCTGGCGCACCAGCCGCATCGTCCTCTTGTTCATCTCGCTCTCCGGCATGACCCGACCTCGGGTTGCCTTCAGTGTAGGACGCGCGGGCGCGCTTCGCCGGCCGAATGTGGCGCGCGAGCCGCGCGCCGAGGGATTTCACTGAGCCGCGGCGCTGGCCTGCAGGCCGTTGGCGTCGCCGCGCACGGCGTTCACGCTCTCGTGGTGCGCGCGCGAGAGCCGGCTCATCAGCGGCAGCAGCAGGCAGGACACGATGGTGCCGGCCACGGCCACCCAGCCGAGCATCGTGAACAGATGGACGTAAAGCGGCAGCGAGGCGGTGGCGGGCAGGTCGTGCGACGGCATCTGCGCGAGGTTCGCCACCACGCTGCCCAGATATTGCGAAATCCCGGTCGCGACGAAGTAGGCGCCCATCATGAAGCCGCTCATGCGCGCCGGCACGTAGCGCGCGATCATCGCGAGGCCGAGGCCGCTCACCAGCAGTTCGCCGAGCGAGTAGAGGCCGTAGCCGCCCACCATGAACCACGACGAGACGCGCCCGTCCACCGCGAAGCGCCCGCTCACGGCGAACACGAAGAAGCCGGCCGCCACCACGGCGAAGCCGAGCGCGTACTTGACCGCCACCGGCACGTTGATGCCGCGGTTCGCGAGGCCGTTGTAGACCAGCACCAGCAGCGGGCTCAGCAGCATGATCCAGATCGGGTTGAGCGCCTGGAACTGGCCCGCGCTCCAGGTGAACAGCGTGGTGCCGAACAGCGTGAAGCCCGGATCGACGTTGCGGAACGCGAACAGCGTGAGCGAGGTCGACATCTGCTGGTAGAAGATGAAGAACAGGATCACCTGCGCGATCAGCACCAGCGCCGCGATCAGCCCGGAGCGCTCGGCGCGGTCCACCTTCGCGATCATGTAGACGAAGATCGCGAGCGCGATCACGCCGGCCGTCCAGACCGCCGCCACCGCGAGCGCCTTGTGGCCGAGCAGGAACATGGTGGCGACGCCGAGCGCGATGCCGCCCGCCAGCACGCCCGCGGCGCGGCCCCAGCGCACCGGCGCATTGTCGGGGCGCGAGCCGACCCGGGCGAGCGTGCGGTGCATCAACAGGTAGTTGAGGATGCCGAGCGCCATGCCCGCGCAGCAGACCGCGAACGCCGGGTGCCAGCCCCAGCGGTCCTTGATCCACGGCGTGACCAGCATCGACACGGTCGAGCCGACGTTGACCGCCATGTAGTAGATCGTGAACGCGCTGTCGAGGCGCGCGTCGTCGCCTTCGTAGATGCGGCGCACGAGGTTCGCGGCGTTGGCCTTGAACAGGCCGTTGCCCACCACCATCACGCCGAGCGAGGCGTAGAGGAACTGCAGGTTGTCGTTCGGCAGCGCTAGCATCAGATAGCCCGCGGCCAGCACCACCGCGCCGACGATCATGGTGCGCCGCGTGCCGAGCACGTGGTCGCCGATCCAGCCGCCGATCGCCGGCGATGCGTAGATCAGCGCGACGAACGCGCCCCAGGTCAGGTTCGCGTAGCTGTCGTCGAAGCCGAGCTTCTCGACCATGAACAGCACCATCAGCGCGACCATGCCGTAGTAGCCGAAGCGCTCCCACATTTCGATCAGGGACACCGTCGCGAACGAGCGGGTCTGGGATACCGGAGTTGAGTCTGACATTGTTTTCCTCGATTGTTGGGTGAGGGGCCGCGGCGCGAGGGACGGAGGCGGCCGGTCTGGAATCGTGCGCCGTCGCGGATGGCGCGTCAGCGTGCGCAAAGGCGGGGAGCGGGAGGCGGGGCGGTGCTTGCGTGATGACGGCGGCGGCGGCGCGGCGCGCACGCGGCGCGGTCTGCGGAGTGGGCCGCGGCGGCGCGATCACGCGGCGCGCGCGGCAGGGGAACGGCAGCTTTCATGTCATACGACCAGCAAGGGCGACCGGATAGGGACGCGTGAACGAGGGGAGCAGGCAGCAGCCGGTGGGCCGCGCGCGCCGGGCATGACGACGGACCGGGCGCGAGTTCGTCGCGCGCCGCCGGGCCGCCGCGTGAATTGCGTCGCGACGCCCGTCCGTTGCTTCGGGTAATCCCGCAACCGGTGGCCGGAACCCGCTGCCATGGGGGGCGTTGTAACGCGCCACGAATCGAGCACAAATTTCCGTGTCGAGTCTGGCAAGATTACGTGTTGCCACAAGCGGTTCGCCGGTGCGCCGGAGCGCGGGCGGCGTTGCAGTTACCGGCCACGAAGACGAAGATTACGGCATATCAATCAAACTTCGTTACTTTCCATCAAACTTTTTTTGACGACAAGATCCCGGCCTGTTATGGTTGCTTCCACTGAAAATACGCAGCCCCGCAACGCGGCGGTTGAGCTGGGCGGCAAGATTCGTGCGCTGAGGCAGCGGCTCAAGCGAACGCTTGATGAAACCGCGAGTGCCGCGGGCATTTCCAAGCCGTTCCTGTCGCAAGTCGAACGCGGGCTGGCATCGCCGTCGATCACCTCGCTGGCCGGCATCGCCCACGCACTCGGCGTGAACGTGCAGTATTTCGTCGAGACGCCGAGCGAGGAGCGGTCGGTGTGCCGGGGCGAGCAGTTGCGATTCTTCAGTTTCGCCGATTCGGCGAATCTGTTCGCGCGGCTGACCAACGTGTCGGCCGGGCGGCAGCTCGAGGCGATCCTCGTGCGCATGCCGCCGGGACAGAAGCGTTCGGAAGTGACCACGCATGCGGGAGAGGAATTCGTGTACGTGATCGAAGGGGAAGTATCGCTGACGCTGGAAGGCAAGACGTTCGTCGTGCAGGCCGGTGACAGCGCGCATTATTTGTCGACCACGCCGCATAGCTGGGTCAACACCGCCAGGCGTGAATCGGTGGTGGTCTGGGTCGGCACGCCGCGCCTGTTCTAGAAAATCGGGCTGCCCGCGGTTGCATGCAACGGGTGGTTCATACGGAGACAATTCAGGATAACTAACATGAACGGTAGCGCCAACGGACCGCCTCCGATCCCCCAGCCATAACGACAACAACGCAGCCATCCCGTGAGCTGCGCCGCGCTTCCCCCTTCCGTTTTCATCCTGTCCCGCGCGTGTGCTCCGAGGCCACGCGGGGATCGCTCGCGCGCGGCCGTGGCCGCGTCGCGGCGGTGGGGCGCGTGACGCGCACGCCGCATGGCGCACGCCAATCAGAGAGAGAGAACGTGTCGATGATCCAGACCAGAAACCTGTCGCGCGCATCGCTTGCGCTGCGCTTCGCGTATAGCCTGCCGATGCTGGCCGGCATGGCCGCCGCGCCGGCCCTCGCCGACGAGCCGCCGGGCGCCCCCCACGCTCCCGCCGCTGCCTCGCAGCCGGCCGCCACCCCGAACGCCGTGATCGACGCGGAGGCGAATCAGGCGCCCTCGCCCACGCCGAACCAGGACCTGTCGAGCCAGGCGAAGTCGCGAGGCTTCATTCGCGACAGTCACTTCGAATTGATGTTCCGCAACTACGCGGACGCGCTCGACGCCAAGGGCGGCCCGCATCGCCACTCGTGGATCCAGGCGCTGATGGCCAACTTCGAATCGGGCTACACGACCGGGCTGATCGGCTTCGGCGTGGACGCGTCGGTGTACGCGGCGCTGAAGCTCGACGGCGGCGCGGGCGGCGGCAACATGGTGCATGTCGCCAACGGCGGCGGCTCGAACCAGCTCGCGTGGGCTTATCCCGGCCTCTACGACGTGAAGGCGCGGATCTCGAACACGGTGATCAAGTACGGCCTGCAGATCGTCGACAACCCGTTCATGGAACCGCACGACAACCGCTCGCTGCCGCCGACGTTCCTCGGCGCGACGATCGTCAGCAACGAGTTCCGCAACGTGATGCTCGAGGGCGGCAGCTTCACGAAGACCGACGCGCGCGGACGCACGACGCTGATCGGTCTGACCTCGCAATACGGCGGCACGCGCATCGACCGGCTGACCTACGTCGGCGGCACCTGGGACTACCTGCCGGGCGGCACGGTGGCGCTCTACGCGAACCAGGCCGAAAACGTCTGGAACCAGTATTACGCGTCGGTGCGGCAGAGCTTCGGCGCGCCCGCCGGCATCAAGTGGAGCGGCTTCGGCAACGTGTACTCGACGCACGACAGCGGCGACGCGCGGCAGGGCGGCATCGACAACAACGCCTACAGCCTGTCGCTCGCCGCCCAGCACGGGCCGCATGAACTGCTGCTCGGCTACCAGCAGGTGCTCGGCAACCAGTTCTTCGATTACCTCGCCGAAACGAACGGCATCTTCCTCGTCGATTCGATGGACGTCGACTACAACGCGCCGCACGAAAAATCGCTGCAGCTGCGCTACACGTTCTACGGCAAGGACGGCGGCCTGCCCGGCTTCAAGGCGATGGTCTGGGCGCTGACGGGGTGGGGCGCCGACGGCTCGGTGGGCGCGGCGCAGGACCCGACGCACGCGGGCATCTACTGGAAGGACGGCCTGCCGGTGCAGGGGCGCCACCACGAGTTCGGCTTCATCCCTTCGTACACGATCCAGAACGGGCGTTTCAAGGACACCAAGATCACCTTCATCGCGATGTGGCACGTGGGCTCGGCGCACTACTCGGACAGCACGAACCAGGAATACCGGCTGGTGGTCAATCTGCCGGTGACGGTGTTCTGAGTGAGGGCGGGAGCGATGCGCGGTGGTTCGCCAATGGCCGAACGCGGCGCGGTGCCGGACCGGCTGTGAAGATTGCGGCCGTGACGCCCGCAGCGGAATGCCCGGGCCGTCGCCTCCGGGCTCTGATGTTCAGGCCGTCTTCGGCGCCGGCGCGGCCGGGACCGGCTCGACCAGCACGACGCCGGTCAGCTGCCGGCCGGTATCGCGCCACGCGTCGAGGCCGCCGCGCAGCGCGAGCGCGTCGGTGAAGCCGGCGTCCGACAGCCGTCGCGCCATCAGCGCCGCCGACACCTCGTTCGGACAGGAGCAATAGATCACGAACTTCTGCGACAGCGGATAGCGGGCGGCCAGCTCGCGCACGTGCCGCTCGTCGGCGAACACCGCGCCGGGAATCGAGAACGGATCGAGCCGCCGATGCTCGACGGTCCGCACGTCGATCACGACGGGCAGCCGCGCCGCGTCGGCGTGCAGCAACTGGTCGAGTTCGTCGACGCCGATGCGCGCGTGCGCCAGCTGGCGCAGCAGCGCGCGGCGGCGCATCCAGCGCACGCTCGCGTAAAGCATGAGCAGCAGCACGATGGCGACCAGCGCGACGTGGCCGAGCTGACTCGCACCCGCGAACAGCCAGTCGATCTGCTCGGCGAACACGAGCCCGATCAGCAGCCCGACGGCGGCCCACAGCAGCGCGCCGAGCGCGTCGTAGCCGATGAAGGTGCGATAGCGCGTGCCGAGCGCGCCGGCCATCGGCACCGACACCAGCGACAGCCCCGGCACGAAGCGCGCGATCGCGAGCACGCGCACGCCCCAGCGACCGAAGAACTGCTCGGTTTTTTTCACGCAACTGTCGCGCGATAGCGACAGCCGGCAGATCGTTTTCAGCGTCTTGCCGCCGAAACGGCGCCCCGCCACGTACCAGGCCGAGTCGCCGATCAGCGCCGCCACCACCGACAGCAGCAGCACCGGCACCAGCTGCATGCCGATCATGTCGGGATGCAGGGTGGCCATCGCGCCGAACAGGACGAGCGTCGGCATTGCCGGCACGGGCAAGCCGAGCGCGGCGGCCAGCACGTTGGTGAACACGATCAACGGTCCGTAGCGGGCGATGAGGTCATGCAGCATGGTCGATGGGCGATACGCAAAAACGGCGGCGAAAACGGCGGGAGCGAATCAGATGGGCCGATTATCGACCATTTTCAAGTCAATGGAAGGTCGGCTGAACGGCAGGGGGGGAGCGGGAACGTGGGCGGTGAGCGATGCGGGAGGCGAACGCTCACCGTTGGGCGAGACAACTCAGGACGGCGTGCGTGCGAACGTGGCCGCGCCGTGCGATTCGCCGGGCAACTCGGCGCCGTGCGAGCGGATCGCGGCGATCAGTTCCGCCGGCGTGATCTCGTAACGCACCTCGCGATGGATGCCGGGCTTGCGCTCGTCGACCTCGATCAGCAGCACGCTTTTACCGTCATCGGTGGCTTCGAGCCGCAGCGAGCGTAGCTCGCGGCCGTCGGCCGTATCCAATTCGGTCAGCAGGGTCATCGCCCCGGAAGCACCGGTAGTGCGCATCGAACAAGTCCTCGTGTCGTGTCAATGGAAGATGTCGTGCTGCGAACTGCTCTGTTGCAGTGTAACGCGAACCGGCCAATCGCAACGAGAATTTCGAGTTCCGTGGCAGCGCGGGACGCCCGGCTGGTATGACATATCGGGCAATGGGGCGGCGCCGGCGGGGCGCCGCGCGGCCCGGAAAATCGAGGCGGATCGAGCACGCGCGGCCGCCGCCGCCGGCCGCCCGCGTCCGCCGCCGGAAACGGGCATGACGGCTGGCAGCGGCGGGCGGCTGCCGGCGCACCGGGCGCGCCCGGTTGCGTTTCAAACCAGTCCGGTAACGTAATAAACGGCGATCACGAAGAACACCGCGAGCGTCTTGATCAGCGTGACCGCGAACACGTCACGATACGACTGGCGGTGCGTGAGGCCCGTGACCGCGAGCAGCGTGATCACCGCGCCGTTGTGGGGCAGCGTGTCCATGCCGCCGCTGGCCATCGCGACCACGCGATGCAGCACTTCCATCGGAATGTGCGCGGCTTCGGCGCCCTTGATGAACACGTCCGACATCGCGGCCAGCGCGATGCTCATGCCGCCCGAGGCCGAGCCGGTGATGCCGGCCAGCGCGCTGACCGACACGGCGGCATTGACGAGCGGGTTCGGGATGCTCTTGAGCGCGTCGCTCACCACCAGGAAGCCCGGCAGCGCCGCGATCACGCCGCCGAAGCCGTACTCGGACGCGGTGTTCATCGCCGCCAGCAGCGCGCCGCCGACGGCGGTCTTGGTGCCGCTCGCGAAGCGCGCGCTCACGCGCGGGAACGCGGTGATCACCACCAGCAGGATGCCGAGCAGCAGCGCGGCCTCCACCGACCAGATCGCCACCACCGTCTTGATCGGCGTGGTGACGGGCGCGTGCAGGCCGGGCAGCACCTCGGGCGGCACCGTGTAGGTGGCGCCGCCGTACCACTGCGGAATCCATTTCGTCATCACGAAGTTCGCCACGCCCACCAGTAGCAGCGGCGCGACCGCGAGTACCGGATTCGGCAGCGTCTGCGTCTCGACGCGCTCCGGTTCGTTGACGAGCGAGGTGCCGTAGCCTTCGCCGGTCGCCATCGCCGCGCGGCGGCGCCATTCGAGGTAGGTCAGGCCCACCACGATGATGAACACCGAGCCGATCGTGCCGAGCGCCGGCGCGGCCCAGGCCGTCGTCTTGAAGAACGTGGTCGGGATGATGTTCTGGATCTGCGGCGTGCCCGGCAGCGAGTCCATGGTGAACGAGAACGCGCCGAGCGCGATCGCACCCGGCATCAGCCGCTTCGGGATGTTGCTCTGGCGATAGAGTTCGGCCGCGAACGGATAGACCGCGAACACGACCACGAACAGCGACACGCCGCCATAGGTGAGCAGCGCGCAGACCGCGACGATCACCGCGTTCGCGCGCGAGCGGCCGATGTAGCGGATCGCGGCGGCGACGATCGCCTCCGAGAAGCCGGACAGCTCGATCACCTTGCCGAACACGGCGCCGAGCAGGAACACCGGGAAATACAGTTTGACGAAGCCGACCATCTTGTCCATGAAGATGCCGGAGAAGACGGGGGCCACGGCGGCGGGATCGGTCAGCAGCACCGCGCCGAGCGCGGCGACCGGCGCGAACAGGATCACGCTGTAGCCGCGATAGGCGGCGAACATCAGAAACGCCAGCGCGGCGAGGACGATGATGAATGACAAGTGAGTCTCCTGATTGTTTGATTTCTGTCGCGACGGCCGGCGCCGCGTCATGCGAGCGGCCCGCGCCGTGGCGCGCCCGGATGTTGCAGGTTCCGTGCCAGTGTACTAGCCGCCTGACGGCGAGGCCGCCGCCGTGCGCACCGCGGGTACCGGCGCGATCGATTCTACCGGGCGCGTCCCGGTTTTGAGACGATAAACGGTGTTCGACGCCATTCGACGGTGCCCGACAACGAGGCCCGGGTAGCGTTGCCGGCCGGAATCCTTTGCCGGGCGCGCGATAACGCCATTCCGGCGCAAGTCCAGCGAATGAGATAATCCGTCCCGATCGGGAGACGGTTCCAATAACCCGACGATACCCGGAGACAACGACATCATGATGAACGACTGGGCGAACCTGCCGGCCGGTTACGGCGACGTCCTGGCCCGCGCGGCCGAGTCGCTGTTCCGCACCTTCGAGCATTCGAGCGCCGGCACGCTGATCGTCGACCGCGACGCGCGCGTGGTCTGGATCAACCGGCGCTATGCGGCGCGTTTCGGGTTCGCCGATCCGCAGCGGGCGATCGGACTCGACTGCGAAGCCGTGATTCCGCACAGCCTGATGCGCGACGTGGTGGCCAGCGGGCGGCCGATCCTGCTCGACATCATGGAGACCGGGCGCGAGCCGCTCGTCGTCACGCGCCTGCCGCTCGTCGACGAGCACGGCGAGACGGTGGGCGCGATCGGTTTCGCGCTGTTCGACGAACTGAAGACGCTCACGCCGCTGTTCGCGCGCTACCTGCAGGTTCAGCAGGAACTGCTGGCCGCGCAGCGCTCGCTCGCGCAGGCGCGCCGGCCCAAATACACGTTCGCGAGTTTCGTCGGCACCAGCGCGGCCAGCCTCGAAACGAAACGGCAGGCGCGGCGCGCGGCGCTGGTGGACGCGCCGGTGCTGCTGCTCGGTGAAACCGGTACCGGCAAGGAACTGCTCGCGCATGCGATCCACGCGGCTTCCGCGCGCGCCTCGAAGCCGCTCGTGACGGTCAACGTGGCCGCGATCCCCGATGCGCTGCTCGAAACCGAATTCTTCGGCGCGGCGCCCGGCGCCTACACCGGCGCGGATCGCAAGGGACGCGTCGGCAAGTTCGAGCTGGCCGACGGCGGCACGCTGCTGCTCGACGAGATCGGCGACATGCCGCTGCCGTTGCAGGGCAAGCTGCTGCGCGTGCTGCAGGACAAGGAATTCGAGCCGGTGGGCTCGAACCGCATCGTGCGCGCGGACGTGCGGATCATCGCGGCGACCTCGGCCGACCTGCCGGCGCTGGTCGCGTCCGGGCGCTTCCGCGCCGATCTCTACTACCGTCTGAACGTGCTGGTGCTGAACCTGCCGCCGCTGCGCGATCGCAGTTCCGACCTCGAGGCGCTGGTCTATGCCACGCTCGAGGAACTGGCCGCGCAGCATGGCCGCGCGGCGCAATGCACGCTGACGCCGGACGCCTTGCAGTTGCTCGCCATGCACCGCTGGCCGGGCAACGTGCGCGAGCTGCGCAACACGCTCGAGCGCGCGCTGATGCTGTCGGACAGCGCCTTGATCGACGCGGCGGCGCTCGCGCCGTTCGTTGCGCTGTCCGCTGCGCCTGCCGCCGTGTCCACCGCTGCCGCGGCGGCCGACGGGAGCACTGCGGCGGGCGTGGTGGCCGGCACGGTCGCCGCGCTGGCGAATGCGGCCGCGCCGCGTCCGCACACGGCGCCGGATAGGGTGGCGGATGCGGGCGGCAAATTTGTTGCTAATGCAACGGTTTCATATGCGGACGCATTCGCCGAGTGGGAGCGCGGCTTTTTGAGAGACGCGCTCGTGGCCTGCAACGGGCGCGTCACGGAAGCCGCCGCGCGGATCGGCATCGGCCGCGCCACGTTTTACAAAAAGATCGCGGCGCTCGGACTCGTGACATGACGAATGCGGCGTCAATCGAGAATCGGAATGCGCGAGTGCCGAAATGAAAATCGGCCCGATGCCGATCGGTCTGTCGATTAATAAAAATTCCGATGAATGCCGGTAACGATATTGGCTTGTGCGCCGTGCTCGCGTTGCTGGCGCCGGCGCCGGAACGCGGCGCGCGGCGAACCGTTCGGTGAACTGCCGAATCCGGCCGACACCGTTGCGGTGCGGGCCGCCCGACGGCCGACGACAGGTTCGCCGATGCGAAGTTGCGGTGCGCTCGCGCACGCGACGCGTGAGCCGGCGCGGCGTGAAATCGTTAAGAAAGAAAGCATGGCTGGCTTGCAGCTTCGTCATTGATTCGCATGACATTCGTTTGCTGCGTTGTAATCTCGAAAATGCTCGCGCGGGCCGCAATCCATATCGCAACGCGGCAACGATCTTTGCGACTGGCGACATATCGCGCGAATGATTGCGTTCGTGCCACTTTGAATTGACTTTCGACCGTTGCGGCATGGCATACTCGCGTCGTCCCAAAAGCTGATTGACTGGAAACCGCCCATGAAACATCGATTGGCGAAGCTGCCCTCGCCACGCAAGCCCGCCGTGCAACTGGCATTGTCGATCGCTTTGCTCGCGAGTCTCGCGGGATGCGGCGGCGGTGCCCCGCTGTTTACTCCCGACGGCCGCTCGACCGCGCAAGTCCAATGTCCCGAAGCCGGCCCGTGGGATACCTGTCTGCAAAATGCCCGCGGTATTTGCGACGGCAATTTCGACACGATTCGCCAGTCGGTCGAGAACGGCACCCGCACCCTGCTCTTCGCATGCCGTGTCGGTGCTGCCCATTGAGGAGCGACGGCGTTGACGGCCCGGCGCGCAATGCGAAAAAACACGAACCCTGTGTAAATTGATTTCTATACTGTCCAAATAACCAATCACGGAGTCGGATTCGATATGGCGACCTACAGGCAACTGACCGTCCAGCTCGAAAAGCTGCAGCAAAAAATCGACAAGGAGCGAGAAAAGGCCATCTCGGACGCAATCGCCGATATCAAGGCAAAAATTGCGGAATACGACATCACGCCCGAAGAGCTTGGTTTCCGGAGCACCGCCGCCGCCGCGAAGCCCAAGAAGCCGCTACCCCCGAAATATCTGAATCCGAAGACCGGCGAAACCTGGAGCGGCCGAGGCCGCGCGCCGGCCTGGCTCGGCAAGAACCGGAACCGCTTCCTGATCAAGGACTGATCCCGAAAAGACTCACCTTTGGCGACTTCTGAAACGGTGCGATCGACTCCGAGTCGTTCGCACCGTTTTGTTTTTCCCGTGTCCCGGCCGGTTTCTCTCCTTGTGAAACAATTGACTTAATTTGTTTCCCGATTGCGTCAAACTGCGGAAGCGTCTTGAATTCGCGGTAAATACGGGGCGAATGAACGACATATCATGGACGTCCGCGCGATATCGTCGTGATTCAGTGGAGAGAGGCGCCGCTTTCGATTCGCCGGCTGATACGCCGCGCCGAATTGTTTTCGACCGGTTTTGGTGAGGCGGTGGCACGTGCATTGCGCACCTCCCGAATCAACTCACCTTTGCTCCGTCATCCCTCACCCCGACTCCCGAAACTGCTCACCTTTGCACGCGACGGAGCGTGCGGCAGGCCAGCGATGCGGACCGGCGGCATCCATCAATACCGTAGGCCGTGCGGTCGGCACCGTGCAGCACGCCTTCATCGTCGCGCGAATTGACGTAGCTGAACACCCGGCCGTTTGGCCTATAGGCAGGCTTTGGGTGTTCACCTATCCTACGGCTCATTGTCGCGTTCCACGCGCCATGCCCAAGGAGCCCCCCGTGACCGTCCGTAATCTCGATGCGTTGTTTCAGCCGAAATCCGTGGCCGTGGTCGGCGCGTCCCGGCGCGCGGGCAGCCTTGGCGCGATCGTCTGGGCACGCGTGCTGGACGGCGGATTTACCGGACCCGCCTGGCCCGTCAATCCCAAGTACGACGAACTGAACGGACACCCGGTGTTCGCGCGCGTGGCGCGGCTGCCGCAGCCGCCGTCGGTGGCGGTCGTCTGCACGCCGCCCGCCACCTGGCCCGGCATCATTCGCCAGCTCGGCGAATTGGGCGCGCGCTGCGCGATCCTCGTCGGCGAGGCGCGCACGGCCGGCGAGCGCGCCTCGGTCGAGCGCGCGCTCGAAGCGGCGAAGCCGTATCTGCTGCGCATCGTCGGGCCGGGCAGCCTCGGTGTCGTGACGCCGCGCCTGAACGCGCATTTCGGCGCGCCGGCCTGTCGCGTGAGCGCGGGCGGCGTCGCCTGGGTCTCGCAGTCGAACGCGCTGACGAATGCCGCGCTCGGCTGGGCGCAGGCGCGCGGGCTCGGTTTCTCGCATGCGGTCGCGCTCGGCGACGAGGCCGACGTCGATGCGGGCGACGTGCTCGACTACCTCGCGAGCGATCCCTCCACGCGCGCGATCCTGCTCGAACTCGACAGCATCAGATCGGCGCGCAAGTTCATGTCGGCCGCGCGCGCGGCGGCGCGCAACAAGCCGGTGCTGGCGCTGCACACCGGCCGCGCCGATGCCGGCGACGCGTTGTATACGGCGGCGTTCCAGCAGGCCGGCATGGTGCGCGTCGACACGCTCGACGATCTGCTCGACGAGATCGAAACGCTCGGCGTCGGGCGCATCACGGCGAGCGACGCGGTCACCGTCGTCACCAGCGATGCGGGCGTCGCGAGGCTCGCCGTCGATGCGCTCGCCGCTGTCGGCGACATGACGCTCGCGCCGTGGCCGCCGGCAGCCACCGCCGCGCTGGCCACCGTGCTGCCGCTGCCGCCCGGCATCGAGGCCGGCAATCCGCTGCTGCTCGGCGACGACGTGCGGCCCGAAGGTTTCGGCGCCGTCGTGCGCGCGCTCGGCAAGCTGGGCGGCACCGGTACGCTGTTCGTTGTCCACGCAACGTCCCACAACGCACCGGTCGAGGCGGTGGCGCGCGAACTGATCGAGGCGAAGCGCACTTCATCGCATGGTGTCGTGGCCTGCTTCTTCGGCGGCGTCGACGCGGCCACGCGCGATGCGCTGCATGCGCAGGGCATTCCCGTGCATACCACGCCGCAGCGGCTCGCGCGTGCCTACGGGCGGCTCGTCGAGTATCGGCACGGCCGCGAGCTGCTGATGCAGACGCCGGAAGGCATGCCGCCCGAGCCGCCCGCCGCGGTGGCGCGCGCGCAGGAGGAGGCGCGCGAGGCCGCCGCGCGCGGGCCGACCGGCTTCGATGGAGCGCGCGCGGCGGACTGGCTCGCGCATTTCGGATTGCAGCCGTTCACGCCCGGGGAGCCGGACAGTGCCGAGCCCGTCGACCCGGGCGGCGGCGTGATCGTGGAGATGACGGTCGAGATGTTCGACGATCCGAACTTCGGCCCGGTGTTCCGCTACGCGGTGCCGGCGGCGGACGGCATCTCGGCGCCGCTCGTCGTGTACGGGCTGCCGCCGTTCAACACCGTGCTCGCGCGCGCGGTCGTGAGGCGTTCGCCCTACGCGCGACGCGCGGCGCCCGAGCCGCTGCTCGACGTGCTGACGGCGCTGTCGCAGGCGGTATGCGAGGTGCGGGAGCTTGTTTCGCTGTCGCTGGTGTTGCGCGTGTTGCCGCGCCGCGTCGTGTTTCGCGATGCGCGCCTGCGCTTCGCGGCGGGCCGCAGCCGGCTCGCGATCATGCCGTACCCGCGGCGCCTCGAACAGCGCGTCGACTGGCACGACACCACGATGACGGTGCGACCGATCCGGCCCGAGGACGAGGCCGCGCATACGGCGCTGCTCGGTGCGATGACGCCCGATGATCTGCGCATGCGCTTCTTCGGCGCGATCCGCGGCTTCGATCATTCACAGGTCGCGCGGATGACGCAGATCGACTACGACCGCGAGATGGCCTTGATCGCGACCGTCGACGATCACGAAGGCAACCGGCAGACGCTCGGTGTCGTGCGGGCCGTGGCCGATCCCGACAACGAGACGGCCGAGTTCGCGATCGCGATTCGCGCGGACCAAAAAGGCAAGGGCCTCGGGCGGCTGCTGATGGCGCGCATCATCGACTACGCGCGCTCGCGCGGCACGCAGTGGCTGGTTGGCGAGGCGCTGCGCGAGAACGGCGCCATGATCGGCCTCGCGCGCGCGTCGGGGTTTGAAGTTGCGTCGACCGATGAGCCCGGTGTCGTCGGTTTCCGTTTGAAGCTGCAAGCGTGAGCGTGGATGGCGCGTTGAGCCGCGGGGATACCGCGTGCCTTGCTCCGGATGCCGGCGGTCGCACGGCGGCGATTGACGCGAAGGTGAGCCGATACGGGATCGATGGTGAGGGATTACGGGAGCCGCGCGGGAGGTATGCGCGGGGCTCCGAGGCGATACGGCAGGGGGGAGCCGTATCGATGCTGCCCATGCGGGCTATGGCGCGCGGCGAGTGTTCGAGGTGAGCCGGTGCGGATGAGCGGCTCGGGCGGATAGCGTCAATGGCCGTAATGCCGGGCGACGACGTCGTGGGGACCGCCCGGTGCGATTCCTGACTGCGCGGGCAGCGGGCCGGCGCAGTCGGACGATTGCTCAAACTACCGCCCGACGCTCCGGCGGCTTGGGCAACCCGCGCCGAGGCAAGCCACCCGGGCTGCCCGCTCGAGCAATCCGCTCAGGCGGCTGGCTCGAGCCGCCCGTTCAGCCAGCTCAAACAGCCAGCTTGTTCGACGCGTCGTCGATCTGCGCGCGCGACAGCGCGAGTTCCTCGAGCAGCGCCTCGGCATAGACGGCGCCCGTCTCGCGTTCGAGCCGCGCGATCGTCAGTGCGCAACGCGCGGTGTCCTTCGGCATCGCGATGAAGCGCTTGACCGATTCGCCGGTCGTGAACGCCTCGAACAGGGCGGCGCGCACGTCGTCGGGCAGCGTCTTGGTCCACTGGTACGGCTTGCCGTTGAAGGTGATCGACGGCGGCAGCACGCGCTCCTTCTTGCTGGCCGAGATCAGGCCGTAGGTGCGCGCGGCGTCGCCGATCTGCTCGGGGGAAAACAGCTCGTCCGGCGAAATGTCGAACTGCGAGATGTAGGCTTCGATCGCCTGCATCGCGGCGGCGCGGTCGTCGCGTTTCTTCTGCGCGCGGGCGACGATGTCGCGCAGTTCGTCCGCCTCCTCGGGCGTGATCGTGAAGCTTGCCTGCTTCTGCTGAAGTTCGGAGAAACGCTGGAATTCGAGATCGGTCAGAAGTTTGGCCATGAGGGTCATCGTGCGGGCACCGTCCGGACGGCGGCGCCGGTTTGCGAAAGGGCCGCCATTTTAGCGTCGCGCGCGGATGCGATCCAGCACGTGTGATCAGGACATGCCGATCACATGCGCCGGTACCGCTCTGCGCGTTGACGCAGCCACGGCCAGCGACGCTACTAACGGAGAGCCTGCCCGCGCATGCGTGCAGCCGGCCCGCGAGCAGGCCGCATCACCGTCGCTCGCCGTCGTTCGCCATCCATCCGGCTTGCGGTCAGGCAACGTCGCAGCGCCCACAGCCGCCCGGCTAGGCCGCCCGCAATCCCCCCATCGACAGCCCCTCGGCCGTGCGCCGCAGCAGCGCCGCCACGGCGCACGGCGAGGGCGCGTCGTGCGCATCGATGCGTTGCACGTAGGGGCAGGTGAGCGCCGCGATCGCGTGTCCCGACGGCCCCAGCACGGGAAAGGCGATGTCGGTGATACCAACGGCACGCCGCGATTCCCGGCGGATCCCGCCTTGCTGCCGCACGTCGGAGACGGCCGCCTCGAACATGTCGTTGTCGAAGCTCGCGGCGCTGTCGAGTTTCGCGTGTTCGTCGAGCATCAGCCTGCGCTGGCCGGGCGTCTGGAACGCCAGCACCAGGTGTCCGGACGCGGAGTCGGCGAGGCCGACGCGCGAGCCGAGTCGCACCGAAATGCCCCACGCGCCGGGATCGTCGACCTGGGCGATCACGAGCAGGTCGCCGCGGTCGTAGACGGACAGGTGGCACGACTGCCCGGCGTCCTCGGCGAAGCGCTGCATCGGCGGCAGCGCCTCGGCGATCAGCCGGCTCGTCGGCGGATGCCGGTGCGCGAGCGCGAACAGCTTGAGGCTCAGCGTGTAGCGGTCGCCGCCGGACGACCGCGTTACATACTGGCGCGCCACCAGACGTTCGAGCATCCGGTAGATCTCGCTGGCATTGCGGCCGAGCCGTTTGGTGATTTCGGTGCGAGTCAGACCTTCTTTCTGCTCGGCGAGCAGTTCGAGGATATCGAGTCCTTTGTCGAGCGCCGGCGCACGATAGCGCCCGGCGTCCTCGGTGTCGTTCAGCGCGGCCTCGGATGGCGCGGAGGGGACGTATTGATTCTGCATCGTAGTGTATTGGCATGGCCGGGCGCCCGCACGGCATGCGGCACCCGGTTGTGGCTCTGGAAGTTGCGCATCGGCCCGATGCGTTCATCGATAAGCGAAACCCCGCGGCAACGTCGGTTGGCACCGACTGGCGCAGCGGTCGATTGGCTTATTTCAAGAAAATAATCGTAAAGGAGTGGGACGCAAGCATCATTTTTATCAAATAGCGAGCCGATCTGAGCTTGCGCTCGTCCAAAAAAATGGTGCGCCATCGCAAACGCGCTCGCGACCGGCTCCCGCGCGATGTCCAGTGCGAAATCGATTGTTGTCGTTTGGCAACATTCGATGCAGCCGGGCCGTGTGCCGCGGCGCCCGGGCCGGCGCAGGCACAATCGGGCGCCGCCGGTTTCGCGATGCGATTCAACCGGAGGGAAGTTCGTCATGAAACTGTTGCGTTATGGCCCGCTGGGCCAGGAAAAGCCCGGCCTGCTCGATGCGCGGCCTCGATCCGGATTCGCTGCCGCTGGTGCCGGGCGAGCCTAGGATCGGCGCCTGCGTGGGCGGGATCGGCAAGTTCGTCTGCATCGGCCTCAACTATGCCGATCACGCGGCGGAATCGGGCCTGCCGGTGCCGGCCGAGCCGGTGGTGTTCGCGAAGTGGACCAGCGCCGTCTGCGGGCCGGACGACGGCATCGAGATCCCGCGGGATTCGGTGAAAGCCGACTGGGAGGTCGAACTCGGCGTCGTGATCGGCCGCGAGTGCAAGCACGTGGACGAGGCGAGCGCGCTCGACTACGTGGCCGGCTATTGCGTCATCAACGACGTGTCCGAGCGCGAATGGCAGATCGAGCGCGGCGGCCAGTGGGACAAGGGCAAGGGGTTCGACACGTTCGGCCCGCGACGAGATCGCGGATCCGCTGCAGCCCGATCCGTGGCTCGAGGTCGACGGCCATCGCTACCAGAACGGCAACACGCGAACGATGATCTTCAGCGTGGCGAAGGTGATCGCTTATCTGTCGCGCTGCATGAGCCTGCAGCCCGGCGACGTGATCTGCACCGGCACGCCGCCCGGCGTCGGCATGGGCGTGAAGCCGTCGCCCGTCTACCTCAGGCCGGGGCAGACCGTGCGACTCGGCATCGCCGGCCTCGGCGAGCAGCGGCAGCGAACGCGCGCGGCAGGCTGAGGCGTCGTCACGCGGCGGCGCACGCCGCGCGTGACCGCTTCGCCCGGCCGTCATCGCGGCCGGGACGCCGCCAGACAGCGGCGCGCGCCGACCGCGTGCGCCCGATTTCCCTCACTCCCCCGAACGACGGGATAACGAGACCAGGAAACAATGGCACGACCCGCCCGGCACCGGCCGCCGCGCCGCGGTCATCCCGGTTCCAGCACTTCGCCGGCGCGTTCGCCGACATTGCCATATTTCCCCGGCATGACACAGGCATCCTGTAGGAAATATCAGTTTTATCGACAACAAAGCACTAAAAGAGCGGGATTTTGTCCGGATATTGGAAACAAGTGGAAATCGATTTTTGCGCGCGGCGTGGTCATGCGAAAACCATGCGAAACCGCGTAGAATCGTCTGCGGACCGCGCCGCGAGCCCCCGCCATGCATGGCGCGGGAGGCCGGCATGAGGCCGTTGCGGCGCCGAACGATCCCTACTTTGATGTATGGCACATTGTAGTGTGAAGAATCGAGCTCCTCATTAAAAAATCCCTTATCCCGATTATTGGGGGTTTTCGTGGCATTCCGATTCACCATGGCCGTGGGATTCGGGTGGCAGCCGCGATCGACCTGATCGAGGATATTTCACGCGACGTTCCTTTTTACTCGCAAGTCATGCCACGGAGTTCATCATGGATCGCGCCAATCCGTCGTTTCTCGTAGACGAATCGCTGCTCGCGAATCCGCTCACCCCGCCCGCCGAACTGCCGTCGCGCAGCGAGCGGCTGCCTTTCACGATCCGTGCCGAGGCCGGCGACCGTGGCCGCGACGCGGTGGTCCTGCTGGCGCAGTCGCGGCTCGATCACGAGCCGGTCGGCACGATGCGCATCCAGAGCAATGCGCACGGGCCGCTGCCGCTCGAGGCGTCAGTGGCGCTGCCGCCGGAGATGGCGGGCTGCCGGCTCGCCGAGGCGACCCAGCTCGCGGTGCGCGACGGCCTGATGGGCCGCGCGGTCAAGGTGGCGCTCTGCAAGGCGCTCCTGACCTATTGCCGGGCGGCCGCGATCGACTGGGTCGTGATCGCCACGCGCGCGCCGCTCGACCGCGATTTCGAGGCGATGCTGTTCGACGACGTCCACGGCGCGCACGAAACCTTTCCGATGACGCATCTCGACGGCCAGGCGCACCGCCTGATGGCCAAGCGCGTGGCCTCGGCCCAGCGCCGCTGGGCCGAAGTCCAGCATCCGCTCTACGGCTGCATGTTCGAGACGCAGCACCCGGACATCGACGTCACCCCGCGCCCGTCGCGGGCTTCCGGTCATCGACCCAAAGGCGTTGATCAAATTGCATTACTTCCTGATGAGAATTAATAACAGCGAATCAGGAGCAAGGCCATTAGAATCGGGAAGGTTTCGGCGCGCGACAGGAGATGACAGACATGCGGCTGTCAGGATGGGCATCAGGGTTCAGACAGCTGGCTGGCGGACGTCGCTTCGACCGCTGGTTCGACGTTTTCTCGATCCATCTGGTGCCCGCGCTGCTGGTGATATCGACCGTGCTGTTCCTGACGATCTCGCCATCGAGCGACGGCATCATCGATGCGACGCCGCTCGGCTTTCGCGCCTGGCTCGACCGCGGCGGCGAGGCCTCGCCGGCCGACGCGCTGGCTGCCGCGCGCGACGCGCCCGTCACGACGCGCTTCGGCACGCGCCTGTCCGAGCAGCCGGTCTGGATGCTGCTCGATCCCGGCGCCCAACCGATGGCCTCGATGGCCGCATCCGCCAGCGGCACCACTCCCGCTTTGCACGACCCGCATGATCCGCACGACTACCTGGCGTTCCCCTCGCGGCACGCCCGCTCGCTGTCGTGCTGGAACGCCCGCACGCTGGCGCCGCTCGGCAACGCCGAACGGATCGCGACGCACGGCGCGCTGCGCGCGGCCGGCACCGGCTTCGCGCTGCGGCTCGACGCGCTTGCCGCCCCCGGCGCACCAGATGAACCGGCGCCGGTGCTGTGCCGCGGCCTGTACGGCGGCCCGGCCTATGTGACGGCGAGCCGGCTGTCGCGCGCCGCGCTGGTGGAGACGCGCCTGCAGTTCGAGCGCAACGCCTCGCTGATCAGCGGCGGCTTGCTCACGCTGGCGGTCTTCATCTTCGTGATCGCGCTGATCAATCGCGAATGGACCTACATCGTGTTCGCGGTCTGGCTGGTGGGCAACCAGCGGCTCGCCGCGAACGCGCTCGGCTTCGACGACGTCTGGCTCGACCACCTGCTCTCGCCGGCCTGGATCGACCTGATCCGGCAGGTGACGTTCGCGGTCTACTACATGGTCACGGTCTCGCTGTTCGTGCGGCTGTTCCGGCGCGAGCTGGCGCAGCTGCCGCTGCAGTGGCTGCTCAAGGCGGTGCAGATCGGCGGCGGCGTGCTGCTGCCGCTCGCGTTCGTGCTGCCGTACCGCTGGTTCATCCCGCTGCTCTGGACGCTGGCGGGCGCGGGCATGCTGGTGCTGCTGCTGTTGCTCGGGCAGATGCTGTGGCGCGCGCGCACGCGCACCATGATCTGGTACGCCGCGTCGCTGAGCGTCGTGCTGTTCGCGATCCTCTCGGAAGTGTTCTCGGCCGCGCTCGGCACGCGGCTGCTGTTCGGCGGGCTGAACCCGGTGGCCACCTCGCTCGCCTCGAGCATGCTCGCGGCGTTCGCGATCGCCGAGCAGCTGCGCGCCGACCGCCGGCGCCGCCGCAAGTCCGAATCCGATCTGCGCAACACCTACGCGCTCACGCCGATCGGCCTGTTCACGCTCGATCCGGGCGGCCGCTTCACGCGCGCCAACCCGGCGCTGCTGTCGATGCTGTCGCTGGAGCACGACGCCTATCGCATGCGCTACTGGACCGAGTTCTTCGACGCCGGCGCCTGGGGGCGCCTCTGCGAACTCGCGCGGCAGGACGGCGCGGGCGCGATCGAGATCAACGGCTCGGCCGCGGTCGGCACCGCGCAGCGCCGCTATTCGGTGCGCGCGATCTTTTCCGAGGATGCCTACGAAGGCTCGATCGAGGAGGTGACCGAGCGCGCCGAGGCGCTGGAGCGGCTGCATTTCCTGGCCGACCACGATTCGCTGACGGGCGCGCTGAACCGGCGCGGCATCGAGCGCCGGCTGGAGGCGCTGGCCGGCACGCGCGCGCGCTGGTCGGTCGCCTACGTCGATCTCGAGCCGTTCAAGGTGATCAACGACATGTTCGGCCACGCGGCCGGCGACGAGGTGCTCTGCCAGCTGGTCGCGCGCATGACGGGCTGCCTCGCGCGGCGCGGCGTGATCGGCCGGATCGGCGGCGACGAGTTCGTCTGCGTGTTCGCCGAGATCGACGTGGACGAGGCCGCCGCGCTCTGCGCGCAGCTCGCCGAGACGATCAGCGCGCAGCCCTATCAGATCGGCAACCGCACCGTGCGCGTGCGCGCCTCGATCGGCGTGGTGGAGTGCCTGCCGACGATGTCGGTCCACGACATGATCGCGCACGCCGACCTGGCCTGCCGCGAATCGAAGCGCGACGGCACCGGCCGGATGATCGTCTACCGCAGCGATTCGCGCGACTTCGAACGCCGCATGCGCGACATCGCGCTGATCGGCACGCTCAGCGAGGATGCGATCCCCGAGGGGCTGGTGCTCGCGATGCAGCCGATCGTGTCGGTCACGCACGCGGGCGAGGCGCTCGATTTCGAGGTGCTGCTGCGCCTGAAGCGCGAGGACGGCACGATCCTCAGCGCGGCCGACTTCATCGACGCGGTCGAGCGGCTCGGCACCATCGGCGCGATCGATCTGTGGGTGCTGTCGTCGGTGCTCGACTGGGTCGAGCGCAATCAGGCGAGGCTCGCCAAGACGCGCTTCATCTGCGTGAACCTGAGCGGCGCGTCGCTGAACGACGAGCGCATCGTGGCCGAGATGTTCCGGCGCCTGGAGGCGCACGCCTCGATCGCGCACCTGCTGTGCCTGGAGATCACCGAGACGGTCGCGCTGCACGACCTGAAGACGAGCCAGCACTTCGTGGCGCGCGCGCACGACATGGGGATCCGCATCGCGCTCGACGATTTCGGCGCGGGCCACACGTCGTTCAAGTACCTGAAGGCGTTGTCGGCCGACGCGCTGAAGATCGACGGCGAGTTCGTGCGGACCATGTGCGAGCATCCGGCCGACATCGCGATCGTCGAATCGATCGTCGATCTGGCCAAGAACCTCGGCATGCGCACCATCGCCGAGTGGGTCGAGGACACCCGGACCTTCGAGGCGCTGCGCGCGATCGGCGTGGACTACGTGCAGGGCTACGCGGTGGGCCGGCCGGTGCCGCCCGAGCAGATCCTCGCGGCCGACTCGGGGCTCGATTTCGTGCCGATCGACGCGATCCGCCACGCGCTGGCCGAGCCGGCGTCGGCGAATGCGTCGCGCGACGATGCGTGAACGGGGTTGGGAACGAGGCGTGAGCGGCCGATGCCGGCCGCGCGTCCATGAAAAATGCCGCCGGAGTGCGGCGGCATGAATACGGCAGTCAAGGCCCACCGGCCCGGGAAGCGGCGCGCCGCGCCGGCCCGTCGCGAGCCGAGGGGAAGAACCCGCGAACGATGGCCGGCGCGCGCCGCAACCGGAACGGGACTCAGAAGTCGGTCGTCATCGACAGCCAGATCGAGCGCGGCGCGCCCTGCGTCAGGTAACCGCCCACCGCCGACGCCCAGTACGACTTGTTGGCGACGTTGCGCACCATCACGCGGAAGGTGGTCTGCTTCTTGAACAGCTCGGTCTGGTAGCGCGCGCCGAGGTCGAAGCGGTTCCACGACGGGATCGACAGCGTGTTGGCCACGTTGAGGTATTCCGGGCTGGTGTGGATCCAGCGCGCCGTCAGCGTGGCGCCGGTCAGGAACGGCAGGTCGTACTCGGCGTTCGCGGTGAACGTGAACTTCGGCACGCCGATCGGGCGGTTGCCGTCGTTGGTGCCGCCCGAGGTGTCCTGCAGCGTCGCGTCGATGTAGCTGGCGCCGGCGATCAGGCGCAGGCCCTTGAGCGGTTCGCCGTTGATCGACGCCTCGATGCCGCGATGGCGCTGCGTGCCGTCGGCGGCGAACACCAGCGTGTTCGGATCGGTGTAGGCCATCGGCTTTTCGATCTGGAACAGCGCGAACGCGGCGCCGAACCGGTCGGTGTCGTACTTGGCGCCGACTTCATACTGCTTCGAGCGATACGGCGCGAGCGCCTGGCCGAAGTTGATCGCGGTGGTCGGCGCGCTGTCGCCCTGCGTCAGCGCCTCGGTGCGGTTCGCGTAGAACGCGAGATTCGCGGTCGGCTTGACGACGAGGCCGAACACCGGCGTCGTGATCGACTGGTCGTAGACGGTGGTCGGGCCGCCGGTGTAGGCGTAGTTGGTGACCGCGATCGACTGGCGGCGCGCGCCGATCGTGAACAGCACGCGGTCGTTCAGGAAGCCGAGCGTGTCGGACACGGCGACGCTGCGCGTCCAGGTCATCGCCACCGTGCCGGGATCGCGGAGATTGCCGCCCGAGCCGATCGTGGCCGGATACGGCACCTGCACGGTGTTGTAGAGCGAGGTCGGGAACGAGCTCGAGAACGTGTAGGCCGACTGCGAGTTCAGGCGCGTGTAGGCGGCGCCGACCGACACCATGTGAGTGACCGGGCCGGTCGCGAAGCGGCCGCGCACGCCGGCTTCGGCCGATTCCGCGTCTTCCTTGTGCGGCACGCCCAGGCGCGAGCCGGTGGTGGCGCCGCCCGCGCCGTAGGTCGGCGAATAGTATTCGCCCCACTCGTCGGTGTGGCGTGCGCCGCCGGCCGCGTAGGCGGTCCAGCCCGGCGCGAAGTCGTATTCGGCGCGCAGCATGCCGACCGTGTCCTCGAGATCCGAATAGGCCCAGTTCTGCGAGTAGTTGTAGCTGGCCGACGGCGGCGCCGGGACCGAGCTGCCGGTCACGTAGACTACCGGGCGGCCGTCGTCGACGCGCTGGCGCTGGTGCAGGAAGTCGGCGTACAGGCGCAGCTTGTCGCCGCGCCAGTCGAGCGCCAGCGCCTGCGTGCTGCTGCGGTGGTATTCGCCGTCCACGTCGGTGTCGCCGGTGCTGGTGGCCTGGTTGGCGCGAATCCCGAACTGCCCCTCGCTGCCGAAGCGGCGGCCCACGTCGATGTGCTCGGCGATCTCGCCGCCGGTGCCGCCGTCCACCGTCACGCGCGTGAGCGGCTTGTCCTCGGCGCGCTTCAACTGCAGGTTGATGCCGCCGCCCACCGCGGAGCCGGTCGGCGAGGCGCCGCTCAGGAACGCGTTGGCGCCCTTCAGCACGTCCACGCGATCGACCGCGTCGGTGGCCACCAGCTGGCGCGGCGTCACGCCGTACAGGCCGTTCAGCGAGACGTCGTCGCCGTTCAGCTCGAAGCCGCGGATCACGAACACCTGCGAGAAGTTGCCGTAGCCGTAGGCGGTGCGCACGCCCGGATCGTTGTCGAGCACGTCGGCGAGCGTGCGTGCCTGCTGGTCCTCGATCAGCTTCGAGGTGTAGGTCGTCATGCTGAACGGCACGTCGATGTTGCGCTGCTTGCCGAGCATGCCGTAGTTGGCGCCGCGCGCGACCTGGCCGCCGGCGTAGGCGGGCGAGAGGTCGCCGGGCAGTTCCTCGGCCTTGCCCTGCACGGCGATGGCCGGCAGCGCGGTGGCGCCGCTGGCCGCCGTGGGTTGCGTCGCGGACGGGGTGGTTTGCGCCAGCGCGGCGGCAGGCAGGGCGCACAGGGCGACGAGGGCGAGGCAACCGAGGGAAATCGGTGAACGAGGCGTGGCAGGCAAGACGTTGATTCGCATAGGACGCACTAACGGATTGAAGAAAACTCCGTCCCAGGGCGTCGTTCGGAATCCGGGCGGGCCGGCCGTCCCGTCGATCGATCCGGTGCGCTGGACGAAGCGGGAAGGCGTTTTTTTAAGATGGCCGGACTATAAATTAAATGCGAATCATTGTCATCTCGAAAATAGTTCTCATGTCGATTGGCGACAACAGAATGGGGGCGGATACCTCCCGACGCTCGCGGTTTTCGGCCGCGAACCCGGGCCCGACGCGATGATGGACGAATGAGAAGCGGGCCGGGAGGTGAATGAGAAAATAGGACGGAATGGTTTTCTGCGATAAGACGAGGCGCGCACGCATGCGTGCGCGCGGATTTCGCGCTTTCGTCGGGCCAATGAAATGGCGGAGGGGGGCGGGGGCGGGCGGCGCGGTGGCCGCGACTGCGTCGCGTGCGGGCCTCAGCCCCGGCCGCGGCGTTGCCCGCCCTCGACGGCGGCGAGCTTGCGCCACAGCGTCGTCTTGCTGATGCCGAGCACGGCGCAGGCGCGTTCGCGGTCACCGCCGCAGGCGTCGAGCACGGCGCGGATCGCGTCGGCCTCCACGCGCCGGCGGCGCTCGCCGAGCGTCGGGGCGGCGGCCTCCCGGTCCTGGCCGGATGGCGGCGCGGCCGCGTCGGTTCGGGGCGGGTCGCGCGCGGCCTCGCCGCCGGACGCCGGCGTGCCGGTCGCGCCGGTCGCTGCCTCGCCGCCGTGCGCGGCGAACACCTCGGGCGCGATCGCGCGCAGCGTGTCGGGCGTCGGCGCGAGATCGGGCTCGCCGTCGGCCAGCTCCACGGCCAGCCGCTCGATCACGTTCTGCAGCTCGCGCACGTTGCCGGGCCAGCGGTGCCGCGCGAGCGCGGCGGCCAGCGGCGCGACGGCGCGCGCCGCGTCGTCGGCGCCGCGCAGCCGGGCGGCCAGCCGCGGCTCGCGGCGCGCGGCCTGCGCGAGCAGTTCGGCCGCCAGCGCGGCGATGTCGGCGGGCCGCTCGCGCAGCGGCGGCAGCGCGATGTTGAGGATGTTCAGGCGATAGTAGAGATCGGCGCGAAAGCTGCCCGCCTCCACGGCGGCGAGCAGCGAGCGGTGGGTGGCCGCCACGATCCGCACGTCGATGCGGATCGGTTCGGTCGAGCCGAGCCGCACCACCTCGCGCTCCTGCAGCACGCGCAGGAGGCGGCTTTGCAGCGACAGCGGCATCTCGCCGATCTCGTCGAGGAACAGCGTGCCGCGATGCGCGGCCTCGAACAGCCCCGCCTTGCCGCCGCGCCGCGCACCGGTGAACGCGCCGTCGTCATAGCCGAACAGCTCGCTTTCCAGCAGCGCCTCCGGGAAGGCGCCGCAGTTCATCGCCACGAACGGGAACGGGCTGCGCGCGCTCAGCGCGTGCAGGCTCTGCGCGATCATCTCCTTGCCGGTGCCGCTCTCGCCGAGTACCAGCACGGTCGCGTCCGACTTCGCGTAGCGGCGCGCCAGCTCGCGCACGCGCTGCATCGGCGCGGACTCGCCGAGCACGTCGTCGAGCCGGTAGCGCGCCGAGAAGCGCTGCGCGTGCGGCTGCGAACGCAGCGTGCGGTCGAGCCGTTCGACCGCGCGCGATTCCTGGAACGTCAGCACGCTGCCGGTGGCCGTGCCGCTCGCCGCGAGCGGCCCGCGATGCACGACGTAGCGCACCCCGCGCACGGTCGCGAGCGTGTCGCCTTCGGCCGCGCGCAGCGCCGCGAGTTCGGGCGTCAGCTCGTCGAGCGCGCGGCCGACGGCGGCCTGCGGATCGACGCCGAGCGCGAGCGCGAGCCGCGCGTTGATCGCCTCCACGCGGCCCAGCGCGTCGAGCGCCACCACGCCGTCGCGCAGATGCTGGAGCAGGTTGTCGAGGCGCTGGCGGCGCAGCGTCTCGGCGTGCGTGGCGTGCGCGACTTCGAGCGCGGTGTCCACGGCCGCGCGCACCGAGGCGTGCGAGTAGAGGAACACGGCGCTCATGCCGGCGCTCGCGGCCAGATCGGTGACGAGCCCGGGGCCGACCACCGTGTCGATGCCGCGATCGCGCAGCTCGTAGACGCGCGCCTCGGCCTCCTGGCGCGACTGATACGACGCGAACACGATGTCGAGCCCGAACGCGGCCGCGAAGCGGCGCAGCTCGGCGGGCGTGTCGCCGTAGTTGACGAGCGCGACCGGCGAGGCCGCATCGCGCCGCGCGCGCGCCAGCGCGTGCAGCAGGTCGTAGCCGGTCGGGCTGACCAGCACCACCGGCACCTCGACGTGGGTCTTCAGGTACATGCCGTTCGAGCCGGCCGCCACGATCGCGTCGGGCCGCTCGGCGCCGGAGCTGGCGAGCGCGGCGATCGCCTCGTCGTAGCCGCGCGTGACGATGCGCAGGTCGGCGCGCTCGTCGTATTCGTCGGCGAGATCGCGGAACAGCGCGCGCAGCCGGCTGATGCCGACCGCCCAGATGCGCGGGCGAAGGGGCGGGGCGGGAGGCGGCGTCATGGAAGGTTGCGGGCGGGGAGCGCGATCGGATTGGCGTGCATTATCGCAATGATATTTCAAATATGGAATCGAGTATTTCCATAATGAAACCGGCGCCGCTCGCGCCGAATCGCGTTTCGATTGCGAATCAGCGACTTGGCGACGGGCGCCGCGGCTGGCCCGATCCTTGCGATTACCGTGACGACAACGACATTCGTCAGGAGGCAAGTTCTCGATGGGCCATTCCCAACTTTCCAGCGCCGGCGCGAAGTTCCGTGCCGCGGTCGCGGCCGAGGCGCCGCTGCAGGTGGTCGGCGCGATCACCGCCTACGCGGCCAAGATGGCCGAGGCCACCGGCTTCAAGGCCGTCTATCTGTCGGGCGGCGGGGTGGCCGCGAATTCGCTCGGCATGCCCGATCTGGGCATCAGCACCATGGAAGACGTACTGATCGACGCGAACCGCATCACCAACGCCACCAGCCTGCCGCTGCTGGTGGACATCGATACCGGCTGGGGCGGCGCGTTCAACATCGCGCGCACCATCCGCTCGTTCATCAAGGCCGGCGTGGCCGCCGTCCACCTGGAGGACCAGGTCGGCCAGAAGCGTTGCGGGCACCGCCCGGGCAAGGAATGCGTGCCGGCCGAGGAGATGGTCGACCGCATCAAGGCCGCCGTGGACGCGCGCACCGACGACCAGTTCGTGATCATGGCGCGCACCGACGTGGCGGCCGCCGAGGGGCTCGACGCCGCGATCGAGCGCGCGGTGGCCTACGTCGAGGCCGGCGCCGACATGATCTTTCCCGAGGCGATGAAGACGCTCGACGACTACCGGCGCGTGAAGGAGGCGGTGAAGGTGCCGATCCTCGCGAACCTGACCGAGTTCGGCTCGACGCCGATGTTCACCACCGACGAGCTGAAGAGCGTACACGTCGACATCGCGCTCTACTGCTGCGGCGCGTATCGTGCGATGAACAAGGCGGCGCTGAACTTCTACGAAACCGTGCGCCGCGACGGCACGCAGAAGGCCGCCGTGCCGACCATGCAGACGCGCGCGGAACTTTACGAGTTCCTCGGCTATCACGCTTACGAGGACAAGCTCGACGAACTGTTCAGCCACGGCAAGCGCTGAGCGGCGGATCGGTTCAGAATCCCGAATCACGGCCGGCGCCGACCGGAAACGGACCCGAAGACGGCCGAACCCGAAGAACGACCAGGAGAACATCACGATGAGCGAGACGAAAGACGCGGCACCGGCCGCGGCCGGTGGCTTCAAGCCGAAGAAATCGGTTGCGCTGTCGGGCGTCGCGGCCGGCAACACCGCGCTGTGTACGGTCGGCCGCACCGGCAACGACCTGCACTACCGCGGTTACGACATCCTCGATTTCGCCGAAACCTGCGAATTCGAGGAGATCGCCTATCTGCTCGTCCACGAGAAGCTGCCCACCCAGGCCGAACTGAGCGCCTACAAGACCAAGCTGCGCGCGCTGCGCGGGCTGCCCGCCGCCGTGAGGATGGCGCTCGAGGCGATCCCGGCCTCGGCGCATCCGATGGACGTGATGCGCACCGGCGTGTCGGTGCTCGGCACCGTGCTGCCCGAGAAGGACGACCACAACGTGGCCGGCGCGCGCGACATCGCCGACCGCCTGATGGCCTCGCTCGGCTCGATGCTGCTGTACTGGTATCACTGGTCGCACAACGGCCGCCGCATCGAGGTGGAGACCGACGACGATTCGATCGGCGGCCACTTCCTGCACCTGCTGCACGGCAAGGCGCCGTCGAAGTCGTGGGTCGATGCGATGCATACCTCGCTGATCCTCTACGCCGAGCACGAGTTCAACGCCTCGACGTTCACCGGCCGCGTGATCGCGGGCACCGGCGCCGACATCCACTCGGCGATCACCGGCGCGATCGGCGCGCTGCGCGGGCCGAAGCACGGCGGCGCGAACGAGGTGGCGTTCGAGATCCAGAGCCGCTACCGCAACGCCGACGAAGCCGAGGCCGACATCCGCCGCCGCGTCGAGAACAGGGAAGTCGTGATCGGCTTCGGCCATCCCGTCTACACGATCTCCGACCCGCGCAACAAGGTGATCAAGGAAGTCGCGCGCAAGCTCTCGAAGGAGGCCGGCGATACGCAACTGTTCGAGATCGCCGAGCGGCTGGAAGCGGTGATGTGGGACGCGAAGAAGATGTTCCCGAACCTCGACTGGTTCAGCGCCGTGTCGTACCGGATGATGGGCGTGCCGACCGCGATGTTCACGCCGCTGTTCGTGATCGCGCGCACTTCCGGCTGGAGCGCGCACATCATCGAGCAGCGCATCGACAACAAGATCATCCGCCCGAGCGCGAACTACACCGGACCGGAAGATCTCGCGTTCGTGCCGATCGAGAAGCGCTGATCGAACCGGCGCGGCCGGCGGCGGGACCGACCCGACGCCGCCGGCCCGCCTCGCGGCAATGCCGCCGCCGGACGGGCCGCGCCCGCCGTTGAATTTCCCCGCATGCCCCCGAACATGAATACCGCCAATCGCAAACCGCTGCCCGGCACCGGGCTCGACTACTTCGACGCGCGTGCCGCCGTGGAGGCGCTCGCGCCCGGCGCCTACGACGCGCTGCCCTACACCTCGCGCGTGCTTGCCGAGAACCTGGTGCGCCGCTGCGAGCCGGCGCAGCTCGACGCCGCGCTGCGCCAGCTGATCGAGCGCCGCCGCGACCTCGATTTCCCGTGGTATCCGGCGCGCGTGGTCTGCCACGACATCCTCGGGCAGACCGCGCTGGTCGACCTGGCCGGCCTGCGCGACGCGATCGCCCAGGGCGGCGGCGATCCGGCCAAGGTCAACCCGGTGGTGCCGGTGCAGCTGATCGTCGATCACTCGCTCGCCGTGGAGTGCGGCGGCTTCGATCCCGACGCGTTCGCGAAGAACCGCGCGATCGAGGACCGCCGCAACGAGGACCGCTTCCACTTCATCGAATGGACCAAGACGGCCTTCGAGAACGTCGACGTGATCCCGCCCGGCAACGGCATCATGCATCAGATCAATCTCGAGAAGATGTCGCCCGTGATCGGCACGCACGCGGGCGTGGCCTATCCCGACACCTGCGTGGGCACCGACAGCCACACGCCGCACGTGGACGCGCTCGGCGTGATCGCGATCGGCGTGGGCGGCCTGGAGGCCGAGAACGTGATGCTGGGCCGCGCCTCGTGGATGCGGCTGCCCGACATCGTCGGCGTGGAGCTGAGCGGCGAGCGCCAGCCCGGCATCACCGCCACCGACATCGTGCTCGCGCTGACCGAGTTCCTGCGCAAGCAGAAGGTGGTGGGCGCCTACCTGGAGTTTCGCGGCCCGGGCGCGGCGAGCCTCACGCTCGGCGACCGCGCGACGATCTCGAACATGGCGCCGGAATACGGCGCGACCGCCGCGATGTTCTTCATCGACGGCCGCACGCTCGACTACCTGCGCCTGACCGGCCGCAGCGACGAGCAGGTCGCGCTGGTCGAGACCTACGCGAAGACGGCCGGCCTGTGGGCCGACAGCCTCGCCGGCGCGCAATACGAGCGCACGCTCGCGTTCGATCTGTCGACCGTGGTGCGCAACATGGCCGGCCCGTCGAATCCGCACAAGCGGCTGCCCACCAGCGAGCTGGCCGCGCGCGGCATCGCCGCGCCGCACGAGGACATCGCCGGACAGATGCCCGACGGCGCCGTGATCATCGCCGCGATCACCAGCTGCACCAACACCAGCAACCCGCGCAACGTGATCGCCGCCGGCCTGCTCGCGCGCAACGCGAACGCGCGCGGCCTGACGCGCAAGCCGTGGGTCAAGAGTTCGCTCGCGCCGGGCTCGAAGACGGTCGAGCTGTACCTGAAGGAAGCCGGCCTGCTCGGCGAGCTGGAAGCGCTCGGCTTCGGCGTGGTGGCGTTCGCCTGCACCACCTGCAACGGCATGTCGGGCGCGCTCGACCCCGACATCCAGCAGGAGATCATCGACCGCGACCTGTACGCCACCGCCGTGCTGTCGGGCAACCGCAACTTCGACGGCCGCATCCACCCCTACGCGAAGCAGGCGTTCCTCGCCTCGCCGCCGCTGGTGGTGGCCTACGCGATCGCCGGCACGATCCGCTTCGACATCGAGCACGACGTGCTCGGCACCGACGCCGACGGCCAGCCCGTCACGCTCGCCGACATCTGGCCCGACGACGCCGAGATCGACGCGATCGTCGCCGCCAGCGTGAAGCCCGAGCAGTACCGGCGCGTCTACGAGCCGATGTTCGCGCGCAGCGAGGGGAGCGCGGCGAGCGTGCCGCCGCTCTACGACTGGCGCGCGCAGAGCACCTACATCCGCCGCCCGCCGTACTGGGAAGGGGCGCTGGCCGGCGCGCGCACGCTCGCGGGAATGCGCGCGCTGGCGGTGCTCGGCGACAACATCACCACCGATCACCTCTCGCCGTCCAACGCGATCCTGCGCGACAGCGCGGCCGGCGAATACCTCGCGAAGATGGGCCTGCCCGAGGAGGACTTCAACTCCTACGCGACGCACCGCGGCGATCACCTGACCGCGCAGCGCGCGACCTTCGCGAACCCCACGCTCGTCAACGAGATGGCGGTGGTGGACGGCGCCGTGAAGAAGGGCTCGCTCGCGCGCATCGAGCCAGAAGGCAAGGTGGTGCGCATGTGGGAAGCGATCGAGACGTACATGGCGCGCAAGCAGCCGCTGATCGTGATCGCCGGCGCCGACTACGGCCAGGGCTCGTCGCGCGACTGGGCGGCCAAGGGCGTGCGGCTCGCCGGCGTGGAGGCGATCGTGGCCGAGGGCTTCGAGCGGATCCACCGCACCAACCTGATCGGGATGGGCGTGCTGCCGCTCGAGTTCAAGCCCGACGCGAACCGGCTCACGCTCGGCATCGACGGCACCGAGACCTTCGACGTGATCGGCGAGCGTCGCCCGCGCGCCGACCTCACGCTGGTGATCTCGCGCCGCAACGGCACGCGCGTCGAGGTGCCGGTGACCTGCCGGCTCGATACCGCCGAGGAAGTGTCGATCTACGAGGCGGGCGGCGTGCTGCAACGCTTCGCGCAGGATTTCCTCGAATCGTCGCAGGCGGCATGATGCGTGCCTCGCGCCGGCCAGCCGCCGGCGCGAGGCGTGCGAAACCCATCAATCAGCGCGTGGCGCCGTGACCGGCGCGACGCTCCCGGGCGGCGCGGCCGCCCTCGCCATTTCAGGAACACCAACCATGGCCCACGTTCCCCAGATCCGGATTCCCGCCGTCTACATGCGCGGCGGCACCAGCAAGGGCGTGTTCTTCCGGCTCGACGACCTGCCGGAGGCCGCGCGCGTGCCGGGCGCGGCGCGCGACCGGCTGCTGCTGCGCGTGATCGGCAGCCCCGACCCGTATGGCAAGCAGATCGACGGGATGGGCGGCGCGACCTCGAGCACCAGCAAGACCGTGATCCTTTCGAGGAGCACGCGGCCCGATCACGACATCGACTACCTGTTCGGCCAGGTCTCGATCGACAAGGCATTCATCGACTGGACCGGCAACTGCGGGAACCTGTCGGCAGCGGTCGGCCCGTTCTCGATCGCGGCGGGCCTTGTCGACGCGTCGCGCGTGCCCGCCGACGGCATCGCCACCGTGCGGATCTGGCAGGCCAACATCGGCAAGACCATCGTCGCGCACGTGCCGATCACGGGCGGCGAGGTGCAGGAGACGGGGGACTTCGAACTCGACGGCGTGACGTTCCCGGCCGCCGAGGTCCAGCTCGAATTCATGGACCCGGCCGCCGACGAGGATGGCGCGGGCGGCGCGATGTTCCCCACCGGCAATCTCGTCGATGATCTGGAGGTGCCCGGCATCGGCACGCTGAAGGCGACCATGATCAACGCCGGCATCCCGACCATCTTCGTCGAGGCCGAGGCGATCGGCTACACCGGCACCGAGCTGCAGGACGCGATCAACGGCGACCCCGCCGCGCTCGCGCGCTTCGAGGCGATCCGCGGCTACGGCGCGCTGCGCATGGGCCTGATCCAGACGCTCGACGAGATCGCCACGCGCCAGCACACGCCGAAGATCGCGTTCGTGGCGCGCCCGGCCGACTACGTCGCGTCGAGCGGCAAGACCGTGGCGGCGAAGGACGTGGACCTGCTGGTGCGCGCGATGTCGATGGGCAAGCTGCACCACGCGATGATGGGCACCGCCGCCGTGGCGATCGGCACCGCCGCCGCGATTCCCGGCACGCTCGTCAACCTCGCGGCCGGCGGCGGCGAGCGCGAGGCGGTGCGCTTCGGCCATCCGTCCGGCACGCTGCGGGTCGGCGCGCAGGCCAGCAACGCGAGCGGCGAGTGGACCGTCAAGAAGGCGATCATGAGCCGCAGCGCGCGCGTGCTGATGGAAGGCAAGGTGCGCGTGCCGGGCGACGCGCTCTGAGGTTTTGAGGTCGTGAGGCCCGCGCGCGCGGGCATGAACGTGACAGCGGGCGTGGCCGCGATGCGGCACGCCGACCGGAGGCCGGGATGAACGTGGCGACGCCGCTGGCGGGTGTCGAAGTGCTCGAACTCGAAGGGCTCGGCCCCGCGCCGCTGGCCGGCTGGATGCTGGCGGCGCTGGGCGCGCGCGTGACGCTGGTGGCGCGTCCCGGCGGCCGCGCGGGCGGGCCGCCCGGCCTGCATGCGCGGGACGACGACCTGCTGCGCGAGGGCAAGACCGTGATCGAGTGCGACCTGAAGGCGGCCGGCGCCCGCGAGGCGATGCTCGAGCGGGTCGCGCGCGCCGACGTGCTGGTCGAAGGCTATCGGCCCGGCGTGATGGAGCGGCTCGGCCTCGGGCCGGACGCCTGCGCGGCGCGGCGGCCGTCGCTGGTCTACGCGCGCATGACGGGCTGGGGCCAGCACGGGCCGCTGGCCGAGCGTGCCGGCCACGATCTCAACTACGTCGCGCTGACGGGGCTGCTCGCGCTGGCCGTGAAACCGGGCGAGATGCCGGTCATTCCGCCCACCGTGGTCGGCGACGCAGGCGGCGCGCTCGGCCTCGCGTTCGGCATCGTCAGCGCGCTGCTGGCCGCGCGCGCGAGCGGGCGCGGGCGCGTGGTGGACGGCGCGATCGTCGACGTGGTCGCGATGCTCGGCGCGCTCGCGCTGTGGGCGCGCGAACGCGGGCAGCTCGACGGGCCGGGCGGCGCGAGCTTGTTCCACGACGCGCCGTTCTATGCCGTCTATCGCTGCGCGGACGGCGCGTGGGTCAGCGTGGCCGCGCTGGAGCCGGCGTTCTACCGCAGCTTCGTGGCCGGCTTCGGGCTGGACGGCGTCGATCCGGAGGCACAGTACGCGCGCGAGACCTGGCCCGCGCTGAAGGCGCGCTTCGCCGCGCATTTCGCGAGCGAGCCGGCGGCGGCCTGGTGCGAGCGCTTCGCGGATAGCGACGCGTGCGTCGCGCCCGTGCTCGACTTCGAGGCCGCCGCGCGGCATCCGCACAACCGCGCGCGCGGCGTGCATTCGCTGACGCCGAACGGGGCGATGCGCGTGAAGGTGGCGCCGCGCTTCACCTGGCTCGACGGCACGGTGGCCAGGAGCGACGAATGAGGCGCGGCGCGGAGGTGGTGTGCCGGCGTGGTGATGGCGGCACGACGGGATGCCGCCGCCGGGCGGCTCGCGTGTCGGGGCGGTGAAGGTCCGGTGACCCGCACGTGACCCGGCGATGACCACGCGCGCCGGCGCCGTTCAGGCCGCCGATTCCTGCACTTCGTCGGCGCGCGCCTCGCCGAGCCGGTTGATGGTGCCCTGCGCGACCGCGACGAGGCGTTCGTCCTTGCCGACCGCCACGAACACGTGACACTGGCAGGTCGCCTGGTTCTTGCCGCCGTACAGCAGCTTCGCGCGCGCGATCAGGCGGCCGTTCATCGCCGGGCGCAGGTAGTTGATCTTGTATTCGCCGGTGACGACGCGCGGGCCGAGCGCGAGCGCGCCCGCGAAGGTCAGCGCGTTGTCGGCCAGATAGCTGATCACGCCGCCATGCACGAAGCCGTGCTGCTGCCTCAGTTCGTCGCGAATCGGCAGGCACAGCGCGACTTCGTCGCCGCCCATCGTCATCAGTTCGGTGCCGAGCAAGGTGCTGAACGGCTGGGCGAGCAGCGCGCCGCGCGCGTGATCCACGATATCCGTCATCGACGTTCCTTCGTTGAATGGGGCGCCGCCCCGCGCGGCCGACGGGGGCCGGCCGCCTGCGCTCCACTCTAGGAAGCGACCGACCGATACGCAAGGAGATTCGAGGAAAGTGCGTGACGAAGCCGCGTGGGCGGAGGCGTCACGGGCGTCGTCGCGCGATCTGGCATGGGCCTTGGGCGCGAGCGCCCACGGGCTTCTCTGCCGGTTGCGTCGCAGCTTGCCAATCGGCTCTTTGGCGTAAAGGCGGGCGATCGCGTCGGCGTGAACGGGCAACCCGGGGCGGGCTTGCGTTGCGCCGCGGGCGAGACGTGCGCGGGCCGCTCCACGGGTGGCATGCGATTTGCGCGGGCCGTGCGGCGTCACCGCCGAACGCGCTCCGCGCGATGCGAGATCACGCGCCGGCGGGCAGCGCCGCGTAGGCGGTCGCGAGGTGATACGGCGTGGTGGACGGCATGTCCGCGCGGGCGACCTCGCCGGCCGCGGTCTTGCATTCGAACCAGCCGCGCGGGTGCAGGAAGCGCGTCGCGAAGCGCTCGACCTGCGTGGCGAGGGCGGGCGAGCCGGCGCGTTCGCCGCGCGTGGCGAGCGCACGCAGATACTCGGTCTGCGCCCAGATCCGCTGCGTCGCGTCGAGGCAGGCGCCGGACCCGTCGATGGCCGCACGCACGCCGCCCGTGGCCGGATCAATGCCGTGCCGCTCGGCGAACCGGTAGGCGCGTTCGAGCGCGTCGGCGAGGCCGGTCGCCGCGAGCCGCTGGCCCGCCGCGCTGACGAGGTAGAACCACTCGAACTGGTGGCCCGGCTCGATGCGGTTGCCGGGCGTGCCCAGCGGCAGCTCGACGACGCAGCCGGTGGCCGGCTCGACGAAGCGCTGCTCGACGGCGCGCGCCGTGCGCAGCAGCGCGGCGTCGAACGCGGCGTCGCCGAACGCCTCGCCGGCCGCGAGCCACGCTTCGGTCAGGTGCATCAGCGGATTCTGCAGCGGGCCGCCGTCGAGGCGCGCGAAATCCTCGGCGCGCGCCGCGTCGAGGCAGGCGTCGCCGGCGGCCGGCGCGAAGCGGTCCTCGATCAGCGTGGCGGTGTGCTCGGCCACGCCGCGCGCGTCGCCGTTGCCGGACGCGGCGAAGTACGCCGCGCAGGCGAACACGACGAACGCGTGCGTGTACAGGTCCTTGGTGCGATCGAGCGGCGCGCCTTGCGCGTCGACACTGTAGAACCAGCCGCCGTGCCGCGGATCGCGGAAATGGCGGCACAATGCGTCGTACAGCGCGTGCGCATGCGCGAGATCGCCGGCCTCGGCAAACACGAACAGTTGCCGCGCGCAGGCCATGGCCCGATAGCGCGTGACGGGCAGCGGCGCATGGGTATCGGCGCTCACCGCTTCGAACGGCAGCCCGATTGCCGTGTCGAAACCGGGGCCGCGCCACAGCGGCAGCACGATTTCCGCGAAATGCCGACGCAGTTCGGCAGCCTGGACGAAAGCGGGACGGGTAGCGGACATCATCAAAACTCGTTGATCGATCAAAGTGCGGCAGCGTGCCGCCGACCGGATGCGGCTGTCCGGCCCGGCGGCGCCAACGCGCCGACACAATAACAGGAAGGAGAGCGCGCATGCTCAACAACGTCGAACTCATCTTGCGGCTGCTGCTCGCGGCCGTCCTCGGCAGCGTGATCGGCTTCGAACGGGAGCGCCTGTCATGGGCGGCCGGCCTGCGCACGCACATGCTCGTCTGCGTCGGCTCGGCGCTGATCATGATCGTTTCCGCGTTCGGTTTCGCCGACGTGCTCGGCAAGCCGCAGGTCGTGCTGGATCCGTCGCGGATCGCCGCGCAGGTGGTGTCCGGCATCGGCTTTCTCGGCGCCGGCTCGATCCTGATGCGCGGCGAGATCGTGCGCGGGCTGACCACGGCCGCGAGCCTGTGGTCGGTCGCGGCGGTCGGGCTTGCCGTCGGCGGCGGGCTCTACGTGGCGGCGGTCGCGGCCACCGTGATCGTGCTGGTGATCCTCGCCGGCATCAAGCCGCTGGAGCGGCGCTACATCACCGTGCGTCGGCGCCGGCACATGCTGCTGCTGGTCGATCGCGGCTCGATGACGTTCAGCTCGCTGCACGCCGCGCTCGGCACCGACGCCGCGCGCGTCAAGCAGTTCGTCGTCCAGCAGAGCGAGGAGCAGCCCGAGTGCGACGACGTGACGATCTCGCTGGCGCGGGTGTCATCGGTCGAATACGAGCGGATCTGCACGCGGCTGCGGCAACTGCCGGGGGTGCAGATGTTCAAGGAGCAGGAGGGCGTGACGGGCGTCGAATGAGGCCCGGGCACGCGGGTGGCCGGGCTTGATCGAGATCGGCCTGCCTGCTCGATGGCGGCCCGGACGCCGCCCGGCGGCGCGTGCGGTTGGCCCGGTTCGACCGGGCCGCGCCGCCCGGCATGAGACAATGCCGCCTTTTCGTCCCCGAGGACCATCCCTGTCCGTTGCCAGGGCGAGGGCATCGCGCGCCGCGCGCCGAGCCCCCGTGATGCGATGCGGCAGTCATTGCTCCATGATCGAATCCCGCGTGTCTCCCCGTACCCGTTCCCCCCGCTCCAGCCGGCCGTCGTCCCGCCGGCGCGGCGCCGCCGCCAACGCCGGGCAGCCGGACCGCAGCATCGCGCGGGCCGACGGCGAGGGCGCGGCGCACGACGAGGCCGACCCGGGCGTCGAGCCGCGCGACGAGCACACGCTCGATCTGTTCGGCGGCCTGCCGGCGGGTGCGGCGGCAGCGCGCGCGGCGGCGCCGGCCACGGCGGCCGGCGCGAACGTGGAGCCGCAGGCGGCGCGCGACACGCGGCAGGGAAGCTTTGCCGGTTTTGATTGGCCTGACGAGCCTGCCGGGGAAGCGCGTCATGGCGGGCACGCGGACGCGCAGGCGGTGGTCCCGGCGGCGGACGGGCCAGCGGTGTCGATTACACCGGCGGCGGAGCCGGTAGTCGCAACGGGCGGCGAGCAGGATGCGGCGGAGCCGGATCGTGCTGCCGATGCCGATGCCGATGCCGATGCCGATGCCGCTGCCGATGCGGCGCGTGGTTTGACAGACGTGCCGGCAGCGACCGGAGGAACAGCGGCCATTTCGTCCGAGGTATCGGTCACGGTGGCCGATGAGGCGCCGCGGCATACCGACGATGCCGCTGCCGGTGTGCCCGTCGACGCTGCTGCGCTCGTTGAGAGCCTCCCGTCCGGCGACGCGATGCCGGGGTCGGCGTCCGCCGTCGGCGCGCCGCAGGCCATGCCGTCGATCGACGTGATCGAAGTGGCGGCGGCGGTGCAGGAAACCGTCGCCGGCCTCGCGACCGCGAAGCGCGACGCGGCGGCCCCGGCCCTGGCACGATCGGCGCGCACCGGCGGCGGCCGGCGCAATGCCGGGCGCAACGCGGAGCCGGCCGGCGCGCCGGCCAAGCGGCGCAAGGCGGCCGCGCCCGCCGACGAAGTCCGCTCGCCGGCTGTCGCGCCGGTCGAGCCGATCTCCCCGACCATGTCGGCGCCGGCAGAGGCCATCGCGCTCGATGCCACCGGCGACGATAATCCGCCGTCCGCGCCGACCCCGCTCGCCATCGATCCCGATGCGCAACTGCGTCCGCTGGCAGACCGGATTCGCGCGCTGCAGATCGAAACGGTCGACCTGCGCCGCGCCGCCAATAGCGAGATGCGCCGCGTGAACCGGCTGCTGCTCGCCCTCGCGGTGGTCGTGCTGGCCGGCATCGCCGCGCTCGTCGTCCAGGCGCTGGCGCTGTCGAACGCGCGCGGCGATGCAGCCGCGCTGCGACAACATGTTGACCGCCTGGTGTCGCTGCAGGAGACGCAGCAAGCCGATCTTGCTGCGGTGCAGCAACGCAATGACGAACTAGGTGCGCAGGTCCAGCGCCTGACCAACCGGGTTGCGATTGCCGCACCACGGCAGCCCGCCCCTGCAACGATCCGGCGCGAACGTCGCAGACGCTGAGCAAATTCGGGACAGCATCTTGTGCGTCGACTTGTCGCGTCGCATCGGCGACACAGGATGTTGCGCTGCACTAGCGTTGGCTAGGGAAAACCCCTAATATTTGTTTTAGGGATAACCCTGATCAACACACCTGTCGGGAGCTGCAAATGACCCTCATTTTCGCGCTGCTTCAAAAGATCGACGATCTGTTCGTTTCGCCGCATCTGCCGCTCGATCGCGACTACTCCTACGCCGCCCGCCATGCGGAAGCCGAGCGTCAGCGCAAGGCGCACATCTCGCATGTCGGCCTGATCCGTCGCTGATCGGCTGCCGGCCGCCCAGCAGCCGCCGCCTTCGTCGTCGTTTTATCGCTGTTTTCGCCATCTCCCCCGGCTATTGCCACCGCGTCTTCATCGCGTCGGCGCGGCCGGGCGTCGTTTCAGGCCGAGCGCGCCGTGCCGCGCGCGATAGCGGCCACTCCGGGTTGGTTTCGCGCCCGATTTCCGCGCACTGCGTCCACTGTCGAGCTTCGGCCCGAGCGCGCGGTATCTGCCTGGTTGGTCTTCCTTCCTGTATTCCGTTTCGTTTCGTGGTCCGTCGACGCTGTTGGCGCGATCGCCGACGCCGTATGGTCCCGATGAAAAAACAAAGCCCGCGCACCGATTTCGATGCGCGGGCTTTGTGCTGAATGGCGCCCGGTCTCTCGGCGCGACGCGATCATCGCGTGCCGCCCTTCCACGTTTTCAGCAGCAGTGCGTTGGTGACGACGCTGACGCTCGAGAACGCCATGGCCGCGCCGGCGATCATCGGATTGAGCAGCCCGAACGCCGCGAGCGGCACGCCGACCAGGTTGTAGACGAACGCCCAGAACAGGTTCTGCCGGATCTTCCGGTAGGTGAGGCGCGAGATGTCGATCGCGGCCGCGACGAGCGCCGGGTCGCCGCGCATCAGCGTGATGCCGGCCGACTGCATCGCCACGTCGGTGCCGGTCGCCATGGCCATGCCGATGTCGGCGGCGGCCAGCGCCGGCGCGTCGTTGATGCCGTCGCCGACCATCGCGACCACGCCGCGGCTGGCGGCCTTCAGGTCGCCGATCACGCGCGCCTTGTCGTCGGGCAGCACCTGCGCGTGGACTTCGTCGATGCCGAGCGTGCGGGCGACCGCCGCCGCGCTGCCGCGGTTGTCGCCGGTCACGAGCGCGGTGCGGATGCCGAGCGCGTGCAGCTGCCCGATCGCTTCGCGCGCGCCGGGCTTCACCGTGTCGCCGAACGCGATCAGCGCGAGCGCGGCCCGCGGCGCGTCGAGCCGCATCAGCCACGACACCGTGTTGCCGGCTGCTTCGTGCTCGGCCGCGCGGGCCTTGGCGCCGGCGGGCATCTCGATGGCAAGCTCCGCCAGCCAGCGGGCGCTGCCGATCGCATAACGCGTGGCGTGGCCCGCCGCGCCGACGCGGGCCTCGACGCCGCGCCCCGCCACCGCGCGCGCCTCGGCGACCGGCAGCGCGACCGCGCCGGCCGGCGCTTCGTGTTCGAACGCGGCCACGAGCGCGCGTGCGAGCGGATGGTCGCTTTGCCGCTGCACGGCGGCAGCGATCGCGAGCGCCTCGCCACGCGCGAGGCCGAGCGCGTCGAACGCCGTCACGGCCGGTTTGCCTTCGGTCAGCGTGCCGGTCTTGTCGAAGGCGACCACGGCGGTGCGCTGCGCGAGTTCGAGCGCGAGCGCGTCCTGGATCAGCACGCCGTGCCGCGCGGCCACGCCGGTGCCGGCCATGATCGCGGCCGGCGTGGCGAGGCCGAGCGCGCAGGGGCAGGCGATGACGAGCACCGCCACCGCGTTGAGGATCGCCGTCTCGACACCTGCACCGGCCAGCAGCCAGCCCGCCAGCGTGACCAGCGCGATCGCGAGGATGGCCGGCACGAACACCGCGCTGACGCGGTCGACGAGGCGCTGGATCGGCGCCTTCCCGGCCTGCGCCGATTCGACCAGCCGGATGATGCGCGCGAGCGTGGTCTCGGCGCCGATCGCGGTCGTCTCGACCGTCAGCGCGCCTTCCGCGTTGATCGCGCCGGCCGTCACGCGGTCGCCGGGCGCTTTCGCGACGGGCAGGCTTTCGCCCGTGATCAGCGATTCGTCGACGTGCGACTCGCCGGCGACGATCGTGCCGTCCACCGGGAAGCGCTCGCCAGGGCGCACCGCCACGATCGCGCCGACGCGCACCTGCGCGAGCGGCACGTCGCGTTCGACGCCATGCTCGACGATGCGCGCGCGGTCGGGGCGCAGCGCGTTCAGCGCGCGGATCGCATCGGTGGTCTGGCGTTTGGCGCGCGCTTCGAGCCATTTGCCGAAGCGCACCAGCGTGACGATCACGGCCGCGGCCTCGAAGTACAGATGCTCGGTGTGGCCCGGCGCGCGCAGCAGCTGCCAGAGGCTCAGGCCGAACGCGGCCGAGGTGCCGAGCGCGACGAGCAGGTCCATGTTGCCGGCGCGCGCGCGCAGCGCGTGCCACGCGGCGCGATAGAAGCGCGCGCCGAAACCGAACTGCACGACTGCCGCGAGCGCGAGTTCGAGCCAGGCCGGCAGCATCAGCGAGACGCCGAACGGCGCCGCGAACATCGGCACGACGAGTGGCACGGTCAGGATCGCCGAGCCGATCAGCAGCGTCAGGTCGCGGCGCGCTTCGGCGGCTTTGCGTGATTCGGCGCTCGGGCGGGGGCGGTGCGTGGTGGTTGGCGAGGCTGTGGCTGGCGAAGCAGCGGCGGTGGCGCGATAGCCAGCCTTCTCGACCGCGGCGACGAGCCGTGCGGCCGATACGGAAGCATCGCCGCTCACGCTCGCACGTTCGGTGGCGAGATTGACGGAGGCGCTTGAAACACCGGGGACTTGCGCGAGCGCCTTTTCGACGCGGGTCGAGCACGACGCGCAGGTCATGCCGCCGATATCGAGTTCGATCGGCTCCGCGGATGAAAGCGTCGGCTCGATTTCGATTGCGGCGGCAGCGTCGATCGGCGTTGCACGATAGCCAGCTTTCTCAACTGCGTCGACGAGTTGTGCGGCCGATACGGAAGCATCGCCGCTCACGCTCGCACGTTCGGTGGCGAGATTGACGGAGGCGCTTGAAACACCGGGGACTTGCGCGAGCGCCTTTTCGACGCGGGTCGAGCACGACGCGCAGGTCATGCCGCCGATGTCGAGTTCGATCGCCGTCGTCGGCGACGCCAGCTCATCGCTTCCAGCCGGCGCGGCGGGAGCCGTCGGTGTCGCGTCCATGACCTTCTTTGCGCGCGGCTTCGGCATCGGCACGAACGTCACGGCAACCGGCACAGCCGTCGCAACGGCCTCGGGTGCCTGCGTCGCCCCGGCGGGTTTCACGGCGTCCACATGCTCGGCGCGATAGCCCGCAGCAACGACAGCGTCGATCAACGCTGGCGCGCCGACCTCACGATCGGCTTCGACCGTGGCCGTCGCGGCACCGAGATCGATGCTCGCGTGTTCGACGCCATCCACCCCAGCCAGCGCCTTCTCGACGCGTCGCGCGCAGCCGCCGCACGTCATCCCGCTGACGCGCAGTACCACGACATGCGTCGCCGGTCCGGCGCCGGGTGCCACCGGCAGATCAGGCAAAGCAGCGGCCTGCAAGCCGGCCGAATTCTGCCGAGGCCTGACGCGCGCCGGATAACCGGCGGCCGTGACCGCATCGGCGAGCGTCGCGGCATCGACGTCCGGCAGGCTGGCGACGCTTGCCGTCTTGGCGCCGAGATCGACCTGCGCCGTCACGACGCCGGGTATCGCCGCGAGCGTGCGTTCGACGCGGCGCGCGCAGCCGCCGCAGGTCATGCCTTCGATGCTCAGTTCGGTTGTCTTGGAGGGCGCGGGAGTGGACAGATCAGTCATCGTGAAAACCGGTCAGGCGTGGCCGAAGCCGACGATGCAGCCAGTATCAACCTTCCAACGATGGCAAGGTCAAGCGGCTTTTTTACCGGACCGGCCTGTCGGTCGCTTCCGGCCCCGGTGCGTCAAGCGCTACCCGCTGCCGCGCTCAGCGCAGCGTATCGAGATTCAGCGCGTGCGATTGTCCGATCCAGAGCGCCGAATCGCGGTGGTCGCGCAGCGCGTCGCCGGCATTCGGATGCACGAACACGTCGAGCGCGCCGTGATTCAGCGCCAGCCAGCCGACCACCGCCGCGAGTTGTCCGTGGTCGAATTCGAGCTGATACGACCACATCGGGTGCGGGCCGACCGGCCGCTCATGGAAGCGGCCGATCCGCACCAGGGTGCCGAGATGCGTTTCGATGGCCTCGCGCAGCGCCCAGGCAGCGTCGCGGCTGGCGGCATCGAAATAGACGTGCGCGTGCCAGCTCGTGATGCCGGCGGGATCGAGAAAGCTCATGGATGGCAATCGGGGAAGTCGAGGCGATTAAACGTCCATTGTCCGCCATTTCCCGGAAGCGTTCGTTCCGGCACGACCGCCGCACCAAGCCGGCAACTAACGGTCATCCCGGCACGCCTCCGGGGTGATCGCGGTCGTGGCGCGACGGCCGTCGCCCCGAAATCGTCACGTCATCGTCATCCCGATGTCGCGCCAATGTCGTGGTGATGTCACGCCACCGTCAAGCCGCCGCGCCAGCTGCATTCATTCTTGAGGATATCCGCGAGAGTGAGCACTCACTATACGATACCGAAGCACGATAATCCCCCCTCGCTCTCGGCGACTATTGCGCATTCCGAATTAAATCGCCGTCAGGCAACAGCTTCTTCGCGCGCGGACATTGTTTTTGCCATGGCCGTCGCGGTACGATTCTCGCGCTCCGGGGTTCCGGATGCGAACGGACGGCGCACCCGCTACGAGGATCGAGACCGCGAGCGCCGGCCGCCAATCAACAAGCGCAGCCGACGCTGCCCCGCGCGCCAATCGCAATGACACTTCTTCGCCCGTTGTCCGCCGTCCGGCCGTGCGCCGCGATGGCGGTTGCTTTCGTCACCGTGCTCGCCGGTTGCGCCTCGCCGCAGCAGCCGGACGTCGTTGCCCGCAAGACGGGCTGGATGCGCAGCGAGGTGGCCGATTCCTATCTGTATGCCTATCCGCTCGTGATGATGGACGTCGCGCGCGAAGCCGCCGCGAGCGGCGACGGCGTGGCGCCGGTTCCCGTCAACACGCTGAGCGGCGGCGCCGCGCTGCCGCCAGCCGGCGCGATGAACCCGCCGCTGCCGGGCGTCGACACGCTCGACGCGGGCGGCTGGCTCGACGTGGCCGCCGAGCCGGTGCTCGTCACGCTGCCGGACACGCACGGCCGCTATCTCGACGCGCGGGTGCTGGACATGTGGACCAATGTCGTCTGGTCCACCGGGGCCGACGCGAATCCGCGCAATGGCCTGGTTCGCGAGCAAACGATTGCGTTCGTCGGCCCCGATTTTCACGGCTCGCTGCCGGACGGCGTCAAGCGCGTCGACCTGCCGTCGCACGAGGCCTGGATCGGCGTGCGCGTGCGCACCGGCGGCGGCCGCGATCTGAACGAGGCGCGCCGCTGGCAGCGCGCGGTCCGGATCGTGCCGCTGTCGGCTTTTTCGGCGCGCCCCGAGCGTGCCAAGCGCGCCGAGCGAGTCGGCCACGCGCAGGCGGCGCTCGACGAAGCAGCGGCGAATGCCGCCGCGACCTCGGCGACGGCCGCCGCGCGCGTCGCGGCGCTCGACGCGAAGGCGTTCTTCTCGCGCTTCGCCGCCGCGCTGCGCGACAACCCGCCGGTGCAGCCGGACGCTCATGTCGATCAGGTGCTCGGCGAGATCGGCGTGAAGGCGGGCAGCGAGGTGGACTGGACCGACGAGCGCCTCGCCGCCGCGACGCGCGGCGTCGAGGATGCGCGCGCGCGGCTCGCCACGCCGCCGTCAAACCTGTTCGCGGCCGACGGCTGGCGCTGGCTCGGCGGCGACGCCGGCCGTTACGGGCAGGATTACGCGCTGCGCGCCTACGCGGCGGCCACGCACTTCGGCGCCGGCACGCGCGACGATGAAACCGTCGTCGTGGTGGCGGTGGACGGCGACGGCAAGCCGCTCGACGGCACCAACCGCTACGTGCTGCATTTCGCGCCGCGCGCGCTGCCGCCGGTGCGCGCGTTCTGGTCGCTGACGCCGTACACGGCCGACGGCGCGCTGCCCGAGGTCGGCCGCGGCCGGCGTTCGATCGGCGGCTTCGACCGGCTGCAGCGCAATCGCGACGGCTCGGTGGACATCGTCGTGGCGGCGGCCTCGCCGGGCCGGGCTCACGCGGCGAACTGGCTGCCCGCGCCGCGCGCCGATTTCCAGCTGGCGCTGCGCCTGTACGCGCCGAAGGCCGAGGCGACCGATGGCTCCTGGCAACCGCCGACGGTGGAGCGGCAGTGAGAAAGTGAGTGCTTGCTTTGGTATTGTTCTAACTGGATGAGAAATGCGAAGGTGCCGGTTACATCGCGCTCGGTCGGGAGATTCGCCGGGCGGGACGTGCATCTCGCCATGAGAAGCGCTTTCCGCGGACCTTTCTCGGTGCGATCTTGAAGGCGCGTCGCTCCCGGGCCAAGCTCCAAACTTCGATCGATCCAATAATAAGTGAGCGCCTACTTTGAGCGTAGCGCAATGGCATCGAGCCACTTGCGTCTGGCGCCCCCCCGCCCCCCGTCTTGCAATTCCTGAAGTTTCCCCTGCCGATCGCACCGGCCAACCGCCTATACTTCGGGAATTCCAAGGCTTCCGCCCCGATTTTGCCGACGGCGTCCGCCGTCGCCTCACCGGCACCTCCCGCATGGCCAGTATCCAGAAAAAGCCGTCCGACGCTCCCCGTTCCCGATTCGCGCAGCGGCTGGGCGGCCTTGTTCGCGCGCGCCGCACCCGGCGCATCGCGCTCGGCGTGGTCGCGTTCCTCGTGCTGTTCGGCCTGCTCGGCTTCTTCGCGGCGCCGCCGCTGATCCGCCATCTCGCCGAGCAGCAGCTGAGCCGGCAGCTCGGCCGCCCGGCCACGATCGCGCGGATCGCGCTGAATCCCTACACGCTGCGGCTCGAGGCCGACGGCATCCATGTCGGCGAGCCGGCCGGCGGCGCCCCGTTCATCGACATCGCGAAGCTGATCGTGCGGCCGGCGTGGACCTCGCTGCTGCGCGGCGCGCCGATCGTCGACGAGGTGCGGATCGATTCGCCGCGCTTCCACATCGTCCGCTACGACGCGCAGCGCTTCAATTTCACCGATCTGATCGAGAAATTCTCGAAGCCGTCGCCGCAGCCCGCGTCGGGGCCGGCGCGCTTCTCGGTGTCGAACATCCGGATCAACAACGGCCGGATCGATTTCGACGACCGCCTGCTCGGCGTGCGGCACACGGTGGACCAGTGGACGCTCGGCGTGCCGTTCGTCGCGACGCTGGCGTCGAAGACCGACATCTTCGTGCAGCCGACGCTGCGCCTGCGGCTCGACGGCAGCCCGATCGCGATCGACGGCAGGACCAAGCCGTTCGCGCGCTCGCGCGAGTCGCGGATCAACCTGAAGTTCGACGGACTCGACGTGCCGAAGCTGCTGTCCTACGCGCCGGCCGAACTGCCCGTGGTGGTGAATTCGGGCCGGCTGTCGAGCGATCTGGCCGTGAGCTTCGCGATCGACGGCGACACGAGCGCGCTGCGCGTGTCGGGCAGCGTCGATCTGGCCGACGCGAACGTGACCGATGCGCAGGGCCGGCCGCTCTTCGCGGCGCGCCGCCTGCACGTGGCCGCGGCGTCGCTCGAACCGCTGCGCCGCGCGCTGCATTTCGACGAGATCCGCGTCGAGGCGCCGGACCTGACGCTGACGCGCGATGCGGCGGGCCAGCTGAACGTGCGGCGGCTCGCGGCGGCGCGGGGGGCATCGGGCGCGGGCACCGCCTCGCCGGTGGCGGCCGCTTCGTCCGCAACGGCCTCCGGGGCATCGGCGAGCGGACCCGCCGCAGCGTCGTCGCCCGTCGACACCTCCACGGCCGCAGGCAGCGCGACCACCGCCACGACGACCGCCGCGCCGGCATCCCCCCAGTCGCTCGACCTGACGGTCGCCCGCCTCGCGATCGACGACGGCACGATCCACGTCAGCGACGCCTCGGTGTCGCCGCCCGTCGCGCTCACGCTCGCGAACCTGAACACCACGCTGACCGGCTTCACGCTGCGGGGCCGCCAGCCCGCGAAGTTCTGGATCTCGACCTCGCTCGCGCAGGGCGGCGCGCTGCGCGCGGCCGGCGCGATCAGCCTCGCGCAGCAGCAGGCGGGCGGCCATCTGACGATCGACGCGCTGGCGCTGCCGGCGATCGCGCCGTATCTGGCGAGCGCGAGCCGGGCGAAGCTGCTCGACGGCAGGCTCGGCGCCAGCGTCGATGCGTTCGCCGACTGGTCGAAGGCGCCGCTCGCGGCCAACATCGGCCCGAGCACGCTGACGCTGAGCGCGCTGAAGCTCGGCGCGCCGTATGCGAAGGCACCCGTGATCGCGCTGTCGAAGGCGAGCGTCGGCGTGACGCGCATCGACCTCGGCGCGCGCACCGCCGAATTCGCGAGCATCGACGTGGACGGGCTGTCGGCCGACGTGGCGCGGCTGAAGGGCGGCCAGATCGATCTGGCGTCGCTGGTCGAGCCGACGCACGACGCCCGCGCCGAACCTGAGCGTGTCGATCGCGCCGCCCAAGCCGCCGCGCCGACGCCGGCCGCGCCGTGGCACTACCGCATCGGCGCGCTGAACCTGACGGCCGCGAACGCCAACGTCACCGACCTCTCGACACCGCGCCCGGTGAAGCTCGCGTTCTCGCCGCTGACGCTGAAGCTCGGCCCGATCAGCGACGATCTGTCGAAGCCGCTGCCGCTGTCGCTGCGCACCACGCTGAACCGCAAGGGCAGCGTCGAGATCGCGGGCGAGGTGCGCGCCGCGCCGCTCGACGCGCGCCTGCGCATCGATGGCAAGCGGCTCGACGCGGCCGCGTTCGAGCCGTATTTCGGCAGCGCGCTCAACGCGACGATCGCGAGCGCGCTGCTCGACGCGAACGGCGATCTCGCCGTGTCGCAGGCCGGCGCGGCCACCCGGGCGTCGTATCGCGGCGACCTCGCGCTGGTCGACGTGCGGCTGCTCGACAAGGCTTCGTCGGATCCGTTCGCGGGCTGGCGCTCGCTCGCGCTGTCGAACCTCAAGGCCAACTACGACAGCGCGCGCGGCACCGACGTGGACGCCGCGCGCGTGACGTTCGCGAACTTCTACGGCCGCGTGCTGCTCGACCCGCAGGGGCGGCTTAACCTCAGCGACGTGGTGGCGAAACAGAGCGGCCCGGCGCAGTCGCTGACGCGAGGCGCGGGCGGCACGCAGCCGGTGCCGCTCTCGCCGGCCGCGTCCGCGGTGGCGGCCGCGAGCGCGCAGCCGGCCTCGGCCGCCACGCCGGCGGCGCCGCTGGACGTTGCGTCCGCAACCACTGTCGCGGCGGCCGTGCCGGCATCGGCACCGGCGCTCGTGACGGCCGCGCCGGCGCCGAGCCGGCCGGTGCGAATGCGCGTCGGCGAACTGCTGCTGCGCGATGGCCGCGTGACCTACACCGACAACTTCATCCGCCCGAACTACACGGCCGACCTGGTCGCGATCAAGGGCACGGTCGGCGCGTTCGGCACCGAGTCGCAGACGCCCGCGCCCGTCGATATCGGCGCGAGCCTCGAGGGCAACGGCCCGATCTCGATCAAGGGCTCGGTGAACCCGCTGATCGCGAAGCCGGCGCTCGACCTGACGGCCTCGGCGCACGGCATCGAGCTGACCAATCTCACGCCGTATTCGGCCAAGTACGCGGGCTATCCGATCACGAAGGGCAAGCTCAACGTCGACCTGCACTACCAGCTCGCGGACGACCAGCTCAGCGCGAACAACCACATCTTCATCGACCAGCTCACGTTCGGCGACCACGTCGACAACGACACGGCGACGAAGCTGCCGGTGCGCCTGGCGATCTCGCTGCTGAAGAACTCGCGCGGCGAGATCGACGTGAACATTCCGGTGTCGGGCTCGCTGTCGAATCCGCAATTCAGCGTCGGCGGGCTGATCTGGCATGCGGTGCTGAACCTGCTGAAGAAGGCCGTGACGGCGCCGTTCTCGCTGCTCGCGAGCGCGTTCGGCGGCGGCGGCGAGGAACTCGGCTACGTGGAATTCGCGCCGGGGCTCGCGACGCTGTCCGACGCCGCGAAGCAGAAGCTCGACACGATCGCGAAGCTGCTGGCCGAAAAGCCCTCGATCCGGCTCGACCTGACGGGCCGCGTCGATCCCGCGCGCGACGAGCCGGGCCTGCGCGAGGCCTACGTCGAGCGGCTGGTGCGCCAGCAGAAGCTCAAGGACGTGGTGGGGCAGGGCGAGAGCGTCGATCCGATGACGGTGAAGGTCGCGCCGGACGAAGTCACGACATACCTGACGCGCGCCTACAAGGCGGCCGACTTCAAGAAGCCGCGCAACCTGATCGGCCTGCAGAAGACGCTGCCCGACGCGCAGATGCGGCAGGCGCTGGAGGACCACGCGCCGGTGGACGAGGCGAGCCTGCGCCGCCTGGCCCAGGCGCGCGCGCAGGCGGTGCGCGAGTATCTGGACGGGAAGGTGGACGCGAGCCGGATGTTCGTCGTCGCGCCGAAGCTCGACGCGAAGGGGATCGGCGACAAGGGCGCGACCACGCGCGTGGATTTCGGGCTCAAGTGAGGCCGGCGGCCCGCGCGCGCCGTCGGGCGACGCGGGCTTGCGAGTGCCTTCGGCATCGACATCGTCATGGCGCCGCCGAAGGCGCTTCGGTGGTTCAGGAAGCCGCCGGCCCGCTTTCGCGCGCGATGCCGGCGGGAAGGGCGCATACGTGTGCCCGACGCGATGCCGGCCGGCCGGCGCGTGCGTGATCAGGCGAGCGACACGCCATCGCCCGCAACGGCGAGCCGGCGCCGGGCGCAACCCGTCCGTTTTATCGGCCGCGTCCGACCGATACCTCAGCGCCCCGTCGCGACAGCTGGCGCCGGTTCGCGCCTGGCCAGTTCCTTGCGCGCGGCGAGCGGAATCCGCGCGTCGTCCCACGCGCTCAGCCATTCCACTTCCTTGGCGGTGAACACCTGGCCGTAGTTGCGCAGCGCGTACTGCAGCGAATCGATGATGTGATTGCGGATGATTTCCGGCGTGCGCGTGTCGTCGAGCACGGAGCGGAATGCTTCGAGCGTGGCCATCGTCATGCTCCGGATAAGGGAAAACCCGGTTATCGCACGTCAATACTCGCTCGCCAACCCGGAAAAAATAGTTTCGCGGCGACGTTGCGCGCCCGCATCGGCGCGCGATCGCGACATCCCGCAAGGGGACGGAACACGGCGCGGATCCACGAGCGGATCACGCCCGCCGCGCCGCCTGACGCCCATGCACCCAGCCATCCACCACGGCGCACAGCACGAGCAGCGCGCTGGTGACGAAGAACACCGCGTGCAGCCCGACGTGCGCGCCGATCTGTCCGCCGATCAGCGGCCCGACCACCTGTCCCGAGAACTGCGCCGATTGCAGGTAGCCGAGCACGCTGCCCGAGCGGTGCTCGTCCACCGCGTGCCGCACCAGCTTGGCGATCGACGGCAGCAGCCCGGCGATCGACATCCCCATCAGGCCGCGCAGCAGCGCGAGCTGCCACCACTGCGTGACGAACGCCTGCGGCAGCAGCATCACGCTGGTGACGAGCAGGCAGCCGACGATCACCGGCCAGCCGCCGACGCGATCGGCGAGCGCGCCCAGGCGCGGCGCCGTGATCATGCTGCCGAGCGCGGAGGCGGCCATCACGATGCCGGCGGTGCGCGCGAGATGGTCGTGCGGCACGCCGAGCTGGCCGATGTAGACGGTGATGATCGGCTCGATCGACATGTTGGCGAGCAGCACCATCATGGCGGTGACGAGCAGCGCGCCAAGCGCGGCGCGCTCGATGGCCGGGCGCGTGGCGTGGGCGCCCGGCGCGGCGTCGCGGCGCGCGCGGCCGTCCACGCCGCGCTCGAAGTCCTCGCGCACCAGCGCGATGGTGGCCACGGCGGCCACCGCGATCACCGCGCCGCCCACGAAGAACGTGCCGCGGATGCCGACCAGCGCGGGCAGGAAGCCGCCCACCAGCGGGCCGATCAGGTTGCCGGCGAGCGCGCCCGTGGAGAGCACGCCGAGCGCCCAGCCGGCCCGCTCGCGCGGCGCCTGGGTGCCCACCATCACGATCGAGGCCGACGCGTAGCCGCCGATCAGACCGGCGGCCAGCCGCAGCACCACCAGCTCGGTCACGCTGTGTGCGACGCCGATCAGCGACATCACCACCGCCATTCCGATCGCCGCGCGCACCAGCATCGGCTTGCGGCCGTAGCGGTCGGCCAGCCGCCCCCACAGCGGCGCGGTGATCGCCGTGCCGAAGAAGGTCGCGCCGAACGCGACGCCCGACCATTGCACGATGCCGGCCGGATTCGTCACGCCGAGCTGCTCGACGTAGAGCGGCAGGAACGGCAGCAACATGCTCAGGCTCACCAGCGTCGTGAACGAACCGAACACGCAGATCGCGAGATTGCGCTTCCAGTAGCGCGCGTTGCGTTCGGCGTAGCTGCGCGGGGCGGCTTGCGCCGCAGGCGCGTTGGGTGCATGGGTTGGGTTGGGGGCGATGCTCGGGGCCGGGTGGGACATCGGATGCCTCATCTACGCTCGTCGAAGGGGGAGCGGCACGGCGGCTGCCATGCCGTGCGTCACGGTTGCGCGCCGCGCCGTGCCAGGCCGGCGGCCAGATCGATCAGCAGCGCCAGCACCATCGACGCGGTGCCGATCGCGAACAGCAGGCGGTAGTCGCCGCCGTGATGCGAGAACACGTAGGACAGCCCGTAGGCGGCCAGCGCCTGGCACAGCGCGAAGCCGACCGTGGCCGTGCGCCAGGCCGGATCGCGCCGCGCCGGATGATGCGCGAGCAGTTCGTGCAGCCGGCCGAGCACGAGCGGCACGGTGCCGGTGACGAACGCGCCCACCACCACGCTCGACAGCATCAGCCAGAACGCGCCGAGCCCGAGCGCCGGGATCGCCACGCCGCCGATCTCGAGCACGAACGCGAGCCGCAGCGCGTTGCCGAAGCCGATCCGGTCGGCCAGCGCGCCCGCCAACACCGGCCCGAGCGTGGCGCCGATGCCGAACAGCACCCAGTATTCGGCGCCCACCTGCAGGCTCTGGCCGAGGCCGCGCGTGACGTAGTCGACCAGGAAGATCATGTGCGGCACCCAGCCGGCCGCGTTCAGCGCGTATTCGGCGTAGAGCGCGCGCAGCGGACGCGACGCGGGCGCGTGGCGGTGCCGCGCCGGGGCGGCGGGGGCGGCCGGCGGTGCGGCTTCGTGCGGCCAGCCGTGCCAGGCGAGTGCCGTGAGCGCGAGCGAGAGCAGCCCGATGCCGATCCAGGTGGCCGGCAGGCCGCGTTGCAGCAGCAGCGGCACGACCGTGCCGGAGGCCACCACGCCCACGCCCACGCCCATGAAGATCACGCCGCTCACCAGGCCGCGCCGCGAGGCGGGCACGTGCCGCAGCACGGTGGGCGCGGCCAGTACCATCAGCGCGCCGCCGGCCAGCCCGGCGAGCAGGCGCCAGGCGAGGAACCACGTGAACGAGAGCGGATACGCACAGGCGATGAACGCCACCGTCGCGAGCAGCATCATCGCGCGCAGCGTGAGCGTGACGCCGGCTCGCGCGGCGGCCTGGCGGCCCGTCAGCGCGCCGAGCAGATAGCCGGCGAGATTGGCCGCGCCCAGATAGGCGGCCAGCGACGGCGCGAACCAGTGCGCGTCGACGATCGCCGGCAACAGCGGGGTGTAGGCGAAACGCGCCAGCCCGATACCCACCAGGCTGGCGCTGAATCCGGAAAGGGTGGCCCGCCAGATCTGCACGCCGCGCGCGTCGCGGGTGGCGTGGGGGGAGGAGTCGGCTGCGCGTTGCATCGTCGTTCCTTCGCTCGATTCGCTTATTCGATAGCTTGAGGTTACGCGCCATCACTAATCCATAGAACTGAATTATCAAGATATGGGATATCTGGAATCGAGATCGCTGCTATGCCGATTCCTCGTTTCCCGGCCGGGCGGCGGGCTCGCTACAATCGTCGCGTCGATAGCCCTTGAAGCGTTTCGCTTTTCCGATCATGGACCTTGCCGACCTGAAGACCTTCGAAGCCGTAGCGCGCCATGGCAGCATGAACAAGGCGGCGGCCGAGCTGCACACGGTGCAGTCGAACGTGACCGCGCGGATTCGCGCGCTGGAGGACGAACTCGGCGTGGCGCTGTTCCAGCGTCATGCGCGCGGCGTGACCGCCACGCCGGCCGCGCAGCGCATGCTGCCGTTCGTCGGCCGCATCGCGCAGCTCGTCAACGAGGCGCGCGCCGCCGCCACCGATCGCGGCGAGCCCACCGGCACGCTCACGCTCGGCACGCTGGAGACCACCATGGCGCTGCGGCTCTCGCCGCTGCTGACCGACTTCGCGCGCACCTGGCCGGAGGTGCGGCTGGTGGTCAATTCGGGCACCACCTCGGGCCTGATGCAGGACGTGATCGACTACCGGCTCGACGGCGCGTTCGTGGCCGGCCCGATCCATCATCCGGCCCTGCACGTCGAGACGATGTTCACCGAGGAACTGGTGCTGGTGACGAGCCCCGCGATCCGCTCCGTGAAGGAGCTTGCCGGCAGGCCGGACCTGAAGACGGTGGTGTTCCAGTTCGGCTGCTCGTACCGGCAGCGGCTCGATTCGTTCCTGGCCGGGATGGGCATCGTGGTGGCGAAGCCGCTCGAATTCGGCTCGCTCGACGCGATCATCAACTGCGTGGCGGCCGGCGTGGGCATCACGCTGCTGCCCAAGGGCGTGGTGGCCGACGCGGCGACGGCCGGCGACGTTTCGATCCATCGCGTGCCGAAGGAGCTGGCGCACGTCGAGACGCTGTTCGTGCGGCGCGAGGATGCCTACGTGTCGAGCGCGATGACGGCGTTCCTCGAGATGGCGCGGCAGGTCTACCGCCAGTCGAAGGCGGTGCCGGGGCGCGGGCGCCGCGGCGTCGAGCCCCAGGCGGTGCCGGCCTGAGGCGCGCCGCGTGCTGCGCTTTCCGCCTGCCGTTTTCTGTTTTTGCTGCCGGGCCGCCGTGTCCGGTCTCGTTGCGCTTTCGTTTCGTCTCGCTCGGCCCCGCCGCCGTTTGATTACCTGTCGTGTAATTGGCCGGCCGCGCGGCCGGCCCTAACCTTGGTTCATCGCGCGACACCTCCGTCGCGCGTTCAACACAAGGAGCGCCTCATGTCGTCATTCCCCATCCATTCGATCGCCTCGGCACCGCAGAAATCGGTCGCCGCGCTCGAGCAGCTGCATGCCGCGTTCGGCACGATCCCGGCGATCGCCGGGGTGATCGCGGCCTCGCCGGTGCTGCTCAACGGCTTCGTCGCCGTGTTCGCCAACGTGCATTCGGGCAGCCTGTCCGAGGCCGAGATCCAGACGCTGCTGCTGACCAACGCCGTGACCAACCGCTGCGAGTGGGCGGTGGCGTTCCATACCGGCCTGGCGCTGCAACAGGGCGTGCCGCGCACCGAGGTCGACGCGCTGCGCGCCGGCCGCTCGCCCGAGGACGCGCGCCGGCATGCGCTGTCGACGCTGGCCCGCATGCTGATCGAGACGCGCGGCCACCTGCAGCCGGCCGCGCTGCAAGCGTTCCTCGACGCCGGTTTCGACTCGGCCCAGGTGCTCGAGGTGATCGCCGTGGTGGCCGCCTCGACCATCACGAACTACACCGGCAGCGTCGCGCGCCCGCCGCTCGCGGCACCGTTCGACGCCTACGTCTGGCACGCGCCGGCCTGACGTCCATCCGCTCGATTTTCGGCGGCCGGTGTTGCGTGGAATGAATCAGGATCGCGAATGAAACGCGTCGGCCCATGCTCGCGGCATCGCGAGCCGCGGGGCCGGCGCGCCTGTCGTGCTCGATCGCCGCGCTTCGCGAAAGGCGAGGCGGTCATTTTCCGAGGTTCGACGGGCGCGACGGGCATTGCGCTCCGCGCTCACCGGGCGACGCCGTCGGGCGAGTAAAAACGGCGAGGCTGGATTCGATGAGACGAAAGAGCATGAATGAGAGAAATTCGAGCATTCATAAGCTCGCGGCGCGGGCCTAAACTGGCTTCACCGTCACAGCCGTGACGAAGCCGGCGAAACCGGCCAACCGACCCAAGGAGCCCATCATGTCCCGTCTTTCCACGCTTGCCCCCGCCGATGCCACCGGTGCCGCCGCGGAAGTGTTCGCGAAGATCCGCAAGGCCGTCGGCAAGGTGCCGAACGCCTACGCGACGATCGGCACGCATCACCCGGAAGCGCTCGCCGCGATGCTCGGCGTCGATGCGATCGTCGCCGGCGGCACGCTCGGCAAGGCGGAGATCGAGACGATCAAGCTCGCGGTCAGCGAAGCGGCCGGCTGTGACTACTGCGTCGCCGCGCATACGCTGGCTGGCAAGTTCGCCGGGCTGTCGCCCGAGACGATGCAGCAGGTGCGTGCCGGGGAGCCCACCGGCGACGCGAAGCGCGACGCGCTGGTGGCTTTCGTGCGCACGCTCGTGACGACGCGCGGCACGGTGCCCGCCGAAGCGTTCGAGCGCTTCATCGCGGCCGGTTTCACGGAGCGGCAGGTGGTGGAGGTGAGCCTCGCGATCACGTCGATCACGTTCACGAACCTGATCAACCGCGCGAACGATACGACGCTGGATTTCCCGGCCGTGAAGTGAGTGCCGGGCGATTGCCTGGCGGAAAGCGCGCGCGGCGGCGGTTTCCGCGCCGCGCGGAGCGGCGGGCGGCGGGCCGGCGGCGCGGATGCCGCCGGACGTCGCCCGCGTCGTGCCTACTGCGCGCGCTGCGCGAGGCCGGCCGTCAGCAGCTCGGTCAGCAGGCCCGTCATCCCCTCCGGATGGTCGGCCGCCTGCTTTTGCAGGCCCGCCACCAGCTCGACGTTGAGCTTGCACGCGAACGGCACGAGGCCCTGCGCCTGCTCGATGCGGCGGCGTTCGCGCCGGTCGAGCGCCGCCGCGTCGGCGGTGGCCTTGCCGAAGCGCGCGGAACCCGACTGCTTCATCGCCTGCGTCAGCTTCAGGGCCTTGTTCTTTTCCAGATCCGTCTTCTTCATTGCCATCGTCGGCACCCTTCGTCCAAATCAAATGGGTGCGATTGTACGCATCGCGGTACCCCAGCGGGCAATCCGCGTTGCCGATCGCTCCGTCACGCTATCTAAAAAATAAGAGTTTTTGCGCATAAACCCTGCCTCGGCCGCGCCGGGGCCGGCGGCGGCCGCGTTGCCGGATACAATGCGGCTGCCCGTTTTGCTGCCCGTTTTCACGACGACCCGAATCCCGCATGACCCAAGCCTCCCGCGCGTTCCTGCTCGGCCCCCTGCTGAAGGGGGTATCGCGCTCGTTCTACCTGACGCTCGCCGTGCTGCCCGCCGGCATGCGCGACCCGATCGGCCTTGCCTACCTGCTGGCGCGCGCGGCCGACACGATCGCCGACACCTCGCTACTGCCGCCGGCCCGGCGCCTCGAATGGCTGCTGTCGCTGCGCGAGCAGGTCAACGGCACGCCCGACGAGGCGGCGCTGCGCACGATCGCGGCCGAGGTTGCGAGCCAGCAGACCGAATCCGACGAGAAGGTGCTGCTCGAATCGCTCGGCCCGGCGCTCGCGATCCTCGCGCAGCTCGGCGAGACCGACCGCGCGGCGGTGCGCGGTATCGTGACCACGCTCACGCAGGGCATGGAGTTCGATCTCGTGACGTTTCCGGACGAGACGTCGGGGCGGCTCGACGCGCTGCCCGACGACGCGGCGCTCGATCACTACACCTACATGGTGGCCGGCTGCGTCGGCGAATTCTGGACCACCATGACGCTCGCGCATCAGCCGGGCGTGCTGCGGCGGGACGCCGACACCATGAAGGCGCTCGGCATCCGCTTCGGCAAGGCGCTGCAGTTGACGAACGTGCTGCGCGACGCGGCCAAGGACCTGCGGATCGGCCGCTGCTATCTGCCCGCCGACCGTCTCACGCGCGAGCGCATCGCGCCGGCCGACCTGCTCGGCGACGACGCGTCGCGTCTCGCGCGGCCGGTGATGCTCGAACTGGTGCGGGTCGCGCTCGGGCACTTCGGCGCGGCGATCGACTACACGTTCGCGATCCCGCCCACCGCGATGCGGCTGCGCCTCGCCTGCATCTGGCCGATCGCGATCGGGCTGATGACGCTGCGGCTGCTGGTGGTCAACGGCGCGTGGCTCGCGCCGGGCCATGCGTCGAAGGTGCGCCGCAACGACGTGTACAAGGTGATCGCGTGGTCGATCCCGCGTTCGCTGTCGAACGGCTGCCTGCGGCGCTGGTTCGACCGGATGATCGGCGAGATCGAGCGCGTGCTCGACGCATCGTCGGTGACGCGGCACCGCTGAATCGCGTTCGTTTTTCCTTCTGCCTTCCGCCGGCCTTCCCGCGCCGCGCATGACGGCTGCCGGGCATTTCCGCCCGGCGCCGCTTCCCCCTTGATGCCCGTCTCGCCGCGCCGCACGCGCGGCGGCGGCGTGCGCGCGCCGCGCAGTTCCCTCTTCGCATCATTCCAATTTTTTTGAAAATCATTCAACAGGCAGCCCAATTATCAATATCGAGCTACGTATTCAGAATGGATCCCGGTTTCCTTGCACCCAGGCTGAAACATGTACCTCGATCACGCGACCTTCGTTACCGATGACCTCGACGCCCTCTGCCGCTTCTTCGCCGACGTCGTCGGGCTCGAGGCCGGCCCGCGTCCGCCGTTCTCGGTGGAGGGCCGCTGGTTCTATCTCGGCGGTCGCCCGGCGATTCACCTGATACGCGCGGCGCTGCCCGCCACGGCGGCGCCCGGCGTGCCTCGAATCGATCACGTCGCGCTGCGCGTCGACGAGCGTGCCGAATGGGAGGCGCTGCTCGGCCGTCTGGCTGGCCGGCGCATCGCATACCGGCTCGGCGAGGTGCCGCTGACGAACGAACTGCAGCTGTTCGTGCCGATCGCGCCCGGCGTGACCGTCGAATTCGTCACCACGTCGCATCGCGCTCCAGCCTGAATGACCCATCCCCTGATCCACGCGATCCATTCGAACGAATCCGCATCCACCCGACAGGAGCAACCCATCATGCCTACCGCCAATCTCTTCACCGCCGCCAGGCTGGCCGGCCGCGACGTCGCGCACCGCGTCGTGATGGCGCCGATGACGCGCGCCCGCAGCACCCAGCCCGGCGACGTACCGAACGCGATGAACGCGCGCTATTACGCGCAGCGCGCCTCGGCGGCGCTGATCGTCACCGAGGCGAGCCAGATCACGCCGCAGGGCAAGGGCTATTCGTTCACGCCCGGCATCCACAGCGAGGCGCAGATCGCGGGCTGGCGCCTCGTGACCGACGCCGTGCATGCGCAGGGCGGCCGCATCTTCCTGCAGCTGTGGCACGTCGGCCGCATGTCGCATCCCGATTTCCACCATGGCGAGCTGCCGGTCGCGCCGTCCGCGGTGCCGTTCGACGGCCAGATCTGGAAGGTCGACGCCGCGACCGGCGTGGGCGAGATGGTCGATTGCCCGACTCCGCGTGCGCTCGAGAACGCCGAGGTCAAGCAGATCGTCCGCGACTTCGCGCAGGCGGCCCGCAACGCGATCGCGGCCGGCTTCGACGGCGTGGAGATCCACGGCGCGAACGGCTATCTCGTCGACCAGTTCCTGCGCACCACCTCGAACCAGCGCACCGACGAATACGGCGGCTCGCGCGAGAACCGCCTGCGCTTCCTGCAGGAAGTGGTCGATGCGGTGGCGGCGGAAGTCGGCGCGGCGCGCACCGCGATCCGCGTCGCACCGTTCCTGACCGCGCGCGGCATGGCGTGCCCGGACATCCTGCCGACCATGCTCGACGCGGCCGCCTGGCTGCAGGCGCGCGGCATCGCCTACCTGCATCTGGTCGAGGCCGACTGGGACGATGCCCCGCAATTCACCGAAACGTTCCGCCGCGAGATCCGCGAGCGCTTCACGGGGCCGATCATCGTGGCCGGCAAGTACGACCTCGCGCGCGCGAACTGGGTGCTGTCGAACGGCCATGCCGACTTCGTCGCGTTCGGCCGCCCGTTCGTCGCGAACCCGGACCTGCCGTACCGGCTCGCGCACGATCTGCCGCTCGCCGACTTCGACGGCGGCACGCTGTTCGGCGGCGACGAACGCGGCTACAGCGATTACCCGGCGCTCGTCCACGACGCCTCTGACACCGCCACGGCCTGACGCGCCGCGGCCGATCCGTTCGCCGCGAGGCGGGAGATTCTCATGCTGATCGATTCTTTCATGGGTCGCGCCCGGCGCGCGACCGCTACGACCAGGGCCGCCGGCGCGCTGCTGGCGGTGGTTGCCACCGCGCTGGCGCCGGCCGTGCCGGCGCGGGCCGAGGCCGCCGCCCTGGTGCAGCCGAAGCAACTGACCGCCGATCGCAGCCTGCCGGCCCGGCAGCTTGCCGAACAGCTTCATGCGGCCCGGCTCTACGACACGTTCTGGTCGACCGGCGACGAGGCCGAGGCGCGCGCGGCGCTCGCGCCGGACTTCGTCGATCGCACGCTGCCGCCCGGGCGCGCGCAGGGCGTGGCCGGGCCGCTCGCCGCATCGCGGGCGTTTCATGCGGCGGTGCCGGACGTGCATTGCGAGGTGGAACAGATGATCGTGGCCGGCGATCGCGTGGTCGCGCATCTGCGCTTCAGCGGCCATTTCACAGGAAGCTTCGGCGCCGTGCGGGGCCGTGGCCAGCCGGTCGATTTCATCGCGACCGACATCTACCGGATTCGCGGCGGCCGGATCGCCGAGAACTGGCATCTTGAGGATAACTTGACATTCCTCACGCAACTGGGCGTCGTGAAGCCGTGACGCCGCAACGCCGTGCCGTCACGCGCGCGCGGCACGTCGGTCCGGCCGCGCTCGCGCGCCACGGGGCGGGCCGACGCCGATCGACCCGTCGAGCCGCGCCGCCGCCGCGCCGCGTTACCATGCCGTCTGCCGCGCGTGTCGCGGCCCGGCGCGAGTCCGGCGCGAGTCCGGCGCGCCGCGCTTCCGATCCGCACTCGATCCGTACCCGACCCGCACCGCATGGACAACCTCGGCGACATTCGACTCTTCGTGGAAGCGGCCAGCCTCGGCAGCCTGTCGGCGGCAGGCCGCAAGCTCGGCCTGTCGCCGGCGGCGGCCAGCGCGCGGCTCGTCAAGCTCGAGCGCGCGCTCGGCACGCAGCTGTTCGAGCGCTCCACGCGCAAGCTGCGGCTGACCGACGAGGGGCGGCTCTACCTCGAGCACTGCCGGCATGCGCTGCAGACGCTCGACGACGCGCGCGTGGCGCTGCAACTGGGGCGCGCGTCGATCGGCGGCGCGCTGCGCGTGTCGGCCACTTCCGATTTCGGCCGCGTCGTGCTGCGGCGCTGGCTCGACGAATTCAACGACCGGCATCCGCAGGTAACGCTCACGCTGGTGCTGGCCGATTCGCTGTCGAACCTGCTGCACGACGACATCGATCTGGCGATCCGCTTCGGCGTGCCGGCCGACAGCGCGATGATCGCCAGGCGCCTTGCCGACAACCGCCGCGTGCTGTGCGCGGCGCCGTCCTATCTCGCGGCGCGCGGCGCGCCGCGGCATCCCGACGAGCTGGCCGGCCACGCGTTCGTGCTGCTCGGTTCGTCGGCCGGCATCGCGAACCAGTGGCGCTTCGAGCGCGACGGCGAGACGGTCCACGTGACGGTGCCGCCCGAGCGCGCGCGCCAGACCAACGACGGCGCGCTCGCGCGCGAATGGGCGATCGAGGGACGCGGGGCGGTGATGAAATCGATCTGGGACGTGGGTGCGGACCTGCGCGCGGGGCGCCTCGTGCTGCTGCTGCCCGAGTGGCGCTGCCCGGATCTGCCCGTGCATGCGCTGTTCCAGCGCAATCAGTACATGGCGCCGCGCGTGCGGGCGCTGCTCGATTTCCTGGAGCAGCGCTTCGCCGAGGCCGCCGTCGAGATCGCGCCGTTCCTGCGCTGAACGCGCGCCGGGGTGGGGCGCGCGCTGCGCGTGATTACTTCGTGACCGCGAACAGCGTGAGATTCATGAAGATCTTGAACGCGTAGCCGAGCGTGACCGCGCCGGCCACGCCGCCGATCCAGAGCAGCACGAACCAGGCCCAGCCGGGCAGGCGGCCCGGGCGGCGCGCATCGCGCGAGGGACGGCCGGCGGCCGGCTCAGTGGTGGTAGTAGTGCTGGTCTTCATGGCGGATCTTGCCCCGGAATACCCAGTAGCCCATGGTGGTGTAGGCGATGATGATCGGCAGGATCACCGCGGCGCCGACCAGCGTGAAGATCTGGCTCGAACGCGGCGCGGCCGCTTCCCACAGCGTGACGCTGCGCGGGATCGCATACGGGAACAGGCTCACCAGCAGCCCGATGTAGCCGAGCGCGACGATCGCGAGCGCGAGCACGAACGGCAGCGTATCACGCCGCGCGCGCACCGCGCGGTACATCCACGCGCCGCAGGCCACCACCAGGAACGGCACCGGCATCAGGTAGACGAACAGGCCCGAGCCGAACCAGCGTTGCGCGACGGCCGGCTCCTGCAGCGGCGTCCAGATGCTGACGATGCCGATCAGCGCGAGCAGCACCACGGTGAGTGGCCACACCACGCGGTGCAGGCGGCGCTGCAGGTCGCCCTCGGTCTTCGCCACCAGCCAGCAGCAGCCGAGCAGCGCGTAGGTGGCGACGAGGCCGAGGCCCGTGAGCAGCGAGAACGGCGTGAGCCAACCGAACGGGTCGCCGGCGAAATGGCCGTCGGCCACCGGGATGCCCTGCAGGTAGGCGCCGAGCGCGATGCCCTGGAAGAACGTCGCGCCGGCCGAGCCGCCGATGAACGCGAGATCCCACAGATGCTTGGTGCGGCGTGCCTTGGCGCGCAGCTCGAACGACACGCCGCGGAAGATCAGGCACACCAGCATGAAGATCAGCGGCAGGTAGAGCGCCGACAGCACGGTCGCGTAGACGATCGGGAAGGTCGCGAACAGGCCCGCGCCGCCGAGCACGAGCCAGGTCTCGTTGCCGTCCCAGACCGGCGCGACCGTGTTCATCATCAGGTCGCGTTCGCGTTCGTCGGGAAAGAAGGGGAAGACGATGCCGATGCCGAGGTCGAAGCCGTCGAGCACGACGTACATGAAAAGGCCGAGGGCGATGATCGCGGCCCAGATGACGGTGACGTCCATGAGAGTTCCTTGTGCTTCCTTGTGCGGTTCGTGTCGTGGCGGCGCTCAGGCGGCGTCGATCAGCTGGTCCGGGGCCGACAGCGGGCGGCGGCCCGACTGCTCGCCGTGTCCGTCGGCGTGAGGGTCCGTGCCGGATCCGCCGCCGTGCGGCGCGTCGAGCAGCGCCGGCCCCGCGTTGATCAGCTTGAGCAGGTAGTAGATGCCGGTGCCGAACACCAGGAAATAGACGAACACGAACGTCATCAGCGACAGCCCGACCTGCTGCGTGGTGAGCGGCGAGGCCGCGTTGGCGGTGCGCATCACGCCGTACACCACCCACGGCTGGCGTCCGGCCTCGGTCGTGATCCAGCCGGCCAGCAGCGTGATGAAGCCGGTCGGCCCCATCACCAGCGCGAGCTGGTGGAACCAGCGCGCGTCGTACAGGCGGCCGCGCCGGCGCAGCAGCCAGCCCGCCAGTGCGAGGCCGATCATCGCGAAGCCGAGTGCCACCATCACACGGAAGGTCCAGAACACCAGCGTCGAGTTCGGACGATCCTCGGGCGCGAAGCTCTTGAGGCCGCGGATCTCGCCGTTCCAGCTGTGCGTGAGGATCAGGCTGCCGAGGTGCGGCACTTTCAGCGCGTAGCGCGTGGTTTCGGCCTGCATGTCCGGGATGCCGAACAGGTTCAGCGCGGTGCCGCCCTGCTCGGTGTCCCACAGCCCCTCGATCGCGGCGATCTTGGCCGGCTGGTACTTGAGCGTGTTGATGCCGTGCTGGTCGCCGACCACGGCCTGGATCGGCGCGAGGATCAGCAGCAGGCCGAGCGCCATCGAGAACATGGTGGTGACGCTCTTGTCGCGGCGGCCCTTCAGCAGATGCCAGGCGCCGGTGGCGGCCACCACCAGCGCGGCGACGATGAACGCCGCGATCGCCATGTGGGCGAGCCGGTACGGGAACGACGGGTTGAAAACGATCTTGAACCAGTCGGTCGGCACCACGCGGCCGCCGACGATCTCGAAGCCCTGCGGCGTCTGCATCCAGCTGTTCGAGGCGAGGATCCAGAACGTCGAAATCAGCGTGCCGATCGCCACCATCAGCGTGGCGCCGAAGTGCGCGCGCGGGCTCATCCGGTTCCAGCCGAACAGCATGATGCCGAGGAAGCCGGCCTCGAGGAAGAACGCGGTCATGACCTCGTACATCAGCAGCGGGCCGGTGACGGCGCCGGCGAAGCTCGAGAAGCCGCCCCAGTTGGTGCCGAACTCGTAGCTCATCACCACGCCGGAGACCACGCCCATGCCGAACGCGACCGCGAAGATCTTCGACCAGTAGAGGCAGAGGGTTTTGTAATGGGGAAGGCCCGTTTTCAGCCAGCGGTATTCGAGCACCGCGATGAAGCTCGCAAGGCCGATGCTGAGCGCGGGAAACACGATGTGGAACGAGACGGTGAAGGCGAACTGCAGGCGGGCCAGATCCAGGGCCGAAAGAGCGGTATCCATGAGCGTGTGACCGGAAGCGTGTGACGGCCGCGGGCGGTTGCCGGGCGGCCCTCCCGGCGCCGCGCGATGCGCCGCGGCAGCGGGGATGAGCGCAGTATTGCGGGCACGATCGACGCCCGAAATGTGCCAACTCGTCGCACTTTGCTCCGATGATTTTCCTGTTCTTAATCAATATCGAGATAACACATTGATAAGCATCAAAAAAGTTCGAGATCGAGCGCGCACGCTGAAATGCGGTTGTCTGCCGCACCTGCGGCAATCGACCGCTGCGTAGGACGGGCGACGGCGGCGTTACCACGCGAGGCCGCGCGGCGCCCTGCGGATTCCGGACGATTGCGTGCGAGGCCGACGAAGTTTCGATTGCCTGTCGCCTTGCTTCCGGTACGCCGACAGCGGGGCCGCCGCCGGTTCCAGGGCGACGCACCGCGCGTCTCGTCGATTGTTTCCGCGTATTACGAGGTAATTCGACGCGGACCAATCCGCGTGGTTTTGCCACGGCACGGTCACGAATGTAACGGTCCGCAAAATCACTGCGCAGACTCGTAACTGACGGCACGCGGCCGGCGGGTAGCGTCTCGGGTATCGACAAAACGCGGGGCGCGGTCCCGTGTATCCCGGAGCGTGAAGTGAACAAACTGAAGATCGTGCTCGGCGTCGCGGCGGTTGCCGCCGTGACCGCCACGAGCGCCGCCCATGCGGCGCGGGTGGGGGTGTACATCGGCCCCGGCTGGGGCGGCTACTGGTATCCGCCGCCCGTCTATTACGCGCCGCCGCCGCTGGTCGCGGTGCCGGTCGATCCGGGGCCGCCGCCCGAATACGTCGAGCAGGGCGGCCAGCCGCCCGGGCCGCCGCCGCCCGAGGAGGCCGGCGCGCCGCCGCTCGAACCCGGCTCCTGGTACTACTGCAACGCGTCGAAGCGTTACTACCCCTACGTGAAGACCTGTTCGTCAGGCTGGCGCGAAGTGCCGGCCCGCCCGCAATGACCATGACGAGATCACCGATGAAATTCGAAATCCGCACCGGCGGGCGCTGGGCGCTCGCCGCCGCCGCGGGCGCCGGCCTGCTCAGCGCCTGCGCGGTGATGCCGCCCGGCCCCAGCGTGATGGCGCTGCCCGGCACGGGCAAGACGTTCGACCAGTTCCAGGCCGACGACGGCAACTGCCGCCAGTTCGCCACCAACCAGGTGGGTGGCGTGTCGTCGAACCAGGCCGCCACCGCGAGCGCGCTCGGCAGCGCGGCGGTGGGCACCGCGCTCGGCGCGGCGGCCGGCGCGGCCTTCAACGGCGGCCGCGGCGCGGCGGTCGGCGCGGGCGCCGGGCTGCTGGCCGGCAGCGTGGTCGGGATGGGCAACGCCCAGGGCTCGGCCTACGACGTGCAGCGTCGCTACGACTATGCCTACATGCAATGCATGTATGCGGCCGGCGATCGCGTGCCGGTGCCGGGCCGCGTGCGCAGCCGCGACGATGCCGGCTACGGCGGTGGCGGCTACGGTGGCGGCGGGTATGGCGACGGTTATGGCGGCGGCCCGGCGCCGGGCGGCTACGGCGGCAATCGCGGCTACACGCCGCCGCCGCCTCCCGACATGCCGCCGCCGGATTGAGCGGTTGCGGGCCGGCGCGGGCATGCCGACGCGCCGGCCATGCATGATGCGCGGTGCCATGCCGCGCGTCGTGCATGGGGGTCGGCGTCATGCATCGCGCCGGGCGATCCGTGCCGTGAATATTCCGCGCGGTTGCACACGCGATGCCTTGGGCGATGATGACGATCCGAACCCGTATCGCTCACGATCACCGCCTCCGCGAACAATCGATATATCCGTCGCAACGCATTGCGTATTCGTCGGCTGGATGACGTCGTTATCGGCGCTTTTTTTTCGCCTCCGTCCGCGTATTTCCACGCGTCTCGTTTCCCTTTCCTTCCGCGTTCGCACCGCGTCCCGCGCCGTGCGCGAATATCGCTCCGTATCCGTCACGAAAGCACGATGAAGAATCGGCACGCACGCGATGCGTTTGGTCGATTCCAGCCGGCGTCATTCACAAACTTTGATCCTGCTCAAATTCCTTGCTGATTGGGCGCTATAGCGTGGCGAAGCTGTGTCGTTATCTCGTTTGGCGATTCACGGGTACGCACCGTGCGTCGCGTTGGTAATGAATCGCGTGGGGAAGGCGGCGCCGTCGAAGTCCGGAGCGATTCGACGGAGGAATCGCAAGCCGTCAGGTCCGCCGATCCGAGGTGATTTTCCCGATGTATCGCGCCGCCCGCTGCCAGGCCGAAGCGTGCCTCGGGGAATGAAAGGCGATCGTGTCGCCGCCGTGAGACGTGCCCTGATGCGGCCGCTGGTTCGCCGCGCAAAGGGAGACGGCAGCCGCACGATTCCCGTTTTGATAATCCCAATTTCCGAGAGAACCTTCGCGAGATGGAAGATTCATCGATACATCCATTGAAGCTGGTCGGCCTCACCACGCGACTCTATACACGTGTCGTCGACAGGCCGCTGCGCGAACTCGGTTTCGCGATGAGCCAGGTGCCGGTGCTGAGTCTGCTCAAGGCGGCGGGGGCGCTGTCGCAGGCGGAGCTGGCGCGCCGCATGCAGGTCGAGCAGCCGAGCATGGCGCAACTGCTGAACCGGATGGAGCGCGACGGGCTGGTCTGCCGCGTGGCCGATCCGGGCGACAAGCGCAGCCGGCTGATCTCCCTGACCGAGGACGCCGACCGCAAGCTGCCCGAGGGCAAGGCGGTGCTGGACGAAGCGAGCCGCATCGCGCTCGACGGATTCAGCGACGACGAGCGCCGGCAGCTGGCCGGATTGCTCGCGCGCGTGAACACGAACCTCGACCGCGTGATCCAGGCCGACGGCCTCGACCTCGGCATCTGCTGTGTGGAAGAAACGCACGTCTGACCGACCGGACGGTGAGGGCCTGCTGGTGCCGGCGGCCATCCCGTCGGCGCGTCCGTGCCCGATTTAAATTGGAAAGGGCGCGGCGACGCGCCGGATTGCGTACACTCGTTTTTTTCCCGCCACAACGTCAGCCGCGCCGGCCTGCCGGCCTGCGGCGACACCCGAGGACGCATTCCATGATCGATCTACGTAGCGATACCGTGACTCGCCCGAGTCAGCCGATGCTGGCCGCGATGAGCGCCGCCGAAGTCGGCGACGACGTCTGGGGCGACGATCCGACCGTCGCGCGACTGCAGGCTGCGGTCGCCGAACGGGCCGGCAAGGAGGCTGGCCTGTTCTTCCCGAGCGGCACGCAGAGCAACCTCGCCGCGCTGATGGCGCATTGCGCGCGCGGCGACGAATACATCGTCGGCCAGCAGGCGCACACCTACAAGTTCGAAGGCGGCGGCGCGGCCGTGCTCGGCAGCATCCAGCCGCAGCCGATCGACAACGCCGCCGACGGTTCGCTGCCACTCGATCGCATCGCCGCCGCGATCAAGCCGATCGACAATCACTTCGCCCGCACGCGCCTGCTCGCGCTCGAGAACACGATCGGCGGCAAGGTGCTGCCGGCCGGCTACGTCAGCGAGGCGACCGCGCTCGCGCGCAGCCGCGGCCTCGCCACCCATCTCGACGGCGCGCGCGTCTGCAATGCCGCCGCCGCCACCGGCAAGCCGCTCGCCGAGCTCTGCGCGCCGTTCGATTCGGTGTCGATCTGCTTTTCGAAGGGGCTCGCCGCGCCGGTCGGCTCGGTGCTGGTCGGCAGCCGCGAGTTGATCGAGGTGGCAAACCGTTGGCGCAAGGTGCTCGGCGGCGGCATGCGCCAGGCCGGCGTGCTCGCGGCGGCGTGCCTCTATGCGTTCGACCATCACGTCGAGCGGCTCGTCGACGATCACGCCAACGCCGAGCGGCTCGCCGCCGGCCTCGCGCGGATCGACGAGGTGAAGGTGCTGTCGCAGGCGACGAACATGGTGTTCGCGCAGTTCCCCGACGCCGACTGCGCGCCGCTCGAAGCCTGGCTGAAGGCGCGCGGGATCCTGACGCAGATGCTGTATGCCTCGCGCTTCGTCACGCATCGCGACGTGTCGGCCGACGGGATCGATACGTTCGTCGAGGCTGTGCGCGCGTATTTCGCGCAGAAGCCGCGTGCGGCTTGAGTGGCTTGATGGTTTGAGCGGGCGGCGGGCGCGGCCCGCGCGCGGGTCGCTCGAGCCCGTGCGGATGTGGCGCGCCACGCGACTCGATTTCGCGCGATGCCGTCGGACGACATCTGCCAGCGCTACGGCCGGCCGGTTCGGCTGGAGCGGCGCGCCGTCTCCGGGTTCCGAGGTTCGCGATTCAGGTACGCGCCGCCGGCCACGCCGCCCACCCTCGCTCCCTCCTTCGTCGTGCCGGCCGTTCAGGCCGGCACCATCACCGGCGGCGCACCGCCGCCGACATCGATCATCTTCACCGTGAAGCCGAAGCAGCGCTCGATCAGCGCGGGCTGCATCACGTCGGCGGGCGCGCCCTCGGCCAGCAGGCCGCCGTCGGCGAGCAGCGCGACGCGGTCGGCGTGGCGCGCGGCTAGGTTCGGATCGTGGACGATGGTCAGCACGCCGAGCCGCCAGTCGCGCGCAAGCTCGCGCACCGTCGCGAGCAGATGGTGCTGGTGCGCGAGATCGAGCGCGGCGGTCGGTTCGTCGAGCAGCAGATAGCGCGGAGCGTCCTCGGGATGGCGCAGGTCGTCGTCGGGCCAGATCTGCGCGAGCGCGCGTGCGAACTGCACGCGCGCGAGTTCGCCGCCCGACAGCGTGGTCACGTCGCGGCCGGCCAGCGTCGCGGCGCCTGCCAGCGTGAGCGCGCGCTGCGCGACCTCGTGGTCGCGCGCGGCCAGGGCGCCGCCCGGCCGGGCGTGCGGATAACGGCCGAGCAGCACGAGTTCGTCGGCGACGAACGGAAACGCCGGCTGGGCCGCCTGCGGCAGCACCGCTCGCAGCCGCGCGAGCGTCGCGGCGCGGAGCTTGTCGAGCGGCGTGCCGTTCAGCGTCACGCTGCCGCCCACCCGCACGCGGCGCGGCGCGCCGACGCCGTGGAACTCGCCGGCGAGCGCTTTCAGCAAGGTGCTCTTGCCGGCGCCGTTACGGCCCAGCAAGGCGGTCACGCTCCCCGGCGCGAGTTGCAGCGAGAGCCCGTGCAGCACCGCGTGGTGGCCGCGGGCGATGGACAGATGTTGGGCGATCAGCATGGTGGAAACCGGAACGGGCGCATCAGCCGCCGAACGCCTCGCGGCTCTTGCGCAGCAGCGCGAGGAAAAACGGCGCGCCGATCAGCGCGGTCAGGATGCCGAGCGGAATCTCGACCGGCGCGGCCACGGTGCGCGCGGCGAGATCGGCGACCACCACCAGCAGCGCGCCGAGCAGCGCCGCACCCGGCATCACCACACGCTGGTCCGGGCCGCACACGAGCCGCACGCAATGCGGCGCGACCAGCCCGATGAAGCCGATCACGCCGGTACACGAGACCAGCGAGCCGATACCGAGCGCGGTGGCGAGCAGTACGCCGCGCTTCACGCGCTGCACCGGCACGCCGAGGTGCAGCGCCTCGGTTTCGCCGAGCTGCAGCGCGTTCAGCGCATGGCGTTCGCGCGCGAGCCAGGCGGTGGCGGCCAGCGCGAACGGCGCGACGGCCGCGAGCGTCGACCACTGCGCACCGCCGACGCTGCCGAGGCTCCAGAACGTCAGCGAGCGCAGTTGCGCGTCGCTGGCGATATAGGTGAGCAGGCCGATCGCCGCGCCCGCGAGCGCGTTGATGGCGATGCCGGCGAGCAGCAGCAGCGGGACCGCGAGCCGGCCGCGCGTGGCCGCGAGCCGGTAGACGAGCGCGGTCACGACCAGCGCGCCGAGGAACGCCGCCACCGGCAGCGACAGGGCCGGCACCGGACCGGCCGCGACCAGCGGGCCTAGCACGATCAGCGCGCTTGCGCCGAGCGCCGCGCCGCTCGACACGCCAACCAGCCCCGGGTCCGCGAGCGGATTGCGGAACAGCGCCTGCATCGCGGCGCCGGCGCTGCCGAAGCCGAGCCCGACCAGGGCCGCGAGCACCACGCGCGGCGCGCGAATCCCGATCAGTACCGCGCGCGCCTGCCGTTGCGCGGCGTCGTCGGGCGAGAGCAGCGCGGCCAGCATTTGCGCGGGCGTCAGCCGGTAGGCGCCGATGCTGCATGCGGCGAGCATCGCGAGCAGCAGCGCGACCGCGAGCGCGGCCAGCATCGCGCGCGCGATCCGGCGCCGCCGTGCCACGGCGCGCCCGCCCGGCGTGGCCGGCTCGGGTCGATGGGTACGCGGGCCGGCGGCGATCATCGAGCCGGTCGGCATCAGGCCGCCGGCGCGGTCGGCTCGTCCGCGCCGGCGCATGCGGGCGATGCATCGAAGTCCTGACGATCGCGCGCGGGCGGAGTGGACGAGACGTGGGGAGTGGACGCGACGGCGGCGTCCGGGGCCGGCGTGGCGGCCCGGACGTCGAAAGCACCGGTGGGGGCGACGCGGCGCAGCCGGCGCATGAGCGGATGTCGAAGCATGTGAATCTCCCGTTGGAACGTCGAGCTTGCGGCTGGCTCGGTGAGAGATGTCCACCTGGCTGGCATTGCGTCGCCATGGCCGGCTGGCCGGCGAAAACAAGGCGATCGGAAAGCGATGATCTTAAGTGAGAATGATTATCGTTTCAATGCGACGTGACCCGATGGACATGATGCACGCGGCCGCGGTCTTGCCGGCAACTAACGGTCTGACCAACCGAATTCCGCGACAACGGCGGGTCGGTTGCCCGACGATCGCTTTCGCCAAGGCATGCCGCGAGCGGCTGGCCCTTGTCGGGACGGGAGCGTGGACGGGGTGGGAGTGATGAAGACGGAAGGGGGCGCCGGCGCATGAAACGGCGGGCAGCGGAGTCAATCCACGGGGTCCACGGCGGCGCATGGCGCGCCGCCGTGCGCGCTCACACCTTGGCCGGTGCCGGCGAAGCCGCCGAAGCCTGCGCGGTTTGCGCGGCCTGCGCGTTGCGCACCACCTGCGCGACGCGGCCGAGGAATTCCGGATCCGCGCTGACCACGGCCTCGCGCTTGCCGTCGGGCGTATCGACCATCAGCCGGTGCATGATGTCCTGCGAGGACCAGGTCAGCCAGCCGACCACGATCAGCATCACGCCCACCACGATCGCGGCGCTCGACGCCTGGAGCAGCCCGAAGACGAGGCCGGCCACGCCGAGCAGCGAAATCGCGACCGGCACGATCCAGTCCTTGTCGACGGTCACGACCTCGACGCCGCGAATGTCGCGCAGCGCGAACACGGCGCCCGCGCAGGACAGCCCGTTGCGAGTGACCGAGACGCCATGTTCGTTGAATGTGTTTTCCATGATGAGACGCCAGGTGGAAAACGGGGAGCGTAGCAGAATTCCCGCCGGATCTGCCCGAAAACGCGGCGCGGCGGAATGACGGCGATCAGGGAAACTGTTCGCCGCGCTTGTCCGGTGTGGTGGTCAGGTGCTGGTCAGAGCAGCGAGGCGCCGTCCTCGTAGAGCCGGCCCGGCACATGCGAGGCGACGGCTTCTGCGATCTGGACGTCGGTGCTTTCGGCCGGCACGATGCGGCGCCGCGCGGGGGCGTCGAGATGCATGGTCCATTCGACGAGACGATAAGGGCGGCCCCACGGCCGCTGCATCGCCACCGACACGCGGCAACTCTGGACCGGATACGCATGCTCGCGCGTCAGTATCGTCGGGAGGTGGTTGAACACGATATCTTCGATCATTGTTTCCTCCAGTCCTGTACCGCCCGGTGGCGATGGCCGTCCGGCGCGCGGGCAAAAAAAACGCCGCCGATGCTCAGGCGGCCAACAGGGGGGGTGAGAGAATCCTCTCAATCCAGAATTAAATGAAACTTAAAGCGCAAAAAAAACGTCCCGCCAGGAGGCGGGACGTTCTGCCGTAGTTTGCCGCGAGTGAAGCGAGTGCTTAGAACTTGTGGCGGATACCGACGCGGGCGGCGATCTGGTTCTTCGAACCCGAGCCCGACGTGCTGAAGTAGCTGGTGCTCGAGCCGATCTGCGCTTGCACGCCCTTGCCCGAAGCCTGTTGGTAAACCACCAGGCCGTAGACGTCGGTGCGCTTGCTCAGTGCGTAGTCGACCGTGCCGTTCACCTGGTTCCAGTGGTACGACTGGTTGTTCTGCGTCGCGTTCGAGTACGTGTAGCCCACTGCGCCCGACAGAGCCGGCGTCAGTGCGTACTTCACGCCGGCTTCGTAGGCGTTGTACTTCGTGCCGAACGTGTTGAGCGCGTCGAACTGCGTGTTCGTCCACAGCAGCCATGCCGTTGCCGGGCCCCAGACATAGCGGCCGCCGACGCCGAGCGTGCGCAGGTCACGCACCGTGCCCGTGCCGATATTCGCGATCGCGGTCGAGAAAGCCGGCGTGGCTTGCGCCGGGAAGCGGATGTCCGTGTAGGCCGCGCCGATCGATGCCGGGCCGTTCGCGTAGTTCAGGCCGAAGCTGTACGCGCGCGACGAGCCTGCCGTCGTGGTCGTGCCGACCGTCGTCGAGTTCGCGCCGGCGAACGCGCCCGCCTGGTTCGAGAAGCCGTACAACGCGCCGAACGTGAAGCCGTAGTAATTCGCGCTCTGGAACTTGACCGAGTTGTTGATGCGGCTCGAGGTCAACTGGTCGATGTCGTTGACGTGGTAGGCGTAGTTACCGACGACCGTGTTGCCACCCGTCGAGTAGTTCGAACCGAGGATGTCGGTCGAGAACGAGTACTGGCGGCCGAACGAGACCGTGCCCACGTCGTTCTTCGACAGGCCGACGAATGCCTGACGGCCGAACATCGCACCGCCCTGGCCCAGCGTGCCGTTGCCGCTGTTGAAGCCGTTTTCGAGCACGAAGATCGCCTTCAGGCCGCCGCCCAGGTCTTCCGTGCCGCGGATGCCCCAGCGGCTGCCTTGCGCGACGCCGTCGTCGTACTTGAACAGCTTGTCCGTACCGCCAGCGGCGTTCTTGCTGTGGTTAACGTAGCTGATACCCGCGTCGATGACGCCGTACAGCGTGACGCTGCTTTGTGCGTGCGCGGCGCTTGCCGTCGCGGCCAGGATGGCGGTGGTCAACAGTTTCTTGTTCAAAGCAATCTCCGAGCGAAATAAAGGTGTGCGGTTCCGCGCTCTTGAAGGCGTCTTGGAGGGAACGGGGCGAACTTTATCGGGACAGGGGGAAATGAATATGACAGCCACTGTCATAGTTCGGACCTGTCGCGCCCACGCCACAGCCGCCGGTCAGCGGTTGTATCCGCAACGAATATGACTTTTCCGCGTTTGCTTTTCGCGTTCACGCATCGATGCTGATGACGATCGCTTGGTTGGGCGTTTGCCGTCGATATGCGACGATGCGCCGCATTCCAAAACGTGAGAGGTTGCAATGGCGCGCTTTTTCAGCGGGTTGTGGGGGTGTTTCGGGCGGGTTGCGATCGGCGGCGCGCTGGCGTTCGCGGTCGTCTCCGGTGCGCGGGCGGACGGCGCGCCGCCGCTGAAGATCGGCACCATGAGCGGGCCTGACGCGCAGATCTGGAACGAGGTGGCGAAGGTGGCCGCGCAGGACGGGCTGCCGATCAAGGTGATCGAATTCAACGACTACGTGCAGCCGAACGCGGCGCTCGATTCCGGCGATCTCGACGCGAACGGCTTCCAGCACCAGCCGTTTCTCGACAGCCAGATCAAGCAGCGCGGCTACCGGATCGTCGGCGTCGGGCTTACCTACACCGCGCCGATGGGCTTCTATTCGAAGAAGCTGAAATCGCTGAAGGACCTGCCGGTGGGCGCGAAGGTCGGCATCCAGAACGATCCGTCGAACGGCAACCGCGCGCTGCTGCTGTTGCAGAAGTACGGCGTGATCAAGCTGAAGGCCGGGGCGGGCAGCAACGGCGTGAACGCCACGCCGCTCGACGTGGCCGAGAACCCGAAGAAGATCAGGCTGGTGGAGCTGGACGCCGCGCAGCTGCCGCGCGCGCTGCCCGACCTCGACGCGGCCTCGATCAATACCGATTACGCCGTGAAGGCCGGGCTCACGCCCGTCAAGGACGCGATCGCGATCGAGGATCTGAAGGGGCCTTACGCGAACCTGATCGCGGTGCGCGCGCAGGATCGCGACAAGCCGTGGGTGAAGAAGCTGGTGGCCGCCTACGAGTCGGACGACGTGCGCAAGTTCATCGACGCGAAGTTCAACGGCGCGATCGTGCCGGCGTTCTGAGGCGCGGCCGGCCGCGCAACCGGACGGCGAGACGGCCGGCCCGCGCCTGGTGCGCGCGGCCGGCCGGATTCACTTTGCGCCACCGCTCAACGGTGGCGATGGTGACAACAGCCGGCGTCAGGCCGACAGCAGCGAGCCGCTGCGGAACGGCGTGCTGCCGGCGATGCGCGCCACTTCCATGCCGGCGGTGGCGAAGCGCACCACCTGGCGCGCGTAGAGCACGCCGCGCACGCTGGCCTTCAGCGTGACGACGCGATCGGTCAGCGGATCGACGATGTCGGCGATCTCCTGACCCGGCTCGACCACGATGCCCACCGGCGTGCGGAACACCAGCACGCCCGACACCGGCGCGACCAGCGGCTCGGTGCCGGCCAGCGGCGTGGCGGGATGCGCGAGCGGCGGCAGCGGCGCCGCGGTGCCTTCGATCGAACCGCGCAGCGTCAGGAAATCGACGATCGCCTGCGCGTCGTGCTGCGCCAGCTCGTAGCTCACGTCGCGTTCGCTGCGCAACTCCACGGTGACCGAGATCGCGCCGTTCGGGATCGGGAAGCGGCTGCCGAAGCGCTCGCGCAGCTCCGACCAGCAGAAGCTGTGGACCTCGTCGAACGGGTTGCCGACCGAGTTCAGCGCCAGCAGCGAGGCCTGCGCTTCGAGGTAGCGCGCGAGCGGCTCGACGTCCTGCCACAGGTCCGGATTCGTATACAGGTGCATGACCGCGTCGTTGTCGCAATGCAGGTCGAGCACCACGTCGGCGTCATACGACAGGCGTTGCAGCGCGAGGCGCTGCGATTCGAGTTCGGTGCGCGGCTTCTGCTCGTCGAGCGCCTCGCGCATCGCCTCGCGCACGGCCAGCAGGTTGCGCGCGGGATCCTTCGTCAGCCGGCCCTCGACGCGCGGCATCACGAGCGCGGCCAGATCGTGGAAGTTGCGGTTGAAGTTCTGCATCGAGCCGAGTTCGAAGCGGCCGAGATGGTCGCCGAACACGTGTTGCGCGAGGCCGATCGGGTTCGGCACCGGCACCACGACGATCTCGTCGCGCAGCTTGCCGGCCGCCTCGAGCGCGGCGAACTGGCGGCGCAGCAGCGTGGCCACCAGCATGCCGGGCAGTTCGTCGGCATGCAGCGACGACTGGATGTAGATCTTCTTCCCGCTGCGCGGACCGTAATGGAAGCTGGTGAGATGGCGTTCGGTGCCGAGCGCGGGGGAAATCAGCGGATGGGTCTGCGTTTGCATGATCGGGGAGCGGGCGGCGGCGCCGCGCGGTTCGTTCGAGACGAGGGAACGACGATTGTACGTTGCGCGGGCGCGCCGGGTGGATTTCGGGCGCCGGCCCGCGGGCATGCGCCCGGCGCGGCCGGCCCGGGCACGAGGCGCGGCGGCGGTCGGTGGCGGCCGGCGGTGGCTTGGGCACGGCGCCCGCGCCAAAGGCAACGGGCCCCGCAGGGCCCGTCGAATCACGCGTCGAGGCGGTGCTTACTTGCCGTAGACGTCGAAATCGAAGTACTTCTTGGCGAGCTTGTCGTAGGTGCCGTCCTTGCGCATCGCGACGATCGCGCCGTCGATCTTCGCCTTCAGGTCGGTGTCTTCCTTGCGCAGGCCCACGCCGGCGCCTTCGCCGAGCGTCTTCGGATCGTCGATGTCGCCGCCGGCGAACGAGTAGCCGGCGCCGCGCGGCGTCTTCAGGAAGCCGATCTCGGCCTGCACCGCGTCCTGCAGCGTGGCGTCGAGGCGGCCCGAGATCAGGTCGGCGTAGACCTGGTCCTGGTTCTGGTACGGCTGGACGTTGACGCCCTTCGGTGCCCAGTAGGCCTTCGCGTAGGTTTCCTGGATCGTGCCCTGTTCCACGCCCACCGTCTTGCCCTTCAGCGAGGCGGCCGTCGGCAGGATGTTCGAGCCCTTCTTGGCGACGAGGCGGGTCGGCGTGTTGAACAGCTTGTTCGAGAAGGCGATCTGTTCGGCGCGTTGCGGCGTCATCGACATCGACGACAGCACGCCGTCGAACTTACGGGCCTTCAGCGCCGGGATCAGCCCGTCGAAGTCGTTCTCGACCCAGACGCACTTCGCGGCGATGCGGCGGCAGATTTCATTGCCCAGGTCGATGTCGAAGCCGACCAGCTTGCCATCCGAGCCCTTCGACTCGAACGGGGGGTAGCTCGCGTCGACGCCGAAGCGGACCGTCGACCAGTCTTTTGCGTAGGCGCCGCCTGCCGACACGGCAAGCAGGGCAACCGTCAGGGCCGCCAGAACTTTTTTCACTATGACTCCTCTTGTACGTGGTTTGCGCGCGGTCGTGCCGCGTTGCGCTTCGCCCGGCGCCGTGGCGGCCGGGCTGACTCGGACCCTCGCCCGATGTGGACGAGCGTGCGCGGAAGATTATCAAGACAAAAAGCCGTGCGGGTTCCTAGTACAAGCCCGGATAGCCCGACGGGCCCGGATGGCGCGTTGCCGGGTGGGTCGGCGTGCATTTTGTTGCGGATTTGGAAATGATGCGGTGGAAGGAAATGGTGTGGGGAGCGTCGATTCGGGGCGGTGTTCAATGCGTGGTGCGAGCGAGCTGGCATGCCTACTCGAAAGCGCGATGGGGCATGAGTATTGCCGCTAATCCAGGATTTGCGCGGGCAATGAGCATCGTAGCGAAACGAAGTATCCAGCATCTGGCGCTTCGGCAGTTTGCCGAAGCGCCAGATGCTGGCGGATACCATAAATTTGTAATAATGTCAATGAGGAAGCGCTGTTTGTGCCTTGCCCCTTTTTTCTTGGTGGCAGACTCAAAGCACGATCAAGAAAATCCGGTTCCCGAGGGAGTCGGTAAGTCATTGATTTTTATATGAACGTTTCGGCATTCGCCTAGGCGAGACGGGCTCGGACTGCGGATGTAATCAAAACCCGATCAAGAAATCGGTGTACTTCATGCCCAGTGAGGAACATAGCCCGCTCGCGGGTGTTCCCGGTCCGCAACCCTGATGAGGCCTGCCTCCAACGTCCTGGAAATGACCATTGATGCCTGCGCCGCATTTTTCGACGCGATTCCAAGGCGCTCACACAGCGTCGAATTTTTCATCTTGTCTCCGCTCAAGAAGCGGAGCACTGCATGGAAATAACAAGCACGGACACGCTCGTCGGGCGTCATCTCGGCGAAGCTCCGCGGGGCGTAAAGCGTAACCAAGGTCGTGTTTTGTTCCGCGCGAAACAGCGGCGGCGGCAACTGCGATACTTCGACGACCTGCAACACCTTGTCGAGACCACTGCCCTGTTCCTCGCACATCCCCATCCGGCGCATGAGTGAGGCGAGTGTTTCATTTCGCGAACGCGGGGGCAGATCAATCATGCGCTCGGGCTTTACCAGCGGTTCTCCAGGGTTGCTGATTTCCAGGCGGTCCTCAAACAGCTCGATCAGCGGCCCTGCACCAGTGAGCGTCATGTTCTGATGAATCAAAGCATTCGCGACCAGCTCACGTATGGCCAGCTCGGGGAACGAGATGGCTGCTTCCCGGAGCGCTCCAATATGCTCGTTCTTCGGCGACAACTCGTTCAGATAGCTGACGAGGTCTTCAAACCCCACGGCGTAGCCTTTTTGTTCTTTCTCTTCGCCCAGACGGTGCGTGACCTTTGCAGCGCGGTTCTTGCCTCCGTACGCCACGCAGCGAACTGCCTTTCGAGCCAGACTCGCATCAAAATCTTTAAGCCGATAGGCGAACAAAATTGCACCGAGATTCGTTATGTTCCATCGGCCGCCGACATCGGGAACTATCAACCGATCCGCCGCCAGCTTTTCGAAGATTCCAGCACGGTTGTCGGGAAGTGGTTGCTTCGTCAGCCGAAAGTAGTGACTGTAGTCGAGCAACTTCAAGACATCGTCGGCTTCCACGTATTGCGCTGCGACGCCATGCTCCCAACGGTAAGGCTGCATTCGCTCAAGGAGCTTTTGGTAGCGCTCAGGATATTCGGTGAGCTTGGGTGTTGCACTGCCGATGCGCACGTAGGGGACGCTGTGGTAGCTGACGGGTGTTCCCGTGGCCGCTGGAATTTCCAGCAAAACTACCCGCCCAGCAGGGTGCGCGACCGTTCGGAAACTAAAAGCAATGCTCGGCTGCAACGCGTTTGCCAGCCATAACTGGAGCACCATTCCGCCCACTTTTTGCGAGTCCGGATCGAAGGATGTACCCACCACCTTGTGAGTTTCGTCCTCGATGCCCCACAACATGTACGCCGTATCTTTGCCCTCGATGCGCGCAGCGTTGGACAACGCCGAGCACCGTTTGCCGATCATCTCGTGATCGGTGTTGTTTTTCTTGAATTCGAGCCACTGACACTCGCTGGTATGTGAACGCAGCTCGTCGACAAGGGCAATATCACGCTCGAGATTCATGTCAGATGACGTGTGGATTGTGGTGTCGGATTACGATGAGCATCAAGCAGCGATTGTAAGTCACCGCATGACCTAAATTTCCGCATTCCGCCTCGCTTTTCCAATCAAAGATTGCCAGGCTCGGCCAACTTGGACTGTACCGGTTGGGCATCGGCCGCTTGGGCTGTTCCAACAGTCCTGTTTGTCGCGGCATCACCTGGTTCTCGCGAATTGCGAATCGAGCAAGCTGCTGATGTCAAAGAAGGTCTACCTCGGCCGCCGCCTGCTTCAAACACGCCACGAACTGCGTCACGGCCGGCGTCGGCAGCAAATCGCGCCGCGAGATGATCGACAGCTCGTAGGCCGGCAGCGTCTCCTCGATCGCGGCGATGCGGATGCCGAGCGGCGCGACCATGTCGGCGAGCGGCTTGGTGAAGCAGCCGATCACGTCCGAGCGCGACACCAGCCCGAGCGTGACCGAGAACGACGAGGGCGCGCGTACCAGCCGGCGCGGCAGCGGCAGCCCGTGGCCGGTGAACATCGACATCATCACGCTGTGCGGGAAATCGTCGGCATCCACCGTCACGATCCATTCGGCGTCCAGCAGCTCGGCGAGGCCGCGCGCCTTCGCGAGCGGGTGCCCGGCGCGCATCACGATCACGAACTCGGTGGACAGCAGCGGCGTCTGCGTGAACTCGCGGTCGAGCGCGGGCAGATGGTGGATCGCGGCGATGTCGAGCGCGCCGTTGCTCAGCTGCGCGAGCGCGTCGGGCGTCGTCACCTCGGCCAGATGCAGTTGCACGTCGGGCATCGTCGCGCGGAACTTCTGCACCGCGCGCGGCAGCGCGGTCAGCGCGATGGACGGCATCGCGCCCACCGCGACGCGTCCCGACAGCTCGCCCTTCACCTGCTCCACCGCCTCCACCGCGCGCCGCATGTCGCCGAGCAGCTGCTCGGCGCGCGGCAGCAGCGCCTGGCCGCAGGCGGTCAGCTCGACGCCGCGCACGGTGCGCACCAGCAGCTCGGCGTTCAGCGCATGCTCGATCTCGCGGATCGTGTGCGTGATGGCCGGCTGCGTGACGCCGAGTTCGCGCGCGGCGGCGCGCAGGCTGCGGTGACGCGCGGCGGCCACGAAGGCCTGCAGCTGCGCGAGGTTCAGGGGATTGCGAATGCGGGTCATCGAAACGGTCCGGAGGTGTGTTGCGGCGCGAGCGCGCATGGACGAGAACGGGCGCGAACGGGCGAGGCACGCCCGGCGGGCGCGACCAGACCGCCACGTTATCAGGTTCATGCCGGCGCGGCGCGCGCCGGGCCTGGTTTGACGCGACGCAAGAAGCCCGCATTCGGGCCCCACCGTTTCGACACGCGCGATCGCTACGCTGAACGGGCTTGCCGCGCGCGAGCGGCCGTGAGCCGATCGGCAATCGGTCAGGAAGCGGCCTGGAACCGGTCCGGAACCCGCCGCGAATGCCCGGCAACGGCGCCGTCGGGGCCGCGTGCCGCGCACGCCGCGCGGCCGCGCGCATTAGTTCTTCCGAGGTCCGGCAATCAATTAATCCTATTTCCGCTCGGCGAGCGCAGCCATTAGTATTCACGGGCAATCCGGCCTCTCTACCCCCACGGGCCGTTAAGCGTTTGCGATCAAAGGAGAATACAGATGTCGACTGAGACGAAGTGCCCGTTCAACCACACGGCCGGTGGCGGCACGTCGAACCGCGACTGGTGGCCAAACCAGATCAACCTGAAGATCCTGCATCAGCATTCCTCCCTGTCCGATCCGATGGACGAGGGCTTCAACTATGCCGACGCCTTCAACAGCCTCGACCTCAACGCCGTGAAACAGGACCTGCGCGCGCTGATGACCGTGTCGCAGAGCTGGTGGCCGGCCGATTTCGGCCATTACGGCCCGTTCTTCATCCGCATGGCCTGGCACAGCGCCGGCACCTACCGCACCGCCGACGGTCGCGGCGGCGCGGGCGGCGGCCAGCAGCGTTTCGCCCCGCTCAACAGCTGGCCCGACAACGTGAGCCTCGACAAGGCACGCCGGCTGATCTGGCCGGTCAAGCAAAAGTACGGCCGCAAGATCTCGTGGGCCGACCTGATCGTGCTGACCGGCAACGTCGCGCTCGAATCGATGGGCTTCAAGACCTTCGGCTTCGCGGGCGGCCGTGAAGACACCTGGGAACCGGACGAGGATATCTACTGGGGCAACGAGACGACCTGGCTCGGCGACAAGCGCTATACCGGCGACCGCGATCTCGAGAATCCGCTCGCGGCCGTGCAGATGGGCCTCATCTACGTGAACCCCGAAGGCCCGAACGGCAACCCGGATCCGCTCGCCTCGGCGCGCGACATCCGCGAGACCTTCGCGCGCATGGCGATGAACGACGAGGAAACGGTCGCGCTGATCGCGGGCGGCCACACCTTCGGCAAGACCCACGGCGCGGGCGACGCCTCGCACGTCGGGCCGGAGCCGGAAGCCGCGCCGCTCGAACAGATGGGCCTCGGCTGGAAGAGCAGCTACGGCAGCGGCGCGGGCGCCGATGCGATCTCGAGCGGCCTGGAAGTGATCTGGACGTCCACGCCGACCAAGTGGAGCAACAACTTCTTCTGGAACCTGTTCGGCTACGACTGGGAGCTGACCAAGAGCCCGGCCGGCGCCCACCAGTGGCAGCCGAAGGGCGGCGCTGGCGCGAACAGCGTGCCGGACCCGTTCGACAAGGAGAAGCGCCGCGCGCCGTCGATGCTGACTTCCGACATCGCGCTGCGTGCCGACCCGGCCTATGAAAAGATCTCGCGCCGCTTCTTCGAGAACCCGGACGAGTTCGCCGACGCGTTCGCACGCGCCTGGTTCAAGCTGACCCACCGCGACATGGGGCCGGTGTCGCGCTATCTCGGGCCGGAAGTGCCGGGCGAGCAGCTGCTGTGGCAGGACCCGCTGCCCGCGCGCGAGCATGCGCTCGTCGACGACGAGGACGTGACCGCGCTGAAGGCGAAGGTGCTGGCCTCGGGCCTGTCGGTGTCGGAGCTGGTGTCCACCGCCTGGGCCTCGGCCTCCACGTTCCGCGGCTCGGACAAGCGCGGCGGCGCCAATGGCGCGCGCATCCGCCTCGCGCCGCAGAAGGACTGGGAAGCGAACCAGCCGGCGCAGCTCGCCAAGGTGCTCGACGTGCTCGCGAGGATCCAGGGCGACTTCAACGGCGCGGCCGCGGGCGGCAAGCAGGTGTCGCTGGCCGACCTGATCGTGATCGCCGGCAACGCGGGCGTCGAGCAGGCGGCGAAGACGGCCGGCTTCGTCATCACGGTGCCGTTCACGGCAGGCCGCGTCGATGCGACGGCCGAGCAGACCGACGTGGAATCGTTCGCGGTGCTGGAGCCGGTGGCCGACGGCTTCCGCAACTACCTGAAGGGCAAGTTCACGATCCCGGCCGAGAAGCTGCTGGTCGACAAGGCCCAGCTGCTGACGCTGACGGCGCCGGAAATGACGGTGCTGCTGGGCGGGCTGCGCGTGATCGGCGCGAACGTGGGCGGCGCGAAGCACGGCGTGCTGACCGATCGTCCCGAAGCGCTGACCAACGACTTCTTCCACAACCTGCTCGACATGGGCACGGAATGGAAGCCGGTGTCGGACGCGAACGACGAGTACGAAGGCCGCGACCGCGAGACGGGCGCCGTGCGCTGGACCGGCACGCGCGTCGACCTGGTGTTCGGCTCGCACGCGCAGCTGCGTGCGATCGCCGAGGTCTACGCGAGCGAGGATTCGCAGCAGAAGTTCGTGCGCGACTTCGTGGCGGCCTGGACCAAGGTGATGAACCTCGATCGCTACGACGTGAAGAAGTGAGGGTGTAAGATGCGCCGGGCCGGCTGGCCCGGCCGCGCACCACACGGCGGCCGATCTCCGGATCGGCCGTTTTTTTATTTCGACCGCCCGCGCGGCGGAACTCCGACATGACGAATGCCATGCCCGCCTGGATCGAAGCGCCGATCCGCGACGCGCTCGTGCGCGGCGCGTTCGAGCTCGAGCCGACCGAACGCGGTGTCGTGCTGCACCGCCTGCCCGCCTGGGCACGCGCGCAGTGCGCCGATCCGCAACTGACGATGGTCGAGGCGCAGCCTTCGGGCGTGCGGCTCGTGTTCCGCACGCGCGCCACGCGCCTGGAACTCGACACGCTGCCCACGCGCTACCGCTATGCCGGCGCGCCCGCGCGGCCGCTCGGCGTCTACGACCTGCTCGTCGACGGCAAGCTTTTCGCGCAGGCGAGCGCCGACGGCGGCGAGCGCGTGGTGATCGACCTCGGCAGCGGGGCGGCCACGCGCGAGGCGGGGGCGCCCGCCACGCTGCGCTTCGCGGGCCTGCCCGCGCATGACAAGCGCGTCGAGATCTGGCTGCCGCACAACGAGGCGACGCGGCTCGTCGCACTGCGCGCCGACGCGGGGATCGAGGCAATCGACGCGACCGGCGCGCACGACGACGGCGCGCGCCGCGTCTGGCTCCATCACGGCAGCTCGATCAGCCAGGGCTCGAACGCGGCGAGCCCCACCGGCATCTGGCCGGCGCTGGCCGCGGCGGCGGGCGGCGTCGAGCTCGTCAATCTCGGCCTCGGCGGCAGCGCGCTGCTCGACCCGTTCGTCGCGCGCACGATCCGCGACGCGCGCGCCGACCTGATCAGCCTGAAGCTCGGCATCAACCTCGTCAACGCCGACCTGATGCGGCTGCGCGCGCTCGCGCCGGCCGTGCATGGCTTTCTCGACACGATTCGCGACGGCCATCCGGATACGCCGCTGCTGGTGGTGTCGCCGATCTATTGCGCGATCCACGAGGACACGCCGGGGCCGGGCGCTTTCGACCTGACGGCGCTGGCGGCCGGCAAGGTCTCGTTTCGCGCGACCGGCGACCCGGCCGAACGCGCCGCCGGCAAGCTGACGCTGCGCGTGATACGCGAGGTGCTGCGCCAGGTCGTGCAGCAGCGCGCGGCCGGCGACGCGCGGCTGTTCCATCTCGACGGCCTCGACCTGTACGGCCGCGACGACTTCGCCGAACTGCCGCTGCCCGATCAGCTGCATCCCGACGCCGCCGCGCATCGCCGGATCGCCGAGCGCTTCGCCGCGCGCGTGTTCGGCCGCGGCGGCGTGTTCAGCGCGTGAGCACGCGGCCGCGCCGCGCGTTCAGAAGTTCACCACGGTGCGCAGGCCGGCCACGAACTCGTTGCCGATCGGCCTGACCGTGCCGCCGGCCGGCGCGTCGTAGCCGCCGCCCGGCCGCACGATGTACTGCAGGTCGCCCTGCAGCGTCCACCACGGCGCCACCTGATACTGGTAGGTCGCCTCGATGACGGTTTCGTTGACGCGGCGCGGCCGCGCGAGATCGCTCGTCGCGCCGTCCACGTTCAGCGTCGCGTTGGTGTAGCCGAGCGCGATGCCGGCCGTGTCGTTGTCGCGTCCCGCGAACGGCGCCTTCAGCGAGACGCCGGCCTGCGCGGAGAAGTTGATCGGGTTGCGGTCGTCGGGCGCGCCCATCACGCGCGCGAACACGCCGAGCGAGCGCGACGGGTTGGCCGCGGAGCGCCACACCATCTGGTCGGCGATCGCGTAGGCGCCGTAGTTGCCGCGATGCGTGCGGGCGATGCCGTTCGAGTCCGGCGCCGCGAGCGAGGCGCCGCTGGTGTCGGTGTGCGGATCGGCGAATGCGCCCGACAGGTACCAGACGCCGAGCTTGTAGGTGCCCGGCAGGCCGCCGGGCTGCGCGTCGGGCGTGCCCGGCTGCGGGGCATTGAGCGCGTATTGCAGCTCGCCGATCCAGAGCGCGCCGTCGTGCAGGTTGAAGTTCGTGCCATGCGGGTTGGCGCGTTGCATGTCGGCCTGCCCGACGCCGCCGGGATAGCCGTCGAACACGCCGGCCAGCAGCGTCAGCGCGTTGGTCGGCTGCGCCTTCACGCGCACGCCGAGCGCCGACAGCGGATAGGCCGGGCCGCCGCCCGGCAGGTCGACCGACGGCAGGACCGGCCAGCCGAACGTCGCGTTGACGAAGGTGCTGGCGGTCTGGCTGACCATGAACTCCTGGTCGACGCTCTGCTGCCCGACGCGGATGTCGGCCGCGCCGCCGGCGATCGACTGCCCGTACCAGAGCTCCCACAGCCGCGTGCCCGCTTCCGCCTCGGTGCCGCTCGCGTTCTGCAGCGCCGACAGCGCGCGCGAGGTCAGGCTGGTGCCGTGGATCTGCAGCGCGCTGACGTTGAGGGTGCCGCCGGCCAGCCCGAACAGCTTGCTGGTGTCGACGGCGAGCGTGGCCTGGGTCATGCCGTCGTAGGCGCCGATCCGGCGTGTGCCGCCGCTGAAGTTGGTCAGGTACTCGCTGGTCTCCTGCAGCGTGAACGTGATGCCGTGCTTGTCGAGCGCGCCGCGCAGGCCGCCGAGGTCGCCGAACAGCGTCGCGCGCTGCCACAGCCCGTCGGCGGGCGGGCTGCCGTCGGCCGGGGGCGGGGTGGTGGCGGCGCCGGCGGCGTTCTGCGCGCAGGCGGTGGCCTGCATGCCGGCGCAGGCCGACGCGAGCGCGGCCGATACGGCCATGCGGCGCAGCGCGGCCGGTGATGCCGAGAACCGGCATGGCGGGAGCGCGGACTGAAAATGACGGGCGAGTGTTTTCATGTCTTGCGGGGGAAACGCATTTTTTTGTTTGACGAATGACGGCCGTCGCGGCAAGGCACCGGCTAGTGTCGGTGCCTGTCGTGACGGATTCGGGACGGCGTGGCCGGGTTCAGCCCGGGCCAGCGTCGCGTTCCGGCATCTCGGTCTGTCGATCATGACAGGATTTGCCGATGCAGGCTGGCCCGCCCGCCGCGAACCCGGCGGCGGCGGGCGATTCGGACAGCGCGGATGGTGCTGGCGGCGCGGGTGGTTCGGCCGGCGGCCAGCCGCACAGCACGTCGTCGCGCTGGCTCAAATAGGAATGCGAAACAAACAGGAAATTCTTCACATACATCGAATCCTCCGGCCGGCTGGCGCGGGCGATCGCGAACGAACGCGATCCTGCCGTCGCATGACGGGCGCGACGGACATCAGGATGGAAGCGGGCTGCGAAACGGACCCTGGGCGAGTCCGGAAGAAGCGCGCTGCTCGAATCACGCGGGCAGCGGCGACAGAAGACTGTGGTCGCTAGCGCGTGCGGTGGTTCAGGTCGCCGGTCGGGGCCGGCGTACAACTGTCGCTGCTAGGCATGGTGTCCGTGAGATCGGAGGGTTGAACGAGGTGCCCGCGGCGGCGCTTGCGTACTGCGTGGCGGTCGGGCACGGCGGATTCTATGCTCCGATCCACGCCGCGCGCAACAGGAAAATGCTTTGCAGTGCTTCGGTTGTCGGATGCATGCCGCAGGCTGCCGGCCGGCCCGCGATACGCGGCGGCCGCGTAAGAGCGGCGTAATGAAAAATGATGCAGGAGACGGTTGACGCCGCCGGATCGACCCAGCAAAATGCGCTCCGATTCCCGACTAAAGGTCACTCACCTTGGACAGTAGCAGTAGTCGATCTTCGATCTCCCTTTTCGCCTGACCGGCTCGACGCCGCGCGCTGATTTCCCTCTCGCCACCGTCCCGCCAGTCGGCATGACGGTGCGCGCCGAAGTTTCCATTCCTTCCCGTGCATCGCAATGGTTGCGGCCTCGCGCCGTGGCCGACGCGCGTCCGCGTCCGGGCTGCCCGCCCGGCGTCGTGTTGCGCGCCGGCCGCCGCGCGGGCCGCATGGTTCAACACGTCCCGGTGCTTTCGGTCCGGACCGCAACGAAAGGAGATCCGGGCATCGCGCGCCCGCCGGCGCCGCTGCCTCGCCACCCAGCCAGCCTGCCTCATCGACGCGGATCCTCGCGATCCGGCGGCCGTCGCGTCACGCGAGCGTGATGCCGGCGGCGGCGACGGCGCCCGCGCGCCGCGCCACTCGACCGTGCGTGATGCGTCTCGCGACGGCGGCGATTGGTTTCGCTCCGGCGCCGGCCCCGTCGCGCCCATAAAAAACATCCGCCGCGCCGGCGCGCCGGCCTGCCCGCGAGGCAGACACACCGGTGTGCCGCGCGCACCCTGCCCAACAGGAACCACCATGTCGACTTCCACCCAACTTCCACCGTCGTCGTCCGGCCCGGCCGTGCTCGACGACGCCCACATCGGCGACATCCGCGGCGCGCTCGGCACGATCGACGTGCATGACACGGCACCGCGCAAGACCTGGGCGGCGCGCCTGCGCACGCTGCTCGCGATTCTCGGGCCGGGCCTGATCGTGATGGTCGGCGACAACGATGCCGGCGCGTTCGGCACCTACACGCAGGCCGGGCAGAACTACGGCACCACGCTGCTCTGGACGCTGCTGCTGCTGATCCCGGTGCTCTACGTGAACCAGGAGATGGTGGCGCGGCTCGGCGCCGTCACGGGCGTGGGCCATGCGCGGCTGATCTTCGCGCGCTTCGGGCGGTTCTGGGGCGCCTTCAGCGCGATCGACCTGTTCGTGCTCAACGCGCTGACGATCGTCACCGAATTCATCGGCGTCACCTTTGCGCTGCACTATTTCGGATTGCCAAAGGTGCCGGGCGTGATCGGCGCGGCCGTCATCACCATCGCGGCGGTCTGCACCGGCAGCTTCCGGCGTTTCGAGCGCTTCGCGCTGGTGCTGGTGGCGGGCAGCCTGCTGCTGATCCCGGTGCTGCACGCCGTGCATCCGCCCGCCTCGCAGCTCCTCCACGATTTCCTGGTTCCGGGCTGGCCGCGGCACGCGAAGCTGGCCGACGTGATGCTGCTCGTGATCGGCATCGTCGGCACCACGGTGGCGCCGTGGCAGCTGTTCTTCCAGCAGAGCTACGTGGTGGACAAGCGAATCACGCCGGCCTTCAGCCGCTACGAGAAGCTCGATCTCTGGCTCGGCATCGGCCTCGTGATGATCGGCGCGGTGGCGATGATCGGCTTCAGCGCGGCGATGTACGCGGGCAAGCCCGAGTTCGGCAACTTCACCGACGCGGGCGCGGTGCTGGCGGCGCTCGACCGCTACGTCGGCAGCTATCCGGCCACGGTGTTCGCGATCGCGCTGCTCGACGCCTGCGTGATCGGCGCGGCGGCGGTCTCGCTCGCCACCGCCTACGCGGTCGGCGACGTGCTCGGCGTGCGCCATTCGCTGCATCGTCCGGTGGCGCAGGCGAAGTGGTTCTACCTCGCCTACGCGGGGCTGATCGCGCTCGCGGCGGCCGTCACGCTGGTGTCGAGCGATGCGTTCCTCGGCTTTCTCACCAACGCCGTGCAGGCACTGGCGGGCGTGCTGCTGCCGAGCGCGACGGTGTTCCTGCTGCTGCTCTGCAACGATCGCGCCGTGCTCGGGCCGTGGTGCAACGGGCGCGTGCTGAACCTGTGCACCGGCGCGATCGTCTGGGTGCTCGTAATGCTGTCGATCGTGCTGACCGCGGCCACGGTGTTCCCCGACATCGAAGGCACGACGATCGTGGCGATTCTGGTCGGCGGCAGCGGGCTCGGTGTGATCGGCTTCGCCGCGCTGCGTCTGTTCGGGCGCCGTCGCGTGCCGCTGCCGTTTGCCGATGCGGACCGCTGGAGCGATGCCGAGCGGCGCCAGTGGCGGATGCCGCCGCTGCATCGGCTGCCGGCGCCGTCGCTGTCGGCGCAAAGCCGGCTCTGGATGGGCGTGCTGCGCGGCTACCTGGTGATCGCCGTGGCGATGATCGGCTACGAGATCGTGCGCTCGGCGCTGGCCTGATCCGGCGCGCCGCCGCTCGCGTTTTGCGAACGCCATGGCGCGTCGCGTTCATCGCGCCTTGCCGGCAGGCGCGATGGCCGCCGGCGCGCCGGCATCAGCGGTTCGCGGCACGCGCCAGAACCGCGCCGCCAGCGCGGCCACGAGCAGCTGCGTCGCGACCACGAACGCGACGCAGCCGGCCCAGCCCCAGCGGTGCCAGCCCGGTATCGGCAGCAGCGAGCCGAGGCTGCCGCCGAGGTAGTAGCACGACAGGTAGAGGCCGATCGCGGTGGAGCGGGCGGCCGGCGCGGCCTGCGAGATGAACGCGTTGGCGCAGGCCTGCTCGACGAACACGGCGGTGGAGCCGAGCGCGAGCCCGATCAGGATCACGACGATCTGGTCTGACAGCGTCAGCAGCGCGCCGATGACGGCGAGCCCGGCGGCGCCGAGCGCGAGTTCGCGCGGCCCGCGGCGGCCCGCCATGCGTCCCGCGAGCGGCGTGACCACCACCGCCACCAGGAACACCGCGTAGATCGCGCCGATCCCGAGGGTCGTGAAGCGGAACGGCGAGCCGGCGAGGCGCAGCCCGACGAACGTGAAGGTGGCGACCTGCGAGGCCAGCACGCAGGCGCCGAGCGCGAACGACGCGAGCAGCGGGGGCCGCGTGACGTGCCGCCATGGGCGCGACGCGGCGGCGCCGGGCGCGCGCGGCGGCGTGGCGGCGGGCAGCCAGGCGTGGATCGCGAGGCCGGCGGCGAGGCACAGCGGCGCGACCACGTCGAGCGCGTGGCGCCAGCCCAGCAGCCCGGTCAGCGAATTCGTGACGAAGCGGCCGGCGAAGCCGCCGAGCGTGGTGCCGGCCACGAACAGCGCGCCGATCTCGGTGGCCGTGGCGGCGCTGAACAGCTCGCCGAGGTAGGCGATCGAGATCGCGAAGATGAACGGCACCAGCGCGCCGGCCGCGAAGCGCGCGGCCAGGAACGCGCCGAAGCCGCCCGCGTGCGCGCAGCCGAGCGCCGGCAGCGCGACCGCGATCGCGGCCCAGGCGATCACGCGGCGGCGCGCGAAGCGCGCGCTCAGCGTGCCGGCGAACGGAGCGATAATGGCGACGGCCAGCGTGGTCGCGCTCACGCCCTGGCCGGCCCGTTCGGCGCTCACGGCGAAGGCCGCCGCCAGCTCGCGCAGGATGCCCTGCGTCGAATAGAGATTCAGGAAGGCCGCGAAGCCGCACAGGAAAAACGCGGCGCGAATCGTCGTCTTGTCGCGCTTGTCGCTCATGGAAACGGAACGTCTCGTCAGGTCCAGCCGACAGTCTGATGACGGCGCGCGGCGCGCGCCAATACCGTTTTCGTCGCCGTTGATACCGGAACCACAACAATGCTCGACCTGCGCCGACTCCGTTACTTCGTCACCGTCGCCGACGAGCTGCATTTCGGCCGCGCGGCGCTGCGCCTGCGCATCGCGCAGCCGCCGCTCACGCGCCATATCGCGGCGCTCGAAAGCGAGCTCGGGATTCGCCTGTTCGAACGCTCGACGCGCGCGGTACAGCTCACGCGCGAGGGCGCGCTGTTCCTCGAGCGCGCGCGCGCCGTGGTCGAGGCGGCGAGCGAGGCCGAGGCCGCCGCGCGCAAGCTCGCGCAGGGCATGATCGGGCGCATCGTGATCGGCTACGCGAGTTCGATTCCGATGTCGGATGCGTTCTCGAACCTGGTGCGCGACGCCGGCGACGCGATGCCCGAGATCGAACTGGTGTTTCGCGAGGTGCCGACCACGCATCAACGGCAGCAGATTGCGGACGGGACGCTGGACTTCGCTTTTGGGTGGGCCATGGCGACGGGGCGGGGCTGGCTGGCTGATCCGGCCGACGAGCCGATTCGTTCGCGGGTGGTGTCGCGCGAGCCGCTGGTGGCCGCGGTGCCGGCGCACGGCACGCATGCTCGCCAGGACGCGCTCGCGTTCGAGACGCTGGCGGATGAAACCTTCGTCACGTTCGTGGCGGAATACGGCTCCGCGCTGAACGCGGCGCTCGATACGCTGGCCGAGCGCGCCGGCTTCACGCCGCGCGGTGTTCCCACCGCCTCGCAGATCACCACGCTGGTGTCGCTGGTGGCCGCCGGGCGCGGCATCGCGATCGTGCCGAGCTTCGCCGCCGCGCTGCGGCGCCCCGGCGTCGCCTACGTGCCGCTCGCGGCGCCGCATGTGATCGAACAGACGGTGACGTGGCGCGAACCCTGTGCGTCCGGTTGCGTCGCGCGCTTCGTCGAACTCGTGAAGGCGGTTGAGCGGGAGCGGGTCGATAGCCCGGCTGCGGGCACGGCGACGAAGCGGTCCGGCCGTCGGGTGAGCCGGTAGGCGAATCGGCTGGTTTTTGCGTCGAGACCGGCGCTTGCCGTATGCCGCCGGGCGAAGCCGTGATGCGGTGCGCCGCGTCCCGCGCTTCCCGGCCGCCTATCGTTCGGACTCCTCAAGCGAAGCACGAATCCACGCGGCAAACGCATCCATCGTCGCGAGCGTGCGCGCCGGCATATGGCGGTCGCGCGGATAGAGGATCGCGATCTCGGGCGCCGGCGTTTCCCAGCGCGTCAGCAGCCGTTCGAGGCGTCCGGCGCGCAGTTCGGGCGCCGCGATGAAGTCGAGGCTCTGCACGATGCCGGCGCCGGCCACCGCGAGTTGCAGCCGCGCGTCGGCGTCGGCGACGCCGGCCACCGACGGCAGCGCGTGTTCGGCCGGCTGCCCGTCGGCGTCGAACTCCCATTCGAGCGACTCGCCGGGGCGCGGCAGCAGGAAGTCGATCAGGCGGTGTTTCGCCAGGTCGTCGGGCGTGGCGGGGCGGCCCATGCGCGCCAGGTAGGCGGGCGAGGCCACCGTCACGCGGCGCGGCCGGCCGAGCGGCCGGTGGACCAGATCCTGATCCTCCAGGCCGCCGATGCGGATCGCGAAATCGATGCCGTCGCGCACGAAGTCGCCGCGCTGGTCGCTCATCCTCAGTTCGAGGCGGATGCCCGGATACTGCTCGAACCATGGCGGCAGGCGCGGCACCAGGATCGCGCGCGCGATCGACACGTTCGCGTCGACGCGCACGCGGCCCGCCAGCGCGTCGCGCGAGCCCGACAGCGACGCCTCCACCTCGTCGAGCTCGTCGATCACGCGGCGGCACACCTCGAAGTAGCGCGCGCCGGCCTCGGTCGGCGCCAGCGCGCGCGTGGTGCGCGCGAGCAGGCGCACGCCGAGCGTCGCCTCGAGCCGCGCGATGCGCTCGGTCGCGTTCGAGGCCGACATGCCGAGCGCGCGCGCGGCCTTGCCGAACGAGCCGGTCTCGACGATCCGGACATAGAGGCGCATCGCGGCCAGTTGGTCGACTCTCATCGGGCGGAATTCGGTTCGGGCGAAAAATAAACGGGATTGTACGGGCGGTTTCGAAGTGGATGCGCAGTCGCTCGGGCACCCGCGCGTCGAGCGCGAGCGCCGCGACGGCGGCCACGTGCGCGGCGGCCGTCGGCGGCCCGGATCCGCCGCCGGGAGCGGGCCGTGAAAACGTGCCGTGGCGAATGTCGGGCTCGTGTAGCGAATCGGGCGTCGCGAGTCGCTCGCAGGCGGGCGGCACGTCGGCGGTTTGGTCGTCCATGTCGATTGTCCGGTTCCGATGGGCATGCCCCTGGGCCATTCCAGCTTGGGCGAGCGCGCCCGGAACCGACAGGCGGCCGCCTGCGGCTGCGCATGCTATTCGCTCCAACCGAAAAAAGTATTCGGATTCTGCGGTCTAGGCGAGCGATGCCGCCTTGCTTATCGTTCGGTTCGGATCAACGACGAATCAGGAGAGCAGGGATGGATTACACGGTTTTCGGACGTTCCGGGCTGCGCGTGTCGCGCCTCACGCTGGGCGCGATGACGTTCGGCGCGGGCGAGGGGATCTGGGCGTCGATCGCGGGGCTGGACCGGCAGCAGGCCGGGCGGCTGGTCGGCCTCGCCGCCGAGCGCGGCGTGAACCTGATCGACACCGCCGACGCGTATTCACAAGGCCGCTCCGAGCAGGTGGTCGGCCAGGTGCTGGCCGATCTCGGGCTCGACGAGAGCCGCATGCTGGTGGCGACCAAGGTGCGCCTGCGCACCGGGCCGGGACCGAACCAGGTCGGGCTCGGCCGCTCGCACATCCTGCGCAGCGTCGAGACCAGCCTCGCGCGGCTCGGCCGCGATCACATCGACCTGCTGCAGCTGCACGATCGCGACGTGCTCACGCCGCTCGACGAGACGCTGCGCGCGCTCGACGATCTCGTCACGCAGGGCAAGGTCCGGCACGTGGGCGTCTGCAACTTCAGCGCGGCCGAACTCGAACGCGCCCGCGCGATCACCTCGCGCGCGCACTGGGTGCCGGTGACGAGCAACCAGGTCCACTATTCGCTCGCCATGCGCGACGTCGAGCACGAGATCGTGCCGGTCGCGCGGGAGCATCGCGTCGCGCTGATGGTGTGGAGCCCGCTATCGGGCGGCTACCTGACGGGCAAGTACACGGCGCTGAACGGCAGCCCGGCGCAGGGACGACGCGCGACGCTGAACTTTCCGCCGGTCGATCCGGCGCTCGTCGATCCGGTCGTCCACGAACTGCGTGCCGTGGCCGACGAACTCGGCGCCACGCCGGCACAGGTCGCGCTGGCCTGGCTGCTCGCGCGCGATTACGTGAGTAGCGTGATCGTCGGCGCCAGCTCGGAGGCGCAACTCGAGGCGAACCTCGGCGCGGGCGAACTGCGCCTCGCGGCGGCGCATCGCGAGCGGCTCGATCGCGTGTCGGCGTCGCGCGTGCCGTATCCGCAATGGATGCAGCAGTTCCATGACAAGGATCGGGTGTAATCTCGCCCGGCGTTCGAACGCAACGGGCCGTGCATGCCGCGCGGCCCGCTTTTTCCAGGGAGCGAGACATGGTGTCAATCGCAGGTTTTCGCCGCCGCATCGGGCGCTTCGCCGTGAGCACGGTGGTGGTCGCGGCAGCCGCAGTGTCGGTGCCGGGCATGGCTCACGCGCAGGGCGCGGGCACGCCGTCCGTCGGCAGTGCAAGCGCGACGCCCGACAACGCGGTGCTGCTGACGGTGTTCCTCAAGCACGACCAGTCGCGGCCGTTGAGCGAGCTGAACGCGCAGCTGGCGAAGCAGGGCTTCTACAAGGCGTTTCCGCCGCCCGGCGTCGAGGTGGTGAGCTGGTACGTGATGATGGGCATCGGCCAGGTGGTGACGCTGCGCCTGCCGGCCTCGCGCGTGCGCGAGGTGAATCGCGTGCTGGAGGACACCGCATGGGGCGCGTATCGCACCGAGTTCTATCCGACTTATGACTACAAGGCGATCGGGCTCGGCGAGCGGGAGAACAAGGGGCGTTGAGGGCGGCGCGGCGGCGCGCCGGACGCCGTGATGCAGCTGGCGCACGCGGGTCGTATTGCGTCGCTTGCTCGCGCGTGGCGGCCGCGGATGGCCTGGGCGCGTGCCTCGCGTGCCGTCACGCCGGCTCGCCGACCCACACCGCCTCGATCCCCCGAAGCTCGCTCTCCACGGCCGGCGCGCCTTGCGTCAGATGCGCGACGAGATCGAGCGTGGTCGAGGCGCGCGTCAGCATCAGGCAGGTGGCCTCGCGCTCGCTCACGCGCGTCGCGTGCCAGATGCCGGGCCGCATGCAGATGCCTTCGCCCACCGGCAGCGCGAACGCGCGCAGCGTGGCGAGGTCGGGCGCGCCGCTCGCGTCGCTGCGCGCCACCAGATGCACGACCGGGCCGGTCAGCGGCACGATCGCCTGCTGCGTCACGCGATGCAGTTCGAGCGAGCTCACGCGCCGCTCGCGATTGCGGTAGACCACCCACAGCACCTCGGGCTCGCCGCCCGCGCCGGTCTCGAACAGATGCTCGCGCCAGAAATCGGAGGCGGGGCTGACGAAGGCCGGCGTCGCGCCGCCGGCCTGCACCGGCTTGCCGAGCTTCCAGCCGTAGGGTTCGAAGCGGGCCGCGTCGAGCGGTTCGATCGCGACGGTGCGCGTGGGCGGGGCGGACGATGTCATGGTGGGGTTCGCGGGGTTGGGCAGGAGTGACGAATGGCGGCCGGCGCCCACGTGGGAGTGCCGGCCGCGACGGGTACTTTACCTCGCGCGGCCCGGCTCGGCTGGATCGCCGTGACGCCGTCCGGCCTGGGGTGATCAACCCGGCGCTCGACCCAACCCAACCCAACCCAACTCAACTCAACCCAACTCAACTCAACTCAACTCAACTCAACGCTTCGAACCCGCCAGCTGCTGGCGCCGCCGCTCGCTCCACAGATCGAACATCCAGCCTGGATATTCGGTCGGCAGCCGGCTCACCGCGTCGATCGCGTCGAGCTCGCCGGCGTCGAGCGCCACGTCCACGGCGCCGAGGTTGTCGTCGAGCTGGTCCATCCGTTTCGCGCCGACGATCACGCTCGACACGGCCTTCTGGTGCAGCAGCCACGCGAGCGCGATCTGCGCGACCGAGGCGCCGTGCGCCTCGGCGATGCCGCGCATCACGTCGATCGCGTCGTGGGCGCGTGCCTCGTCCACGGGCGGAATCGACAGCGTCGAACGGCGGCTGCCGGCCGGCGCCTCGCCGCCGCGCGGCTGCTTGCCGCTCAGCAGGCCGCCCGCGAGCGGGCTCCACACCAGCAGCCCCACGCCCTCGCTTTCGAGCAGCGGCACGAGTTCGCGTTCGAGATCGCGCCCGGCCACCGAGTAATAGGCCTGCAGCGAATCGAAGCGCGCGAGGCCGAGCCGCGCCGAGACGCCGAGCGCCTTCGCGATCTGCCAGGCGGCCCAGTTCGACACGCCGACGTAGCGCACGTGGCCCTGGCGCACCAGGTCGTCGAGCGCGCGCAGCGTTTCCTCGACCGGCGTGGCCGGATCGAAGCCGTGGATCTGGTAGAGGTCGATGTGATCGACGCCGAGCCGGCGCAGGCTCTGCCGCACCGCGTCGTGGACGTGCGCGCGCGAGGCGCCGGCCTCGTTCGGCCCCGCGCCCATCGGGCCGAACGCCTTCGAGGCGATCAGATAGCGTTCGCGCGGCACGCCGAGGCCGCGCAGCGCCTCGCCGAGCAGGCGCTCGGACTGGCCGAGCGCGTAGATGTCGGCGGTGTCGAACAGGTTGACGCCGGCATCGAGCGCGCGCGCGACGAGTTCGGTGGCCTGCGGCTGGTCGAGGCCGCCGAGCGTGGGGTAACTCTCGTTGACGCCGAACGTCATCGCGCCGAGGCTGAGTTCCGACACGAACAGGCCCGAGGTGCCGAGACGGTTGTATTTCATGCTGAGTGCTCCGGGGTTCGGGCCGGCGCGCCGATGCGGCGGCGTGCCGGCCGGGGTGGGCGGCGCCCGCGCGAAACGACGCGTTCGCACGGGTTCGATGCACGCATGGTGCGCCGCCGGCCGGATGGCCCGTTAGCCCGTTTCTCTCCAACTCTTGCCTGATTCGCTCGGCGTCGGCGGCGCGGCCGGCGTGAACAGGGGGACGCCGCGGCGTCCCCCCGTGATCGGGCGAGGGAAGACCTCGTGCCCGCGTGCCTGCCGCGCCCTCGCGCCGCCCGGGCCTCAGTGGGTGGGCGCCGGCCCCGCGCCGACCGGTGTGCGGAACAGCACGTAGGGCTTGCGGCGCAGGTCCTGGCCGCCGTGGAAGCCGGCCTGCCGCGCGAGCTGGTTCGCGGTGAAGTACAGGTAGCCGTCGCCGCCCACCGACAGCGTGTCGGGCCACAGCACGCGCGGATCGTGGACGATGGTGGTCCACTGGCCGCCCGGCGCGAGCTTGCGGATCGAATCGTGTTCGTAGTCGCCGGCGTAGACCGTGCCGTTCGCGTCGGCGGCCAGCCCGTCGGAGGCGCCTTTCTCGCCGAGGTCGCGCACCGCCTTCGACAGTTCCGCCTCGCTGACGGCGGGGTCGCGCAGCAGCGCGGTCGGCACCGCGTAGAGGCGCCGGCTCGACAGCGGGCAGTAGTAGAGCGTCTTGCCGTCGGGCGAGAGCGCGATGCCGTCGGAGGCGATCGTGAGCGGCGTGGCGTGGCCGCTCGCGTCGCGCGCCATCAGCGTCTCGCCGTCGAACACGGGCGAGAACGCCGGATCGGCCGAGGTCGAGGCGTCGCCGGTGAGCCGGCGGATCGCGCTGCCGCTGTCGAGATCGACCACGATGATGCCGCCCACGCCCGACAGCGACGAATCCGTCACGTAGGCCACGCCGGCGCGGCCGACGCGGAAATCGAAGCGCATGTCGTTCACGTAGGTCCGCTCGCGCATCACGGCGGCGGGAAACACGATGGTCTTCACGATCCGGTTGGTCCGCAGGTCGATCGCCACCAGCTTGGCGCCGCCCGCGAGCGGGTTCGAGAAGTTCGGCGCGGCGGTGTCGAGCACCCAGAGGCGCCCGCGCCCGTCGGCCACCACGCTCTGCACGCTGAGGAAGCGTTCGGCCGGGCGATGCGCGTCGGCGCGATTGACCTCGGCGTCGGGATACGGCACGACGCGGCCGTCGCGCAGCTCGCCGACCGTGAACGGCACGTCGTCGCCCCAGCGCGGGAAGTTGACGAAGATCCGGCCGGTTTCGCTGACGGTCACGCCGGTGGGCATCGCGCCGTCGAAGGTGGCCACGGTCTCGAGCGTGCCGAAGCGGCGCTCGACGGCCAGCGCCGGCTCGGTGGACGCGCCGGAGGCGGTGGAGGCAACGGCCGCCGCCGTGGCCGCGATGCCGGCGGCCGGCGCCGCGAGCAGGCCGGCCGCCAGCGCGCCGGCCAGTGTCAAGGCCCGCAGGCCGTGCCGGGCGGTGCGCCCGGCGCCCTGTCCCGCCGTCGTCGAATGCGAGTGAAACACGGTGATTCTCCTTGTCGATCGAAATCGGTTGTGGGTGCGATCAGTGCGTAACCAGTGCGCAACCGGCGCGCCTGTCATGAACGCCGGACCGATTGTCCGTCGCGCAATCCTTGTCGAAAACAGGGAAAATCGGGCAGCACTTTCACTGTGGCGATGAAAATGATCCGGATCGACGACCTTGGCCTTTTTGTGCGGACGGCCGCGCTCGGCAGTTTCTCGAACGCGGCGCGCGAGGCGGGCCTGCTGCCGGGGCAGGTCAGCGCGGCGATCCAGCGGCTCGAACGCGAACTCGACATCCGCCTGTTCGCGCGCTCGACGCGCAGCCTCAAGCTGACGGCCGAGGGCGAGCAGTACCTGCCCTATGCGCACGAGGTGCTGGCCGCGCTCAGCGCGGGCCGCGACCGGCTGCACGGCGAGCGGCAGGACCTGCAGGGCACGCTGCGGATCTCGGCGCCGTCCGATCTCGGGCGCAACGCGCTGCCGGGCTGGCTGACCGCGTTTCGCGACGCGCATCCCGGGCTGGTGCTGAAGCTGTCGCTGTCCGACGAGGTGGCCGACGTGTTCCGCGACCCGGTGGACGTGGCGATCCGCTACGGGCTGGCCGACAACGCCAGCTACGTCGCGCTGCCGCTGGCGCCGCACAACCGGCGCGTGCTGGTGGCCGCGCCGGCCTATCTGGCGCGCAACGGCCGGCCGCGCACGCTCGACGCACTCGCGTCGCACCAGTGCCTGCTCTACGTGATGGGGGGCCGCGTGTACGACCGCTGGGTGTTTCCGGCCGGCGACGCGCGCCGGCTCGTGCCGGTGGACGGCGCGCTGCTCTGCAACGATGCCGACGTCGCGCGCCGCTGGGCCGTGGACGGGCACGGCATCGCCTACAAGTCGTGGCTCGACGTCCACGACGACGTGACGAGCGGGCGCCTGGAGGTGCTGCTGCCGGCGCAGCCCGGCGAGAGCGCGCCGCTGAACCTGATCTGTCCGCACCGGCGGCAGTTCTCGCCGGCGGTGCGCTACCTGCACGCGGCGCTCGGCGAACGGATCGCGCCGATGGCCGGGCGGATGTGGCGGCATGTCGGCTACGAGGAACCGGCACGGCGCGGGCCGGCGTGAGCGGGAGGGGATGGCGGGAATGCGGGAACGGGAGCGGGAACGGGAGCGGGAGCGGGAGCGGGCCGACGAGCGGCTCGATCGTGGCGGGCACGCGAAGCGGGAAAGCCGGCCCGATCGTGCGAGGTTTCGACAGGCGACCGACCGGGCGCCGGCCCGGCCGCCGATCCGTGGCGAGCACGCGGCCGGTGCCTGCGTCAGCCCCGCCGCGTCGCGCCCGCCGTGCAGATCACGCGGCCGCCCGCGCCCTCGTCAATCCGAATCGGCCAGATACGGCGAGCTGAACTTGCGCGGCGGGAACAGCGGCGTACCCGACTGCGGCGTGAAGCTGTAGCGCAGGTAGACGGCCGCGAGCCACTCGCGGTACTGGTACGCGTTGCCGAACGAGGCCATCGCGCCCACCGCCACCTGCGGCGCGAGCTGGTACTCGCCGCTCGCGTACAGCGAGTACGAGAAGCTGGTCTTGCTCTGCCCCGGGTAGGTGGCGTTCGAATCGAGCACCAGCGTCGAATTGGCGGCGATCGCGGTGTCGCGGTTGGCGGCCGCGCTGCCGTCCAGGCCCGGGTCGAGCGGGAAGTAGCGCGCCGCGTTCTGGCGATAGTGCTGCAGGCCGGCCGAGCCCTTGAGGTCGTAGGTGAACGGCCCGCTGCGGCCCGCGTATTCGAGCGGAATGTTCAGGATCACGTACTGCTGCGGGCTGAAGTAGCCGCCCTGGCCGTAGGTGAAGTACGACTGGTTCTTGTCGAAGCTCATCCAGGTGGCGTTCACGCCGGCCGTCAGCGTCTGCTGCGCGTCCTTGTAGAGGCGCGTGTAGAAGCCGCCGCCCGCCTTGCCGCCGATGTTGTTCGCGACGTGATGGCCGGCGTAGTACATCAGCTCGCCGTTCACGTAGAGGCCGTTGGTGCCGTCGTCCCAGCCGAGCGCGGCGCGCCCGCCCGACTTGGTCACGCCGCCCCATTCCTCGCCGGTGGCCGCGTCGCGCGCGCCGGCGTAGGACAGCAGGCTGTCGGTCACGGCTCGGCGCGTGACCGCGAGCGAGTACGACACCTTGTCGTTGAAGCCGCCGTTGTATTCGAGGCCGCCCACCGCGGTCTGGTAGCGGAAGCCCACGGGCGTCGAGCCCACGTCGGCCTTGATCGACTTGGTCTCGTAGCCGAGCGACACGCCCACCCCCATGGCCGTCTGCGAGCCGTAGCCGCCGGCGGGCGAGGCGGTCTGCGAAAGGCCCGAGCCGAACCGCGCGTGGGTCGGGATGTCGTCGACGCCGGTGCCCGAATCGAGCGTGACCGGGGTGGCGGTGATCACGAGGTGGCCGTTGCCGGCCTTGATGCGGCCTTCGATCGGCGCCTCGATGTCGTTGAGCGTCGAGAGCCCGTCCTCGCCCGCGCGGTTGCGGAACACCAGGCCGGCCGACACCGAGCTCGACTGCTCGCGGTTGATCGCGGCGAGTTCGTCGGCCACGCCCACCGTCTGCGGGTTCGCCGACGGCTGCGGCGGCGCGCCGGCCACGCCCGCCGCGGCGACCGCGGCCGGTGCGTAGGGCTGCGCATAGCCGGCGGGCGGCGGCGGAATGTAGTCCGGCCCCTGGGCCTGCTGCGGATACGGCGGCTGCGGGTTGTACGCCGGGTACGGCTGCGGCGCGTAGCCGTTTTGCGCATAGCCCTGCTGCTGCGGATAGCCGCCCTGCTGGTACGGCGGCGCGTAGCCCTGCTGCGGGTACGGCGCATAGCCCTGCTGCGGATAGCCCTGCTGCGGGTAGCCCTGCGCGTAAGCCGGCTGCTGCGGGTAGGCCGGCTGCTGCGCGGCGCGATTCGTCCGGGCCGGCTTGCGCGTGGTGGCGCGCTTCGCGGCGGGTTGGCGGTAGGCATCCTGCTGGGCCGCCTGCGCGGCCGGCGACATCGGCCACGGCGCCGCCGCGTAGGGCTGCTGCGCGTAGCCGGGCGGCGGATAGCCCTGCGGGGCGTAACCCTGCTGCGGGTAGCCCTGCTGCTGCGGGTAGCCCTGCGGCGCGTAAGCCGGCTGCTGATAGGCCGGCTGCTGATAAGCCTGCTGCGGGTAGCCCTGCTGCGCATACCCCTGCTGCGGATAGCCCTGCTGCGGATACCCCTGCTGCGGATAGCCTTGCGCGTAGGGCTGCGCCGGCGCGCCGGGCGCGTACTGCGAATAAGGCTGCAGCGGCCGCGCGGCCGGGCCGCCCGATTCGCCGCCGGCGGCGCTGTCCGGCCCGTAGCCGGTGCTGTCCACCGGACCGGCGGCGCCGACGGACGCGGCCGGCACCCGGTTGCCCGGGGAGACGCCGGCTGGAGCCTGGTAAGGCGCGACGTAGGGCGCGGGGTGCGCGGCGGGCAGATAGGCGGGCACGATCGGTACGGATGACGAAGGAGTGAACGACGAGGGAACGGCGGGTGCGTAGGCATTGGCGGCGGCGGTCGCGCCGGCCGAACCCGGATCGTCGGTGGCGTCGACGGCGGTGCGGCCCTCGAACGGATTGGTGCCGGGCAGCGGGTTCGCGCCGAGCGGGCGGCTCAGCGCCTCCCAGCCGCGCGGCACCTGCGCGACGGGGCCGGCGACGGTGCGCCCGGCGGGCGGCGTCGAGCCCGCCACCAGCGACTGCTTCAGGTAGCGCGCGGCCAGCGTCAGGTTGCCCTCGGCGCGATACATGCGGCCCACCGCGGCCAGCGTGCCGGGATCGTCGGGCGCGCCGGCCAGCGCGAGCTTCGCGACCTGCTCGGCATAGCGCCACTGCTTGGCGCCCGAGGCCGCGTAGAGCGTGGCCAGTTGCAGGCCGTGATCGTCGGCGCGGCGCGCCAGCGCGACCTTGTAGCAGGTCAGCGCGTTGGCGGGGTCGCCGGCCGAGGTGTAGAGCCGGCCGAGCGCGGCCTGCAGGTCGGGGTTGTCGGGCATCGCGGCGAGCCACGGCGCGATCACCGCGTAGGCGCTCGCCAGATCGCCGCTGGTGCGGACCAGGTCGGCGCGGCGCACCACGATCGCGAGATCGATGCGGTCGAGCTCGGCATGCTGCTCGGCGCTCAGCCGGGTGGCGTGCAGGCGCTGCATTTCCTCGCCGAGCAGCGCGTCCTGATGGCTCGCGAACAGCAGGTTCGCGTACTGCAGGCGCAGCCCGACGTCGGCCGGCGCGGACGCCATCGCGCCCTGCACCAGCCCCATCGCGCGGCCCGCGTCGCCGGCGGCCAGATAGGCGCCCGCGAGCTGGCCCAGCATCGCCGGGTTGCCCTGCGCGACCGGCTCGGCCGCGCGCAGCATCGCCATCGCCTGGCCGGTCTGGCCGTGCCTGATCATCTGCATCGCGAGCTCGGCCTGCTGGCCGAGCCAGAGCCGGTGCTGCAACTCGCCCATCGCGGCGGTGCGCTTGTCGGCCGGCACCCGTTCGAGCAGGCGCAGGCCGTTGCCGTAGTCGTGGGTCTGCTCGGCGAGCAGCGCGCCCGCGTACTGCGCATCGACCATGTCGGGATGCGCGGCGAGCAGGCCGTCCATCATGCTGCGCGCCGACGTCACCGCGCCCTGACGCACGTAGATGCGCGCGAGGTCGAGCCGCAGCCACGGATCGTCGGCGTCGCCGACCAGCGCTTCCTCGAACAGGCTGCGCGCGCGGCCCAGGTCGCCCTGCGCCTCGGCCGCGCGGGCCTGCGCGGCGAGCGCCGTGCCGCGCAGCCTGTCGAGGCCGCCCGCGCGCGCCTGCTGCTCGGCGGTGAGCTGGTTGGCGAACTGCAGCGCCTCGTCGCCGCGCCCCTGCGCCGCGAGCGCGCCGACCAGGCCGCGGATCGCGTCGGGGTTGTCGGCCTGGCGGCGCAGCGCCATCCGGTAGGCCTGCTCGGCGCCGCGCGGGTCGTGGTTGCCGAGCAGCAGTTCGCCGAGCATCAGCTCGCCGCTGACTTCCGACGGGTCGAGCGCGATCGCGCGCTCGAACAGCGACTTCGCCTTCGCGGGGTCGCCGTTGCTCTGCGCGCCGAGCGCCTCGCTCGTGTAGGTCCAGTAGGTCGCGCTCTTGAGCGCGTCGCGCCAGCGCGCCGGGTCGCCGGTGCGCGAGGCGCGTTCGAGATCGTCGCGGGCCTCGCGGAAATGTTCCTGCTTCAGCTCGACGATGCCGAGCCCGCCGAGCGCGTCGCCGTCGTTCGGCGCGCTGCCGAGGATCGCGGTGAAGCGCGCGCGCGCGGTGGCTAGGTCGTTGCGGTCGAGCGCGGCGAAGCCCTCGGCCACGGCGCGCCCGCGCGCGTCGTTGGCCAGGTCCTGCGCGCTGCGCTCGCTGGCGGCCTTCTCCTGCGTGACCATGCTGTCGTAGCGCGCCTTCACGGCCGGATCGTTCGGCGCGAGCTTCAGGTAGGCGTCGAACATCGGCTGGTCGGACGGCCGCGCGGCCAGCCACAGCAGCGCCTGGCGCCAGCTCTGGCGCGCCTGCTGGCCGACCTTGGCGTCGCCGGCCAGCTGCTGCAGCCGCGCGATGCCGTCGCGGCGCGTGACGTCGCGATAGGTCAGGTGCTGCGCGTAGGCGAGCGCGTAGCGCGGGTCATCGGTGTTCTCGCGCGCGAGCGCCTCGAGCCCCTTGCGCGCCTCGTCCCAGCCGTTCGGCGTGGCCGAGAGCGCCTGGTAATACTCGAGCCGCAGCTCGGGCGTGGCGGGCGCGCCGTTCATCGCCTTCTGGTACTGCTGCACGGCCGAGGCGCTCTGCCCCGACTGCGCGAGGCGGCGCGCGTCGTTGACGGTCTGGTCGCGCGGCGTGGACTGGCCGAGGCGCCGCCCCAGCTCGTCGATGCCGGGCGTGTTCGGCGCGATCTGGCGCAGCCGTTCGAGATAGGACTCGGCCTGCGCGCCGTCCTTGCGGTCGGCCATCACCATGCCCATGCCGAGCAGCGCGTCGGGCTGCCTCGCGTCGATCCCGAGCACCTTCTTCCAGGCCTGCTCGGCCAGATCGCCGCGGCCGTGCGCCTGCCAGTAGCGGCCCTGGTCGATCAGCGCCTGCAGCGCTGGATCGGCGGCCGCCGCGCGCGGCGCGTGAGAGAAGGCGCCGGCGGCCAGCGCGAGCGCCAGCAGCAGGGCGGGGGCGCGCGACGGCGCGCGCCGGGCGGGCGGAACGCGCTTCATCGGCATGCGCGGCTCCAGGCCGGCACCAGCCGGCCGCTCGGATCGAAGCGGTAGCGGCCTTCCACGGCGCCCGAGCCGAACAGGCCGAGCACGCGGTCGTAGTAGACGGGCGCCTGGCCCGGCACCTCGCCGTCCAGCGCGGTCAGGCGCGAGCGCGCCAGCGCGAGGCCGCGCGTGTCGCCGAGCGCGGCGAAGTACGGCGCGAGCGCGCCCCAGTAGCTGAGCGGGCCTTCGCCGCTGCCGGTGCCGCTGGCGACCGCGACCTTCTCGGGCGGCACGCCGGTCTGCGCGACGCGCGCGGCCATCCCGCGCACGGCGTCGAGCCACGGCTTGGCGAGCGGGTCGGCCGGATTCGCGAGGCCGGCCCACAGGTAGACGCGGATCGCGTCGTAGCTGCCGAGGTCGCCGGTCTGCGGATCGACCACCACCTGGCCCGCGCGCCACGCCGCCCAGTCGGGCGCGAAGCCGCGCGGCGAGGCGCCGGCCACCAGCTTCAGGCCGTTCCTCGCGAGCGCGCTCCACGGGCCGCCGTCGAGCTGGGTGGCGAGCCCGCGCAGCACCGGCAGCGGCAGGTAGCTCGGGTTCAGGCGCGTGACGTCGCCGTTCACGAAACCCTGCGGGCCGGGCAGCAGCATCGGGCCGAGCCCGGCGAGATCGACCACCTCGCGGCGCGCGACCTGCGCGGCGAGCGCGGTGCCGAGCGCGGTGTAGTCGGGCACGTGCCAGAGGCGCCCGGCCTCGAGCAGGTCGTAGGCGATCCAGAGGTCCGAGTCGGACGCCGAGTTCGGGTCGAGCACGCCCCACACGTCGCCCTTGCGGCCCCACAGCCAGGCGGGCAGGCGCAGATCGCGCGCGCTGAAGTGGCCGCCGGCCAGGTTCTCGCGGGTCCAGCCGAGGATGCGCTCGAAGTTGTCGCGATCGTTGGCCACCAGCGCGAAGAACAGGCCATACGACTGGCCTTCCGAGGTCGACTGCTGGGCCGCGGTGGACGCGTCGAACACGCGGCCGTCGGCCTGCACGGTGCGCGCGATGAAGGTGCGGTAGGCGCTCCAGTCGCCGCAGCGTGCGGCGGCCGGTTGCGGTTGGGACGGGGCCGGAGCCGCCGTGGCGGCGTCGGCGCGGCCGGCGGCGAGGCCGAGGCAGGCGCCGAGGCCGGCCACGCCGGCGGCCAGCGCGGCGAGCGGGCGCCGCGCGGGAGCCGGGCGGCCGGCGCCGCGCCGGAAGAGGGAACGAAGGGAACGCATCGCGTCAATCCTGGAGTCGGCGCGCGGCGATGCGGCGCAGCGCGCGATAGAACAGCGCGGCGATCACGATCGCCGCGAGGACACCGCTGAACACGAGCAGCAGCGGATGCGACGACAGCGCCCAGCGTGCGTACTCGAACGGCGGGAGCGTGCCGAGATAGTAGGTGCTGCCGTTCGAGGCGACGGTCACCGAGCGGCCGTGGATCACGTCCATCGCGCCCTGCACCTGCGGCAGCACGTCGGCGTCGATCAGCGCCGAGGTGATGTCGGCCTCCGACTCGCCCGGCGAGCTGATCAGCGCGACCACGCTGCGCCCCGCGTGCAGCGGCGATTCGAAGCCCGCGATCAGCGCGCTGTCGCCGTTGCTGACGAGCGAGAGGTCGGCGCGCGCCGGGGCGCGCTCGACGCCGTGCGGGCCGAGCCACCAGTCGGCGATGCGCGGGCCGATGTCGGACAGCGTGAAGGTGGTGGTGTCGCCGTCGCTCGAGAACGGCATCTGCTTGGCCCAGCGCTGCAAGAGCGGCTGGCGGCCGGGGCCGCCGAGCACCAGCAGGTCCTTGTCGGCGAGGCGCTCGACGTCGCCGGGGCCGCCCACCGTCACGCCGGTCACCGGATAGCCGGTCGATTCGCCCATCCGGCCCATCGTCAGCAGGAACAGGCTGTAGTCGCCGGGCGTGGGATCGTCGGGCAGGATCGCGGCGGTCTCCGAGAGGTCGGCCAGCCGCGTGAACGGGAAGCCGCTGTTGGCGAACGCGGCCAGGTCGGGCAGCGCCATGTAGTGCGGGAAGCCCGACAGGTCGATGGTCGAATCCGGGTCGATGGTGCCCGCCACGTTCGGCAGCAGCGCGCCCGAGCATTCGCCGGTGTCCGGGATGTCGTAGTAGTAGGCGAGGTCCAGCTGTGAATGCGGCGTGAGCATCAGCGGCGGGATCCGCACAATGTGCCGCGCGCTGCCGGTGTCGCCGGCCTGCGCGCCGAAGCGGCCCAGGAAGCGCGCGATGCTGAAGCGCGACGGGTCGACGGCCGGGATCTGCAGCGCCTGCACGAAGCGGCCGTTCACGCTGACGTTCAGCGACGAGCGGTCCGGCTTCGGCCGCACCGAGTAGTGGTAGCGCAGGTCGAGCGGCGCGCCCTGGGTGTTCCACATGAACAGGTCGGGCGGCACGCGCAGCGTGAGCGAAATCGGGCCGGCGCTGTAGCCCTGCACCGACAGCGCGCGCGTATCGGCCAGTTCGCCGAAGTGGACGGCGCGGTTGGCGGGCAGCCAGTTCGGCGCGTCGTAGGGCACGCGCGGCTTGAGCGTGACCAGCTGGTTGATGGTGGCGAGGCTGCCGTTCAGCGTGCTCTGGCCCAGCGCGAGCGCGCTGGCGGCGGTCTTCAGCTCGTCGCCGTTGCGGCCCATCACGAGCAGCAGCGAGCCGCGCGCGCTGCCGTCGCGCGGCACCACCGCGAGGGTCGGGCCGGTCACGGCCGGCAGCGTCACGCCGGCCAGGTGCGCATCGGCCTGCGCGAACACCACCGCGTTGCCGGCCAGCGGCAGGCTGCCGACCTGGGCCGGGAACAGCGCGCCGCGGTAGCCGGCCAGCGCGCCGAACCACGAGGTGAGCGTGCCGGCGGCCTCGAGCGTGGCCGGGTCCGGCTTCTCGGCGAACACCACCGGCAGTTCGAGCCGGCGCACGTCGCGGCGGTCGAAGAACGGCGCGGGTAGCGTGCCGAGATCGGCCTTCGCCGGCAGCGAGGCATAGCTGAGATCGAGCGAGCTGGCGTTGCTGACGGTGGCCCACAGCGTGGAGTTCGCCGGGTCCTCGCAGCGGCGCGTGTAATGGCCGACCAGCTCGACGTTCAGGTGGTTGAATTCGGTGATGAAGCGCGGATCGAGCGGCACGTCGCGCGCCACCGTGGTGCCGGCCTGCGATGGCGGCACCGGCAGCGTGGCGGCCACCTCGCCGTTGATCAGCACCTTCAGCTGCGACAGGTCGGGCAGCAGCGCCGGAGAATAGCTGTAGATCAGGTGCAGCGTGGCGGCGGTCACCACCTCGTCGTTGCGCACCGAGAACGGCACGCCGTTCTGGCCTTCGGTGCCGCGCAGCTGCAGCGGATCGAGCGCGCCGAGATCGGCGAAGGTCAGCGTCTGGCGGCGCCCGCCCGGCACCAGCACGCCGGGGTTGGCGGTGGTCGGCGGGCGCATGCCGAGCAGCTTCTGCTGCTCGGGCGGCAGCGGCGGCACGACCAGCGCGACGGCCGGCTGCGCGCCGGCCTGCGCATCGAACGGGCGCGCGGCCGACGGCGCCGGCACGGCACCGACCGACTTCGCGCCGTCGCCGGACTGGGCCGAGAGGCCCGGCACCGCGGCGGACGGATTGTCGGCGGCCTCGCCCGGCTTCGCGGCGGTGGCGGCCAGCGCCGCGAACGGCGCGATGGCGAACTGCAGCGCGAGCCCGTAGACGAGCGCGCGCGCCGCGCGCGGCAGGCTCGCCGCGCGCGAGGCGACCGGCTGGCCGGTCCGCTTCCCGGCCGAGTTCGTGCCCGGACGCGTGTCCGGATGCGTGGCCCGCTGCGCGCGCGGCGCGTGGTGGCCGGTCTCGTCGCCGGCGTGGTCCGCATCGCCCTTGCCTTGGCAGGGGCGTGACAGGGTGCTTCCTTGGTTCATCTGCCGTCGCTGTCCGTGGTGCGGTCTACCGGCCCGCGCGCTTTCCCCAGGCGCGCGCGTCGGCATACAGGTGTTCGAAGAGATTGAAGATCCCGCGGGCACCGGCCGACAGCACGGTGGCGAGCGCGCGCAGCGGCGCGTCGGGCTTGCGGCCCTCGGCCCAGCCGGTCCAGGCGTCGGCGCGCGCGAAGGTCGTTTTCACGAAATCGAATTCCTGGTCCTTCGTCATCTCGACGAACTGCAGGCCGGCGCGGCCCGGCGTGGACGAGGCGACCACCGCGCGGAACGCGTATTCCTCGTCGCCGCGGAACAGCGAGACGGTGATCCGTTCGTGCAGCGGCACCGAGATCTTCTGCGGCAGCGCGACGCCCACGCCGCCCTCCGAGTAGTCGATGGTCTCGCAGGCGAGCGTGCGCCCGGTGCCGAAGCGCAGCATCACGGGCATCGTCATCGCCACGCGATGCACGGCGCGCACCTGCTTTTGCTCGGTGGCCGCGGCCACGCTCGCGCCGAGGATCAGCATGTTGTAGGTGGTCCAGCCGATGTTGAGGATGATCGTGTAGACCTCGCTCCGGATCGCCCAGTGCGTGTGGATGTGCCAGAGCCCGATCACGAAGCCGAGCAGGTTCAGCACCAGCAGGATCAGGTACGGACGCGACACCGCCCAGTCGAAGTACTTCTCCTCGATCATGCCGCCCTTGGCCGTCACGTTGAACTTGCCGAGCTTCGGGTTGATCAGCGCGAGCAGCGTGGGCGGCGTGATGTACGAGGCGAGCACCGACTCGTACACCTCGGCCCAGAACGAATGTCGGAACTGGCGCTGCATGCGCGAGTTGGTGGCGTTCGCGTGCAGCATGTGCGGTAGCGCGAACAGCGCGATCGTCACGGCCGAGGCGTGGATCACCTGCGCGCCGAAGAACAGGTACGACAGCGGCGCGGTCAGGAACACCAGGCGCGGGATGCCGTAGAAGAAGTGCAGCATCCCGTTCAGGTAGCAGAGGCGCTGGCCGATCGTGAGGCCGCCGCCCATCAGCGGGTTGTCGATCCGGAAGATCTGCGTCATGCCGCGCGCCCAGCGGATGCGCTGGCCGATGTGGCCCGACAGGCTCTCGGTGGCGAGGCCGGCGGCCTGCGGGATCGCCAGGTAGGCGGTGGTGTAGCCGAGGCGGTGCAGCTTGAGCGCCGTGTGGGCGTCCTCGGTCACGGTCTCCACCGCGATGCCGCCGATCTCCTCCACCATCGAGCGGCGCAGCACCGCGCACGAGCCGCAGAAGAACGTCGCGTTCCAGAGGTCGTTGCCGTCCTGCACCAGCCCGTAGAACAGCTCGTTCTCGTTGGGCACCTTGCGGAACGTGCCGAGGTTGCGCTCGAACGGATCGGCCGAGAAGAAGTGGTGCGGGGTCTGCAGCATCGACAGCCGCGTGTCGTGCAGGAACCAGCCGAGCGTCATCTGCAGGAACGAGCGGGTCGGGATGTGGTCGCAGTCGAACACGGCGAAGAATTCGCCGTAGGTGATCTTGAGCGCCTCGTTGATGTTGCCGGCCTTGGCGTGGCGGTTGTGGGCGCGGATCGTCCAGTTCACGCCCACTTCCTCGCAGAACGCCTTGAAGTCGGCGCGGCGGCCGTCGTCGAGCACGTGGATGGTCAGCTTGTCGGGCGGATAGTCGAGCGCGAGCGCCGCGTAGATGGTCGGCTTCACCACCGACAGCGGCTCGTTGTAGGTGGGGATGAACACGTCGACGGTCGGCCAGTCGGCGCGCGAGGCCGGCAGCGGGATCGGCTTGCGCTTCAACGGCCAGGCGGTCTGGAAGTAGCCGAGCATCAGGATCAGCGCGGCGTAGACCTCGGCGCACACCAGCAGCACGCCCCAGGCCATGTCGAGCGGATGCGACCAGTAGGTGGTGTCGCCCAGGCGCCAGACCATGTAGCGGCCGGTGGTGATCAGCGACAGCATGATCATCACGAGCGTGACGTAGTGCCCCTCGATGCGGCGGAACAGCAGCGCCACCACGAAGCAGCAGGTCGCGAACGTGAGCTGCTGGGTGTTGGTGAGCGGCACGGTGCAGACGAAGAACAGCGTGACGACGGCCAGCAGCGCGAGCGGCAGGACGATCGGCAGGCTGCCCCAGAACGGCGCGTCGGCGAAGCGCTGCAGGCGCGTGGCGGCCGTGCCGTCGAGGTGCTGGCCGGCTGCTTCGGTCTTGCCGTCGCGCGGCGCGCGGGCGGCCTTCATGCGGCGCTCCCGCGCACCACCGGTCGCTGCGCGCCGAGCGCGTCGAGCAGCCAGGCGGCGCAGGCGCGCAGGTCGGCCGAGACCTGGCTGAGCGGGTCGTAGTTGACGACGGTGGTGTTGCAGGCGAGCGATTCGCTCACGCCCTCGTCGTCGTGGATCACGCCGGGGAACATGTGGGCGCCGAGCATCTCGCGCAGCACCCGCAGCACGTCCTTGTTCAGCTGGCGTGATTGATCGATCTGGTTCACCACGTAGCCCTCGCCGACGAATTCGGGGCGCGGCGCCGCGTAGGCGTCGATCATCCGCTGCATCTGCGGGATCGCGGCATACGACGCGGCGTCGGCCAGCACCACGTTGACCGTGAAATGCGCGGCCGACAGCGCCGCGCGCGTGTAGGCCGACGAGCCGGGCGGGGTGTCGATGATGACGATGTCGTCCTCGCCGAGATGCAGGTCGCGGATGCCGCGCGCGAGCCAGGTCGGATCGTGGTCGAGGCGGCGCTCGAACAGGTGCTGCTCTTCCTCGACGAGCGCGCCGAACGCGAGCACCGTGACGCCGTCGGCGCCGTCCACGATCGCGCTCTGCCAGAGCGAGCCCGCCAGCGCGGCGCGCGACAGGCCGTCGACGCTGTCGAGCGGCACGCCGAAATACAGGCGCAGCGAGTTCTGCGGGTCGAGATCGATGGCGACCACGTGGCGGCCCTGCGCGGCCAGTACCGACGCGAGGTTCGCGGCGACCGTGGTCTTGCCGACGCCGCCCTTCGCCGATACGACGCTGACTACCTTCATGACTGGCTCGCCCCGCGCAGGAACCACGGCCGGCGCGCGGCGGCCTTCGGCGCGGCGGCCGGCTGCGTCACGGTGATCTGCGGCGAGGGCGCCGCGCCGCCACGGCGCAGGCGCGAGAACAGCGAATCGAGGCGTTCCTCGCCGTGCGCGGCGCCGGCCGCCTCGCTCGGTCGCGCCGGGGCGGCCGGCGCGCCGGCCAGCTTCTTCAGCGACGGCACGGACGACTGCGCGGGGCGCGCCTTGGCTGCCGGGGCAGCCGGCGCCGCCATCGGCGCCGCGCCGAGCGGCTGGCGCGCGGGCAGCCGCTGCGCGTTGCCGAGCGGCGCCGGGAAGATGCCCGTCGAGGCGGCGCGCGCGCGGCCCGGCGAGACGAGGCGGGCGAATGCCGACGAGGTGTGGGCGGTGCTCGCCGGCGTGATCCGCGGCGCGGCTTCGGGCACCACGGCCTGGACCGGCACGGTCTCGAGCACGGCCGGCTCGCGCGGCGCGGCCAGCGCCGCGGCGTCGGCCGCCGAGAGGTCGGGGACGTCGGTCACGCGCGCGGGTTGCGCGAAGCGCGGTGCGATCGCAGGCTGCGCAATCGCCGCCAGTATCGGCCCGGCGGCCGCCGGTGCGAGGTCGGTGCCGGTGGCCGCCGCGGCCGGTGCCGCCAGCGGCTCGTCCGCCGGGCTCGTGACGTCCCCGGCGGGCGAGCCGGGCGGCGGCGAGAAGCGATAGGTCGAGCCTTCCGGCGCGGCGGGCGCCGCTTCCTTGACGATCACCGGCGGCACGTCGCGGCGCGGCGAGCGCGTGAAGAGCGGCGCCGTGCTGCGCAGCACGGCGTGCGTGCGGTTGCGCGAGGCGTCCTGGCCGCGCGTGCCCGCCGGGGCGGGCCGGGCCGGGTTCCCCGCGTCGGCCTCGGCGGCCGGGGCCGGCGAACCCGCGGCGGCGGCCACCTCGGTCTGGCGCGGATCGATCATGCCGAGCAGGGGCCACCGCCGACGGGCGTCGAGCGCCTCGTTTTCCATGCGGATTTCCTGGTAGCTGCTGGCATCTCCTCCGAACCGATCGAAGAGTGCTTTGACATCGCGGGAGGTATTCATACGTTTCGAGAAAGTCGCTAGGGCCGATTGCGCCCGGTCGTGTCGAATGGGAGAGGCGGCGCGCGTCAGACGGCTTCGGGCGACAGGCGGAACTCGACGGCGAAGCCGTGCTCCTCCGTATCGGTCTGCACCACGCTCAGTTGCGTCGCGCCCATCGCGTCGAGCCAGGTCTGGTAGCTGCCCTGCAGGAACGCCGGCATCCAGGCCCGCGCGCCGCTGCCGAACGCCGACATCGGCGCGCCGCTGTGGACGATGCGCAGGTGATCGCCCTCGTCGGACAGCTCGACGTAGCCCCAGCGCGTCGACGCCCAGTGCGCGTTCAGCGCCGCCGCCAGCTCGGCGGTGGAGTCGCAGGGCGGCAGCGGCTGCTCCCCGGCATAACGGCATCCCACGCGAAACATTAAGTGGCGCAATTCGTCGGGGCTGAGCTGGGACTCGAACTCCTTGGCCAGGGCGAGCAGGAAACCACGCCATTGGGACGAGAGATTCTGTTCGAGCAGGAAATCAACGGCGGTCGGCATGGAAAACTGGCTCACTCGATCAATCTGAAGAAATCCGGGCGTCGGGGTCCGGTTCCAAAAATTAGCAGGCGTAAACGACAAATTTTTTGAGTATGACGTCCAACGAATTCATTAGCAAACTTCATCGACTGAATTTACCGATCCCTCACGGCGACCCGGTAATTTTTTCGCATGACAGCGTTTGCGCCGATTTTAAATAACAGAACACTTACGAAATTCGTCCGATCGTTCATGCGATTCCGGATCGATGGGCGCGACCCCGTTTTCTCGCGCCGGTCGACACGCGTCACGCCCGTCTCGCGTCGGCACCTGGCCCAATGTCTCCTATGCTGCCGCAAGAACCGACGGAGTTTGTTACATAAATGGAAATTCGTAAAATTTAGCCCGAAAACCCACGCCCGGCGTGGGTGTGGTGCGGGTCGCACGCCATATTTTTCGGCCCTGGGGCCAAAAAAACGTCACCTCCGGCGCGGCTTGCCGGCCCGGCGGCGGCCGGTCCGGCGCGATCGCCGCCATGACGTCGGGCCGGCGAAACGAACGGTTCCGCCGCTTGTTCGAGCCGTGGCAGGCCGGGTGAGGACGGGCGGAGGACGAGACAAGGGCGCCGCTCGCGGCAAAGCCGGCACCGATCCCATCGCGGCAATCCCGTGGCGGCAATCCCGTGGCGATTTCGGCCAATCGGGTCCGGCCCGCAATCAATCCGTCGCTAATTCGAAGTCAAACCGGGAGTAATGCGCTGCCAACCGAAAATCGAAGGCCAATCCGGCGCCAATAACGACCCCATTCCAATCCAATGCCGATCGCAACGAGGTCCTGATCCGCGCTTAAATCGGGAGTCGAAACCGGATCGAGGCGGGCCCGAATCGGGTGCCAATGCCGGCCTTGATCCGGGCGCGGCTGCTCCCGATCCCGCCGCGCTTCACCCGCAGCCGGCCGTGACCAATGCGGCCCGGCCCCGGCCCGGGGCCGCCCACGCGCCGCCTCGCCTCCGGATAGCATTTCGTTATGCGCCGGATTTATTTTTCTGCATCGACGCGATTCCATCCACCCGCCGACAATCCGCCCCAGCACAACACCCGCCGTGCCGCTGGCGGCGCCCCGGCGGCGCCGGCCGGCGGGGCGGCACATGGAGATGATGGAATGGAAGTCACGCAGCAACACGAGCCCGACGCGCGGGAGCCACGCCGCGCCGCCGCCCCCGACATCGCCGCGGACGACGCCCGCTGGCAGTTCTGGGTCGATCGCGGCGGCACCTTCACCGACATCGTCGCGCGCCGGCCCGACGGCCGCCTCGTTACCCACAAGCTGCTCTCGGAGAACCCCGAGCGCTACCGTGACGCGGTGGTGCAGGGCATCCGCGACCTGATCGGGGTGGGCGCCGGCGAGCCGCTGCCGCAGCAGCGCATCGAGGTGGTGAAGATGGGCACCACGGTGGCCACCAACGCGCTGCTCGAACGCAAGGGCGCGCGCACGCTGCTGGCGATCACGCGCGGCTTCGCCGACCAGTTGCGGATCGGCTACCAGGAGCGCCCCGACATCTTCGCGCGCCATATCGAGCTGCCGGCGCAGATGTACGAGCGCGTGGTCGAGATCGACGAGCGCCTCGACGCGCACGGCAACCTGCTGCGCGCGCTCGACGAGGCGGCCGCGCGCGCGGCGCTGGCCGCCGCCCGCGCGGCCGGCATCGACTCGATCGCGATCGTGCTGATGCACGGCTACCGGTTCCCCGCCCACGAGCTGCGGGTGGCCGAACTGGCGCGCGAATGCGGCTTCACGCAGGTGTCGGTGAGCCACCAGGTTAGCCCGCTGATGAAGCTGGTCGGGCGCGGCGACACGGCGGTGGTGGACGCCTATCTCTCGCCGGTGCTGCGCGACTACGTGAGCCGCGTGACCGAGCACACCGGCGCGGTGCGGCTGATGTTCATGCAGTCGAGCGGCGGGCTGGTGGACGCCGGGCGCTTCCAGGGCAAGGACGCGATCCTGTCCGGGCCGGCCGGCGGCATCGTCGGCGCGGTGCGCACCAGCGAGGCGGCCGGCGAGCGCCGCGTGATCGGCTTCGACATGGGCGGCACCTCCACCGACGTGGCGCATTACGACGGCGCCTACGAGCGCGTGTTCGAAACCCGGGTGGCCGGCGTGCGCGTGCGCGCGCCGATGATGGACATCCACACCGTGGCGGCCGGCGGCGGCTCGATCTGCTCGTTCGAGAACGGCCGCTTCAAGGTCGGCCCCGAATCGGCCGGCGCGTATCCGGGCCCGGCCAGCTATCGCAACGGCGGCCCGCTCACCGTGACCGACTGCAACGTGATGCTGGGCCGCGTGCAGGCCGACCACTTCCCGCACGTGTTCGGGCCGAACGGCGACCTGCCGCTCGACGTCGAGGTGGTGCGCCGCCGGTTCGCCGAACTCGCCGCGCAGGTCGAGCGCGAAACCGGCCGCGCGATGCGCGCCGAGGCGGTGGCCGAAGGCTTCCTGGCGGTGGCCGTCGACAGCATGGCGCAGGCCATCAAGACGATTTCGGTCGAGCGCGGCCACGACGTGACCGACTACGCGCTCTGCGCGTTCGGCGGCGCGGGCGGCCAGCATGCCTGCGCGGTGGCCGACGCGCTCGGCATGCGCCGCATCGTGCTGCACCCGTTCGCGGGCGTGCTGTCGGCTTACGGGATGGGCCTGGCCGACCTGCGCGTGCTGCGCGAGCGCGCTGTGGAGGCCGAACTCGACGCGGCCGTGGCCGCTTCGCTGCGCGCGCGCTTCGAGGAGCTGGAGGCCGAGGCGGTCGCGGCGATCCTCGCGCAGCACGTGCCGCGCGAGCGCGTGGAGGCCGCGCGCGCGGTGCGCCTGAAATACCGCAACACCGATTCCACGCTGGAAGTGCCGTACGCCGGCGCCGCCGCGATGCAGGGCGCGTTCGAGACGCTGCACCGCAAGCGCTACGGCTTCGCGATGGCCGACAAGCCGCTGGTGGTCGAATCGGTGGTGGTGGAGGCGATCGGCCTGACCGAGCCGCCGCTGCTGCAGGGCGCCGCGCCGCGCGTGGCCAACGCCGCCGCCGCGCCCGACGCGCGCGCCACGCTCTACACCGGCGGGCGCGCGGCCACGGTGCCGCTGCACGCGCGCCGCGACCTCGCGGTGGGCGCGCGGCTCGACGGCCCGGCGCTGATCACCGAGGAAATCTCCACCATCGTGCTGCAGGCCGGCTGGCAGGCGAGCGTGCTGGCCGACGGCACGCTGCGCCTGGACCGCCGCGCCGGTGTCGACGGCGGCGACGGCGCCGCGCAGGCCATCACCACCGCGCGCCACCCGGTGCACCTGGAGATCTTCAACAACCTGTTCATGTCGATCGCGCAGCAGATGGGCGTGACGCTCGAGAAGACCTCGTACTCGGTCAACATGAAGGAGCGGCTCGACTTCTCCTGCGCGATCTTCGACCGCGAGGGCGGCCTGATCGCCAACGCGCCGCACATCCCGGTCCATCTCGGCTCGATGAGCGACAGCGTGCAGAGCGTGATCCGCGACCATGGCGCCGCGATGCGGCGTGGCGACGTGTTCATGCTGAACGTGCCGTACAACGGCGGCACCCACCTGCCCGACATCACGGTGGTGATGCCCGTGCATGGCGAGACCGGCGAGCTGCTGTTCTACGTGGCCGCGCGCGGCCACCACGGCGACGTGGGCGGCATCACGCCGGGCTCGATGCCGCCCGACAGCACCACCATCGAGGAAGAGGGCGTGCTGCTCGACAACGTGCGGATCGTCGCGGCCGGCCGCTTCCTCGAACCCGAGGTGCGCGCGCTGTTCGCCGCCGGCCCCTGGCCGAGCCGCAACATCGACCAGAACATCGCCGACCTGACCGCGCAGATCGCCGCCTGCGAATGCGGCGCCGCCGAGCTGCTGCGCGTGACCGCGCGCTACGGTGCCGAGGTGGTGCTGGCCTACATGGGCCACGTGCAGGCCAACGCCGAGGAGGCGGTACGCGAGGCGATCGCCACGCTCGCCGACGGCGAGTTCGCCTACGAGATGGACGACGGCGCCGTGATCCGCGTGGCGGTATCGATCGACCGCGCGCGGCGCGTGGCGCGCGTGGACTTCACCGGCACCAGCGAGCAGCGCGGCAGCAACTTCAACGCGCCGCGCTCGGTCTGCAAGGCCGCCGTGCTCTACGTGTTCCGCACGCTGCTGAGCGCCGACATCCCGATGAACGAGGGCGTGCTGCGGCCGATCGAGATCGTGATCCCGCACGGCTCGATGCTGAACCCGGCCTATCCGGCCGCGGTGGTGGCCGGCAACGTCGAGGTCTCGCAGTCGATCACCGACGCGCTGTACGGCGCGCTCGACGTGATGGCCGGCTCGCAGGGCACCATGAACAACTTCACGTTCGGCGACGCGGCCCAGCAGTACTACGAAACCATCGCCGGCGGCTCCGGCGCGGGCCGCGTGCATCCGGGCACCGACGCGGTGCAGACCCACATGACCAACTCGCGGATGACCGATCCCGAGGTGATCGAGTGGCGCTTCCCGGTGCTGGTCGAGCAGCACGCGATCCGCGCCGGCAGCGGCGGCGCGGGGCGCCAGGCCGGCGGCGACGGCGCGGTGCGGCGGATTCGCTTCACCCGCGCGATGACCGCGAATATTCTGGCGAATCGCCGCCGCGTGCCGCCGTTCGGGCTCGCCGGCGGCGCCGCCGGCGCGGTGGGGCGCAACTGGATCGAGCGCGCCGATGGCACGATCGACCATTTCGGCGCGACCCACACCACCACCATGGCGCCCGGCGACGTGTTCGTGATCGAGACGCCGGGCGGCGGCGGGTATGGCGCGGCGGACTGAGGTGGACTGAAGAACGCGTGCCGGCCGCCGTGCGCGGCCGGCACGATCCGTGCGTCGGATGCGGGGCGCGCCGCGGCCGACGCCGTGCATGCGGCAGGCGGCGACGTATCCAGCAGCCCGCATCAAGCAGCAACGCAGCGCGCGGCACGCGTCCGAAGTCGGGACGCGCCGCGCGCGACGAAGGCCGTTCCGCCGACCCGGCGGGGCGCTCATGACCCACCAGGAGAACCACCGATGCAGTCCGCCGTAAACCTGACTCCGCTGATCGGCGTGGCGCTGATCGTCGCCGGTTTCGCGTTGCGCTTCAATCCGATGCTGATCGTCACGCTCGCGGCGATCGCCACCGGCCTGGCCGCGCATTTCCCGCCGCTGTCCGTGCTGGCCGCGATCGGCGCCGGCTTCCTGAAGACGCGCACCATTCCGCTCATCATCCTGCTGCCGCTCGCGGTGATCGGCCTGCTCGAACGGCACGGGCTGCGCGAGCGCGCGCAGATCTGGATCGGCGGGATCCGCGCGGCCACCCCGGGCCGGCTGCTGCTGGCCTACCTGCTGGTGCGCGAGCTGACCGCCGCGCTCGGGCTGACCGGCCTGGGCGGCCATCCGCAGATGGTCCGCCCGCTGGTCGCGCCGATGGCCGAGGGCGCCGCCGAGACGCGCTTCGGCCAGCTCGGCGACGCGGTGCGCCAGCGGCTGCGCGCGTTCGCGGCGTCGGCCGACAACGTCGGGCTGTTCTTCGGCGAGGACGTGTTCGTGGCGTTCGGCGCGATCGTGCTGATGGTCACGTTCCTGCGCGAGGCCGGCATCGTCGTCGAGCCGATGCAGGTCGCGCTGTATGGCCTGCCCACCGCGCTGGCGGCGTTCCTCGTCCACGGCTTCCGGCTCTGGCGGCTCGACGGCTGGCTCGCGCGGCAGGCCGTGCCGGGCGCCGCGGCGTCATCGGCGTCCGCATCCGCATCCTCGCCCGCGGCGGGCCACGCGCAAGGAGACCAGGCATGACCGTCTCGCTCACCCTGTTCTTCTGGCTGCTCGGGCTGCTGCTCGTCACGATCGGCGCGATCATCGTGGCCGACCGCCGGCATCCGAAGCGCTTCCTCGCCGGCGGCTTCTGGACCGTCTACGGCATCGTGTTCCTGGCCGGCGACCGCCTGCCGCCCGCGCTGGTCGGCGCGCTGGTGGTGGCGATGGCGCTGGTGGCCGGGTTCGGCGGCGTGGTGGGGGCCAAACCCGACGTGCCGGCCGAGCCGGCGCGCCGCGCCAGCGCCGCGCGCCTCGGCAACCGCCTGTTCCTGCCCGCGCTGACGATCCCGTTCGTCACCGTGCTCGGCACGCTGCTCGCGCCGCATCTGGTGGTCGGCGGCGTGGCGCTGCTCGATCCGAAGAACGTCACGCTGGTGGCGTTCGGCATCGGCTGCGTGATCGCGTTCGGCTTCGCCTGCCGGCTCACGCATGACTCGGCGCGGCAGGGCGTGCATGAGGCGCGGCGGCTGGTGGACGCGCTGTCGTGGGCGGTGGTGCTGCCGCAGATGCTCGGCATGCTCGGCCTGGTGTTCGCCGACGCCGGCGTGGGCAAGGCGGTGGCGCACCTCACCACCGCCTACGTGAACCTCGACCTGCGCTTCGTGGCGGTGGCCGTCTACTGCGTCGGCATGGCGCTCTTCACGGTGATCATGGGCAACGGCTTCGCGGCTTTCCCGGTGATGACGGGCGGCATCGGCGTGCCGGTGCTGGTCGGCGTGTTCCATGCGAACCCCGCGCCGATGGTGGCGATCGGCATGTTCTCGGGCTATTGCGGCACGCTGCTCACGCCGATGGCCGCCAACTACAACATCGTGCCGGCGGCGCTGCTCGAATTGCCCGACAAATACGGCGTGATCCGCGCGCAGGCGCCCACCGCGCTCGTGATGCTGGCCGTCAATATTGTCCTGCTGTATACGCTGATGTAGCGCGCCGGCACGGCCGGCGAAAAGGCGCGAGGGCCGGCATCGGGGAGACGCCGGCCCCGCGCGTTGCATCGGAGGAAACCCTGGCGTGAACCTGAAGTTCCTGGAAACCTTCATCTGGGTGGCGAAGCTGCGCAGCTTCAGCCTTGCCGCCGAAAAGCTGCATTCCACGCAGGCCGCCATCTCGAGCCGGATCTCGGTGCTCGAGCAGGAGCTTGGCGCCCGGCTGTTCAAGCGCGAGCCGAAGGGCGTGACGCTCACGCGCGAGGGCGAGCGCGTGCTGCGCCACGCCGAGCAGGTCAGCCGCTCGATGACGCAGCTCTACGAGTCGCTGCAGGGCGAGACCTTCGCCTACGGCACGATCCGCATCGGCGCGATGGACAGCGCGATCCACTCGTGGTTCGTCGATTTCGTCACCGACGTGATGGAGCACTACCCGAACCTCGACATCGAGGTGACGTCCGATACGGCGCTGAACCTGAACGAGCAGCTGCGGCGCGGCATGCTCGACATGGTGATCCAGACCGACATGCTGCGCGACGAGTCGATCCGCAGCATCGGGGTGCTGGAACTGGCCGTGGTGTGGATCGCGGCGGCCGGCTCGCCCGTCAGCGGCCGGCTGCCCGAGGACACCGCCACCGCCGCGCTGCGCCGGCTCGGCAGTGAGCGGCTGATCACCTATTCGCGCCATTCGCGCCCGCACCAGGACGTGCTGCGGCTGATGCAGTCCTACGGCATCAACGAGGCGCGCGTGAGCTGCGTGAACTCGCTGGCGGCGATGATCCGGCTCACCCAGGCCGGTTTCGGCGTGGCCGCGCTGCCGCCCGCGCTGGTGCAGGACCTGCTGGAGAAGGGCACGCTGCGCCGTCTCGAAGGGCTGGAGGTGCCGCCGCCGCTGCCGTTCACGATCGCGTGGCGCACCGGCTCCGAATGGACCGAGCGGCTGGTCGAGATCGCCGTCGAGACGGTGCGTGGGTATGCGGCGCGGCTGGGGGAGGGTGCGGCGCGCGTGATCGTGTAGCGGCGCGGGTGCGTGATCGCGGGGGCGAACCCGAACGAGGCCGCTACGAATGCGACCCACGCCGGCCCTTTCGGCGCCTCTACAGGTTAGGTCACGATTCCGCGAGATCGGCCGCTGATGACTGCGAGACGTCGACGTTCCGCGGTTCGCGCGGTCGGGGACTCAGCGAGATGCGCCACTGTCCAACGGCCTGCGCGGCGCTATTCGGATCGAACGCCTGCTCAAGGCACGAGAGGAGATCCTCCTGGCGCGGCTGCGCGAACACCAGCCGATACAGCGCGAGACTGCGCTTGAGCCGTCGATAGCGAGATTCGTCACGGCTGAGCGGCAGCGCCATCACGGTGCGTTCGATCTGCGCGCCGTTTTCGACTTCGTAGATCCAGAACGGAATCAGGTCGTTGGCGTTGGCCGGCCGGCTCTCGATGGCCAACGCGAACAGCGTGCTCCAGACGTCGCCGTGCATGCCGTGCGCACGCCGTAGCGCGACGTGCCCATGCCTGAGCGCCACGTTCTTGCGCACCGCGTAACCCTTGTAGCGATGCACGCGCCCTTCGCGCTGTTCCATGTCGACCGGATTTGACGGCAGATTCCAGTGAATGACCGAGTGGCACCAGTGGTGGAAATCAAGGCCTTCCTGGCCGATCGATGTCGACGTCAGCACGAACGGCCAGAACGGTGAGTTGAACGCGGCCTGGACCGTTTTCTTTCGCGCAATCGCACCGTCTTCCTGGCTCACCTGGCCGAAGCGCAATGCGAAATGCGTCCGGATGCCGGTCGTGAATGGCTTGATCGATACGACGCCGTCCTGCACGTCAAGTTCGTCGGGATGCTGGGTCGCGCTGCGCATCGACATCGCTTCGAACATCGCATCGCCCAACTTTCGACAGCCTTCGTCGACGCCATCATCGGCAAGCCCGTTGGCATCGAAGAGGATGTGCGCATATTCATCCAGCAGCGCCTGCAGGTTGCCGTCGGCGCCATATTGCAACACACGTTGCCAGTACGAATCCTCGTCTTTCTCGAAGGATTTCAGCAGGGCCACCGCATGCGGCGAGTTGAACTGGCTCCGCATGCCTTCCGCGATTCGCGCGGCGGCGCTGAGCATGGCCTCGGGCGCCTGCGCGTGCGGCCAGCGACGCATCAGTGTTCGCAGCGCACAGGTTGCGGAGGCATTGAGTGCGACATGCGCGAGCACTGCCGCCAGATCGTCGGGCACGCGGCCCAGGTCGTCGAACTTGCCGTCCCACGCGAGCAACCAGCGAGCGACGTGATCACCGAACGCGCTGGCCGAATCCTCCTCCGTGCCGTCGCTCGTGTTGCGCGAAGCCGCCCAGCCGGATTCGCACCATGCCCGCGCTTCGGGATGGCGGCGCGCTTCGAGACGCGCGAGCGTCGCCCAGTACCAGCGCCGGTCGAATGGCCCCTCGTTGACGCGATGCTCGACGAGCGGGGTGATGGCCGTTTCGATCGACGCTATCGCGGATTGGTGCAGATCGGCGTAGCACGGTGTGGAATCGGTCTCGGTGGACCAGGCGAGCGGGTCTACGAGTGATGCCAGCGCCTGCGACGGAAACGCCAGCAGCAGGGTTGCCATACCGGCCGGCTCACCACCGCTGCGCTTGAATACCAAGCTCGCGCTGAAGCGCTCGGTCATCTTGACGTAGGAGGGCCGGCGCTCGACGTGTTCCGTGAGCCGGCGTTCGACCTCGAAGGACAGCATCGCGGCAACCGCATCCGGCACCACGTTCCAGGCCGAGAACACCAGCCGCTTGCTGATCGAGCCGACCTCTTCGTAGTCACCGCCGGCCCGCCAGTAGCCGAGCGACGGGGGCATCCAGAGCAGCTTCCACAGATTGTCCTGATCGATTTGCTCGATGAGGGTGCGCAGGCGGGCGTTGCCCGGATCAATCCTGCGATAGCACTCCACGTCGTGCGCGTCGAAGGTGGTGGGTCGATGCTTCGCCAACACATCGAGGATCGGCGAAAGCGTGCGCTGCGACGCGATCCGGTCCTGCAGCGACGTCTTGAATCGATAGTCGCGCATGAAATTGAGCAGGTACGGACTCGACTTCCAGTATTCGATGGTGTCCGGCTCATCGAGCGTGCGGGCCAGCGCCTCCAGCATGCGAAAGTCGGCGAGATCGCCGGGATGCAGGCGTGGCACGAGCAACCGGTCCCCGACCATCGCGTCGGCGCGCCGCGTGGCTTCGACGCGCTCTGTCCGGCACATCACGTGGCGCAAGGTCTGTTCGATGCGCGCCTTCACCGGCGTCAGCCTGGCAAGATCGTCGGGAGCCGTCGCGCCCAGAAGCCCGACGCGTAACGCACTAATATCGTGCTTCAAGGCCTCGATCTTTCCCGGCTGGCCGGGATACAGGAATTGCAGTGTGCGCAGGAAATCCGCGTAATGATCCTCGCTCTCGTCGTCGCGCGCGTACATCTTGTAGGGCGTCGCGGACAGAAGCAGCACGCGCGCGCGGCCTTTGTAGTTGAACAGCTGGTGCGCGAGTTCGGCCGCGGGATTGTCGGTTTCGTCGGGATCGTCGAAGAGATCGTTGAAGCGCTGAAACTCGTCGAGAATGACGAGCGCGGGCTGCAACGCGACGAGGCAGGTCTGTGCCAGCAGTCTGCGCAGGTTGCCGATCAGCGCGTTGCTCCGTTCGCGATCTTCCCCGACGATCTTCCTGCGCCGATCGGCACGATGTTCCGCGATATCGCACAGTTCCCGGTAGAGAGCCTCGTCGCGCAGGATGGCGTCGCGAAACGCGGCCGCGATGGCTTCGTCGTAGCCGCCTTCGACGGGCTGTTGCGCATCGAGATCCCAAGAGTCGCCCGCCGTCGCGCGTAGCGCGCGACGCAGGCCACGCACGCGCACGCCTGGCAGATCGAGCAGCATCTGATAGATGAGATGCCGTTCTTCCTTGCGTCCGGTACGCATGCCGCCCCCGCTCTTCGCACCGAAGGCCACGGTCGGTGTGAAGCTGATCAGGTTCACGGCATGGTCGCAAAGATCCTGCGTATGCTTCGGCAACAGCGTGAGCCGGTTGGCTTTCGATACGTTCGATACGCCCGGCAGTGCCAGCCGTTTGATATTCTGCGCGGCGATTTCCGCATTCGAGCAGACGTAGACGATATCGATACGCTGATGTATTTGCACTTGCTGCTCGATGGTGCGTGCAATCAAACCCTTCGCGATCATCGTCTTGCCGAGACCGACTTCGTCGGCGACGAGAAAACGCATGGCCGGTTCCGTAGCGTCGAACATGCGCTCGAAGACGTAGTCGACCGTCAGCTTCTGAAAATCCTTTAGGCCGGTAATGGACGTGCCTGTCTCGATCTTGCGTGTCATTGGCGGTTCTCGTTGTTCAACGCTGCTTCAAATACCGACCAGACCTCAAGGAAATCCTCGGTGAGAATCGGGTCTTCCGCACTGGCCGGCTCGACGCCGTGTTCCTGTTCCGATGCGGATTTCCGGCGTAGCCGTTCGACGAGATCACGGACCCGCACTAGGCGCTCGGGCTCGTGCGCATAAGCTCGCGCGAGCATTTCGAATAGCGGCGTATCGAAGAGGGCGCCGTAATCGCGGCCGACCTTGGTTGCGTCGCCATCGCCGCTGCTGTTGCTGTCGTTCCAGTCCCCCAGCAGCAGCAACAGATAGCGGATCAGACCTTCGCGATTGCGGATCGCCGCGTGCAGGATTTCCAGGTCGCGTTCTTCCGGACCGCCGTGCAGAGGCAGCTTGAGTACGAAACTCAGCGTCGCCTGGCCGATCACGAGCGTGAATCCCGTGAACGCGGTCACCTGATGCGATGCTAACTCCCCGAGCTGGACACCGGGGCACGATTCAGTGGCGGCATCCCGCCGGGCCGCATCGATCGGCCGTGCCCATGCCTTCTCGTCCTGCGACACGAGCCATGCCTGCGCCGACGCGCCAGCCCAATGGATACGGTCGAGGCCGTGCAAGTCGACGCGCCAGCCCGACTCGGCCTTCCTGCAGTGCAACGCCAGAGGCGCGCGCGTTAGCGCATCGCGCAGCGACTCCAGCGCGCGTTGATCCTTGAGGGCATCAGCGTCCTCCGGTTCCGAGCGCTCGTAGTCGGCGAGCAACGGCCCGAGCCCTTCCTCGCCGATCCAGTCGGCAGGACCGCCGACCTTGCTCCCGCGGCCGATCAACTCGACCACGAACTCAACGTTGCGGCCATCCACGAGCGCCGCATCGGTGGCATTGGCCGAGCCCACGAACAGATGTGTGTTCCAGGCGCGTTTGCCGATATAGGCCTTCGCATGCAGGCCACGCTGCCGATGGGCGATGTCGTCTTCGCTATCGCTTGAGAGTGCCTGGTCGCTCAGCACGTGCACCGTCCCGAAGTTGTCCTGCGACGCACATTTGTCCAATTCCTCGGCACGCGACACGAGAAACAGCGATGACTTGGTGAGTGACACCAGCCGTGCCAAGGCTTCCGTAGAAACGAATGGCGAGATCACACCGAACTCGTCCCAGAGTGCACCGTTGCCGGCCTTGGGGAGCCAGGTCGCCGTCTTTTTGCCAATGCCGAGAGGATGAAACCGCACGGCTTCGAACTTGCCGGGCGGCGTCCAAATCGTGCGGCCGGCATCGTCTTGCAACTGCCTGATCTGGGCAGTACGCGCCGTGCCGATACTCGCCTCGTTGCTCTGTGTCAACCACTCGAGAAACGACACGAGCGGCCGGCTCGCATCGACGCGCTTCCGGCCTGGTTCGCCTTCGAGCCAGAGCGAGAGATCCCACGAGCGGTCGTCGGTCAGGTTGCGTGTGAGCACGAGCAGGCGCAGCATCGGGCCGCCCCGGGCCGCGGCGTCGATGGGCTCGAAGCGTAGCAGCCACACCTTTGGATGGAATACGCCGCGCTCGTGCGGCGCCTGCGTTTCCTGCACCATGTTCTCGAGTAGCCCGAACAGGGCATTGGCCTTGCGCGGAATGTGCAGGCGGCCGCGTTGGCAGAAGATCGTCAATCGATCGCCCATGCGGCGCACTGCATCGAGCACTGGCAGCGGGTCGAACTGCTCCGGCGACGCGGCTTCGACATCGCGTCGTGCGAGATGCAGCGGCAAGGTCAGCAGCGTGACCAAATCGAGCGAATAGGTGGTTGCCACGCCGCAGTCGAACCGATAATTATCGGGAGGGGTGAGCGCATCGGTCAACAGGCTGCGTTGTTCAGGGTTGATCATTGCGCGTTGCTCCATCCCGCATACCATTCGCGAAGAAAATCGGACGCGACGGGCCATCGATAACTGAGCGGCATGAGCCCCGCGTTGCCGCTCCATTGATCGCGGGCCGCGCGATTTTCGAAACGGGAACGGTTGCCCTTGCGCTTCAGGCTAATCTCGCGATCACGAATAAGCTGGCGGCAATCCATAGATGCGCCGATATCATCGCGATCTCGCAAGGCTAGTGCGAGCCACGTGGCGAGAAAAGTCTGCGTCGCCAGCGTGATGGTATGGCCTTGATCGAGCACGCGCTTCCAGAACTCGCCGAGATCCCAGCCGCTGCAGATCGACAGATCCCGTTTGGCCCATTCGGCGAGGTCTTTCGCACGATCGGAGGCGATCGTCGCCGACGACGGAGAAAGGCGGGCGAGTTCGAGGTTGTAGAGCAAGGCAGCGCCACGAATCAATACGTTCAACCGCTGTGCATCGTCGACCAGCAGGCGAATCTCGTCCGGAAATGCGTCCTTTTGCGGATGTGCCCAGATCTGGTCGACGTCGACGGGTGCCGCGCTGCCGGCTGCAAGGTTTTTGGCGATCCAGGTCAGCAGCGATCGACCGTGACGCAAGGTCCAGCGATCGAGCAGCAGTTCCGCCTCACCGCGAGTCAGGCGAAGATCGGCGCCGGCGGGGAAGCCTTCCGGGCGCAATTTGATGAGTTGGCGATCCCATGCGAGGCCGCTGTTGTCGCCGTCGTGCGTTTCGTGATCGTCGCGGGTACGTCGCGTATTGCGCTGCGTGTGCCGACGGTCGGCCTGTGCATAGTACTGTTGCTGCGAGCCGCTGACGCGGCGCAAGCCCCAACTGCCGAGCGCGGCCCAATAGACGGAACTCGGGAAGCGCTTGAGCGCCTCGCGTTTTTCCCTGCCGATCACGCCGGGTTCGTCCTGCCTGGTATTGGCGACCAGAGCTTCGAGTAGTTCGAGTTCGGCGTCGCGCGTGGCCGCCTTGAACGCCGAGGATCGGGTGTTGCGCGCTTCGAGCCGTTCCATCAGCCACGGTATGAAGAACACATAGCGAAGGCGCGTCTGGATGGTCGACGTGCCGGGAAAAAGCTGATCGGCGATTGCATCCCGGATGCCACCGATGCCGAGTTCGTCGCGCGCGTCCGGTTCGTTGAAGATCGACAGAATTTGCAGGCTGCGTTGCGTCGCAGCGGCGTCGTGATCGAGCCACGAAAGTTGGGAGGCCATGAATTCCCGTCACAGTTTGGTTGTTATTTAAGAACTTTACCAAGACGGCCGCCAGGATATTCGATCGCCGTAATGCCAGCCATCAGGAAATCGTTCCGGGCCGCCGCGATTAGATCCCGGATGCGTTCGCGCCATGTCGTCGACAAACATGCCGACGATGAATTGGTATTGGCATCATGTGATTTGGGGGCAGTTGAAGCGAGAAGAAAAATTCGTCTTTTCGGTCAAATATTCGAATGCGGGAGCGAAAAGGCGAACAAAACTCTCGAATCGACCAGGAGGTTCATGACGACCGACTGACAGGACGACGAGCCGGGCCATTTGCATCAGATCGCTCGCGTCGTTGACGAAAATTCTCGTTGTCGTGAACGCACCGATCGGGGGCGGTCAGGCGCCGGTTTGCGCCCTCACGAAGGCGGTGGCGAACCCGCCTCGCATTGACCAAGCTGTTCCCCCGCCCCCGGTATTCAAAATCCTTATACGCCCGATTTAATTTTCGAGTTCGACCTGCTCCGGGTGCTGCAACAAAATCCGTCGTGCTCGGGGTGCATCGCGGGCGGGCCGGGCGACCGGGCCCGCCCGCGGCGCGGGGCAGGGGTCGCCGGCGTGGACGCATGCGCGTTCGCGGGGCCGGCGGGCGAGAGCCGCACGACTCGGCGGAACATCGACGCGACGGCGCGGCCTGAATGGTTCAATCAGGAATACGAATGAAAAAATTCATCGGCAGGATGGGGGTGGCGGGACTGGTGCTCGGCTGCGGCGTGGCGCATGCGCAGTCGAGCGTGACGATGTACGGCCTGATCGACGAGGCGATCCGCTTCCAGACCTCGGCCACCGGCAACACGGTGGGCGTCAACGAAGGGGCCGTGAACGGCAACCGCTTCGGCTTCAAGGGCACGGAGGAGCTGGGCGGCGGCACGCGCGCGATCTTCCAGCTGGAAGCGGGCTTCAACATCGCCAACGGCAAGTCGGACCAGCAACAGCAACTGTTCGGCCGCTTCGCCTGGGTCGGGCTGCAGGACGACCGGCTCGGCACCGTGAAGCTCGGGCGCCAGTACGGCGGGCTCTACGATTTCTACGCGTTCAACTTCGATCCGATCGGCGGCGGCAACATCAACGCGACCGACTGGTCGCTGTTCCTGGTCGGCATCCGCTTCGACAACACGCTGCAGTACGAGAACAGCCTCGGCCCGCTCACGCTGCGCGTGCAGCATGCGTTCGGCGGCCAGCCGGGCAGCGCCGTGTCGGGCAGCACCACCAGCGCGTCGCTGTTCTACCGCTTCGGCGGCGGCAAGCTCGGCATCGCCGGCGCCGAATCGAAGGACGGCGGCGGCCACAAGCTGGTGGCCGGCTCGCTCGGCGGCACCTACGCGTGGGGGCCGCTCGGGCTCTACCTGTACGGCATCGACGCGCGCCGCGACGCCGGCTTCAGCGTGGCGGCGAACAACAGCGGCGGCGCGCTGGCCAACACCAGCCTGATCAGCAACGTCACCACCGCGTTCGGCGCCCAGACCAGCGCGCGCGACGACGTGTTCGTGCGGGTGGGCGCGACCTGGCAGCTCGCGCCCCAGTGGCGCCTGATCGGCTCGTATGCCTACGACCACGCCAACAACGTCGCGCCGGGCCGCAGCGGCACGATCCAGACCGCCTACGGGATCGTCGACTACCTGCTCAGCAAGCGCACGGACGTCTATGTCGAAGTCGATCACAGCCATCTGGCGGGCGCCTCGGTCAACGATCCGAACGGGCCGCTGACGTTCGGCGGAAAGGCCAACAACTTCGGCGCGAGCCTGAGCCTGCGCACGGTGTTCTGACCGGCCGGCCCGGCTCGCATCCTCGACCGATCACCTTGCGGGGTTTCCGATGGACAAGATGACGCTTCGCGGCCGGCTGTGGCTGCCGCTCGCGCTCGCGTGGCTGGGCCTGCTGGCGCTGGCGGCCTGGAGCGCGTGGCAGGCGCGCGAGCTGCAACTGGGCGAGCGCCGCGCCGACCTGCGCAACGTGGTGCTGATGGCGGCCTCGATCGCGCAGGGGCTCGAACGCGAGGCGCGGGCCGGCCGGCTCGATGCCGACGCGGCGCGCCGCGAGGCGATCGCGCGCATCGCGGACCTGCGCTACGGCGGCGACGGCTACGTGACGATCGTGGGCGCGAACTCGGTGATGGTGATGCATCCGACCTCGCCGGCCTTGGACGGCCGGGACATGTCGGGGTGGCGCGACGCGCGCGGCTTCGCGCTGTACCGCGCGATCGCGGCGGCGGGCGCCTCGCCCGCGGGCGGCGGCTTCCTCGAATACTGGTGGCCGAAGCCGGGCGAGAGCGGGCCGAGCCCGAAGCTCGGCTACGTGCAGCGCTTCGGCCCGTGGGGCTGGGATCTGATCGCGGGCGCCTATCAGGACGACGTCCGGGCCGCCTATCACCGCCTGCTCGGCCGCTCGCTGGCCGCGCTGCTCGCGCTCGGCGCGGTGGTCACGCTGCTCACGCTGGCCACCTCGCGCAGCATCGTGCGCACGCTCGGCGCCGAGCCGGCGGCACTGTCGGCCGCGATTTCGCGGATCGCGGCCGGCGATCTCGGCGAGGTGGCCGGCGCGGCGCGCGCGCCCGACGGCAGCGTGCTGGCCTCGATGGCCGCGATGCGCGCGGCGCTGCTCGCGCTGATCGGCAGCGTGCGCGCCTCGGCCGAGGGCATCGCCAGCGGCGCGCGGCAGATCGCGGCCGGCAACGCCGACCTGTCGGCGCGCACCGAGCGGCAGGCCGCCTCGCTGCAGGAAACGGTGGCCAGCATGGAGCAGGTCAGCGCCGCGGTGCGCCACAACGCCGGGCACGCGAGCGAGGCCAGCGCGCTGTCTCTCGACGCCTCGGGCATCGCGCGGCGCGGCAACGACACGGTGGGACAGGTGGTGCGCACCATCGGCGAGATCCGCGAGAGTTCGCGCCGGATCGCCGACATCACCGGCATCATCGAGGGCATCGCGTTCCAGACCAACATCCTCGCGCTGAACGCGGCGGTGGAGGCCGCGCGCGCCGGCGAGCAGGGGCGTGGCTTCGCGGTGGTGGCGGGTGAAGTGCGCGCGCTCGCGCAGCGCAGCGCGCAGGCGGCCAAGGCGATCAACGCGCTGATCGCCGAATCGACGCGGCGCGTCGGCGACGGCGCGCGGCTGGCCGATGCGGCCGGGCAGGCGATGGACGAGGTCACGCGGGGGATCGCGCGGGTGAGCGGCATCGTCGGCGAGATCGCCGCGTCGTCGGCCGAGCAGAGCCGCGGCATCGGGCAGATCGGCCTCGCGCTCGCGCAGGTGGACGACGTTACCCAGCACAACGCGGCGCTCGTCGAACAGGCGGCGGCCGCCTCGAAGGCGCTTGACGAGCAGGGGCGGCACCTGAGGCGGGCGGTGTCGGCGTTTCGTGTCGTGGGATGAAGCCGGTCGAGGCGGCGGCGCGCGGACAGTTGGCGTGTCCGTGCGCGTCATGGCGATGCGTGGGTTGCCGATGCGTCCATCCGGGGCCGCAGACCGGCCTACGGCTTGCCCGCACTGCCGGCCAGCCCGACGGCAGCCGGTGCCGGCGCGGGCGCCGCCGAGGCCGCGAGCCGCGCCTGCGCCGCCATGATGTCGGCCGGAAAATCGAGCGGCTCGCGCAGCGCCGGCTCGTAGCCGGCCTGTTCGAGCCGGGCCAGCTCGGCGCGCACGGCGGCGCGCGTGGTCGCGGCATGGCCGGCCGGCGCATGCAGCAGCAGGGGCATCAGCAGGACGGCGGCGCGCGCCGTCCGGTTCAGTGGGGTCATCGTCGGTTCCTCGTTCGCCGCTTCGTGCCGACGGCGCGAGCCCCATTCTGCTCGCGCCGCGGCCACGCCGCGATGACGCGCGGATTACCGAAATGTTATCCGCCGCATCACGACGCCTGCGCCATCGCGCGCTCGAAATCGGGCGTGCGGTACAGCGCCTCCTCGATCTCGCCGAGCCGCGAGGCGTGAACCTTTTCACCGAGGCCGTAGAACTGCTGGAAGCTCATGATCAGCGGGCGCCACTTGTCCGGATCGATGCGGTTCGGGTGGCCGTCCATTAGCAGCGAGTCGTCCACGTGGACGCGCGTGATGCGCGCTTCCAGCACGGCGATGTAGCCGGCCAGCGGGCCGTGCGCGTCGTAGCCGTGTTCGTGCTCGAGCACGGCCTCCAGCTGGATCGGGCATTCGGCGGCGCGCGGCGCCTGCACGGTGTCGGCGGCGACGGGCGTGAGGCCCGCCAGCCCGAACTTGTCCTTCACGAAGCGGTAGCCGCGCGTGAGCTTGTCGTCGGGCACCGGCTCGGTGCCGGTGACGCGCGCGAGCCGGTCCACGGCCGCGACCTGCGCCGAGGATGGCAGATTGATGACGAGCTGCCCGGTGCGACGCAGATTCCCGGTGGTCTTCGACATGCCCTGCAGGCCGAGATAGCAGCGCCAGCCGAGCCAGAACACCGACGACATCGGCGCGAGGTTGGCGGAGCCGTCCTCGTTGACGGTGGACAGCAGCGCGACGGGCGTGCCGAAGTAGAGGATCGACGGATGGGCGGCGACATGCATGGTTGACTCCCGGTGGGTGGTGGATGTCGCCCAGCATGCCGGGCACGGCGCCGGCGGGCGCTCCGGTTCTTGCCGTCGCATTCGGCGCGCCATGTCGCGTCGTGGCGGCCGGACTGCTGGTCCCACGGGCGGCCCGGCAGCCGGTTCCCCGCGCTCGCGGATCGCGCACCCGCATTCCTGTGACGAAAGCCGGAAAAAACTGCCGCATCCGCGCCTCCGTGTCGACCCGGATTCAAGCTTCCCGGCGTCACTGCCGATATCCCTTTCATAAGGTACCCGAATGACCCACTCCGCCGTCGAGGCCGGGGTGGGGCGCGGGGCCTGGCCATCGCGTGCGGACCAGGGGGCGGCGCGAATCGGGCCGCCCGGCCGCCGGGCAGCCGAGTTTCTTTCGAGAATGCATATGATGAAGACGATGGAACGAAGCGTTGACGAACGAACCACGCTGACCAGCAACAACCGTCTGGAGCTCCTTTTGTTTCGTCTGGGACAGCCCCGGCCTGGCACCGCGCGCGCGCTGTACGGCATCAACGTGTTCAAGATTCGTGAAATCGTTTCCATGCCCGAAGTCACGCCGATCGCGGGCTCGCCGGCGCATTTCGTGGGCGCGGTGGACATTCGCGGCCAGATCATTCCCGTGATCGACCTCGCCTCGCTGATCGGCTCGACCTCCGACAAGGTGCCGGCGATCCTGCTGGTCACCGAGTTCTCGCGCGGCACGCAGGCGTTCGCCGTCGAGGAAGTCGAGGACATCATCCGGCTCGAATGGAAGGAAGTGCTGAGCGCGGAAACCAGCGGCACGGCCGGCTACGTCACCGGCATCGCGCGGATCGACGCCGGCAACGGCAAGACCCAGCTGGCCCAGCTGCTCGACGTCGAGCAGGTGATGCGCGACGTGTTCCCCGAACAGCACGAGGACGTCAAGCGCGAGGACGTGGGCGACGCGGTGCGCACCGCCGGCGGCTGCATCCTGGCGGCCGACGATTCCGGCTTCGCGCGCGCGCTGATCGACCAGGCGCTCACGGCGCTGGAGGCGCCGCACGTGATCGCCTCGAACGGCGAAATGGCCTGGAACATGCTGCAGAAGTTCGCCGACGAAGCCACGCAGGAAAACGTGCCGGTGCGCGACAAGGTCTCGCTCGTCATCACCGATCTGGAAATGCCCGAGATGGACGGCTTCATGCTGACGCGCAAGATCAAGGCCGACGAGCGCCTGCGCCACATTCCCGTCATCATCCACTCGTCGCTGACCGGCAACGCCAACGAGGCGCACGCGCGCAATGCCGGCGCCAACGGCTACATCACGAAGTTCGCGCCGGCCGAACTGTCGGCCGCGATCCGCAAGGCGCTGGCCGCCTGAGCGCGCCCCGACCCGCGTCGGGTACGCCGGCCGTCGTGCTCAGCGCACGCCGGCCGGCTGGCGTGCCTCCAGCGCGTCGCGCTTCGGCGTGGTGCCGAACATGCGCTTGTATTCGCGGCTGAACTGCGAGGTGCTTTCGTAGCCGACCTGCAGCGCGGCGTCGGTCACGTTGAGCGCCTCGGCCGTCATCAGGTTGCGCGCTTCGAGCAGGCGCAGCTGCTTCTGGTATTGCAGCGGCGTCATCGAGGTCAGCGCCTTGAAGTGCTGATGGAACGACGACGCGCTCATGCCGGCCACCGAGGCCAGCTGCTCGATGCGCACCGGGCTCGAGAAATTGGTGCGCAGCGCGGCGATCGCATCGGCGATGCGCTGCGTGTGGCCGTGCGGCAGCGCGAAACGGCCGACCGACTCGGCGTTGCGGCCGGTGAGCAGCCGGAAGCAGATCTCGGTCATGATGCCGGGATAAAGTAGCTGCGCCGCGTGCGGCACCGGCAGCGCCTCGATCAGGCGCGTGAGGCAGCCGATCAGCGCGTCGTCCATCTCGTCCACGAACAACCCGAGCGACGCCTCGCCGCCGCGCGGCACCGGCAGCCGCAGCGTGTCGATCACATGGCGCATGATGCGCAGGTCGAACTCGAGGATGAAGCCGAGATACGGCGCGCTGCGGCTCGCGCGCGTGACACCGCCCAGCAGCGGCAGCTCCAGGCTCACTACCAGCGCGTGTTGCTCGGCATACCTAAACGTCCGCTCGCCGAGCGTGACCTGCTTCTCGCCCTGCATGTACCTGTGAGCCGGACGCGCGACCTTCCCGACGGAACCCCATCATGAAGCTTTCCGGCAACACGATCCTGATCACCGGCGGCACCTCGGGCATCGGCCTCGCGCTGGCCGAGCGCCTGCATGCGCTCGACAACCGCGTGATCGTGGCGGGGCGCGACGAGGCCGCGCTCGCGGCGCTGCGCGAGCGGCTGCCGGGGCTTGCGGCGCTGCGCGCCGACGTCGGCGACCCCGACCAGGTGCGACGGCTGCACGAGCAGGTGCTGCAGGCATTTCCCGCCACCAACCAGCTGATCAACTGCGCCGGCATCATGCGCAAGCTCGACCTGCAGCGGCCCGGCTTCGACCTGGCCGACGTGACGCGCGAGGTGCAGACCAACCTGAACGGCACGATCTGGATGTCGCTGCAGTTCATCGCGCACCTGAAGCGGCGGCCGAACGCGGCGATCGTCAACGTTTCGTCGGGACTCGCGTTCGTGCCGATGCCGATCTCGCCCGTCTACAGCGCGAGCAAGGCGGCGGTCCACGCGTTCACGCTGTCGTTGCGCGCGCAACTGTCGAACACGGCGATCCGGGTGTTCGAACTGGCGCCGCCGGGCACCGACACGCCGCTGTTCCATGGCGACTTCTCGACCGAGGAAACCGCCGGCGTCAAGCCGATGCCGGTGGCGACGCTGGCCGACCGCGCGCTCGCGGGGCTGCGCCGCGACGTGCTGGAGATCCGGCCCGGCCTCGCGAACGTGCTGAAGCTCGGCAGCCGGCTCGCGCCGCGCTTGCTGCTGAAGCAGACGAGCCGCTCGGTCGCGCTGATGCACCGTGACAACGCGGCGGGATACGAGTGAGGGCGGACGCCGGCGCCGGTAGCGTGACGCCCCGTGACGGCTCATGACGCGTCACGGGGCAGCCTTCAGACCACGCGCGTGGCGCGCGTCAATCGTGGACGGCGGCTTCCACGGCAGGCTCGGCGGCTCCGGCAACGGTCGGCGCCGCGTCGGTCCCGATCACGGCCTCGCGAGGCCCGAGCGCCTGCGCCACCAGCCGCTGCTGCTCGGCCTGATGCGCACGCACGGAGGAGTGCGCGCCCGCCGCCGTCAGCGTCCGGCACACCGCGCTCAGGCGGCAGCCCGCCGGCAGCACCGCTTCCAGCTCGTCGCGCACGAACCGCCACGCTCCCTGGTTCACGTCCTCCTCCTGCGCCCAGACGACCGTCTCCAGGTTGCCGAACGCGGCGAGCGCGCAGGCCAGCTCCAGCTGCGGGAACGGATAGAGCTGTTCGACACGCACCAGCGCGACGCCGGCATCGCCGGCCGCGTCACGGGCTTCCCGCAGCGCGTAATGCAACTTGCCGCTCGACAGCACGACCTTCCTCACGCATGCCGGATCGACCACCGACGCGTCCGGAATCACGGTGGCGAACGTGCCGTCGAGCAGATCGGCCACGGTCGAGTGCGAACGCGCGTTGCCGTACAGCTGCGATTTCGGCGACATCACGACGAGCGGCTTCGGCTGCCGCGCCGCCGCCTGCCCGCGCAGCAGGTGGAACCACTGCGCCGAGGTGGACGGGCACACCACGCGCAGGTTGTCGTCCGCGCACAGTTGCAGGAAGCGGCCGAGATAGCCGTTCGAATGCTCGGGACCGACGCCCTCGTGTCCGTGCGGCAGCAGCACCGTCAGCCGCGATCGGTAGCCCCACTTCTGCTCGCCGGCCGCGATGTACTGATCGACGAACACCTGCGCGCCGTTCACGAAATCGCCGAACTGCGCTTCCCAGATCGTCAGCGCGTCGCGCGCCGCGACGCTGTAGCCGTACTCGAAGCCGAGCACGGCTTCCTCGGTCAGCGGCGAATTGACGATGTCGAACCTGCCCTGATGCGCGGCGATCGCGGTGAGCGGCGTGTGCAGTTCGCCGGCGTTGGCGCCGCCGTCCTGCAGATGCCACACGGCCTGCCGGTGCATGAAGGTACCGCGCCCGACGTCCATGCCCGAGAGCCGGACCCCGAAGCCGTCGTCGAGCAGCGACGCGTAGGCCAGGTTCTCGGCGAAGCTCCAGTCCACCTGGTTTGCGTCGCCGGCGGCCGTCTCGCGCCAGCGCCCGATCAGCCGGGCGACGAACTCGTGGATGCGCGCGCCGGGCGGCACGCGCGTGAGCGCATCGGTCAGCGCGCGCAGCCGCGCGGGCGACAGCGCGTGCAGCGGCCGCGCGGCGGCGTGGGCGGCGGGATCGGCCGAAGGCGGTGCCTCGTCGTCGCCTTCGCGCAGCAGCGCCTGCGCGGCCGCCTCGCGCAGCGCGTCGAGCGGCGCCACGCCGTCGAGCGAGGCGTGATACAGCTCGACCACGCCCGGATGCGCGCCGATCGCGGCCTGCAGCACCGGCTGCGTGAGCGCGGGGATGTCGTGCTCGGAATGGCCGAGGCGGCGATAGCCGATCAGGTCGATCACGATGTCGGCGTGGAAGGTCATCCGGTAGTCGAACGCGATCGCCACGGCGTGCAGCACCTCGTCCGGCCGGTCGGCGTTGACGCGCACCACCGGCGCGTCGACGCCGCGCGCCACGTCGGTGCAATAGGCGTGCGCCTCGGCGTCCATGCGGTTCGGCGTGGTGAAGCCGATCTGGTTGTTGACGATCACATGCAGGGTGCCGGCCGGCGAATAACCGGCGTTGCGCGCCAGGTTGAGCGTCTCGCTCACGACGCCCTGGCCGGCGAACGCGGCATCGCCATGCACCACCACCGGCAGGCAGGCGGCCTCGCCGTGCGCGTCCTGATGGGCGCGCGCCATGCCGACCACCACCGGGTAGACGCTTTGCAGATGCGACGGGTTGTGCGCCAGCTGCACCGTGATCTCGCCGTGCGGCGTGGGCCGGCGGGCGACGCCGCCGAGGTGGTAGGGCAGGTCGGCCTGCGTCGCGGCGAGCGTCGAGTCGGGGTCGAGCCGGGCCAGGATCTCCGTCGCGCTCACGCCCATCACGTTGACGAGCGCGTTGAGCCTGCCGCGATGCGGCAGGCCGAGGAACAGCCGGCTGACGCCATGGCGGCCGGCGGTGTCGATCACGGCGCCGAGCAGCGGGATCAGGCTCTCGCAGCCTTCGAGCGAGAAGCGCTTCGCGCCGGCGAAGCGCCCGGCCACGGTGCGCTCCCAGGTTTCGGCCGCGAGCAGCTGGGCCAGCACGGCGTGCCGCCGCTCGGGCGCCGGCGCGCGGTTCGCCTCGCCGGACTCGAGCCGGCCGAACAGCCAGCGTCGTCGCGTTTCATCGCGCACGCCGCTGCAATCGAGCGCGAGCGCGCCGCAATAGCGATGCTTGAGTTGCCGCTCCAGCTCGCCGACGGTGCGCGCCGTCTCGAAGCCGACCAGCGGCGTGTCGAGCGGCTCGTCGGGCGTGAGCCCGTGAAAGCCCGGATCGAGTTCGGGGACGTGGGGCGGCGGGGCGAGCCTGAGCGGATCGATGTCGGCCACGCGGTAGCCGGCGTGGCGGTGCGCATCGACGAAACGGCCGATCAGCAAGGGCTTCGCGCTTTGCGAAGCGTCTCGCACCTCGGTGTGGACAAAACCGGCGGGTGTCGCGTATTCGGGATATCGGCTGAACATGACGAGTGCCTGTATGGACAGAATCGGTTAATCGAATCTCGTCATCCGGACTCCGGCACGCGCCTTCCCTGACCATTCCCGAACCAATTCGACAGAAATGGGCGTACCAACGGATGGCGATCCGGCCGGAGCGCCTGCCTTGCTTTGCCACGACGCTCCGTCATACGTCATCGGCCCGTGCGCGGGCCGTGTCTCCGTCTCTGATGCCGGTCACCTCTGATTGATCAACCGGCTCTCAGGTCGGAGAGAGCAGCGGCATGAGGGCTGCCTGTTGTGAAGGGCGGGCCATCGCGGCGCCGGGGCGGCGCGCGTCGCCGTCGAGCCGGAACGCGGCCACGGTGCCGGTCAGCGCGTCGGCCTGGTTGCGCAGCGCCTGGGCGGCGGCCGCGCTTTCCTCGACCAGTGCCGCGTTTTCCTGCGTGACCTGGTCCATCTGCGTGATGGCGTGGTTGATCTGCTCGATGCCGTCGCTCTGCTCCCGGCTCGACGCGCTCATCTCGTTGACGATCGACGACACCGCCGTGATGCTCTTGACGACCTGCCGGATCGTCTCGCCGGCCTGCTCGACGATGCCGGTGCCCAAGCCGACGTGGCTCACCGAATCGTCGATCAGCGTCTTGATTTCCTTGGCCGCCACCGCGCTGCGCTGCGCGAGGCTGCGCACCTCGCCCGCCACCACCGCGAAGCCGCGCCCGTTCTCGCCGGCGCGCGCCGCTTCCACGGCCGCGTTCAGCGCGAGGATGTTGGTCTGGAACGCGATGCCCTCGATCACGCTGATGATCTCCACCACCTTGCGCGACGATGCATCGATCGCGTTCATGGTCTGCACCACGCGGTCCACCGCCTCGCCGCCCTTCACGGCCACCGCCGAGGCGTCGCCGGCGATCTGGTTGGCCTGCTGCGCGTTGCTGGCGTTGTGCTTGACGGTGGAGGTGAGCTGTTCCATCGCGGCGGCGGTTTGTTCCAGCGCGCTCGCCTGCTGCTCGGTGCGCGTGGACAGATCCATGTTGCCGCTCGCGACTTCCTGCGAGGCCAGCGTGATGGCGTGGGTGCCGCCGCGCACGTTGCCGACGATGGTGTTGAGGCTCTCGGTCATCCTGCCGAGCGCGGCCAGCAGGCGCGAGACCTCGTCGCGGCCGGTCACGTCGAGCCGGTGCGTGAGGTCGCCGCTCGCCACGGCCTCGGCCAGCGCCACCGCGCCGTTGATCGGCCGCGTGATGCTGCGCGTGATGAACCAGCCGGTCAGCACCGACACCAGCAGCGCGCAGAGCGCGATCACGCCCATCTGCAGCTTGGCCCGACGGCCGTCGGCGGTGGCATTGGCGACGTCGTTGTTCATCTCGCCGGCCTGGAAGTCCACCATCTTGTCGACCAGCGTGTAGTAATCGTCCTGCAGGCGCGCCATGTCGCCCTGGTAGAGATCGCGCGCGCCGTCGTGGTCGTTGGCGGCCACCAGCTCGAAGAATTTCTTGACGCTCTGGCCATAGGCGCTGCGCGCCTCGAACTGGCTCTTGAACAGCGCGCGGCTTGGCTCGTCGGTCAGCTGCTTTTCGAATTTCGCGTAGGTGTCGGCGTTCAATTTGCGGATGACGGCATAGTCATCCATGTACTTTTTCGCCTGATCCGCATTGGTGGCCAGCAGCAGGTTGCTGAGAATGGCATTGGCCTTGTAGCCGTTGTTCTTGATCTGGGTGCTCGTGGCGATCAGCGAATAACGCTGGCCGACGATGCCGTTCATCCGGTCCACGCTCGATTCGATATGGCCGATGCCGAGCAGCGTGGTGCCGATCAGCAGCACGACGACGATTCCGAACGCCGCGCTTAGACGAACCCCGATTTTCAGGTCGGAAATTTTCATGGTGCATTTCCTTGTCAAGGATGCTTGTTACTAGTGCATTCCTTTCTCCAGGGACCGAACCCATGCCGATGGCGACCTGTCCTTATCAGCCGTCGATGGCGAATTCGGCTCGATGCGCGATCACAGATGTCCCGGCACGGACACGCGATCGAGCGGCTGAAGAAACTGCAGGCCCCGAGCACTATCTCTCAGGCGTGTTTACGGCAGGGGAAGAAAATCTTTAAATTTTTTTTGGCCAAGCCAATGACGCGGCGCGCCCGATTTTTGTCGCAATGCGGCGCAATAACGACGGCGGCCTTTGTTCATGCCGGTCTGGTCGTTCGTTCACCTTTATCGTGAATAAGAATTCGATCGCGACTCGATTTATCCATGAATACGGAGAGCTATTTTTTATGTGGCAAATTGCCGCATGCATTCGAAAGAAACCTATGTGGGGGGATTGCGTCGGAGGCCGAACGAAGGTTCGAGTGAAACCGCCGAATCTTCCGGGCGGTAAGGGATTTCGATCGATTTCGCCCAAGCGCGTGAAGCCGCCGGCATGTTCCGGGGTGGCGTCGGGCTGGGGGGGCGCGACGGGCCCGGGGCTCGCCGCGTGATGCGCCGCAACGGGCGCGTGAACCCTGGCCATCGCCCCGCGGCGGTACGGGGCGATGGCGAGATCGGCGAGGCGCGGGCCGCCGGCCACGGCTTGCCGGCCCGCGCCTCGCGTGGCTTCGCGACCTGGCCGGCGCTCACCGGCGCCGCGTGGTTGGTCCAGCTGCCGCGCACGAACGTCGCCAGCTGCGCGAGCTCGTCGTCGTTCAGGCGGCCGGCGAAGTCCGGCATCGGCAGCGACGGGGGCGCGGCGGCGGTGGACGGCGGGGGCGCGCCGCGCAGGATCACCGCGACCAGGCCCGGCGGATCGGCGGCGTTCATGCGCCTCGGCGCGGCGCCGCGCATGAAGTCCGTGTAGGGCGCGTGGATGTCGCTGTCCGGGATCGTCGCGCGGAACGGATACGGCATCGCCGGATACAGGCGCGAGCCGTCGGCCCGGATCCCGCGGCGCGGCGCGGCCGCGAACTGCGGCTCGGTGTAGTGGCCGATCCCCGCCCGCCGGTCCGGCTGATGTTGATCGAGTCGATCGTGCCGATGCCGCTCGCGATCGGCAGGCCGCCCGTGCAGGGCTGGCGGCCCGTGACGCCGTGACGGGCCATGCAGTCGCCGGCCCGCGCGAGACAGGCGCCCTGCCCGACGAGCGCCGCCGGCGCGGGCGCCCGCGCCCGGCCGCCGATGCCGGTACGGTCAAGCTTGCCGCGTTTCCGGCCGATAAGACGTAGATCAGCACGCCAGTCCTGCGCGTCATCGGAGATTGCATGAATGACAAACCCATCCTCATCCAGCCGGGGGACAGCGCCGCGCCGGCCCAATGCACCGGCTGCCGGACGCCGTCCGGTCAGTTCGGAAAACTGAGGTTCGCGTTCCAGCCGATCGTCGACACCGGCACCGGCACCGCCTACGCGCACGAGGCGCTGGTTCGCGGCCCCAACGGCGAGCCGGCCGCGTCGGTGCTCGAAAAGGTCGACGAGGCCAATCGCTATCACTTCGACCAGCTCTGCCGGACCTCGGCCATCGAACAGGCCGCGGCGCTGAACATCGACGGGCATCTCTCGATCAATTTCATGCCGAACGCCGTCTATCGGCCGGAGGCCTGCATCCGCAGCACGCTCGAAGCCGCCGAGAAATTCCGGTTCCCGAGCGATCGCATCATCTTCGAAACGGTCGAGGGCGAGAACATCCTCGGCCGCTCGCATCTGGTGAACATTTTCCGGTCGTATCGCAGCTTCGGATTCCAGACCGCGATCGACGACTTCGGCGCGGGATTTTCCGGGCTGACGCTGCTGGCCGACTTCCAGCCGGACCTCGTCAAGCTGGACATGGATCTGGTGCGCGGCATCGACACCAATGCCGCGAGGCAAAGCATCGTGCGGGGCGTGATCTCGATGTGCCGCGAGATGGGCGTGCGCATCATTGCCGAAGGTGTCGAGACGAATGGCGAGCGCGATTTCTTCGCGGCGCATGGGGTCTCGCTGATGCAGGGCTATCTGTTCGCGAAGCCCGCGTTCGACTCGGTGTCCGCGCCCGGCGCCGAGTGGCAGGCCGGGGCCGCGCCGGCGCCATGCGCGTGACGGGTGCCGGGCGCCACGCCCGTCACGCAACGAAGCGCTTCGGGCTCGATCCCGTCAGGCGCCGGAACATCGCGATGAAGGCCGACGACGACGCGTAGCCGAGATCGAAGGCGACCGATTCGACGCTGCGCCCGCTCCTGAGCATCGGCAGCGCGGCCACGAAGCGCAGGCGCTGGCGCCATTCCGTCAGCGACATCCCCAGTTCGGCCTGGCAGCGGCGCATCAGCGTGCGTTCGCCCAGCTTCACCACGGCCGCCAGTTCGGCGATGGTGCGATTGTCGGCCGGGTCGTCGCGCAGCAGCTGCAGGATCCGGTTCAGTTCCTCGTCGTCGCTGTGGGGCACGAAGCTGCCGGTGGTCCGGCAGGTCGAGAGCTGATCGACCAGCACGCGCAGCAGCCGCGCGCGGGCGGCGCGCCGCTCCGGCGTGTCGGCCAGGTCGCGCAGGTGCTCGAGCATCGCGCGGACCAGCGGGCTCACCATCACCGCGCAGGAATCGTCGGGCATGCCGTGGCACAGGTCGCGACGGATGTAGACCGAGCAATGCACGGCCTCGTGATGATTGAAGCCCGTGTGTTCGACCTCCGGCGCGATCCACAAACCCAGATGCGGCGGCGCGATGAAGTGCGCGGAGCCGGCCTTCACCTCGGTCACCCCGCTGAACGAATAGACGAACTCCCCCCAGGTGTGGCGCAGGACCGGATAGGTCGCGTGCGCGGGCATGCGCTCGGTCCGGAAGAAGACCGGGGCCGGCAGCGCGTCGGTGAACGGCGGCAGCCGCAGGTGGGCGGTGGGGGCCGGTATGCCGCGTTTCATGCGCTGGCTTCCTCGCTCGATCGAATGTCGGTTTCGCACTATATCGTGCTAAATGATTCGGTCGATACTGTGCTCCGTTTCGTTCGGGATAGCCACAGATGAGGAAGGCAGTGGACGGTCGGGCGGTACTCGTCATGGTCGCGCTGTGCATGACGTGGAGCCTGCAGCAGGTGGCGGTCAAGGCGTCGGCGGCCGACGCGGCGCCGATCTTCCAGCTCGCGCTGCGTTCCGGCGCGGCCGCCGCGCTGGTGTTCCTTTACGCGCGCGTGGTGGCGCGCGACCGCTGGCTGACGGGGCGGATGCTGCCGTCGGCGGTGGTGGTCGGCTTGCTGTTCGCGCTCGAATTCCTGTTCGTGGCGCAGGGCCTGATCTGGACCAGCGCATCGCACATGGTCGTGTTCCTCTACACGGCGCCGCTGTTCGCGGCGCTCGGCCTGCATCTGCGCCTGCCCGACGAGCGGATGAGCCGGCTGCAATGGAGCGGGATGGGGCTTGCCTTCCTCGGCGTGGCGATCGCGTTTCTGATGCCGGCGTGGCTCGACCACGGGCCGGCGCGAACCACCTGGATGCTGGGCGACCTGCTCGGCCTGGGCGGCGCCGCCGCCTGGGGCATGACGACGGTGGCGGTGCGCACCAGCCGCATCAGCGAGGCCCCCGCCACGCAGACGCTGTTCTACCAGCTGGCCGGCGCGTTCGTGATCCTGCTGCCGGCCGCCATGCTGCTCGGCCAGACGCGCTTTCACGCCTCGCCGATGCTGTGGACCAGTCTGATTTTTCAGACCGTGTTCGTCTGCTTCGTGAGTTTCCTGGTCTGGTTCACGATGCTGCGCCGGTACCTGGCCGCGCGCCTCGGCGTGCTGTCGTTCATGACGCCGCTGTTCGGCGTGGTGTGGGGCGTCGTGCTGCTGAACGAGCAACTGAGCGCCGCGTTCATGGTGGGGGCGGTGTTCGTGTGCGTGGGGCTGGTGGTCGTGAACGGCGAGGCGTGGATCGCTCAATGGCGCGAGCGGGCGTGAGGTGAATTCACGGGATCCCGTGGATCCAGGGGGGCGGCACGGCGCGCCGGCCGGGCGTGATCTCGTGGGCCATGCCGACCACCGCGCCGGGATACCGCGTGACGGCCACGGGCCGGGCGCCGCGCCCCGTCATGTTCGCCATGGCGGAACGGGGCGGCAAGACGCTGGAGACGCAGGCCGACGGCGAACGAGTCTGGTTTCGTTTCAATCCACTTGAGCCAGGCCGGCCGCCTCTCGTTCAGGAAAATTCGACGGACCGTGCAAGAAGTGGACGGTGAAAAACCAGCATGGACAGAAATCCGTTCCAGTTGTACATTCCCGCTACATCGAACACGGGCCTTGCCCGTACCGACACGGGGGAGAGCACGGATGCTGCGGTTGAGCGAGCGCGACAAGGCCATGCTGGGCGGCGAACTGGGTGACGGCCCGGCCCGGGCGATGCGTATCGTCGCCCGAACCGCGGACGTGATGTCGGCGCCGGACCTGATCGACATCACGTCCGCGCATATCGACGGCTGCCTCTATCACGGCCAGACCAGCCTCGACTTCGTCGAGCGGTTCGTCTCGGCCGGCGCGAGGGTGGCGGTGCCGACGACCTTGAACGTCGGCTCGCTGGACCTGATCCATCCCGAGCTGTATCACGGCGACCGCGCCATCCAGCGTGACGCGCGACGCCTGATGGACGCGCATCTGCTGCTCGGATGCGAGTCCAGCTTCACCTGCGCGCCGTACCAGCTGAAGCACCGTCCCCGCCAGGGCGATCAGATCGCCTGGGCCGAATCGAACGCGATCGTCTTCGCCAATTCGGTGTTGGGCGCGAGGACCAGCCGCTACGGCGATTTCCTCGATCTGGCCGCGGCGATCACCGGGCGGGCGCCCCATGCGGGGCTGCACGTCACCGCGAACCGCGCCGGCCGGATCGTGTTTCGCGTGGCGGATTTTTCCCGTCTGCCGTCGCGCGACATCCATTTCGCGGCGCTCGGCCTGCTGGTGGGCAGGATCGCCGGCGCCGTGGTGCCGGTCATCGTCGGCCTGCCCGACGACACGAGCGAGGACGAGCTGAAGGCGCTCGGCGCCGCCGCGGCCTCGAGCGGCGCAGTGGCGCTGTTCCATGCCGTGGGCGTGACGCCCGAGGCGCCCACGCTCGACGCGGCCTTGCAACACCAGGCGCCGCTCCGGGAGTTGAGCGTCTCGCTGGCCGATCTCGACGCGATCCGCGGCACGCTGAACAACGGCCGCGACGGCGATGACCTCGTGGCGGTGTCGCTCGGCACGCCGCATTTCTCGCTGGCGGAATTCCGGCGGCTCGCGAGCCTGCTCGCAGCGCACGAAGGTAAGCCGCGCGCCGATTTCTACGTGAACACCAGCCGCTTCATCCTGTGGGAGCTGGAGCAGATCGGCCTGGCGCAGCAACTCGCGGCGCGCGGTATCCAGATCGTCGTCGATACCTGCACCTACATCACGCCGGTCATGAAAAAGCTGAGCGGGCTGGTCATGACGAATTCAGGGAAGTGGGCCGCGTATGCGCCGGCCAACATCGGCGTGAGCGTCGCCTACGGCAGCATGAGCGAGTGCGTGCAGTCGGCCTACGAAGGGAAGGTGCGGTTCCATGGATGAGGTCCGGAAAATCGTCCGCGCCGCACCGGCCGGCACCGCGGCATTCGCCGTGGCCCTGTCCGGCGACGTCCTCGTCCACGGCAGCGTCCGCGCGCAAACCATCCTGCTGGAACAGCCCTTGAGCTTCTGGGGCGGCTACGACGCCGGGCCCGGACGCATCATCGACCGCACGCATCCGCAGCACGGCGCGACGCTGGCCGGGAAGATCATGGTGATGGCGCACGCGAAAGGCTCGAGTTCGAGCAGCAGCGTGCTGGCCGAAGCGATCCGCAACGGCACCGGCCCGGTCGGCATCATCCTGCGCGAGCGCGACCTCATCATCTCGATCGGCGCGATCGTCGCCGCGGAGTTGTATGCGCTGGCGGTGCCGGTGGTGTGCCTGAGCGCCGCCGACTTCGAGCGCGTGGCCGGCGCGCGCGGGGCGGTTCGCATCGAGGCGGCGGAAGGGGCGGAAGGGACGGGCGGCGCCATGGTGTATCTGGAGGAAACGGCGCCGCGCTGACCTCAGGCGGCGCCCGTATTGCCGGTGCCGCTCCGATGCTGCCGCAGGATCCGCACGAAGTTGCGTACCGTCTGCGCGCGCTCGCGCGGCCGGTGGACCAGCGCGATGCCGGTCGCGAGCGGGCGGCCCCGCAGCGCATGGAACGACACGCCGGCCACCTGCACCTGCCGCATCGAGGCCGGCACGATCGCCACGCCGAAGCCGGCCGACACGAGATTGCCGGCCGACGAGATCTGCGGCGATTCCATGCCGATCGACGGCGCGAAGCCGGCCGCGTGGCAGGCCCCGATGATCGAGTCGTAGAGGTTCGGCCCGATGCCGCGCGGGAACACGATGAACGGTTCGCCGGCCAGGTCGGCCAGGTCGATCTGCTTGCGCCGGCCGAGCCGGTGCCCGTTCGGCAGCACCGCGATCATCTCCTCGTCCGCCAGCGGCTCCACCACCAGCTCGCCGCATTGCAGCGGCATGCGCACCAGCGCGGCGTCGATGCGGCCCGCGCCCACCTTCTCCAGCAGCGCCACGCTGTTGCTCTCCTCGCAGCCCACCGCCACGCGCGGGTAGGCATGCCGGAAGCGCTGCATGGTCTGGGCGATCGCCGGATGGAACACCGTCGAGCCGGCGAAGCCGAGCGAGAGCCGCCCGGTCTCGCCGCGCCCCGCGTCACGCGTGGCCAGCAGCGCCTGCTGCGCGTCGTCCACGAGGCGCCGCGCGCGCTCGCGCAGCAGCCTGCCCGCTTCGGTCAGCTCCACGCGGCGCGGATGCCGGATGAACAGCGGCGTGCCGATCTCGCGTTCGAGCTTGAGGATCTGCTGGCTCAGCGGCGGCTGCGCGATGCCGAGCGCGGCAGCCGCCTCGGTGAAGTGCAGATGCTCGGCAACGGCCAGGAAATAACGCAGCTGACGAAATTCCATATCGTTTTCGTCTCCGAATCGTGTTGTCAAGATATTGGACTCATGGCCGGCGCAATTCTAAGCTGCCGTTCATGCGACGGGCGAACCGATGCGCGGCACCGGCGAATGGGCCGGCCGGCGGCAGGGCGCCCGTCGCGGCCCTTGATCAGACGGAGAGCACGATGGCGGCAGGCAAGGACGGTACGAACCAGACGAACCCGGCGAACGGCGCCGGCGGGCGCGGCGGCGCGGCGCTGCTGGCGGCGTTGCGCGATATCGTCGGCGCACGCCACCTGCTGACGGGCGAGGCGGCCACGCGCCGCTATCGCACGGGTTTCCGCTTCGGCACCGGCCGCGCGCTGGCGGTGGCGCGGCCGGGCACGCTGGTCGAGCAATGGCGCGTGCTGGAAGCCTGCGTCGCGGCCGGCGCGGCCGTCATCACGCAGGCCTCGAACACGGGCCTGACCGGTGGCTCGACGCCGGACGGCGACGGCTACGATCGCGACATCGTGATCGTCAGCACCACGCGCATGAAGACGGTGCATGTGATCGACGAGGGCCGCCAGGTGGTGTGCCTGCCCGGCGCCACGCTCGACCAGCTCGAGAAAGTGCTCAAGCCGCTCGGCCGCGAGCCGCATTCGGTGATCGGGTCGAGCTGCATCGGCGCCTCGGTGTTCGGCGGCGTCTGCAACAACTCGGGCGGCGCGCTGGTACGGCGCGGGCCGGCCTACACCGAGATGGCCGTGTTCGCGCGCGTGGACGAGCAGGGCCGGCTCGCGCTCGTCAACCATCTCGGCATCGAGCTCGGCGACGCGCCGGAGGAGATGCTCGAACGCCTCGGGCGCCGCGCGTTCTCCGACGCCGACGTGCGCCACGACGCGGGCGCCGCGTCCGACCATCGCTATGCCGACGAGGTGCGCCGCATCGATGCCGCCACGCCGGCCCGCTACAACGCCGATCCGCGACGCCTGCACGAGGCGTCGGGCTCGGCCGGCAAGCTGATGGTGTTCGCGGTGCGGCTCGACACGTTCGCGGCCGAGCGCGATACCCGGGTGTTCTACGTCGGCACCAATGATCCGGCCGAGCTGACCGAGCTGCGCAGGATCGCGCTCGGCGAGTTCGCGCACCTGCCGATCTCGGGCGAGTACATGCATCGCGACGCCTACGACGTGGCCGAGCGCTACGGCAAGGACACCTTCCTCGCGATCCACCATCTCGGCACCGCGCGGCTGCCGGCGCTGTTCGCGCTGAAGAGCCGCTTCGACGCGCTGGCCGGCCGCTTCGGCTTCCTGCCGCGGCACCTGAGCGACCGCGTGCTGCAGGCCGCGAGCCGGCTGTTCCCGAGCCATCTGCCGCCGCGCATGAACGCGTTTCGCGACCGCTTCGAGCATCACCTGATGCTGAAGGTGTCGGCCGACGGCGCCGGGCAAGCGCGCACGCGGCTCGCCGCGTTCTTCGCCAATGCGTCCGGCGACTGGTTCGAATGTACCGCCGGGGAAGGCGCCAAGGCGTTCCTGCACCGCTTCGCGGCGGCCGGCGCGGCGGTGCGCTACCGCGCCATCCACGCCGACACCGTGGAGGACATCGTCGCGCTCGACATCGCGCTGCGCCGCAACGATCGCGACTGGGTCGAGACGCTGCCGCGCGAGATCGAGGACACCATCGCGATCAAGCTCTACTACGGCCACTTCCTCTGCCACGTGTTCCACCAGGACTACATCGTCAGGAAGGGCCATGACTGCCTCGACGTCGAGCACCGCATGTGGACGCTGCTCGACCGCCGCGGCGCCGAGTATCCGGCCGAGCACAACGTCGGCCATCTCTACCCGGCCAAGCCCGCGCTGGCCGGCTTCTATCGCGCGCTCGATCCGTGCAACTGCTTCAATCCCGGCATCGGCCAGATGTCGAAGCTCGCGAACTATCGGGAGACCCCGGCGTGATCGTGACGTGATGCGCGTTGCGCGCGCGGCTCAGACCCTGCGCAGGCGCCGCGAGTACGACAGCCCGTATGACGGCGAGCGGAACAGCAGGATCGGATCGTCGCTCGGCTCGATGCCGTCGGCCATCACCAGCGGATCGAAGTTGATGCCGTGGCTCGGCGCGTGCTCCTGCGCCATCGCGTGCGTGAGCGTCAGCGTGCCGGCATGGATCTCGCGGCGCTCCTTCGGCCAGGGCAGCGTGGGATTCGTGACGGGGTCGCCCGGTTCGCCGATCGAGACGATCATGTCCCACTGCGCGGGGCCGCGCGCGAGCCGCTCCGTCAGCCGCGCCTCGAGGAAATCGTGCGGCGCGGCCCGCATTTCGTCGTCGCCGAGCGCGCGTTCGCCGTCGCGCGGCACGAAGCGCCAGCGCACCATCGTCACCTTGCCCCGGCCGTCCACGAAGCGGAACGTGTGGATGCCGTAGAACGCGCAGCTCGCATGGCTCCAGGGTGGATTGACGGTGCCGAGGAAGTGGGCCTGCGCGGCGTGATCGGGGTGCGAGGCGAGGAACGCCTTGAACACGGCCGGGTCCGGCTTGCCGGTGGCGGGCTCGGGCGTCAGCGCGAAGAACTTGTCGATGAAGGTCTTCGGCATCGTCGCGAAGAACATCGGCGTGTGCAGCATCGCCATGTGCTGCAGCGCGCCGCCGGGCAGGCGGAACTGCAGGCCCACGCCGCGCGTGCTGCGCTCCGTGTCGGCCGCCCCGGGGTCGCCGCCCGCGAGCGAGAAGCGGCCCACCACCTCGATCGTCTCCCCGCTGAACAGCAGCGAACGCGACCACGCCGCCGCCGGGTTGCCGACGAAGCGGCCCGTCACGCCCACTCCCTTCGTATGGTTGCGGCGCTGCCCCGGATGCGCGCCATAGGCGCTTTCGAGCGCGTCGAGCGAGCGTCGCGCGGTGGCTTCGCCGTATTCGTTGCCCGCGGCGTCGCGGGCGGCATTCGTGTCGGGCACGGCCATGTCGGCGGCGGTGGCGGCGGCCGGCAGGCCGACCATCGGCGCCACGGCGCCGGCCACGGTCAGCCGCGTGGCGGCGCAAAGAAACGAACGGCGATGCGTGTCGGCGGGCCGGGTCATGTTGACGGTCCTTGATCGAGGGAAGGGGACTGCAGCCGGGTGAACAAGGTTTGGCCGCGCTTATTCCGCGCCGGCGGGCCGTTTCGCGCGGGAGTTTTGTAATGGAATGTATTGGAAAGGTGAGCGGCCCGGGGATGTCCGCCACCGCGCGCGGTGTTGCCAAATCCTAATTCGATTAGGTAATATCCGAACGTCATTTTACGAGCAGGCAGGCGGCACCATGAAGGTCGATATCGAACGCATCCGCACCGAGGCCACGGCGCTCGCGAACCGCAACGGGATCGACGGGCTCTCGATGAACGAGCTGGCCGCCGCGCTCGGGATTCGTCCGCCCTCGCTCTACGCGCACGTCGACGGCATCGCCGCGGTGCGGCGCCTGCTGGCGCTGCACGCCCTGCGCGAGCTCGAACAGGGCGTGGCGCGGCTCACGGCGGGCAAGGCGGGGCCGGACGCGGTGCGGGCCCTGATGAACGGCTATCGCGGCTTCGCGCGCAAGAACCCGGGCCTGTACGCCGCGATGGTGCCGACGCCGCCGAAGTCCGATGCCGGCTGGCGCGACGCGATGGAGCGCCTGAAGCAGACGCTGATCGCATCGCTGCAGGGCTACGACCTGTCCGGGCCGGACGGCGTGCATGCGCTGCGCGGCATGCGCAGCCTGGTCCACGGCTTCGTCTCGCTGGAAGCCTCGGGCGCGCTGAACCATCCGGTCAGCCGCGACGCCAGCTTCGCCTGGCTGGTGGAAGGCTTCCTGCGCATGCTGGCGCCGTTCGAGGCGGGACAACCCGCCGGGCGGTAGACGGACTTCGCCGTTTGCCTAACTAAATTAGGAAAATGGCAATGTGAAATAGGTTGAAACACGCGGCGCGAGACACCGCCGTGCCGCTCGCGTAGGATCGTCAACGCTGGTGAAGTACCGCCCGACGATTCGCTTACCCTCCTCTTTCGGCAGTCCGGAGCCCCCCATGTCCGATCCCGAGATTCAGCAGGTTTCCCTCTACGATCTGTTCCAGCCGCGCTGGCGTGCCGATCCCTATCCGCTGTACCGCCGCCTGCGCGACGAGAGCCCGGTCCACGCGGACCCGAACGGCAACGGCTGGATCGTTTCGCGTCACGCCGACGTGGTGGCGGTGCTCGACGACGCGCGTTTCTCGGCGGCGCGGCTGGGCGGCATCGACGACGAGAGCCGCACCGAGCAGGCGATCCGCCGCACGCTGTCGAAGCAGATGCTGTTCCTCGACGGCGCCGATCACACGCGGCTGCGCAAGCTGTTCGCGAAGGCCTTCACGCCGCGCCGGCTCGACACCTTCCGGCCGCGCATCGAGGCGCTCGCGCACCGGATGCTGGCGGCCCAGGCGGGGCGCACGATCGACTTCGTCAGCGAGTTCGCGGTGCCGCTGCCGGTGATGGTGATCGCGCTGGTGCTCGGCGTGCCGATGGACGCGCATGCGCAGCTGCACGACTGGTCGCTCGCGTTCGGCAGCGTGATCAGCGGCCGGGTGCTGTCGGACGCGGAGACGGCGCGCGCGGAGGCCGGCATCGCCGCGTTCGGCGCGTATTTCGCGGAGCTGATTCGCGAGCGCCGGCGCGAGCCGGGCGACGACATGCTCAGCGACCTGCTCGCGGCCGAGGAAGCCGGCGACCGCCTGGACGAGTCCGAGCTGATCGCGAACCTGATCCTGCTGCTCGCGGCGGGGCACGCCACCACCACCCACCTGCTCGGCAACGGCCTGCTCGCGCTGTCGCGCGAGCGCGAGCAATGGCGGCTGCTGGCCGACGACCCCGCCATCGCGCCGGCCGCCGTCAACGAGCTGTTGCGCTTCGACGCGCCAGTGCAGCTGACCGGGCGTGCCGTGCTTGAGGACGTCGAACTCGGCGGGCAGCGGCTGCCGAAGGGCGCCTATGTCTACACGCTGCTCGGCGCGGCGAACCGCGACGAGCGCCATTTCGCGGCGCCCGACACGCTCGACGTGCGGCGGCCCGTGTCGCGCGTGCTGTCGTTCGGGCACGGCATGCATACCTGCCTCGGCGCGCTGCTCGCGCGCATCGAGGCGCAGATCGTGTTCACCTCGCTGGCCGCGCTGTATCCCGGCATCGAGGTGGACGCGCAACAGGCGCGGCGCACCGAGAGCCTGTCGTTCCGCGGGCTGCGCAGCCTGCCGGTGCGGCTGGTGTGAGCAATGCGTGCCGGCGCACCGACGCGCCGGTGGCTCGCCCTTTTCCTTCCCCTTGGACACGGATTCCGTGCAATCGACGATGCCACTCTTCACGCTGTTTCTCGCCGGCGCCTTGCTTTGCAACAGCGTCCCGCATCTCGTCGCGGGGCTGCAGGGCAAGACGTTCCCGACGCCGTTCGCCAGGCCGCGCGGCGTCGGCCATTCGTCCGCGCCCGTCAACTTCCTGTGGGGCGCGGCCAATCTCGTGCTCGGGCTCGCGCGGCTCGCGAGCCATCCCGTCACGCTCGGCGCGAACCTCGACTGCCTGGTGCTGGCGCTCGGCGCGCTCACGCTGGGGCTCTATCTTGCGTGGCACTTCGGCAAGTTGGGCGCGGCGGCGCCCCAGGCGGATTAGCCCGCGCGCCGTCGCGACGGCGCGAGCCGCTTGCCGGCGCGTCCACGACCGATCGTGACGCTGATCAAAGCCGCGATCGAAGCCCCGCATGCCGGCGGCCGGGGCCGCCGCCACGCGGTTGCGCGCCCGCTGCCGTGTTCCCGCGCTCGGGCGTACCCGGCACCCCCGCCGATCGTTTCGCATGCCTGATCGCGGCGCGGCCCCGATCCGCGCCCCGGCACCTCTCCACCTCCACGCCCCACCTCCACGCTCCCGGCCCGCGTTCCGCGAATTTCCGGCATCGATGCCATCCAGTGTCGCGAGATTGAGACTATGGCTGCGCGATTGGATATCCGCGCCACGCGCCACGCATTATCTCTTCCCGATTTTGTGATTTTCGAATCGATTCGAATGAGTCGATTCGAGGTCGCCGAGCTTCCATTCCGTTGCGCCGTCACCGGCCCCGCGCACTTCGCCGCGGCGCGTCCAGCCCGCCTCGGGGGTGGCGCGCGGGCCAGCCGCGACAGCGCGACGTGATGTGTCGCCGATTTTCATTTTTCTAACTCTTTTAATCATCGAGGCCAATACAACGATTTTGCTTTTAATTGACCTGTGAATTTTGACAGGTATGAAACGGCTTTGCCTATGCCACTATTCGCGGCAAGAAAAACGAGCGGCCAACCAGAAGCGATCTCATAAAATGTCTAATTTTAGCGAATATGCACGCGGGAATGCGCCGGCGCCTTCTTTATCTTCGCTGCTGGGCAATTTTGTCGGATTGCGACAGGCGAAAAGCATGCCGGCGATATTCGATATTCTCGCGGCCAGCATCGGCCAGCTCGATTTCGATTTCTGCAGCTACTGGGTGCGCGGCAAATCGGCGGACGGAGAGTGGCGCACCACCGCGCTCGATACCTTTTCAAACACCTGGATCCGTGATTATCTCGATTCGATAGAAAATAATGCCGATCCGATTTTTCGCGAAGCCATTCACGCCTGCATGCCGGTTAAATGGTCGCGTCTGCATTATCGAAAACGCCGGGTCTTGTATCGCGCCGCATTCCGCGCCGGACTGTGCCACGGCATCACCTTTCCGTTTCGCGGGCCGAATGGCACGCTCAGCCTGTTTTCGGTGGCGCGGCGGCGCGGTTCGATCAGCGACGGCGAGGTGATTACGCTCGCCATGACGCTGTTTCCGATTCTGGCGGTGGCGCACGACGCCTTCGTCGCGCAGATCGCGCTGGCCGCGCCGCTGTGTTCCACCGCCAAGCTGACCAGCCGCGAACGGCAGGTGCTGATCCAGGCCAGCGAGGGGCAGACCTCGGTGGAAATCGCCCGCACGCTCATGGTGACGGAGCGCACCGTCAATTTCCACATCGAGAACGTCCTGCGCAAATTGAAGGTCAAGACCCGCGCGCATGCGATTGCGCGCGCCAATGCCATCGGCATCATCCAGTGCTAGCCAGCCGAGCGAAACGGGGCCGCCAAATGAAGCAGACAGACCATGACGCGTCGAGCGTCGTCATCAAACTCGGGACCAGCACGCTCACGCAGGCGAACCGGCCCAACCTCGGCCTGATCGCCGCGTTGTGCGCGGAATTGCGCTCGCTGCGCGCGCGCGGGCTGCGTCCGGTGGTGACGACGTCCGGGGCCGTGCAACTGGGCGTGGCGCGCGGCGGCGGGGCGCCGGGCGAGGCGGCGCTGCCGCGCGCCGGACTGGCCGCGATCGGCCAACTCCACCTGATGGCCGCGTTCGCGCAATGCCTCGCGCCGCACGGCCACCGGGCCGCGCAGATGCTGCTGAAGGCCGACGACCTGCGCTGCGGGCCGACCCGCACGCACCTGGCCGAGGCGATCGGCGCGCTGTCGGCGAGCGACGCGATCGTGCTCGTCAACGAGAACGACGCGACCGCCGCGGTGGCCGGCTTCCCGAGCAACGACGAACTGAGCGCGGCGCTGGCCGGGCTGCTGCGCGCGTCGAAGCTGATCATCTTCACGGACCGGCCCGGCGTCTATCACGCCGACCCGCGCGTGAACCCCGACGCGCCGCTGTTCGGCACGGTGGCGGCCGACGACGCGCGGCTGCACGCGGCGGCCTCGCCGGCGCCGACGGCCACCGGCACCGGCGGCATGAAATCGAAGATCGACGCCGCGCGCGCGGCCGCGAACGGCGGCGCGACCACCGTCATCACGCGCTACGAGCCCGGCGCGCTCGGCCGCATCGTCGCCGGCGAACGTCTCGGTACCTGGATCGTGCCGCCCCCGCCGCACCGTTTCATCCCCTCGAACCCCAACGTCGAACTTGAAGAGGAATCTCGACCATGACCTACTCACTGATTGCATGCCGGCAGGCGGCCGGCCATGCGAGCGCGCTCGAGCGATTCGAGCCCGGCACCTGGCAGGCCGTCGATGCCCGCGGCTGGGACATTGTCGTGCGCAGCCTGCCTGGTGCGTCGTCCGAAGGACGCATCGAGACGATCGACCGGCGCGTGTGCATCGTGCTCGGCTCGCCCACCAATCTCGCGGCGCTGCGCTCGATCGCGGCCGTGTACGACGGCAACGCGGTCACGGCGTCGGTCGCGCACGTGTTCCGGATCCTGCACACGGCGCTCGGCAGGTCCGCGTTCGCGCTCGTCGACGGTCCGTTCAATTACCTCGAGTTCACCGAGGACGCCGTGTTCGCGGCCAACGACGCGCTCGGCATGCAGCCGCTGCACGTGGTGCATGGCCGGCGCGTCTGGCTCAGCTCGGAGCTCAAGCAGGTCGGCCGCCTGGAGCCCGGCGTGTTCCGTTTCCATCCGGCCGGGGCGGTGGTCGCCACCGACGAGCGCCCGGACGACTACCTGCCGATCGACAACGCGCGGCGCCTGAAGCCGGGCTCGTGCATGCGCCTGTTCGTGGACGGCGCCGGCCACGCGAGCGCGGACCTCGCCAGCTATCACGTGCCGCGCCTGGCCGGCGCGCAGCAACTGGCCGCGCCCGCCGCGAAGCGCTGGATGGCCGAACTGCTGACGCGCACGGTGCAGGGCGCGGTCGATACCGACAGCCGGATTTTCGTGCCGCTGTCGGGCGGGCTCGATTCGAGCATGGTGACCTCGCTGGCCTCGCGCCGGCGCGGCGACATCGAGACCTTCGCGCTCGGCACCGGACGCAGCAACGAATTTCCGTTCGCGCGCATCGTGGCCGACCATCTCGGCACACGGCATCGCGAGATCGATTTCTCGACGCAGGACATCCTCGACGGCATCGACCAGGCGATCTATCACAACGAGATCTTCGACGGCCTGTCCGCCGAGATCCAGGCGACGCTGATGTGCTTCTACCGCAGCGTGGGTACGCCGCGCGCGCGCGTGGTGACGGGCTACGGCTCGGACCTGCTGTTCGGCGGCGTGCTGGGCCATGACGACGCGCTCGACGGCATCAACGGCCGGCTCTGGGCGCAGATCTACCGGACCCGCTGGACCGGCGAGTTCTCGCCGTTCGGCGCGGCCGCCTACGGGCTCGACGTCCAGCATCCGTTCTGGCGGCCCGAGGTGATCGGCTTCGCCGCGAGCCTCGCGCCCGAGCTGAAGCTCTCGCCGCGCGACGTCAAGATCGCGCTGCGCGAATGCGCCGAGGAATGCGAGCTGCTGCCGGCCAGCATCGTCTGGCGCAAGAAGATCGGCATCCACGAGGGTTCGTCGGTCAACGCCATCTTCGCCGATCATATTGGCTCGGAAATTAAGGATTACAAACAGAAGACGCGCTACAGCTACGAGAAGTACATGCGCTACCTGAACGGCGAAGGCGAACCGGGAGGCGACCCGAAATGAGCGAGACCACGCTGGTGAAGATCGCGGACGAGGACGGCATTCGCGTCATCACGCTCGATCACGAGAGCCGCAACAACCCGTTCAGCGCGGCCATGGAGGACAGCATCCGCCGCGCGCTGCGCGAGGCGGACCAGGACGACACGGTGGGCGCGATCGTCGTGACGGGCGGCGAGGGCCGCTCGTTCAGCGCGGGTGGCGACTTCAACGAGGTCAAGAACCTGACGGGCGGCGACGACGTGGACCGCTGGATCGACCGCGTGACCGAACTCTACGCGGCGGTGCTGCGCGTCTCGAAGCCGACCGTGGCCGCCGTGGATCACTACGCGATCGGCATGGGCTTCCAGTTCGCGCTGATGTTCGACTGGCGCGTGGTCGCCACGCGCGCCGAATTCCGCATGCCGGAGCTGCGCCACGGCATCGGCTGCTCGATGGGCGGCACGATCCTCAACTACGTGGTGGGCTTCAGCACGATGCAGAAGATCATCTACGAGTGCGACGGCATCCCGGCCGCGCGCGCCAGGGACTTCGGCTTCGTCAACGAGCTGGTGGAGCCGCCGCTGCTGCTGGCGCGCGCGAAGGCGGTGGCGCGCCAGCTGGCCGGCTATCCGCGCGCCTCGTGGCGCGCCACCAAGGTCGCGGTGGGACAGGGGCTGCTCGACCTGCTCCACGAGACGGCCGACCGCTCGAAGGCGGTGCATCGCGTGGCGTTCACCGACCGCAGCGCGCAACAGCATTTCGCCCGCGTGCTCGGGGCGAAGTACCAGGGCGCGGCCGCCGCGCAATGAGCGCGCGCGGCGGGCCGCGCCCGCCGCCGCGATTTTCCGTTCGCGTTCCGCGCGCCGCGCGTCGGCGCCGGAACCTTTACCGAGACCCATCATGAATCAATCCGCATTCCCGTCGCTCCCGTCCGGCCGGCTCACACCATCGGGCATCGGCATCGCGTTGCAGGCCGGTGAATTCCTCGCCATGGAACCGCAGGTCCTGCGCGACCTGCTCAAGGTCGAGGGCTTCGCCGTGGTGCGCGGCCTGCGGCTCGGCAAGCCCGAGTTCGCCGAACTCTATCGCCGCTACGGCCACCCGGTCGAGTACAGCGGCCAGCGCGCCAAGGTCGGCTACGGCTACGGCGACATGCTCGAGCTCAACGGCGATCGCGACAAGATCGTCACCGGGCGCGGCCGGCTGCCGTTCCATACCGATGGCGGCATCCTGCGCAGCAACGTCGACCAGATCTTCCTGTACGGCGCCGAGATCGAGAACCTGCGCTTCAGCGGCGCCACGCTCGTGACCGACCACGTGGCGGCGCTGCGGGACATGCCGCGCCACCTGCGTGCCGTGCTCGAGCACGACACCTTCGAGGTGCGCGCGGCCGAGGCCGGCTACTACTCGGGCGCCTCGCCCGAGGGCTGGTTCAAGGTGGACACGTTCCGCGACTACGGCTGGGTCCGCGCGCTGATGATCTACTTTCCGTTCGACAACGGCGACGCGCCGAGCTGGGAAACGCGCATCACCGGCTTCAGCGCGTTCGAGACGCGCAAGTTCTTCGACGAGCTGGGCAAGTTCCTGCGGCGCGACACCTATACCTACGCGCACTACTGGAGCACCGGCGACCTGCTGATCAGCGACAACCGCCGCACGCTGCACGAGCGCGAGCCGTTCCGCGAGGAAGCGTCGCGACGCGTGCTGTGGCGCGGCCAGACCTCGGAGTCGCCGGTGATCTTCGCCGACGACGAACGCATGCTCGGCTGAGCGCGCCGCGCCCGCCGCCCCCTCCCTTTCCGCTCTCACCGGGTCCGCCATGTCCGACCAGCGCATGACTTCCGCCGCGTTCACGCCGGCGCCGATCCACTGGCTGCTGCCCTGCGCCGGGCTCGTGCTCGCGACGCTCGCGTGGGCCGGCAACGCCGTGGTGGGCCGCGGCCTGCGCGACGCCTACGACCCGCTCCAGCTCACCTTCTTCCGCTGGAGCGTGGCGACGCTCGGCTTCTACCTGGCCGGCCACCGGCTGATCCGGCTGGAGTGGCCGCGGGTGCGGCCCAACCTGGGCCGGCTGTGGGTCGGCGGCGCCTGCGGGATGGCCGGTTATCACCTGCTGCAGTACTACGCGCTGGCGATGCTGCCGGCGAGCGAGGTGTCGGTGATCATCGGCATGACACCGCTGACGGTCACCGTGATGGAGGCGTGGCGGCGGCGCGCGTGGCCCGCGCCGGCCATCATGCTCGGCATCGCGCTCGGGCTGGCCGGCGTCGCGCTGGTCTGCCGCGTCGCGGCGGCCGGCGCCGCGTCGTGGGCCGGCCTCGGCTGCGCCGCGCTGGCGATGCTGTGCTGGTCGTGGTACTCGATGCGCGTGACGCGCTGCGAGGGCATGGCGACGGTCACCACGCTGTTCGTCATGTCGCTCGTCTCCACGCTGATGCTGCTGCCCGGCTTCGCCTACGACGTCGCCGCGCACGGCATGCGCGTGCCGGACCTGCGGCTCGGCCTGCAGCTGCTGTACCTGGGGATCCCGGCATCGGTCGCGGCCTACCTGCTCTACGACCACGGCATCGAGCGGATGGGCCGCGTGGTCGGCGCCCAGTTCAACTGCCTGATCCCCGCGTTCGCGAGCGCGCTGGCCGCGCTGTGTCTCGGCGAGCCGCTCACGGGCCGGCAACTGGCCGGGCTGGCCGCGGTGGTGGTCGGGCTCAACGTGGTGCTGCTGGGGAAGGCGCGCGAGGCGCGCCGTGCCGGCGGCTGACCGCCGGCACGGCGGTTCGGCTGTGCTATCGTTGCGCTCCAAAAAAACGGAACCTGGGAGCTCCCACGATGGAATCAGAAAGCGGTGTCCCGCAGCCGGCGGGATTCAAGACGCTGGTCGGCAACATCGGCATCAAGGACGCGACGAACGATTTCGCCTGCGTGTTCTCGAGCGCGCCCTGCACGGTGTCGGGCATGTTCAGCCAGAACCTGTTCGCGGGGCCGAGCGTCAAGCTGAGCCGGCGCTACCTGGCCGAGGGCCGGCCGCGCGCGGTGGTGGTGGTGTCGAAGAACGCCAACGTGGCCACCGGCGAGCAGGGCATGGCCAATGCCGTCGAGTTGACCGAGCGCGTGGCCGCCAGGCTCGAACTCGGTGCGCGTGACGTGCTGGTCGCGTCGACCGGCATCATCGGGCGCGCCTATCCGATGGAGAAGGTGCGCGGCTTCGTCGAGGCGCTGGAGCCGGCCGCGGCGGGCTGCGACTTCGCCGGGATCGCCGGCGCGATGATGACCACCGACACCGTGTCGAAGTACGTGCATGCCAGGATCGGCGAGGCCACGCTGGTCGGCGTCGCGAAGGGCGTGGGCATGATCGAGCCGAACATGGCGACCATGCTGACCTTCTTCTTCACCGACGCGGCCGTGCCGCAGGCCACGCTGGACCGGATCTTCCGCAAGGTCGTGAACGCCACCTTCAACTGCCTGAGCATCGACACCGACACCTCGACCAGCGATACCGCCGTGATCTTCGCGAACGGCCTGGCCGGCGCCGTCGACGAGGCCGAATTCGAGGCGCGCCTGCACGAGCTGGCGCTCGGGCTCGTCAAGAAGATCGCGCGCGACGGCGAGGGCGCGACCAAGCTGCTCGAGGTGGACGTGGCGGGCGGGCTCGACGACGCGCAGGCCAAGCGCGTGGCCAAGGCCATCGTCAACTCGCCGCTCGTCAAGACGGCGATCCACGGCGCGGACCCGAACTGGGGGCGCGTGGCGATGGCGATCGGCAAGTGCGAGCAGGACACCTCGATCGTGCCCGAGCGCGTGCGCATCGCGTTCGGCGACATCGAGGTCTATCCGCGGCGGCTCGATGCCGCCGACCTCGATCGGCTCTCGGCCGTGATGCGCGCCGAGCAGGTGCGGGTGGCCGTCGAGCTCGGCTGCGGCGCGGGCCGGGCGACCGTATGGGGCTGCGATCTGTCGGCCGAATACGTCAGCATCAACGCCGACTACTCGACCTGATCCGTCGTCGGCCGCGACGCCCCGGGGGCGGCCCCGGGGTGGCGCATGACGGCCGCCGCGCGGGCGGCCCGCATCCCCTTCCCCTCACGATCCGCACGCCAGCGGCGGCGCGTCGGCGGTGCCATCCGCGCTGAATCAACGCCCCGTCAACGGCCCGAGCGCGGGAACCGGCCACGCGCCGATCAGCCTGCCGGGCAGGCCCGCCAGCGCGACGAGCGGCGGCGCGGGCGAGCGCACTTTCGGCACGCTGTAGATCACGCCGATCAGCGCGCCGGCGGCCAGCGATATCCAATAAGATTTCATGCGTGGCGCCTCCCGATCCATTTAGAATCCATGGCACCGCGTGCGCCGCCGGTGCCGTTGCCGATGTGTGTTGCGCGAAACATCATTCAACTGTCCTGAACGTCGACTCCGGCGCGCGGACCTTCATCGGCCTGTCTGCCCCATGCAATCGCTTCCCGACCTTGAAGCCTGGGCCATCTTCGCGCGCGTCGTGGAGACCGGCTCGTTCGCGAAAACCGCCAGCCTGCTCGGCATCTCGCAGCCCACCGTCTCGAAGGCGATCGCGCGCCTGGAGCAGCGGCTCGGCACGATGCTGCTGTACCGCACCTCGCGCAAGCTCTCGCTCACGCCCACCGGCGAGCTGCTGCGCGATCGCGCGATCCGCCTGCTCGCCGACGCCGAGACGATCGAGAGCGAAGCGTCCGCGCAGGCGCTGGAGCCGCACGGCATCGTGCGCCTCAATGCGCCGATGTCGTTCGGCCAGCGCCATCTCGCGCCGCTGCTGCCGGCCTTCCTCGAACGCTATCCGGGCGTCGACGTCGATCTGGTGCTGACCGATCATCTCGTCGACATCGTCTCGGGCGGCTTCGACGTGGCGATCCGGATCGCCGACCTCGGCGATTCGTCGCTGCGCGCGCGACGGCTCTGCGTGGTGCGCCGTCCGCTGGTGGCCTCGCCCGCGTATCTCGAGCGGCACGGCCGGCCGAGCCATCCGCGCGAGCTGGAACGGCACGTGAGCATGATCTACACGAACCTGCCGTCGCCCGACTACTGGCGCTTTCGCCATGCCACGCTCGACGAGGAATTCGCCGTGCCGGTGCGCGGGCGGATGCGCGCCAACAACGCCGACGTGCTGCTGCCGGCGCTGCTGTCGGGCCAGGGCCTCGCGCTGCAACCGGAGTTCCTGGTCTGGGATGCGCTGAAGAGCGGCGCGCTCGAACGCGTGATGTGCGACTGGCGCATCGCCGACATCAACGTGAACCTGGTGACGCCGCCCGGCATGCTGCGCGCCGCGCGCGTGACCGTGCTGCTCGACTTCCTCGTGGAGCATCTCGCGCACGCGCCGTGGGCGCTGGGCGGCGAGTGAGCGTGAACCCGGCGGCCGCGCCGGCGGCGTTCGCCCGCCGGGTTCGTCGCGCCTACCGCGCCGGCACCGGCGCCAGCATCTCGTGCGGCGCGGCGGTGCGCTGCGGCGCCTTGTGGACCATCGTGTAGGCGTAGTCGATGCCGAGCCCGTAGGCGCCCGAGTGCTCCTTCGCGATCGCCATCACGGCATCGTAGGTCTCGCGGCGCGCCCAGTCGCGCTGCCATTCCAGCATCACCTGCTGCCAGGTCACGGGGATCACGCCGGCCTGGATCATGCGCTGCATCGCGTAGTCGTGCGCGGCCTGCGAGGTGCCGCCCGACGCGTCGGCCACCATGTAGATCTCGTAGCCGCCTTCGCGCATCGCGCAGAGCGCGAAGGTGGTATTGCAGACCTCGGTCCAGAGGCCCGCCACCACCACCTTCCTGCGGCCGCTCGCGGCCAGCGCGTCGCGCACCTTCTGGTCGTCCCACGAATTCATCGAGCTGCGCTCCAGCACCTTCTGGCCCGGGAACACGTCGAGCACCTCGGGGTAGGTGTAGCCCGAGAAGCTTTCCGATTCCACGCTGGTGATGATGGTGGGCACCTCGAACACGCGGGCCGCCTTGGCCAGCGCCACGACGTTGTTCTTCAGCGTCTGGCGGTCGATCGACTGCACGCCGAAGGCCATCTGCGGCTGCTGGTCGATGATGATCAACTGGCTGTTCTGCGGGGTGAGTACTTCAAGCTTCGCATCGCTCATGGCGTGTCGGTCCTGGTAACGGAGGAGGAGCGCGGCGCGCCGCGTGCGCGGGCCGCGAGGATGAGGCATCCAGCTCCATTCATTTGATACGCAATCGCGGCGCTTGGAAATCCAAGAAACGGAATCGATCCGATTCCGAAAACCGCCCTATAAAAGCGGCCTCCGCGCTTTTTTCCGCCGGCAAGCCGGCCAGGCTTGGCAGCGCTTCGCCGGTGCGATTTCCGCGGCCGGCGGCAGCGAGGAGGAACACCCGTGAAGGCTTATCTGTTGTCGCCGGCGGCCGGCGTGCTGGCCGGCGTGGTGTACGCCGCGATTGGCGTGGCGTGGCGTCGCCGCCCGCGATCGCGCTCGCCGGCCTGCCCGGGATGCTGGCGGGCGAGCAGGTCCTGCCGCTCGCGCGCCGGCCGCTGGCCGGGCACCGGCTCGGCTCGGCATGGCGCGAGGCGACGTGTTCCCGGCACGTGTTCGGCGCGCTGCCGGGCGCGAGCCCGGGCGAGGGCGGCACGCGGCGGTGAGCGTCGTGAGGCGAGGGGGCACGAGGCGAGGCACGAGGCGCATCGCGCGGCCCGAGCGTGAACTGCGTGCCGTGCCGCCGCCGGGGCCGGCGGCGCGGCGCCAACGACGGGCCATCCGGGGCCTGCCGCGCCGGCGGCCGCCCGCGGGCAGCCGCGGTTCGGGTGGCCTCGGCCGGGACGCGTCGGCGCGTCGGCCGGTGTGAGCCGCCCGCCCGCGCCGCGATTTCCAGCAAGACCCTGTAGCGGCCATTTTTTTGGCTTGAAGTACCCTGTCTCCTGCCGGTCTACACCGCCCATAAGCGCTTGAACATTCTTGAAAGGGAACATGCTCCTTACTCACCGTCCTCCACGGGCTTGCTGTCGCAAGACGGCTTTATTTTTCGCGGGCATGTCGCTCGCGGCCGCCGCGTATGCCGCGCTGCCATTACGCGTGGGCACCTATGGCGATACGCAAATAGCGGAATGCGAGAACGTGCCGAACGCGGGCATCGTGACGTACGACGGCCATGGCCTCGGGGGAGCACATTCGTCGCACTGTGTTTCGACGATCCTGAAGCGGACTGGCAACGAGTACGACCTGAGTACCACCTGCTCCGCGCTGGGAGACGGCACGCCGGTCAAGCCGGAGACGTTCACGGAAAAAATCCGTATCCTGTCGCCCGAAAGGTTTTCCAGACAGCGTTCCCAAGGTGTCGAAACCTATCGGCTCTGCCCGAACTTCAAGTAATCCACCCTTCAAGTCGAGATCGCCGCGATATCCGCTCAGGTGGCTGCCTCGCCATCCTCCATCGGCGCGACGCCGACCCGGTTTCGTCCGCTTCGCTTGGCCTGGTAGAGCGCCAGGTCGGCCTGACGGCAGAGCGTCTCGACGGACGACGGCCGTCCCTTGCGGCCCGTGGCGCAGCCGATGCTCACGGTCACGGCGGGAATCGGCTCGGGAAAATCGGCGAGCTTGTTTGCTTCGATCTCCTCTCGAATGGCTTCGGCCACGGCCCATGCGCCATGCGCATCGGTGTTGGCCAGCACGGCGACGAATTCCTCCCCGCCGTAGCGCGCGGCGGTGTCGCCATGGCGCCGGACGTGCTTGCCGATGCATGCCGCCACGAAGCGCAGGGCGGTATCGCCCTTGGCATGGCCATGCAGGTCGTTGTACTGCTTGAAATGATCGGCGTCGATGAACAGCACCGACAGGCAGTTATCGCCGCGCAGGACCCGCTGCCATTCGTCGGTCAGCACGGCGTCCAGGGCCCGGCGGTTCAGCAGGCCTGTCAGCGCGTCGGTACGGCTGAGTTCGGCCAGCTTGCGCTGTTTGTTCAGGTTGTCGCGCAGCACGAAGGCAAGCAGCCAGACCGCCGCGCAGAATAGCGTGCTGATGGTCGCGGCGGAAACACCGACTTTCCAGGCCATGCCGGTGAATCCGGCCAGGACGTCGCTTTCGGCGGGCGCGACGACGGCGATCAGCGGGGTGCCGGGTACGCGCTGGTAGGTATAGAGCCGCACCGTGCCGTCTATGCTCGAACGCGCGACGTAGAAACCCGAATCGTGGCGGGTCATCCTCGCGAACGTGTCGGAACGGCGCAAGTTGGCCATCTGGTGGGCGCTGATGGGGGGATTCCTCGCCAGCATGGTGCCATCGGTGCGCACGATGGCGCTGATGCCATGGGCGCCCACGTCCAGGCGCTCCAGGAGTTGGCTGAAGTAGGCCAGATCGATGGCGACCACTGCGATGCCTGCGAACGCATGGTCGGCGCCGTCGATTCGACGCGACAGGGCGATCGAGCGCGTTCCGCCGCGCGAACGCGCCTCATAGGGTTCCGACACGTAAAGCCCGATGCCGGGCGTGTCGCGCGGCGCCTTGAAGTAATCACGGTCGCTCAGGTCCCACCGATGCGTGGGACTGCAGCAACCGTCGATCACCCGGCCTTCGGCATCGGTCACGCCCATCCCGGTGATGTGTTGTGCGGCGGTCCTGTCGAACAGAAGGTCATGCCGCAGGCGGGGGTCCATGTTGCGGAACGCGGGGTTGCTGATGTTCGTGGCCAGACTCATCAGCGCCATGTTCGAGGTTTCCACCGTCCTTGCAATTTCGCTGGCCAGCACTGCCGTCACGTTGCGCGAGTTCTCGTGAGCATGCGTGATGACTTCGTCGTGCCCGGCCCAGAGCGTGATGACGCTGATTGCCGATGTCGCGACCGACATCAACGTGCCCAGCGCGCCGATGACGAGAAAATTCCTTCCTGCCCAGTCGGCGATTTTACCTAGTGAGGTCGAGACGGCCATACTCTCTTCAGATGAAAGCCAACGAATCAACGCGCGGCATTGCCACGGCAGTCGGTGTTAACGGCCGATAAACCATGAAATTAATATACGCGATCGTGTCTGCCCAGGGGGGGCGGTCGATGTCAAGCGCCGGGCCAGGGCGGGCGTGCCCGAATCGGCGCTGTCACGTCGGCGGGTGTGGTCGCGGAAGATGCGGCGATGAAACCGAAGGCGCTCCACCACGGCTATCGATTCCCCGCTGCGATCATCAGCCAGGCGCTCCGCTGGCATTTCCGCTTCCCGCCGAGCCCGCGCGTCATCGAGGAGCCGCGATTCGAGCGCGGCGTGATCGCCAGCTACGAAACGACCCTCCGGTGGTACGACAAATTCGGTGCGGCCCTCGCCGGGCGGGTCAAGGCTGCGCAACGACAGCGGGGCCGCACCGCGCATCCGGCCCCGATGTCGGTGAATCTGCGTGGCGAGCCCTGGCTGCTGTGGCGGGCGGTCGGCGAACACGGTGCCGAGCCGGATGTCCTGCCGCGGAAACGGCCCGACAAGGCCGCAGCGAAGCGCTTTTTCCAGCGTGTGCTGTGTTCCTTTCCGGCACCGCGCGAGATCGTCACCGGCCCGTTACGCAGCTACCCGGCCGCCAAGGCTGGCATCCCGGCGCTCGCCACCGTCAGGCAGGTGTTCGTGAAGGCCGCTGCCCGCGTGAACGACCGCGCAGAGAACAGCCATCAGCGGATCCGCAAACGCGAGCGACGCATGCGGGGATTTCGCGACCCGAAGCGCGCTCGGGCTTTCCTCACGAGTTTCGGGCCGATCCGCAGCCGCGCCGAGCATTCGCACCGGCCGGCTCGCGTGCGCGAGAAGGCGATGCGACGGTTCAAATCGGAGGTTCAAATCGGAGGTTCAACTGCAGCGATTCGCCTCGGTGCATGTCGGGGTGTCCAACCATGTCATGGGCTGCCGCTATCATCGAGATGTGAAACATGAACGCGTGGCAGCGCAAGTGAAAGGCTTGCGTGCTCGCGCTGCCCTGCCTCGCCCGTCTACCGGGTAACCTGACCATACCGGGCCGGCGCCCGTGTACGATCGTGGCTGGCGGCGCCCGGCTGGTCCGGCCGCCGGCCGCCGCCGCGAGGCCTCGTCAACCGATTTCTTTTCACGGGCCGTTCATGCCGAGACTGCCGTTCTCCACTCAGATCGTCGCGCTCTGGATCCTGGTCGCGGTCCTCTGCAGCCTGCTCACGGCAGCGGTGTGGCTGATGCTGTCGTCGGCGCTTGGCGAGCGCGTGGCGTTCGGCACGCAGCAGGCGTCGGCGGCCTGCGCGACGATCGCCTCGCGATACGACCTGTCGATCCGGCGCGAGAACGAAGCGAACGTGGAACTCATGCACGCCGTGCTCGATCTCGTGCTGACCCGCAGCGACGGCATCGAAGGCGGCTTCTGGCGCCGCGCGTCCGCGTCCGGCGCGCCCGCGGGCTTCCAGGCCTATGCGTTTCCGACCTACGAGGGCAGCGGCGTGAAGCGCGACATTCCCGAAGCCGAGACCCCGCTCATCCTGCGCACGCTGGCGGATACGGCCGGCGCGGGCCAGGCGCGGTCCCTCGTCGTATCGAGCGGCGCGGACGCGGTGATCGCCGTGGGCTGCCCGGTGCCGCATCACGACGCGCTGTTCGCCTGGACGCTGACGCGCGCGCATCCGCCGCTCGGCCCTCGCGGCGAGAGTGCCGCGCAGGTGCTGGCGGCGATGCTCGCGATCATTCTCGTGCTGGCCGTGTTTCTGGCGCTGGCGCTGCGGCGCTGGAGGCGCAACCTGGCGCGGCTGGAGCGGTCGCTCGCCCCGGCCGGCGCGTTCGAGCGCGGCGAGCGGCTGGCGCCGCTCGGGGAGCGCGATCTCGATCCGATCGTCGACGCGCTGAACCGCTACGTCGAGCGCGCCGCGACGCTGCAGCGCGAGACGCAGGCCCTGAGCGAGCAGCTCGCGCAGGCGCAGCGGTTCAGCACCCTGGGCAAGCTGGCCGCGCAGATCGCGCACGAGATCCGGAATCCGGCCGGCGCCATGCGCCTGAAGGCGGAGAACGCGCTCGCGGGCGACGAGGCGCGCCGCGAGGCGGCGCTGCGGACCATCATCGTGCAGCTCGGGCGCATCGAGACGCAGGTTGCCAGCCTGCTCGCCCTGACGCGGCCGGTCACGGTCCAGGCATGCGAGGTCGATCTGCCGGCGTGGCTCGCCGAGATCGTGCAGACGCACGAATCGCGCGCCGAGCATCGCGGCCTGACGCTGAGCGTCGAGGCTTCGCCCGCTGCGTCGCGGCCGGTGTTCGATCCCGCCCAGCTGGCGCGCGCGCTCGACAACCTGATCCTCAACGCGCTGCGCCACGCGCCGCCCGGCGGCCACGTATCGGTGCGCGCGCTCGCCGTCCGCTCGCCCGAAGGCGAGCGGCTCCGGCTCGAGGTGACCGACGACGGGCCGGGCGTGAGCGCGGCCGAGCGCGAACGGATCTTCGAGCCGTTCGTGACGGGTCGCCCGGACGGGGCGGGCCTCGGGCTTGCCGTGGTGCGGGAAATCGCGGCGGCGCACGGCGGCCGCGCCTGGCTCGCCGGCGACGCGAACCCTACCTGCTTCGTGATCGAGCTGCCATGGCGACCATACTGATCATCGACGACGACGATGCGTTTCGCGAAGGCCTCGCCGAAACCGTCGAGGACCTCGGCCACGTTCCGCTCGAGGCCGGTTCGGGCGACGAGGCGTTCGCGATGTTGCGGGCCGGGGCCGCGCCCGCCTGCGTGTTCCTCGACTTCCGGCTGCCCGGCGCGGACGGCCTGGCGGTGCTCGAGGCGCTGCGCGCCATGAAGGAGGCCGACGGCGTGCCGGTGGTGATGCTGACCGCGCATGCGACGAGCGCGAACACCATCGGCGCCATGCGGCTGGGCGCCTTCGAGCACCTGACCAAGCCCGTCGGTCGCGCCGAGATCGCCGCGCTGCTCGGCCGCGTGCTCGCCGGGCAGCGCGAGGCGGCCCCCGCCGAGGCGCCGCCGGCCTTCCTCGACGAGGCGACGTCGGACGAGCCGCAGCTGCTCGGCATCAGCGAGGCCATGCGGGGCGTGCAAAAGCGCCTCGGCCGCGCGGCGGCGGCCGATTCGACCGTGCTCATCACCGGCGAGACGGGCACCGGCAAGGAGGTCGCGGCCCGCGTGCTGCATCGGGCGTCGGCGCGCGCCGGCGGCCCGTTCGTGGCCGTCAACTGCGCGGCGATTCCCGACGCGCTGCTTGAAAGCGAGCTGTTCGGCCACGACAAGGGAGCCTTCACGGGCGCCCACGCGCCACGGCAGGGCCGCATCGCGCAGGCGCACGGCGGCACGCTGTTCCTCGACGAGATCGGCGACATGCCGGTGGCGATGCAGGCCAAGCTGCTGCGCGTGCTGCAGGAGCGCCAGGTCACGCCGCTCGGCGCGGCCCGCCCGGTGGCGGTGGACGTGCGCGTGGTGGCGGCCACGCACCGCGACCTGCAGGAGCGCGTCGCGGCCGGCGCGTTCCGCCAGGACCTGCTGTATCGGCTCGACGTGATCCCGCTGCATATCCCGCCGCTGCGCGAGCGCGTGGCGGACATCCTGCCGCTCGCGGAGCATTTCCTCGCCGCGCTGGCGCCGGCGGCATCGCGCAAGCGGCTGTCCGTCGAGGCCCAGCGCCTGCTCGTCAACTTCACGTGGCCGGGCAACGTGCGCGAGCTGGCCAATGCGATCGAACGCGCCGGCGCGCTCGCGCCGGGCGCGCTGCTCACGCGCGACGATTTCGCGTTCCTCCTCGATTCCGCCGCCGACGCGGCCGACGCCGCCGACGCGACGGTGCCGGGCCGGTTCGCCGAACTGCCGCTCAACGAGGCGCTGGCACAACTCGAACGCGCGCTGATCGTCCGCGCGCTGGCGGCCAGCAACGGCAACCGCGCCGAAGCGGCACGCCGGCTCGGCATCAGCCGCCAATCGCTCTACACGCGGCTGGCGAGCCTCGGCATCACGCAGCCCGACGCCGATCCGGACGCCTGACGCGGCGCGCGGGTGTCAAGCATCCGGACGCAGGTGTCCGGTTTGCTTGACACTCGTGCCCGCGCGCGCGGCGCGCCATCCCCGGCCGGCGGGGCTCGCGCCGGTGGCATGGCACTTGCGTTTCCCCTGGCGTCACCTCAGGGAGCGCAACATGCGGAACTCATCGACAACCTCGGGCCGGCGCACCGCCGCCCACCTTCTCGCCGCGGCGAGCCTCGCCGCGCTGTTCGCGGCCAGCGGCGCATGCGCCGCGCAGCCGGCCCCCGGCGCCGCGCCGCCCGGGCCCGCGATGCCGCCCGCCGCGGCGGTGCCGCCGCCGCCGCCGGGCGTCGCGCCGGCAGCGCCGCTGGACGTCACCGTGGACGCGACCGTGACGCGCTTCGTCACCAATCCGGATGGCGACGTCGACGGCCTGGTCAGCGACGGCGGCCTGCTCGTGCGCTTCTCCCCGCGCCTGGGCGCGCGTCTGGCCGCCGAGGTGCGGGCCGGCGATCGCGTGCGGGTGAGCGGGACGCGCGATGGCGCCGGCAATCTCATGGCGCAGCGCATCGTCGCCGCCGGTAGCGGACGGCAGTTCGTTGATCCGCCGCCGGCCGACGCGCCGCCGCCCCCGCCGCGCGAAGCGCGTGGTATCGCGCTGTCGCGCCTGAGCGTGCAGGGCCGGGTGGCGCACGTCACCACCGCGCCGCGCGGCGAACCCGATGGCGTGGTACTGGCCGACGGCGCCGTCATCAAGCTCACGCCACCCGTCGCCCAGCGGTTCGCCGCGCTGTTGCAGCCCGGCGCGGACGTGGCGGCGCAAGGCTACGGGACGCGCAACCGGTACGGCACGGCGCTGCAGGCCACCGCGTTCGGCGCGCCGGACAATCTGACCCGGCTCTACGACGACGTGCCGCCGGCCCCCTGATCGCGCGGCCCGGTGCCCACCTTTTCCCAACTTGTCCAACTTCACGCAAGGATGATCGACATGCACTGGATCGACCCCGAAAGCCTTCCCGAATCGCGCGGCACGGTCGCGCGTTTCCTGCTGAATCCGCACGGCGAGCTCGACGGCTTCGTGCTCGGCACGCGCCAGCCGCGCCAGGTTCACGTACCGCCTCATCTGTCGGCGCTGATCGCGCGCCATGTCGCCGTGGGCGACGAGGTGCGCGTGCGCGCGGTGAAGCCGCGCGGCGTGGAGATGCTCGCGGCGGTCGCGCTGACGACGCGGCGCGGCACGGTGATCGTCGACGAGGGGCCGGGCCACGGCGCCGACGCGCATGACAAGCCGCGCGCGGCGCCGAAGCCGATGGAGGCGAGCGGCGCGGTGGTGCTGCCGCTGCACGGCCCGAAGGGCGAGCTGCGGGGCGCGCTGCTCGACGACGGCACGTCGTTGCGCATGCCGCCGCATGCCGCCGCCGAGCTGGCGTCGTATCTCGCACCGGGGGTTCACGTGCAGGCCTGGGGGCGCGGCGTCAGCACCCGGCACGGCCGGACGATCGACGTGGACGAGATCGCCGAACTGGTCGACGCGCACGACTGACATGTCCACCGCGCAACCGCCCGGGCGCGCCCGGTACGCGCTCGAAGGGCTGAACTTCTTCATGGCCGACGTGCAGGCGGGGCTCGGCCCGTTCCTCGGCGTGTTCCTCCAGGCGCAGGGCTGGCGGCCCGACGCGATCGGCACGGTCATGACGCTCGGCGGCATCGCCGGCATGCTGGCGACGTCGCCGGCCGGCGCGCTGGTCGACGCCAGCCGCCGCAAGCGCGGCATCATCGTCGTGGCGGCCGTCCTCACGACGCTCGCCTCGCTCGTGCTTTGGCTCTCGCAGCGCGGCTGGGTGGTGGCCGCCTCGCAGGTGCTCACCGCGCTGGCCGGCGCGGTGCTCGGCCCGGCCGTGATGGGCGTGACGCTCGGCATGGTGCGCGAAGGCGGTTTCGACCGGCAGTTCGGGCGCAACCAGGTGGCCAATCACGCGGGCAACGTCGTCGGCGCGGCGCTGTCGGGCTGGCTCGGCTGGCGTTTCGGCTTCGGCGCGGTGTTCCTGCTGGCGGCCGTGTTCGGCGCGCTGACGGTGTGCGCCACGCTGCTCGTGCCGCGCGCGGCGATCGATCATGACAGCGCGAGGGGACTCGGCGCGGAGCATGCCCCTACCGGCGGCTTTCGCATGCTGTTCGGCAACCGGTCGCTGCTGCTGCTCGCGGCGGCGCTCGCGCTGTTCCATCTCGGCAACGCCGCGATGCTGCCGCTGTACGGCCTCGCGGTGGTGGCCGCGCGCGAGGGCAACCCGAGCGCGCTGGCCGCGCAGACCATCGTCGTCGCGCAACTGGTGATGCTGGCCACGGCCTGCATCGCGGCGCCGCTGATCCGGCGCCTCGGCTACTGGCAGGTGATGCTGCTCGCGTTTCTCGCGCTGCCGCTGCGCGGCGCGATCGCCGCGACGTTCATCACGGCCTGGGGCGTCTGGCCGGTGCAGGTGCTCGACGGCATCGGCGCCGGATTGCAGGGCGTGGCGGTGCCGGCGCTCGTCGTGCGGTTGTTGCGCGGCACCGGACGCATCAATGCGGGGCAGGGCATGGTCATGACGGTCCAGGGGGTGGGCGCGGCGCTGAGCCCGGCGCTGGGCGGCATCGTCGCGCAACACTTCGGCTACGCCGCCGCGTTCGTCACGCTCGGCGCGGTGTCCACCGGCTCGCTCGCACTGTGGCTCGGTTGCGGTGCCACGCTGCGGCGGGCCTGCGATCCTCGGGGTTCCGCGGCCGGTGACGCGTCGCCGGCCGCGTGACGCCGCCGGCAGGCGATGCCGCGCGCCACGGGGCGGCCGTGGACGCGCCGATATCGCCCCGTCGCCGCCCGACACGATGCCGGTGCGCGGGCCGATGTGATCGCGTCGCCGCGCGCGTGCATGCCGGCGCCAGAGGCACGGTTTCCCGCCGGCAACGGAACGCGGACCGGCGGCGGACCGGCGGCGGACATGGCTCGGTATTTGTCCCGATAGGCCCGCCCGGAGCCAGCCCTTACGCTAACTGTATACAGAGTTCGGAATCCCGATCCAATAAAAACGACGATTGCCGGCGCGCCCGCGCCGCACGGCCCCTTCCCGCGGTACCCAGGAGACGACATGAAAGCGCCGGACTTCCTCATTGCCCGCCCGGCTGCCCACGACGAGCCGGGGCGGTTCGCGATCGGCGAAACCGGCTTTTCGTTCAGCGGCGGGCAGCGCCCGGCCAATCCGCTGGCCGCGTGGATGGGCGGGCGCGGTATCCCGGCTCGCGCGGCGCGTGTGCTCGGCGAGCGCGCCGAGTTCGCCGGCATGGCCGCGCTGATCGGCGTGGCCACCGAGTCGGACGCCAGCCATGATCCCGCCGCCGAATGGCTGCTGGCGCGGGCCGCCTCGGGACTGGTGTCGATCGTCGTGCGCGACGCGCGCGGCAGCCGGCGCGAGCAGGTGCGGGCGGACACGCGACTGGCGCTGGCCGCCGCGCGGCAGTACCGCGCGGCGTTCGCGCTGGTGCTGCTGCAGGCGGGCAACGCGCGCGATGCCGCCACGGGCTGCGCCGCGTTACGCGAGGCGTTCGGCTGCGCCGGCGCCGTCGAGCCGGACTGGCTCCATGCCGCCCGCGTCGTCGATGTCGCCGGCCGCGATGTGTCCGCCGATGCCGTTGCCGACGTGCCGGTGTGGTTCGCGAGCCTCACCGCCGCGGATTGACGCCCGCGCGGCACGACGGGCCGCGGCGCCGCGCCCGCCCCGCCGGGCTCAACGGCCCGTATCAATGCTGGTAAGCTGACGGTATTCAGTATCCACAGCATTCGCCGCCATGCCAGCCAAACTCCTGAAGATCCAGGCCCGCACCGATTACGTCGACGAGGTCTACCGGGTTCTGCTCGACGCCATCAGCGAAGGCTCCATCGCGCCGGGCACGCGCATCGTGCAGGAAGAGATCGCCGAGCAGCTGTCGGTCTCGCGCTCGCCGGTGCTGCAGGCGTTCCGCCTGCTGAAGAAGGACGGCCTCGTCGAGGACGCGCCGGGGCGCGGCCTGCAGGTCACGCCGCTCGACGCCGCGCGCATCGGCCATCTCTACGAATTTCGCGGCGCGCTCGACAGCCTCGCGGCGCGCCTGGCCGCGCGCAAGAAGGTGATCATCGACAAGGCGCTCGTCGCGGCCGGCCGCAAGCTCTCGAAGGGCAACGACATCCGCGCCATGATCGAGGCCGACATGGCGTTCCATACCGCCATCTATACGGCCTCGGGCAACCCGCTGATCGCCGAGTCGGCGCGCCTGCACTGGATGCATCTGCGCCGCGTGATGGGCGCCGTGCATCAGGTGGCGGGCCAGCGCAAGACCGTGTGGGACGAGCACGCCGCGATCGCCGAGGCGATCGCGCGCGGCGACGAGGAACTGGCCGGCAAGCTGAGCCTGCAGCACACCGAGTTCGCGCGCGAGAACCTGGTGACGAACATGGGCCGCGCGCTGCCCGAGATCAACGCCGACGAGCGCAAGGCGCGCTGATCGCGCCGGCGTGCCGGACACGACATCGCCGCCGCGGCTCGCGCCACGGCGGCGATTTTCATTGCGCCGGCCGAAGCGGCTGGCGGGCTCAGCGGGCCTGGCCGCGGTGATTGACGAGCGCCGGCGGCACGCGCAGCACCAGCAGCCCGGCGATCACGAGGCTCACCGACATCGTCAGCACGCCCGCGCCGGCCGAGCCGCTCGCGTTCTTGACGAGGCCGATCAGCGAGGGGCTCACCACGCCCGAGATGCTGCCCACCGAGTTCGCGAACGCGAGGCCGGCCGCCGCCGCGCCGCCGCCGAGGAAGGCCGGCGGCAACACCCAGAACTGCGAGATGGTGGTCATCACGCCCATCGTGCCGACGGTCAGCGCGATCATCGCCAGCACTGTCGAATCGGCGCACCAGACGCTCGCCGCGAGCCCGAACGCGCCGGCCAGCCCCGGCACGATCAGGTGCCAGCGCCGCTCGCCGTGGTGGTCCGAGCTGCGGCTCACGAGCACCATCGCCACGGCGCCCACCGCATACGGAATCGCGGTGAGCAGGCCGACGTGGAGCGGGTCCGCCACGCCGCTCGACTTGATCAGCGTGGGCAGCCAGAAGCTCACGCCATACAGCCCCATCGTGTAGAAAAAGTAGATCGCGCTGACCAGCAGGATCTTCGGATTGAGCAGGCCGTCCTTCACCGAGTGCAGCAGGTCGGCGGGCCGCTCCTCCTCGAGCTTGCGCGCGATCACGGCCTTCTGCGCCTCGCTGAGCCACTTCGCGTCCTGCACCTTGTCGTCGAGATAGAAGTAGGCCAGCACGCCGAGCACCACGGTCGGCAGCCCTTCGAGCAGGAACAGCCACTGCCAGCCGGCCATGCCGTGCGCGCCCGCGAGCCGGGTCATCAGCCAGCCCGACAGCGGGCCGCCGATCACGCCCGACATCGGGATGCCCGTCATGAACAGCGCGGTCACCTTCGAGCGCCGCGACGACGGGAACCAGTAGGTCAGATACAGCACGATGGCGGGGAAGAAACCGGCCTCGGCCAGGCCGAGCAGGAAACGCATCACGTAGAACGCGGCGGGTGAACGCACGAACATCATGCCGACCGAGACGATGCCCCAGGTCACCATGATGCGGGCGATCCAGCGGCGCGGACCGACGCGCAGCAGGATCAGGTTGCTCGGGATCTCGAAGATCAGGTAGCCGACGAAGAACACGCTCGCGCCGAAGCCGTAGACGGCCTCGCTGAAGCCGAGGTCGCCCAGCATCTGCAGCTTGGCGAAGGCGACGTTGATGCGGTCGAGATAGGCGGACAGATAACAGAGGAACAGGAACGGAATCAGCCGCCACGCGGCCTTGGCAAACGCGGACGATTCGCTCGATTCCAGAAAGGCGGCCGGACTGTGGGTACTCATGGTTGTCTCCTGAGGGCCTGCGATGATCGGTGGCGGTGCGTGTTGTCATGTCCACCGTCGGCAGCCCGTGGCGGCTTCGATGCGAAGCGCGCCGCGGGCGTCGGGGTGTTGCCGCGTACCGCCGGGTATTGCTCGGGTAGCTGCCTGCCGTTTTTTTGGCCGCCGTGCCGCCGGTCAGTCGAACATGTCGGGCTGGCTGGCCGCCAGGTCGTTCCAGATGGTCTGGAAGTGCAGCCAGCCGATGTAGTCGCTGCCCACGTGCTCGCGGCTGTAGCGCGCGCGCTCCGGCGTGACTTCCTTCGGCGTGATGCCGGCCGCCTCGATCATCAGCTGTTGCTGGCAGCAGCGTTCGAGCGCGATGAACCAGAACGCGGCCGAATCGATGCTGTGGCGGCTGGCCGTGAGCAGGCCGTGGTTCTGGTGGATCGCCGCCTTCACGCCGGCGAACGCGTTGGCGACCTTGTTGCCGCCCTTCACCTCGACGGCCACCTTGCCGGCTTCGTCGCCGATCACCACGTGGTCCTCGAAGAACGCCGCGGCGTCCTGCGAGATCGGCGCGAGCGGCTTGCCGAGCGCCGCGAACGCGGTGCCGTACACGGTGTGCGCGTGGCACATCGCGACGATGTCGGGGTGCTGCTCGTGGACCGCCGCGTGCAGCACGAAGCCGGCGCGGTTGATGGCATGCGAGCCTTCCACCACGGTGCCCCGGTGATCGGCGCAGATCAGGTTCGACACCTTCACCTGCGCGAAATGCACGGCCATCGGGTTGGTCCAGTAGAGCCCCGGGTTCTCGGGATCGCGCACCGTCAGGTGGCCCGCGAAGCCGTAGTCGAAGCCGTGGATCGCGAACGCGCGGCAGGCCGCCACCAGGTGCTCCTTCAGGTGCCGGCGCTGTTCGGCGGCGCTCGTGAACTCGGGCAGTTCGGGGAAGATCAGCCCTTCCTGCTCGGGCTGGTAGATCGAAACCTTGCCGGGCTTCACGATCGATTCGGCACGGGGTTCGGCAATGGCGGTGGACATGGGGCATTCCTCCTGCGTATCGGGTGGGGAAAAGGCGCCGGCGGCAGGGTTGCGCCGCCGGATGATGAATTCGTACTGCGAATCGAATGCGCGGCGGGCGGGGCGATGCCGACGCCCGCCGCGCGTTCGCCTGCCGCGGTCAGTTCCTCGAACGCTCGACGAGCGCGTCCCTGCCGATCCACGGCGTCATCGCGCGCAGCTTCGCGCCGACGATCTCGATCGGGTGGTTCGCCGTCGGCGGCCGGTGCGACTGCAGCGTCGGCGCGCCCGCGCGGCTCTCCGGGATGAAGCGCTTCGCATCGACAGCGCCGGCAATCGTCCTGACCGGACGGCCGGCCTGTCCGGCCCCGGCCCACGACGGCCCGCGCCCGACCTCGATGCCGCCGTCCTTCAGGTTCAGCGCGTGGGCGTGGCCCCGCGAGCCGTAGCCGAGCACGGCCACGCGCCGCTGCTTCAGCAGCGCGAGATCGGCGTCCCTGTCGTAATACACTTTCATGCGGTTTCCGGAGTGACGCGCCGGCGGCGCGGTCGGGGTGCAACGGGATGTCGATGTATCGGTGTGCCGGGGCTCACAGCTCCAGCACCAGCGTCCTGCCGAGCGGCCGCGATACGCAGGTGGTCAGGTATTCCTGCTTTTCCTCGTCGGTGAGGATGAAATCGTTGTGCTCGACTTCGCCGTCGCGGTAGCGCACCTTGCAGGTCGCGCAGAGGCCGGCGCAGCACGAGGTGGGCACGGCCACGCCGGCCTCGTTGAGCGCCTCGGCGAGGTTCTGGCCGGGGGCCACATGTATCACCCGGCCGCTGCTGGCGAGCGTCACGTCGCAACCGTCGGCGGCCTGCGCCGGCAGGTCGGACGGCGCGCGCGCCGGTGGCTCGGGCGCCTTGAAGTGCTCGAAGTGGACGGTACCCTTCGGCCAGTGTCCGGCCGCCTCGGCGCAGGCCTTCATGAAGCCGGCCGGGCCGCAGTAGTAGACGTGCGTGCCCGGTACCGGCCGCGCCAGCAGGGCCCGCAGGTCGAGCTGCCGGCCCGCCGCGCCGCCGTCGAAGTGGTAGTGCAGGCGGCCCGCGCGATGCAGCGCCGCCAGCTCCTCGCCGAACGCCGCCGCCTCGCGGCCACGCGCGCAGTAGTGCATCTCGAACTCCACGCCGTGTGCGTCGAGTTCGTGCGCCATCGCTTTCAGCGGCGTCACGCCGATCCCGCCCGCGATCAGCAGCACGCGGCTCGCATCGCCGGCCAGCGCGAAGTGATTGCGCGGCCGGCTGATGGTGACGAGGTCGCCGGCCCGCACGTGCTCGTGCATCGCGCGCGAGCCGCCGCGGCCGGCTTCGTCGCGCAGCACGGCGATCACGTAGCGGTGCCGCTCGGCCGGCGCGTTGCAGAGCGAGTACTGGCGGATCAGGCCGTCGCGCAGGTGGACGTCGATATGCGCGCCCGCCTCGAACGGCGGCAGCGCCTCGCCCGCGGGGCTCGTCAGCTCGTAGGAGTTGATCCCCTGGCCCTCGTATCGCACCTGTCGCACGCGCATCTCGAGCGTGGGCGCCGCCGTGTCCCGAACCGCCTCCGCCGTTTCCGTTGCGGTATCCATTGCCATCGCCATCGTGTCGTTCCTCCTTGCCTTCCCGACTGCCTGCCGGATGCGTTCGCCGGCGGCCGCGCGCTGCGGCGGCCGGCGGCGTGGTTCGCGCGGTGCGCGTCAGCGCTTCAGCGAACGTTCGAGTTCCTCGAACTGCTCGCGCACGAACTCGCCGCGCTCGCCCGGTTTCATCGGCTCGCTTTGCGCGAGGATCTCGACCACCGCCTTCAGCACCTTGCGGCGGCGCGCGACTTCTTCCTCCACCGTCTCGCCCTCGGCGATCTCGAACACGTTGCCCGAGCAGAAGCTGTTCGGCATGCCGTCGAGATCGCGGAGCCACTGCACGAAGCCCGCCGCCGAGGCCGGCGCGTGGGTGCCGCGCACGGCGTCGCGCAGCATCTTGCGGAACTGGTAGAGGCCCGCGTCGAAGCGGGTCGGATGTTCGAGCGCGTGGACCGCGATCGGACGCTGGCTGATGATCGCCTCGTAGTCGCCCGGCGCGTACTGCGCGTCCTTGTAGTTGGGGCGCTCGCGGTGGTTCGGCGGGATCGGCGGCAGATCTTCCAGCTTGTACCGGCCGAAGCGCTCGGGGCGGCGCATTGCCACCTGGCCTTCCAGGAAGTCGATCGACTCGTAGCCCACCAGCTCCTTGCGGCCGATGCCGCGCGTGTCGATGCCCGGCCCCATCACGCGCCAGCCGATCATCTTGCTGTTCTCGTCGTCCACCGGCACCGTCCAGCGGATGATGTGGAAGCGGCTGAACAGTTTCTTCTTCGAGCCGTCCTCGGAGGTGTAGGCGTGCAGGCTCAGGTTCGGCAGCACCTGATGCTGGACCCGCACGAACAGCTTGTCCCTGTCGACACGGCGCGCGCCCGCGCAGGCGAGGCTGCGGCCGTTCTGCACCGGCACGAAGTTCATGTCCGGCGCGACTTCCATCGACGCCGCGCCGACCTCGTCGAACGTGGTGCCCTGATAGTGGCCGTCCACCACGTTCTTGCCCGCGTGCAGCGCGGTGGGGTGATAGTTGTCGGCCGCGTTGTCCTGCACCTGCAGCCAGTTGCAGTGCTGGAAGTTGCTGTAGGGCACCAGCTCGTCGCCTTCCATCACCGTGAAGTCGCCTTCCCACTCGGGGAACGGCGGCGCCTCGTCGGGCGGCCCCATGTAGGCGAACACCAGGCCGTTGCGCTCGAACGCCTTGTAGGCGCCCTGGCGGATCGAGCAGGCGAAGCGCTCGGCTTCCTTCTCCTCGCCCTTCGGGAACGGTACGTGCAGGCAGCTGCCGTCCACGTCGAACACCATGCCGTGATAGCAGCACATGATGCCGTGCTCCTGGATCGCGCCGTATTCGAGCGAGGCGCCGCGATGCACGCAGTGCGCGTGCAGCACGCCCACCGCGCCGCTCTTGTCGCGGAACGCCACCAGCTCTTCGTTGAGGATCTTGATGAAGCGCGGCGTGTCGGTCAGTTCCACCGACATGCAGACCGGATGCCAGAAGCGGCGCATGAATTCGCCCATCGGCGTGCCGGGGCCGGTTTCCGTCAGCTCGGGGTCGTGCTCCGGCACCTTGTTCGTGTAGTAGCCGCCGAACGGGATCAGCTTCTTCGCCACCGGCGCGGCGCCGCCGGCCGTGCGCTTCTGATCGTCCATTTTTTCCGACTTGACGCTCATGTCTTTCCTCCAGTGATTGATAGGGACGCTCGGTCAGGCGGTTCACCGCAGAACGCCGTACTCTGAGTTTTGTGCTCTGAACTCTGTATACAGAGTGATGGGTGAAGCATAGGCGGATCGGGAAGGAGTGTCTTGATAGGGTTAACGCCGAACGGGGAACGAGGCGGGCTGTGCATGGCGGGCCGACGTGCGATGCCGCGGCGCCGCGCCGGGGTGCGGGAAGCCATGCCGGGCGGGCGCCATGGTGCAGCAACGCGTGGCGCGCGGGGCAGGTCGCGCGGTGAGGGGTCGGCGCTGGCCGGGGGCTTGCCGGGGGCGATCCGAACAGGCGTTTCCGATCCTGCGCATCAATCCGGGTAGGTGCGCGTTGCCGGGCGGCCGCCTGCTCATGCCGGCGGATGTTTCATTTTTTTGATCGATTCCTCCATTTCCCGGAAGGGTGCGTGCGGGATCCGGCGGGCATTTTTCGCGGTCGGCTTTTTTATACTCGGCGGCGTCTCGAACCAGCGTTTCCAAAGAACTGGAGTCTCCCGGTGAAAAAAATCTCGATGGCCGCCGCCTGCCTTACCGCATTCGCGGCAGCTTCCGCCCACGCGCAAAGCTCGGTCACCTTGTACGGGCTGGTCGATGCCGGCATTGCCTATACCAACAACGTCGGCGGTAGCGGCCGCGTTGCGCTGGCAAGCGGCAACCTCAGCGGCAGCCGCTTCGGCCTGCGCGGCGCCGAGGATCTCGGCGGCGGCCTCAAGGCCGTGTTCGTGCTCGAAAACGGCTTCGGCGTGAACAACGGGCAGCTGGGCCAGAACAGCCGCGTGTTCGGCCGTCAGGCGTATGTGGGCCTGAGCAGCGGCACGGTCGGCACGCTCACGGTGGGCCGCCAGTATGACGACGTGGTCGACTTCGTCGCGCCGCTGTCCGCCACCGCCGGCACGTTCGGCGACTCGGGCTTCGCGCACCCGTATGACAACGACAATCTCCAGCACAGCGTGCGCTTCAACAACGCCGTGAAGTTCACCAGCCTGAACTACGCCGGCTTCAAGTTCGGCGGCATGTACGCGCTCAGCAACAGCACCGGATTCGCCGTGAGCCGCGCCTATAGCGCGGGCGCGAGCTACACGTCCGGGCCGCTGACGGCCGCCGCCGGCTACCTGCAGACCAACGGCACGGCGGCCAGGGTCGGCAGCGCGTTCGCCAACACCGGCGGCGCCGTCGATCAGGCCGAGGTGAAGGGCAACCTCACGTCCGACGTGCAGCGCACCGCCGCCGCCGGCCTGAGCTACGCGTTCGGGCCGGCCGTGCTCGGCTTCGTGTATTCGCACAGCCAGTACCAGGGCACCAGCGCGCTCGGTCTGAACAACGGCTCGGCGCGCTTCGACAACTACGAACTCAACGGCATGATGAACCTCACGCCGGCGCTGAAGGCCGGCCTGTCGTATGCCTATACCGATGCGCACCTGAGCGGCGCCACCGCCTACGGCGCCGATCCGAAGTGGAGCCAGGTGAATGCAATCGCGCGCTACGCGCTGTCCAGGCGTACCGAGCTGTATGCCGAGGCGATGTACCAGCATGCCGCCGGCAACAGGAACGTGGCGACGCTGTATAACGCGGGCGGGGTGTCGTCGACGGGGAACCAGGTGATGGGGGCGGTGGGGATGCTCACGCGCTTCTGAGAGACAGTTTGTTTCGATGAGGTGGTCACGCGGCGGCGGCGGCCGCGAGTGTCGCCGCGGGCCAGGTTCGTCGCGTTTCCGGGCGGACTCACCGCGTGTTCCGGATGCCGGCACGGGGCAGGTCGCGAATCGCCGTCGCGGCGGGCAGCGTTCAGGCGCGGGCTCGTGTGGTGGCGGTCCCACGCAGCATCCCTCGCTCGTCGATTCGGGTGAATCCATCTTTGCCCGTCCTGGTGGACCGGCTTTCTTTGTCTTCGGTGGCCTTCCGGGGAGGGCGCCGTCCGGCCCGCAGCGGTCATCCGGGGTTCTCGACCGGGCACATGCGTCGATGCGGATGCCGCTGCGGATGCTTCACCTTGGGGGTCGAGGGCTTGCCGGCCCCGACGCGACAACGCGAAGCCGGCGCTAGTCTCCGGGTTCCCTGGCCAGGGGATCCCGCGCGCGCTGCTTGCGATATTCGGACAGCGGCAGGCCGCCCTGTCCGAAGTCGTCAATCTCATGCTCGTGAAAGACGACGGTTGTCTCCACGTGCGGCTTGCCCATGACATTGAAGAGCAGGTCGGCGATCCCTTTGTAGATCGCGGCTTTTTGCTCCCTGGTGGTGCGTTCCGCACCCGGGCTGGTGCCCTCGCGGGTCACCAGGATGTTCACGATCGGCATACGATTCTCCAGCAGAAAGCCGGGGCGCGCGTCGCGCGCCCCCGATGGATCAGCGACCGGCGATGAGGCCGCCGTCGACGTGGAGGATCTCACCGGTCGAGAAGGCCGCGTCCTCGAGGTAGAGCACCGCGCGAACGATGTCCTCGATCTCGCCCAGCTTGTTCATGGGATGGAAGGCGGCCAGTTTTTCGACGATCTCGGGATCGTGCATGGGCGTGCGGATCACGCCCGGCGCCACGGCGTTCACGCGGATGCCGCGCGTGGCGTACTCGATCGCCATGCTCTTGGTCGCGGAGTTCATCCCTCCCTTCGTCAGCATGGCGATGAAGGCTGGCGAACGCGAGCTGGCGAATTCCGCCGTCGAGGCCGTGATCTGGACGACGTGGCCGCTGCCCTGCTTCAGCATCACCGGGATGACCTGCTGCGTGGTGAAGAAGAAGCCGTCGAGGTTGGTCTTCAGCTTCAGCCGATAGTCCTCCTCGGTATATTCGGTAAACGGCTTGCCGATGAAGATACCGGCGTTGTTCACCAGCGTATCGATGCGGCCGAACCGGTCAAGGGCCGCCGCGACCAGACGCTTGCCCGTCTCCGGATCGCCGATGTCGCCAGCGACGGTGATCAGGTCCGGATCGTTCGAAGGCTGGATCGAGCGCGAGGTGGCGACGACGCCGTAGCCGCGCGCGCGGAATCCGTTGACGATGCCTTCGCCCATCCCCTGGGACGCGCCGGTGACGATGGCGACTTTCTTGATTGCTGACATTTTGGGCTCCTTTACCCTTGCACGATGGCCAAAATCTAAGGCATTGTTCGGGTTTGCAAAAGACACCATCTTCTATCAATGGCTGAGCAAAAACGCACAGACTTCGACTGGGAGGACGTCCGGACCTTCGTGGCACTGGCGCGGCACGGAAGCCTGTCAGCGGCCGCCCGGATGCTCGCGGTCAACCATGCGACGGTCGCCCGTCGGCTTCGTTCTCTTGAACAAAGCCTCGGTGACAAGCTCGTCGAGCGGCGCCCCGAAGGCTATGTATTGACGCGTGCCGGAACGCATGCGCTCGAAGCGGCAAGCGGCATGGAACACTCGGCCGAGCTCCTCAGGCGCGGCACGGCCGATGGCGCGCCCGCCGGCCTGGTGCGGATCAGCTCGTCGCCGGGCCTGTCGGCTGGCTTCCTCACGTCGCGCCTCGTGAATCTGACGATCCGCTACCCCAAGCTGGACATCGACCTTTCGCCTGCGCTCCGGTCCGTCAGCCTCGAGCGGCATGAGGCTGACATCGCCATCCGGTTCGACAAGCCCCAGGACGGCGATGTCATCGCACGCCAGCTGACCACGGTCGGTTACGGGTTTTATGGAACGGAGGAGGCCTGTCGAGCCGCGGAGGCAAATGACGATCTGGTCTTCATCGGATTCAACGAAGCGGACGCCTACCTGTCCGCATCAAGATGGATGTCCGAACATTTCCCCCTTGCGCGCGTGGCGTTTCGCGCCAAGGACCAGTTTCTCCAGTCGATCGCCGCGCGTTCGGGTATCGGGCTCGCGCTGATTCCCCATTACATTGGACGCAGCGATCCGGCATTGCGAATGTGCGATCTGGGATCCAGCCCGCCGAATCGGGATGTGTATCTGGTCACGCGGCGCCGCGACCGGAAAGACGCGGCCATTCGGCTCGTCGCCGAGGAGGTGGCCGACATGTTCGAGCAGGACCGCGACCTGTTTCTGTGAACGTCAGTCCCGGTGTCGCCGTTTCCGGCTCGACGGTGGCGCGCAGCGGTGGGTAAGGCATCCGCTGCTTCCCGGCGGCGGCGTTTCCGCGCTCAACCCGACACCCTCCCCACCGCCGCCACCCGAATCTCCCCGGCATCCTCGACATGCCGCGGCGGGGAGACAGGCGGATTGCTTGCGCAATGCTTTCGATCGTTCGAGCGTGGGCAGACGTGCCGACGCCTCGGAAAGCCCTCGCCAAGCGTCGCGAAACAAGGCGGGCCGACGAACCGGAACGGCCACGCCAGGCATCGTCGTCCTGAAGCCGTGACGCGGCCCTCATACGCCCGCTCGAACATGGCGCAAAGGACGTTTTCCCCTCGATTGAGGACATTCGTCCCAAACCCGATATTTTCCTTAAAATAAGACGCTTCGGAGTCTTGAGTTAATCACCCATCCTCATGCATCGAATCGGATTCTTCGTCTGTCGCGGCTACGACGTGCTCGATCTCGGCGGCCCGCTCTCGACCTTCAATCAGGTCGCCACCGCCGCCGGTCACATGCCGTATGAACTGCACGTGATCTCGCAGACGGGCGGGCTGATGCCGGGCAACACGGGCTTGCCGATCGAGACGAAGCCGGCCGGCCGGCGCCGGTTCGACACGGTCATCTTCGTGGGCGGCGACATCGAGCCGATGCAGGAGGCGGGCAACGTCGCCGCCGCGAGGAAGCTGAGCGCCAGGGCATCGCGGGTGGCGAGCGTCTGCACGGGCGCGTTCCTGCTCGCCGAAGCCGGCCTGCTCAACGAGCTGCGGGCGACCACGCACTGGCGCTACGCGGCGCAACTGCAGTCGCGCTTTCCGCGCACGCGGGTCGAGGGCGACAGCATCTACATCGCGGACGGCCGCATCTGGACCTCGGCGGGCATCGCCTCGGGCATCGATCTGGCGCTGGCCATGATCGAGCGCGACATGGGCGTGGAGATCGCGCGCAACGTGTCGAGGCTGGTGGTCGTGCCGTATCGGCGGCCGGGCGGCCAGTCGCAGTTCTCGGCCATGTCGCAGATGGACCCGGAATCGGATCGCATCCGCATCGCGCTGAACTTCGCCCGCGAGCATCTGGCCGAGGCGCTGCCGGTCGAGCGGCTCGCCGACGCCGCCCGCCTGAGCCCGCGCCAGTTCGGGCGCGCGTTCCGCCGCGAAACGGGGGAGACGCCCGCGCGCGCGGTCGAGCGCCTGCGCGTGGAAGCGGCGCGGCTGCGCCTGCAGGACGGCAGCGAGCCCATCGAACAGATTGCGCTGGCGGTGGGGTTCATCGATCCGGAGCGGATGCGGCGCGCCTTCGTCAAGCTGCTCGGGCATCCGCCGCAATCGATTCGACGCGAGAGCCGGCTGGCCGGCAGCCGCTGACCATCGCGATCGTCATGCGGCCGGGACGATCGCCCGACCGGTGGGTCGCGCGGCCCGACCTGCCGCCGCGATGAACGCGCGTGCTACTTCCTGGGCGGGTAGTCGTTCCAGATGTCGCGATGCAGTTTCCAGGCGCCGTCCTGCTTCACGAACACGAGGATCTGCTTGCCGCGATACTTGAGTTCGCCGGCCGGGTCGCGGACGTCCGCGTCCGACACTTCCGCCACGGTTTGGTCGTTGCCGTAGAACTCGTAGTGGCTGAACGAGACGGTGTCGGGCTTCGAGCCGGCGTAACTCGTGGCGAAATGCTCGGCGATGGCCGCGCCGCCGACGATGCGCTCGCCCCCGGGCGGCAGGAGCGCGCCGTCGCGCGTATAGAGGCGCCCGATCGCGGCGTAGTCGCCGCGCGCGAACGCGTCCGACCAGCGGGCGTTCTCGGCCTTGATGGCCGCTTCGGTTTGCGGTCCCGGCGCGCCGGCGACGGCCGGGGCCGCCAACGCGAAAAGGGGCAGGCAGGCGGCCAGCGCCGCGGCATGGAGATGAATTCGTTTCATTCGATGATGTCCGGTCGGGGTTTGGTTCAGGGTGGGTTTCGGGCGATCAGCGCACGCCGGGGATGCGGGCGAGCCCCTTCGAGGCGCCGGGCAGTTCCTTGTCGACCATCGCGATCACTTCCGGCCGCGCGTCTCGCGGATGGCCGGAATGGAATGGCGGCGCGGGGTCGTATTCGATCGCGAGCTGCGTGAATTCGGCGGCTTGCCGGCCCCGCAGCCTCGCCGCGACGCGCAGCGCGAAATCGATGCCGGCCGTCACGCCGCCGCCGCTCATGAAGCGGCCGTGGTCGTCTTCCACGAAGCGGTCCGGAACGGGGATCGCGCCGTATTCGGCCAGCTTGTTGACGAAGGCCCAATGGCAGGCGCTGCGCTTGCCGTTGAGCACGCCGGTGGCCGCGAGCACGAGCGAGCCGTTGCAGACCGACGTCACGTATTTCGCGCTGTCGGCGAGGCGCCGGATCTGCGCCTGGTACGCGGGGCGCATCGGCGCCGACAGATCGGAGCCGCCCGGCACCAGCAGCAGGCCGGTGCGCTCGATATCGGCCAGCCGTTCGGTCTTGCCGTACACGACACCGAATTCGAGCGTGACGCTGCCGCCGTCGAGGCTCGCGTAGCGGACGTTCGTGTTCGGCAGCCGGTGGAAGATTTCGCTGGGGCCGGCAAAATCGAGCAGCGTGCCGCCGTCGTAATTGACGATCAGGATGTCGAGGGGATCGCCCGGCGCGAGTTCGGCGCCGCCGCCGGTCGCGGCCTGAGCGGGCGTGGCGTGGCCAAGCCATGCCGCGCCGCCGAGGACGGCGCCGAGCGTGGCGGCGCCACCGAACTTGAGCAGGTCGCGGCGGGCATGGCCGGTGCCGCTGAGCGGGGCCGGAGAAGAAGCGGGTTTGCTGCGGTCCGTCATGATGAGGTCTCCTTACGGTTGTCGCGCCGGCCAGGCGGCGCGCGTGGTCGGTTTGGGCAGAGGCGGGCCCGCCACCACGACGGCAGGCGTGGTGAGCCAGGGATCGCGATGGAGGAAGCCGATCCGGCGGATCGGCACGGGCGGCCTAAAGCTGCGAGGCGCCGCCGTCGACGACGAGTTCGGTGCCGACCACGTAGGAGGATTCGTCGCTGGCGAGATAGAGCGCCGCGTGGGCGATGTCGTCGGCCTTGCCCAGATGGCCTACCGGAATGGCCTTGGCGAGTCCGGCCTTGGTGTCGCGCACCCACGCATCGGGCATGCCCCACTTGCCGATCAGCGGCGTATCGATCGCGCCGGGCGCGATCGCGTTGAAGCGGATCCTGCGGTCGAGAAACTCGTGGGACCAGCTGCGGGCGAGCGAGCGCACGGCGGCCTTGGCCGCCGCCGTCAGCGAGATGCCGTGCTGGCCGGTCTGCGCGACGAACGAGGTGTTGAGGATGAACGAGGCGCCGTCGCGCAGGTCGGGCAGCACCGCCTGCAGCGTGAGCACCACGCCCTTGACGTTGACGTCCATGATCGCGTCGTAAAGCGTGTCGTCGATGTCGCCGAGCGCGGACGGGAACGCCCAGCCCGCGTTGGCGAACACCACGTCCAGGCCGCCGAAGCGCGCCTTGATCGTGGCGGCGACGGCCCGCATGTCCTCGATCGAACGCACGTCGCCCTTCAGCACGAGCGCGTTTCCGCCAAGCTCGGCCCGCACGCGTTCAAACGCGGCCTCGTCGCGGCCGGTCACCGCCACGCGCGCGCCTTCGGCGATGAACAGCCGCGCGGTCGCGAGCCCGATGCCGCTCGTGCCGCCCGTGATCAATGCCGTCTTGTTGCTGAGCCTCATGTTCATGTTCCGTTCCCTGCCTCGTGGTGGATCAGGTCACGAGCGACGGGCGAAACGACGCCTGGCTCGACCTGATTGACGGGCAAATTATGGAACGCGAGGCAGATGGCTTAAAGGACGTATTGCCCTTAAAAAAGGTCGCCACGCCGCAAGACGGTCAGGCGAAGCGACAGTGGATAAAATAGTTGCGTGCGCAATCAGATTCAGCACTCGCCCGGGCTCAGCAACTCCACCATCACCACGTCGGTGTCCTCGCGCGCGATCAAGGTGATCTCCGGCTCGTCCGTCACCACCGCGCCGTCGCGCGGCCCGAGCCGCACCGGTCCGAGCTCGATGCCGCCCTGGTCGGCCACGACATAGGCGATGCGCGGCGCGGCCAGCACGCAACGCAGGAGGGCTCCTTCGCGCAGCGTCGCGACGCGCACGCGCGCGTCGGCGTCGATCGGCAGCGCGCCCGCCCGCTGGTCCGCCGGGTCGCCGCTCGCCACCGTCACGAAGCGGCCTTCGCGCCGCTCGTGCGAGCACCAGCAGGTCGCCCAGCGCGCCGAGCCGCCGGGCCGGCGTGGCCGCAGCCAGATCTGGAACAGCCGCGCCGGCACGCTTTCCGCGTTGCGCTCGGCATGATGGACGCCGCTGCCCGCGCTCATCGTCTGCGTGCAGCCGGCGACGATGCGCGCGCGATTGCCCGCGTCGTCCTCGTGCGTGATCGCGCCCGAGCGTACCCAGGTCACGATCTCGACGTCGCGATGCGGATGCAGGCCGAAGCCCGAACGCGGCGCGATTTCGTCGTCGTTCCAGACGATCAGCGGGCCGAGCGGATGATGCCCGGCGCCGCCGAGATCGCCGTGGCGGAAATGCAGCCGCGTGTTCAGCCAGTCTCGCGAGAGGCAGCCCAGCGACGCGAAGCAGCGAGGTTCGATCATGACGCTTGGCTCTCGAAAGGGCCGGGCGGGGCACGCAGGACTCGCGCACCGGGCCGCCCGGTCCCGCGCTCAGATCTGCTGCTGGCCGCCATCGACGAACAGTTCCGCGCCGTTCACGAAGCTCGCGTCGTCCGAGGCCAGGAACAGCGCGGCGCTCGCGATTTCCTCCGGCTCGCCGAGGCGCTCCAGCGGGATCTGCGCGGCCAGGTAGTCGGCCAGCCCCTGCCGCTGCGCTTCGTCCTGGCCGGCCAGGTCGAGCAGGCCGGGCGTGCGCGTCGCGCCCGGGCTGAGGGTGTTCACGCGGATGCGGCGCGGCTTCAGGTCGAGAATCCAGCTGCGGGCGAACGCGCGCACCGCCGCCTTCGAGGCCGAGTAGACGCTGAACGCGGCGGTGCCCGCGCTGCCGGCCGTCGAGCCGGTCAGGATCACCGACGCGCCGTCGGCCAGCAGCGGCAGCGCCTTTTGCACCGTGAACAGCACGGCCTTCACGTTGCGGTCGAAGGTGTCGTCGAAGTGAGCCTCGGTGATCTCGCCGAGCGGCAGCATCGAGCCGCCGCCGGCGTTGGCGAACAGCACGTCGAGGCGGCCTTGTTCCTCGCGGATCTGCGCATACAGCGCATCGAGCTGGTCGAGCCGGGTCGAGTCCACGCGCAGGCCGGTGGCCGCGCCGCCGGCCGCGCGGATCGAGGCGACGGCCGCGTCGAGTTCGGCCTGGCGGCGGCCGGTCAGGTAGACGTGCGCGCCTTCGGCGGCGAAGCGCTGCGCGGTGGCAAGGCCGATGCCGGTGGTGGCGCCGGTGACGAGTGCGATCTTGTTGTCGAGCTTGCGTGCCATGGTGATGCTCCTGTTTCGATCCGTTCGGTTGGGTGGATGCCGCCGGGTTGGCGGCGATCGCGGCGTGTCGTGTGTGCTGCGATGTGAGGAGAATATCGACGCGCTGATCTTTTCGAAATAGAATGCATCGCAAACCAACGTTGCATTTTTGAAATGATGAACGCCGATGTCGAAGCTGCCTGATTTCGAGGGACTCGCGATGTTCGCCAAGGTGGCGGAGGAGGGCTCGTTCGCCGCGGCGGCGCGCGAGATGGGCGTGTCGGTGGCCACCGTTTCGCGCGGCGTGGCGCGTCTGGAAGACCGGCTCGGCGCGCGCCTGTTCAATCGCACCTCGCGCCAGCTCGCGCTGACCGAGTTCGGCAGGACGCTCTGCGAGAAGGCCGGCGAGATCTACCGGCAGGCCGAGGCGGCCGAGGGCGCGGCGCGCGAGCTGTCGGTGCAGCCGCGCGGGCTGGTGCGGCTCGCGGTGCCGATGTCGTTCGGGCTGCGCTGGGTCGCGCCGCTGATGCCGGGTTTCTTTCGCCGGTATCCGGACGTGTCGGTCGATCTGCACCTGGCCGATGCCACCGTCGATCTGGTGGCGGACGGGTTCGACGCGGCGCTGCGCATCGCCGCGCTTCCCGACTCGTCGCTGGTCGCGCGGCGCCTGTGCGCGGTCACGCAGTACCTGGTCGCCTCGCCCGGCTATCTCGCCCGCGAGGGGCGCCCCGCGCATCCGCGCGAGCTGGCCGGGCGCGCCTGCCTGTCCTATGCCTATCGCGCGCGCAGCGACGTCTGGCGCTTCACCAACGACGCCGGCGACGAAGAGCCGGTGATGCCCATCGGCCCGCTGCGCGTGACGAACGCGGACGCGTTGCTGCCGATGCTGCTCGACGGGCTCGCGATCGCCGAGCTGCCGGAGTTCATCGCCGGCGAATATCTGGCCGACGGCCGGCTCGAGGCGATCCTCACCGATTGGTCGCTGACGCGCGGCGGCCTCTACTTCGTCACGCCGTCGGCGCGCGCGCGACCCGCGAAGGTCAGCGCGCTGTCCGACTATTTCGCCGAGCACCTGAGCGAGCCGGTCTGGCGCCGGCCGACATGACGGCGGTCCGCCCTGGCGTATCACGGCGTATATTGGTGCTCCCTCGCTTCCTCTTCGTCGGGATCCCGCCATGTTGACCTATGCCATTCAAAAGACCGGCTACGACTACGAGCAACTCGATCCGCAGGGCAGTGTCGATTACGACGGCTTCATTCACGCGCTGGAGCGTTTTCCGTGGGCCGGGCAACTGGCGCAATGGAACGACGAGCAGAGCGGGCCGCTGCCGGCGCTGGTGTTGCAGGATGCCGAAGCGCGCCGCGAGCTGTGGATCAGCGCGCTCGGCACCACGCTCGGTGACAGCTTCCAGCTCAACGCGGTGTCGATGCGCGAGAAGAAAGGCTGGTTCGGCATGGGCAAGCCAAAAGCGGACCGCGAGGTCGTGACCTTCGAGGTTCAGGCGCGTGGCGATGTCGATCGGCTGTGCCGGCTGTTCTGCGATGGCGAGTACGCGCAGCTGGATGAGGACGTGGCGCGGCTGGCCGAGCGATCGCGCGAGGCGGAGGAGGAACGGCGGCGTCGGCGCATGTAGGTTCGTTTCATGAACATTGGCGAGGGCGGCGAATCGTGAAGAGCGGGAAGCAATTTCTGGCGGGCGTGCTGGGGACGGTCATTGCCGCGCGCCACGCCGGGGTGGGTTGCGAGAAAATCGTCGTGACGATCGATCCCTACGACCACTCGCTGAAACTCGAGAATCCGGATTTCATGGATTGGGTCGGGTTGATCCGGCAGCGTGATCCGGACGCGTACCTGCGCAAGCGGCTTCTCGTGCTCTGTGCCCGGGCTTGGGCGGAAGCGCTCGTTGTCCAGCGGGATGCGGTGGCCCAGGGGCGGACGCCGTCGCCGGACCAGTTCTGGCAGTGTCTGGGGCACGGGAGCGACGACTCGATTGCCCATGAGGTGGCCATCGTTCATTTGACGCGAAATCGGATCGCCGGCTGCCAGGGCGCCGAGGCCTGTTCCGATGAGGCGTTTGCGGACAAGGTCAACAAGGTGATACTGGAATTCGGTCTCAAACCGCTCTCGGCGCTGATCACCGAGGACGCATTCCTGCGTTTTCTGGACGATTTTTGCCACACGCGGCTCGATCCGGATGGCCGTCTCCCGAATGGACGCGTCGACTTCGATGATGGCGTGGCGGCCGGATATCAGCCGGGCGTCAACGAAGTGCGGTTTGACGACGTGAAGAGCGTGCCGGTGCGCGTGGATGACAGCGAGGTGGCGTCGGGGGAGGACGTGCTTGGGGGCAAGGGCGACGACGACGTGAAGTGCCTGTTTGCTCACGAGCTGGGGCATTGGATTGCCGCCTGCAAGCTCGGCATCAGGACCAGTGCGATCGAACTCGCCTGGTCGTGCCGATGGGACGCGAAAACGGAGCCTGACGGGCACTGCACGATTCATCTCGATAGCGTGGCGGGTGCATGGGATGACCTGCGATACCTCGAGGCGCGCATCGCGGTGCTGGCCGCCGGGGCGCTAGCCGATTACTGCTTCCGGCATCCGGGAGAGGTCGCCGTCGGCGACGGCTTCTACAAGTTGCTGAGCAACGGCACCGGGCGCGACGATTTTCGAAAGATGCGCGAGTTGCTGGTCCTGTATGTGGCGATCAAGTTTCGAGACGACACGTACATGATGAGCCGGTTTTCCTGGCCGTTGAATGGGCAGGTCGTTCTGAACGCCGTGGTCCCCCTCATGAAGCAGGACCTGAAGATCTGGGATTTGATTCGATCCGACGACTTCCGGGCGTTCGTCACGGAAATCATCGATACCGAGCGATCGAAGCTTGCCGTCGGGTTCGTCGAGGACTCCAAGGTCAGGATCAGGATGCGCACCGCCCGCGTGGAAGCCGTGCTGGCCCGGCACCACGATCTTCACAAGCTGGTGCAGCCACCCTGCTCGGCCCCCACGCCCCCCGATGCATGCGATACCGATGCAGCAGCGGGTGATAAACCCCGCTTATCACGGTGAAAAATCCCGCATCTTATGAAGCGCGATCTGTCTGGCTATAGTGGCGCGCTTCCCCGCATTCAAGCCCCCAGGAGCCCCCGATGACCGACACCCGCCACACCGAACTCGCCGACCTCGCCGACGACACCCCCGACCTGCTCGACATCCGCCACCACATCCACCGCCATCCCGAACTCGCGTTCGAGGAAGTGGCCACGGCCGCGCTGGTCGCCGAGCGGCTCGAGAGCTGGGGCTGGCAGGTCACGCGCGGGGTCGGCGTGACGGGCGTGGTCGGCACGCTGACGGTGGGCGACGGCACGCGCCGGATCGGCATCCGCGCCGACATGGACGCGTTGCCGATCGCCGAGGAAACCGGCCTGCCCTACGCGAGCGCGACGCCCGGCAAGATGCATGCGTGCGGCCACGACGGCCACACCACCATGCTGCTCGGCGCGGCGCGCCAGCTCGCGCGCACGCGGCGCTTCTCGGGCACGGTCCACCTCTATTTCCAGCCGGCCGAGGAAAAGGGCGTGGACAGCGGCGCGCAGCGCATGATCGCCGACGGCCTGTTCGAGCGTTTCCCGTGCGACGCGGTGTTCGGCATGCACAACCACCCGGGCGCGGAACCGGGCAGGCTGATGTTCCGGCGCGGCCCGTTCATGGCGGCGGGCGACCGCGTCTGGATCGAGATCGAGGGCGTGGGCGGCCACGCGGCGCGCCCGCACCTGACGGTGGACGTGGTGGTGGTGGCGGCCAGCATCGTGATGGCGCTGCAGACCATCGTCTCGCGCAACCTCGATCCGGCGCAGCAGGCGGTGGTGACGATCGGCGCGATCCACGCGGGCAGCGCGAACAACGTGATCCCGGAGCGCGCGCAGCTCGCGCTGAGCGTGCGCTCGTTCAGCGAGACGGTACGCGCGCAGCTGAAGCGCCGCATCATCGAGATCGCGCAAGGGCAGGCGGCCAGCTACGGCGCGAAGGCGCACGTCGAGTACACCGACGGCTACCCGGTGGTGATCAACTCGGACGCGGAAACCGATTTCGCCGCGCAGGTGGCGAAGGAACTGGTGGGCGAGCAGAACGTGGCCGAGCAGATCGATCCGCTGATGGGCAGCGAGGATTTCGCCTACATGCTGCAGCAGCGCCCGGGCTCGTTCCTGCGGATCGGCAACGGCGTGGGCGAGGACGGCTGCATGGTCCACAACCCGCACTACGATTTCAACGACCGCAACCTGCCGATCGGCGCCGCGTTCTGGACGCGGCTGGTGGAGCGCTACCTGTCGCGCTGACGGCGCATCGCGTGGGGGCATCTCGTGCCCACGCGCGGCTGCGGCGTCAGGCCATGCGCCGGCGCGGCGCCTCGATCACGAGCGCCAGCGCCGGCGCGATCTGCCGATGGCTCGGGGGGGGCAGGCGATAGCCGGGGAACACGGGCCACCAGCGCTCGGGCACGGGCACGAGGCGCCCGGCGTCGCCCCCCGGGCTGCAGGACATCGAGCGGCAAATGGGTCAGCCCGAGCCCGTCGTTCGCCGCCCACGGCATCTGCGCGGCATGGTTGAAGCTCACCTGGCCCTCCACGCGCACGCCGAGCTTCTGGCCGCCGCGCTCGAATTCCCGCGCATACAGGCCGCCGTGGGTCGGCAGGCGCAGGTTGATGCAGCGATGCCCGGCCAGGTCGTGGGGCGTGGCCGGCATGGGGCGCCCCGCCAGTTAGTCGGGCGAGCCCGCCACCGCCATCCGCAAATCGGACGCGACGCGCACGGCGATCATGTCCTGCGCCACCTGATCGCCGAGGCGCACGCCGGCGTCGAAGCGCTGCGCGGCGATGTCGGTCAGCCCGTAGCCACGCTGGACTCGATGTGGACGTCGGGATGGCGCTTCGGCAAGGGCAGCAGCCGAGGCCACGGCACGGTGTTGATGGCGTGATCGTGGGTGGTGATGCGCACCGTTGCGGCGGGCTCGTCGCGCGTGTCGCCGAGCGTGCCCTGCTCCAGTTCGACCTCGTCCAGGCGCGGGCCGATCGCGTTCAGGAGCCGCTGGCCGGCTTCGGTCGGCGAGACGCTGCGCGTGGTGCGGGTCGGCAGGCGCATCCCGAGGCGCGTTTCCAGCGCCCGCATCGCATGGCTCGGCGCCGAGCGCGACAACCTCGACTGGCCCGGCCGCGAGATCGCCACGCTCGGCATGCTGGCCGCCTCCCCCGGCGCCGTCGGTTAACGACGAATTGCCGCCGCATCACGGCAGGCATTGAGCGGCATAACCGGCGGCGGCTCGATTCAAATACCTATGGACAATATGGCCGCCGCCGAATATCCGGCACCTGAAAATCAGTCGATCCAATGTAATTGCATTTTGTTATTACGTTTGCATTACATGTCGTCAATTCGCGATTTGGAAAATGCTTCCGGAATCGCGTGAAGCAGGTGATCAATAAAAACCCTGACTTTCGGAGGAAGATGCCGATTCGGCTGATAGAGCAACCACGCTATTCCGCTGTATGGCGTGATCAACTGCCAGTCGGGAAATAATCGCACCACTTCATTTTGTTTCAACGCCGCGCGGGCGGTGAAATCCGGCAGAAAACCCACGCCGGCGCCGGCCCGCACCGCGTCGAGCATCGCCTCGCTGTGATTGACGACGAACCGGCCGCGCACCGTCACCTGCTGTTCCTCGCCATCGCGGCGAAAGCACCAGCGGTGGTCCGCATGATGGTCGCCGAAGAACAGGGTGTCGTGCGCGGCCAGCTCGCGCGGCGTGGCGGGCCGGCCGCGCCCGGCCAGATAGGCCTCCGAGGCGCACAGCACGTAGCGCACCGGCGACAGCGGCTTGGCGACCAGGTTCGGCGGCGGTTCCTCGCCGATGCGGATCACGAAATCGACCGCGTCGTCGATCAAATCGATCTCCTGGTCCGTCAGTCGCAGCTGCACGTTCACCTCCGGGTGTTCCCGCAGGAACGCGGTGACGTGCGGGCTGACCACGGCTTTGCCATAGCTCAGCGGCGCGCTGGCGCGCACCAGCCCATGCGGCTTCTCGATGAACCGGCCAGTGATGTCGCTGACCGATTCCGCCGCCGACATCATGTCCTCGCAGGCCCGGTAGACGCGCTCGCCGATCTCGCTCAACTGCAGTTTGCGGGTGGTCCTGACCAGCAGCCGCACGCCCAATTCCGATTCCAGACGCGAGATTTGCCGGCTGATGGCCGACGGCGTCTGGCCGAGCGAATGCGCGGCGGCAGAAAAGCTGCGCAATTCGACTACCCGCACGAAGGTGGCCAGAAAAGGCAGGCGCCCAATCGTTTCATTTGTTCGCATGGGGAATAGATTTTGTTCCGCAGGTGAGGATTATCGCATTTTTAGACATGCTCCATACTTGAAACGGGCCATGGCAGTGATCAAAAAAATGGAAAAGTGATGAGCGATATTGTAGGAGCGGTTGCAAAGCGATCCGCCAACCAACAGCGCAAAAGCAGGCTGGCGAAAACGATTGCCAATATCTTCGATCTGCCCCATTCCGATTTCGCATTCGATAATCCGTATCGCACGTCCCGCCTGGGTTTTACGGCGGGCGAGAACACTTCGAACGGCTCGGCGCGCCCGCTCGGCATCGGCATGCGGGAGGACGGCTCTCGCGAATTCGCGGCGCCCCGAGCATGACGGCGGGCCGTGCCGCGAGCACGAGCACGACGCCGAAGGCAATCCGAGCAGGTGGCGCGGGGTGCGAAGGCGATGCCGCGCCGGATCCGCGGCGCTGAATTTTCCGGTAGTCGCGGCGGCGCCGCGATGCGCGTGATCGCCGATCCGGCGCCGCCGGACGGGTACGACGGGATCGCGTTCAACACGGGGCGCCTCGATGCCTCGATCGTGCCGGCCAAGCGCGATGACTGCGGATCGTGGCGCCACGATTCGTGTCGATCCGCGAGTGAAACGGGACGCCGCCCGTGAGGGCGGGCGGCGCCACCGGGATAACAACGCGGCTGCTGACGGCCGCATTAAATTATTTGATAACTGGGAGGCGGTATGAAGATCAGGGACCTGGCGCTTGCGCTGCTGGTAACCGCGCTGTGGGGCATCAATTTTTCGGTGATCAAGATCGGCCTCGGCTCGTTCGATCCGTTCCTGCTCGCCGCGCTGCGCTTCGTGTTCTGCGCGCTACCCTGGGTGCTGGTGTTCAAGCGTCCCACCGTGCCGTTCAAGTACGTGTTCTGGTACGGCCTGATCCTCGGCGCGCTGCAGTTCGGCCTGCTGTTCCTCGGGATCCGCGAGGGACTGACGGCGGGCCTCGCGTCGGTGGTGCTGCAGCTGCAGGTGTTCTTCACGATCTGCTTCGGCGCGATCGCGCTGCGCGAGCGCGTCAAGGTCCGGCAGCTGGCCGGCATGGTGCTCGCGTTCATCGGCGTGGTCGCCATCGCCAAGGTGGGCGGCGGCGCGAGCAACCTGCTCGCGGTGCTGCTGGTGGTGGGTGCCGCCGCGTCGTGGGGCGTCGCCAACATCATCGTCAAGAAGTCGGGCGCCACCGACATGCTCGGCTTCATGGTGTGGTCGAGCCTGGTGCCGCCGCTGCCGCTGTTCGCGGTCGCGCTGGCCGTGAACGGCTCCGCGCACGTGGCCGCCGACCTGCGCAACATCGGCTGGAGCGGCGCCGGCGCCGTGGCCTATCTGGTCTATCCGACCACGCTGTTCGGCTATTCGATCTGGAACATCCTGCTGCGCAAGTACAAGACCTCGCTGGTCGCGCCGCTCACGCTGCTGGTGCCGATCTTCGGCATGCTCAGCTCGATGGTGATCTTCCACGAGGAGCTCACGCTCATCAAGGTGGTGGCCGTGGTGTTCGTGATCGCGGGCCTGCTGATCAACCTGTTCGGCCTGCCGTTCGGCCGGCGCGCGGCGGCCGCCGCGCCGCAGACCACGCCGCGCTGAGGCCGCCATGCTCACCGGAGGATGTTTGTGCGGCGCGGTGCGCTACCGCTTCACGGGAACCCCGTCGCGCGTCAGCTACTGCCATTGCTCGCAATGCCGCCGCTTCACTGGCGCGCCGGTGTTCGCCGCCGCGCTGGTGGCGCGCGAGACGCTCGTGGTGGAAGGCGAGCCGCGTGAGTACCGCTCGTCGCGGCACGGCATCCGCCAGTTCTGCGGCACCTGCGGATCGAGCCTGTTCTTCGCGTTCGACACGCGCGCCGACCAGATCGAGATCCTGCTCGGCACGCTCGACGACGCGGCGGACGTGGTCCCCACGTTCCACGGCTTCGATGCGGCGCGCATCCCGTGGTTCGACGTGAAGGACGACCTGCCGCGTCACGCGGCGATGCCTTGATGTTTTCCGACCCAGCAGCCCACTACCCACAGGAGAGATTCAGATGCCGTCCAGCTCGTCGTTCAATACCTACAGCAATCTGCTGAACCCGGAATTCCGCGCGAAGATCGATGCGATGCTCGGGCAGTTCGAGGCCGCGTTCTACGAAAAGATCGAAAAGGCCGAGGACATGCTGAAGTCCGACTCCTTCGACATGGGCATGTACAAGCGGCACAACGTCGAGACGATCCTGCGCATCTCGCTGAAGCGCGCGGTCGATCCGCTGATCGCCAACTACTGGGCCTCGCGCGATCCGCAGCTGTGCAAGGAGTGGGGCCTGTACGGCGCGGAGGAAGGCCGCCACGACCGGATGTTCGCGCGCGACCTGCACGAAGTGGGGATGACCGACGAGGAGATCTACGCCACGCGGCCGACCTTCGCCACCGAGCTGCTGAACGGCTATTTCTACTACACGATGGCCACCGAAGGCCCGCTCGCGTCGATGGTCAGCGGCTTCTATCTCGAGTACGTCGCCGGCCGCACGCAGCCGGACTGGCTCGACAGCATGGAAGTGCATCTCGGCAAGGAACTGACCAAGGGCGCGCGCCGCCATCTGGCGCAGGATCTCGAGGACGATCACGTCAACATGGTCTGGAACATGATCATGCGCACCATCAAGGGCCCGGCCGACGAAGCGCGCTTCATCGAGCACCTGGTCAAGATCAACGCGCTGTTCGTGTCCTACTTCGTCGAAGTGGCGCGCAGCGTGCGCGTGCCGGCACCGAACCCGCTGGAGGCGGCGATGACCGCTCCGGTCGCGGCGCTGACCGTGGCGGCCGAGACCAGCAAGGCGCTTGCTTGAGCGTGACGCGGCTCGCCGTGCCGCACGCGCGGGCGCGCGGCACGATTCCCTATCCCGAGATGCATTGCGTGAGGCTGCGATGAAATTCGAATGGCCGGCGTCGCTGTCGCGACAGGACATGACCGAGCTGGTGGACCTGATGAACACGGTGTCGACGCGCGAGACGACGCTCGGCTTCTTCGAGCCGATCTCCACGGCGGCCGGCCTCGCGATGATGGAGGCGCTCGACGCCGACCTGCGCGCGAACGCCGCCCAGCTGCTGATCGCGCGCGAGGAGCCCGACGGCAGGATCGTCGGGATGCTGATCCTGGCGCGCCAGTCGCTGCCGGCGCGGCGCCACATCGTCGAGATGAAGCGCTGCGTGATCGAGCCGGCCTATCGCGGCCGCTTCGTGCTCGACGGCTGGCGGCTCGCGCTCGAACGCGTCAAGCAGATGGGTTGCGACATCATCGTGATCGACGTGCGCAGCGACGGCAAGGCCGAGCAGCTGTGGCGCCGGCTCGGCTTCGTCGAGTACGGCCGGCTCGACGACTACGCGCGCGTGAACGGCCGCGTGATCACCGGCTACTTCCTGCGTGCCTACGTGGACGAGGTGATCGCGCACCAGCAGCGCGCCGGCACGTTCTGGCATCGCCCCGGCCCGTCCGCGCGCGGCGAGCTCGAACTCGATGCCGTGTCCGGCGAGCGGAGCGACGCGTGAGCGCGGCGCGCCGCAGCCTGCTCGCGTCGCTAGCGGCGATGTGCGTGCAGGGCGCGTGGGCCGCGTATGCGAACCATACGGCCGGCCCGTGGATCGCCGGGCGCTCGGCCGTGGTGCAGGGGCTGTGCAGCTTCGGCATGACCTACTGCGTGACGCGGCTGATCGAATGGCTGGTGCCGCGCTTTCGCTCCGGGCCGCCCGTCTCGCGCATCGCCCGCACGGCGCTGCTCGCGATCGGCTGGATGCTCGGCGTGCAGGTGCTCGCGCACTGGCTGGCCGGCACCCCGCACATCGCCGCCACCATCGCGCCGGCCGCCTCGCTCGGCACGGTCTACTGCATCGTTTATACGATCGGCCGCGTGAAGCTCGATCGCGGCCCGATCAGGCAACACCCGGGCTCACCCACCACCGACGACGCCGCGCTGCGCAACGCCGCGGCCGTCACTCCACTCTCCGACAGGAAGGTATGAACATGGCAACCAAGATCGCGGTCCTGACTAACGATTTGCAGTACGAACTGGTCAACAAGAATCCCGAGCGGATTCGCGCGGTGGCCGACGCGACACCGGGCTTTCGCCAGTTCCTCGACGGCATGCGCGAGCGCGGCTGCGAAATCGTCCACCTGCAGCTGATCAACCGCGAGGACGACGCGAACGCCGAGCGCTACAACGGCTACCTGCCGGTGACGAAGGGCAGCGAAGGCGCGCAGATCATCGCCGAATTCCTCGCCGATTCGGACCTGGTGGTCGAGAAGAACAAGGACAGCGGCTTCTACGAGACGGACCTGCACGACATCCTGCAGTCGCGCGGCGTCGACACGGTGGTGGTGACCGGCATGCAGACGCAGATCTGCGTGCAGACCACGGCCGCCGACGCGTTCTTCCGCGGCTACAACATCTGGGTGCCGTCCGACTGCGTGGTGTCGGCCCAGGAGGCCGACAAGAAGCGCGCGCTCGAATGGCTCGACGGCTATTGCGCGACCGTGACCGACTCGTCCGAGGTGCTGCGCACCATTGACGAACTCGGCCATCTGCCGCGCAAGGCGATCAAGACGCCGTGAGGCGCGCGCCGGCCGCGGGCATTCCGCGCGCGGCCGGCGGTTCAACCCTGGCAACCCCCAAGAAACTCGGTCGAAGACTCTATGAACATCAATGATCTGTCGCGTTCGGAAGTCGTGCTGGACCATGGCACGGGCGCAAAACTGAGCCGCGAGCTGGTGGAAATGATCGTCTCGGTGCTGGGCGATACCTATCTCGGCGAAATGGAGGACAGCGCGCTGCTCGACATCGAGGGCGGACGCCTCGCGATGACGACCGATTCGTTCGTCGTCAACCCGCCGCTGTTCGGCAACGGCGACATCGGCAAGATCGCGGTGTGCGGCACCGTCAACGATCTGGCGGTGGTCGGGGCCACGCCGAAGTTCCTCTCGCTCGCGCTGATCCTGGAGGCGGGGCTGCCGTTCAGCACGCTGGTGCGGGTGCTGGAATCGATCCGCGACACCGCGCGCGAGGCGAACGTGAAGATCGTCGCCGGCGACACGAAGGTGGTGGGCAAGGGCGAGGCGGACCAGATCTTCATCAACACGGCGGGCATCGGCATCGTCAAGCGCGCGCCGCTGCGCATGAAGCAGGTGCGGCCCGGCGACCGCGTGATCCTGAGCGGCTGGATCGGCAATCACACCATCCACCTGCTGTCGATCCGCGAGGGGCTCGGCTTCGAGACCCGCGTGCTGAGCGACTGCGCGCCGCTCAACGGCATGCTGCAGCAGCTGTTCGACGCGCTGCCCGAAGGCGCGGTGCGCTCGGTGCGCGACGTCACGCGCGGCGGCCTGTCGGCGGTGATGCACGAATACGCGTCCGCGCTCGGCGCGACGCTCGAGATCCGCGAAGCCGACCTGCCGATCCAGGCGGAGACGGCGATGGCCGCCGACATGCTCGGCATCGATCCGATCAACATGGCCAACGAAGGCTGCCTGTGCCTGTTCGTGGCGCCCGAGCACGCCGGGCAGGTGTTGAGCGTGCTGCGCGAGCACCCCTACGGCAAGCAGGCGGTGGAGATCGGCCAGGTGCGCGAATCGGGCGGCCGCGCGGTGGTGATGGTGGGCCGCAACGGGCAGGCGCGCGAGATCGAGGAACTGGTCGGCGCCGAGCTGCCGCGTCTATGCTGAGCGCCGAGGCGGGGACCGTCGCGCCGGACGGGCGCGCCGAGGCGGGTGCGCCGCTGCGCCGGCGCATCCGCGTCACCGGCGTGGTGCAGGGCGTCGGCTTCCGGCCGTTCGTCTATCGCATCGCGCTGGCGCGCGCGCTGCGCGGCTGGGTGCTCAACGATGCCGACGGCGTGCTGATCGAGGTGGAGGGCAGCGCCACCGCGCTGGCCGATTTCTCCGCCGCGCTGCGCGAGGAGCTGCCGCCGCTCGCGCGCATCGGCGCACTGCGCTCGCAGGGCGTCGAGCCGCTGCATGACGCGGCCGAGGGCTTCGCGATCCGCGACAGCGAGCGCAGCGGCAGCCATCTCGCGCAGCTGCCGGCCGATTCGCACGTCTGCGAGGCGTGCCTGGCCGAGCTGACGGATCCGGCCGACCGGCGCTACCGCTATCCGTTCATCAACTGCACCAACTGCGGGCCGCGCTTCTCGCTGATCGAGGCGATCCCCTACGATCGCGACAACACCACGATGCGCGCGTTCGCGATGTGCCCGGCCTGCGAGACCGAGTACCGCGATCCGGCGGACCGCCGCTATCACGCGCAGCCGAACGCGTGCCCGGTGTGCGGGCCGCAGCTCGCGCTGCACGACGCCGACGGCCGGGTGGCGGGCGGCGACACGGCGCTGCGCGCGACGCTCGATGCGCTGCGCGCGGGGCTGTGCGTGGCGGTGAAGAGCGTCGGCGGCTTCCATCTGGTGGTGGACGCGCGCAACGCGGCGGCGGTGGCGCGGCTACGCGAGCGCAAGCGGCGCAACTCGAAGCCGTTCGCGCTGATGCTGGCGTCGATCGAGGCGATCCGCGAGCGAGCCGCCTGCAGCGAGCTGGAGGCGCAGTGGCTGCGCGCGCCGGGCCGGCCGATCGTGCTGCTGCGCAAGCACGACGGCGGCGATATCGCCGCCAACGTCGCGCCGCGCAATCCGAACCTCGGCGTGATGCTGCCGTCCGCGCCGCTGCATTACCTGCTGCTGTCCGAGCCCGACCTGCCGGCGCTCGTGATGACGAGCGGCAACGTGTCGGGCTCGCCGATCGTCTATCGCAACGAGGACGCGCTCGCGAGCCTGTTCGAGGTGTGCGACCGCGTGCTGCTCAACGATCGCGACATCGCGATCCGCATCGACGACTCGGTGATCCGCTGCTCGGACGACGCGCGGCTCGCCGAGCCGCAGGTCAGCTTCCTGCGCCGCGCGCGCGGCTTCGCGCCCTACGCGATCGAGGCCGGCCGGACCCTGGCGCCGGTGGTGGCCTACGGCGCGGAGCTGAAGACCACCGTCGCGCTGGCCGATCGCGAGCGCATCTACGTGAGCCAGCACATCGGCGATCTCGGCAACGACGACACGTTCCGCTCGCACCAGGCGATCGCCTCGCATCTGGCCGAGCTGTACCGCGTCAAGCCCGCCGTGGCGGCCTGCGACCTGCATCCGTCGTTCCGCTCCACGCGTGCGGCGTCGGACACGCATACCGCGCGCCGGCAGGTCCAGCATCACCATGCGCACATGGCCGCCTGCCTCGCCGACAACGGCATCGACGGGCCGGCGATCGGCGTGATCCTCGACGGCGCCGGCTACGGCCTTGACGGCACGATCTGGGGCGGCGAGTTCTTCGTCGGCGACGCGCGCGAGGTGCAGCGCGCCGGCCACCTGCGCTACCTGTCGCTGCTCGGCGGCGACAAGGCCGTGCATGAGCCGGTGCGCACGGCGCTCGCGCTGGCGCTCGAATCGTTCGACGGCGATGCGAGCGTGCTGGCCCGCGTGCCGGCGCTCGCGGCGCTCGGCGACGAGGTCCGGCACGTCTACGGCACCATGTGGCGCAAGGGCATCAACGTGACGCGCGCCTCCAGCATGGGGCGGCTGTTCGACGGCGTCGCGGCGCTGGCGGGCGTGTGCTCGCGGGCCGAATACGAGGCGCACGGCCCGATCGAGTTCGAGGGGCTGCTGGGGCGCGACACCGCGATGGGGGAGCCGTATGCCTGGCTGCTGGAGTCGCCGCCCGACGCGCCGATCGAACTCGACTACCGGCCGATCGTGCGGCAGGTGTTCGCCGACGTGGCCGACGGCGTCGAGCCGGCCGTCATCAGCCGGCGCTTCCACTCCACCCTGGTGCTGGCGATCGCGGCGCTCTGCGAGCGGCTGCGCGGCCGGCACGGGCTCGACACGGTGGTGCTGAGCGGCGGCGTGTTCCTGAACGAATTCTTGCTGGTGAATGCGCTGGTCGAGCTCCGGCAGCGGGGCTTCCAGGTCCATGCGCATCGTGACGTGCCGACCAACGACGGCGGCATCGCGCTCGGGCAGGTAGTGGTGGCGAGTGCGAGGATCGCGGCGGAGCGCCAGGCCGCCGAATGAACGACTTTCTTCCGGGATGATGCCAATGAACACACCGCACGTTGAACTACCCGAATCGGCCGACATGTTCGAATTCGTCCGGCGCCGCGAGTCGAGCGCGCGCACCTATGCGAACGCGCTGGGCCGCGTGTTCGTGAGGGGCCGCGGCGCGCACGTGGCCGACAGCGACGGCCAGGAGTACCTGGACTGCCTGTCGTGCGCCGGCACGCTGGCGCTCGGCCACAACCATCCGCGCGTGCGCGACCGCGTGATCGAGTTCCTGCTGTCGGACCAGTTGCTGCAGGCGCTCGACATCACCACGCCGGCCAAGAGCCGCTTCATCGAGGCGCTGTTCGGCGTGCTGCCCGAGGCGTTCGCGGAGCACGCGCGGATCCAGTTCTGCGGGCCGTCCGGCGCCGACGCGACCGAGGCCGTGATCAAGCTGATGAAGACCGCCACCGGCCGGCGCTCGGTGCTGGCGTTCCATGGCGGCTACCACGGCATGACCGCCGGCGCGCTCGCGCTGACCGGCAACCTGACGGCCAAGACCGAGGTGGCCTCGCTGATGCCGGACGTGCATTTCCTGCCCTATCCGCATGCCTATCGCTGCCCGTTCGGCACCGACGGCACCGACACCACGGCGCTCTCGCTCGCCTACATCGAGCGCGTGCTGAGCGATCCCGAGAGCGGCATCGTCGCGCCGGCCGCGATCATCGTCGAGGCCGTGCAGGGCGAGGGCGGCGTGATTCCGGCGCCGGCCGAGTGGCTGCGCGGGCTGCGCGAGCTGACCGAGCGCTTCGGCATCCCGCTCGTGATCGACGAGATCCAGACCGGCTTCGGCCGCACCGGCACCATGTTCGCGTTCGAGCACGCCGGCATCGTGCCCGACGCGGTGCTGATCTCGAAGGCGATCGGCGGCGGCTTCCCGATGTCGGCGGTGCTGTATCACGAGCGCTACGACCGCTGGAAGGCCGGCGCGCACGCCGGCACGTTCCGCGGCAACCAGATCGCGATGGCCGCCGGCACCGCGCTGCTCGAAGTGATGCGCGACGAGCGCATCGTGGAGCGCGTGCGCGAGCGCGGCGCCGAGCTCGAGGCTGGCCTGCGCGAGCTGGCGGCGCGCTTCCCCGCGTTCGGCGACGTGCGCGGGCGCGGCCTGATGTGGGGCGTGGAGATCGTCGACCCGGCCGGCGCCGCGGACCGCGCCGGACGCCGGCCGGCCGACGGCGACGCCACGCGCCGGCTCAAGCGCGCGTGCCTCGCGCGCGGCTTGATCGTCGAGTCGGGCGGCCGCTTCGGCGCCGTGCTGCGAATGCTGCCGCCGCTGACGATCACGGCCGACGAGATCGGCGAACTGCTCGCCAAGCTCGGCGCCGCCTGCGCGGACGTCTGGCCGACCGGGGAGAGCGAGGCAGCCGGGGCGGCGCCGGCCGTCGCCAGCGCCGCGCCTGCGCTGCTCGCCGAGACGCAGTGACCCCGCCGCGGGCGGCCGGTGCCGGGCCGCCCGCGCGTGCCTTTTCTTCATGGAGCCGAACATCTTGCCTTATCGCATGTGGCGTCTGTTGCGCGGGTTGTTGCTGGGGGTGGCCGTGCTGGCCGTGTGCGTGACGGGAGGGGTGGTCATCTATGGCCGCGCGTCGCTGCCGGTGCTCGCCGGCACGGTGGTGGCCGGCGGCGCGGATGGGGTCGGCGCGCGCGTGGAGATCGCGCGCGATCCGCACGGCATTCCGCATATCGTGGCGGCATCCGACGACGACGCCTATTTCGCGCTCGGCTATGTCCACGCGCAGGACCGGCTCTGGCAGCTCGACATCGACCGGCGCATCGCCAGCGGCACGCTGGCCGAGGTGCTCGGCCCGGCGGCGCTGCCGGTGGACACCTTCATGCGCACGCTCGGCGTGCGGCGCAACGCCGAGCGCATCTATGCCCATCTGTCGCCCGAGGCGCGCCACGTGCTGGAGCGCTATGCGGCCGGCGTCAATTTCTATCTGGGCTCGCGCCGCGGGCCGCTGCCGATCGAGTATCTGCTGACCCGCGCGCCGGCGCCAGCGCCGTGGACGCCGGCCGACTCGGTGGCGTGGCTGTCGGTGCTCGCCTGGGATTTGAGCGGCAACATGGCGATGCAGATCGAACGGATGCGCCTCACGCACCGGCTGCCGCTCGAACAGATTCATCAGCTGATCACCACCGCGCCCGAGGACCTGACGCGGATGGCCACCATCGACTACGTGCCGGGCTACCGCGACCTGTCGGCGCTGGCCGAGGCCGGCGTCGGCGCGCTGGCCGCGGCGCCGTCGCGGCACGTCGAGGGCGTCGGCTCGAACAACTGGGTGGTGGCCGGCAGCCGTTCGGCCAGCGGCAAGCCGATGCTCGCGAACGACCCGCATCTGGGGCTCTCCACGCCCGGCCTGTTCTACCTGGCGCATCTGAAATCGGATCGCCTCGACGTGGTGGGCGGCACGGTGCCCGGCCTGCCGTTGGTGCTGATCGGCCACAACGCGCACATCGCGTGGGGGCTCACCAACACCGGCACCAGCGTGGAAGACCTGTTCCTCGAACAGCTCGACCCGGCCCGGCCCGGCGAGTACCGCACGCCGGACGGCTGGGCACGGTTCGCCACGCGCACCGAGACGATCCGCGTGAAGGGCCAGGCGAGCGTCGTCCTGAACGTGCGCGAGACGCGTCACGGGCCGGTGGTCAGCGACGTCTCGCCGAAGGCGCGCGATGCACTCGGCCAGTCCAACCGCTACGTGCTGGCCTTGCAGTGGACCGCGCTGATGCCCGACGACACGACGCTGGAGGCCGGCTTCGGCTTCGATCACGCGAGCAACTGGAGCGAGTTTCTCGCCGCCGCCGCGAAGTTCGGCGTGCCGCAGCAGAACGTGGTGTACGCGGACCGCGACGGCAATATCGGCTTCATCGCGCCCGGACGCGTGCCGCTGCGCTCGCCCGACAACGACCTGATGACGGAAGTGCCGGCGCCCGGCTGGCAGGCGCGCTACGACTGGAACGGCTTCGTGCCGTTCGCGCAGCTGCCGCGGGCGTTCAATCCGCCCGACGGGCGCATCGTCACTGCCAACAACCGGATCGTGCCGCGAGACTCGCCCGTCTTCCTTACCGGCGAGTGGGTGATGCCGTACCGGTATCACCGGATCACCGCGCTGCTCGACGCGCGCGCGCGGCATACGCTGGACAGCTTCGAGACGATCCAGACCGACGTCCACTCGGCGGCGCAGGACGCGCTGCTGCCGCTGCTGCTCGCGCAGGTCGGCCCGCAAAGCGACGCCGACGCGGCGCGGGCGGTTGCCTGGCTCACCGCGTGGAATCGCGACGCGCGCGCGGACCGGCCTGAGCCGCTGATCGCGAGCGCCTGGGAACGCGCGGTCACGCGGGCGATCTTCGAGCCGCGTTCGGGGCGCGAGCTGTTCAAGGAGTATTGGGCGCAGCGGAACCTGCATCAGGCGCTGCTGAACGCGCTGAGCGATCCGGCCGTCGGCGCCGCCTGGTGCAGCACCGGCGCCGCGCCGGGGCCGCGGCCCGCGCCGCCGTGCGCGGCGCAGGTGAGCGCGGCGCTGCGGGCCGCGTTGCTCGACCTGCGGCAGCGCTACGGCAACGACATGCAGGCGTGGCGCTGGGGCGAGGCGCACGCGGCGGTCGCGCCGCACCGGCCGTTCCATCAGGTGTCGTGGCTCGCGCGCTGGTTCGATCTGCGCGTGCCGGTGGGCGGCGACATGATGACGATCGACGTGGGGGGCAACGATTTCAGCGACGAGGCCGCGCCGTACCAGACCCGCATGGCCGCCGCGATGCGCATGGTGGTGGACATGGCCGACCCCGGCGCCGCGCGCTTCGCGATGCCGGCGGGCGAATCGGGCAACCGCTTTTCGTCGTGGTACGCGGACCTGATGCCGTTGTGGGCGACCGGCCGCTACGTGACGATTCCCACCGACGCGCGCAGCATCGACGCCTGCGATTGCAAGCGGCTGGCGCTGGTGCCGGTGCGCGAGTGAGCGGAGCGGTCGACCGGGAAAACTGTCGGGCCGGCGGTGAACGGAAGGGGTGGGCGGCAGGCAGGCGGCAATGGTTGCACGCGCATCGATGGTGCCGACCGCCGTCTTTCCGCCACCTCGGGCTAGAATCGTCGGCTTCACCGCTCCCCACCGATGCCCGACGACGATTTCGACCGCTTCTGGCCGACCTTCCAGGTGGTCGCCGCCGCGCGGGAAACCTACGCCTACGATCCCGCGCTGACGAAGGAGGCGGCCCGCGCGCTCTGGATCGATCTGCCGGCCTACACGTTCCTCGCCGAGGAGGACGGCGAGCTGCTGGGCTCCTACTACCTGAAGCCGAACGCGGCCGGCCCCGGCGCGCATGTCTGCAATTGCGGCTACATGGTGGCGCCGGCCGCGCGCGGCAAGGGCGTGGCGCGGCGCATGTGCGAGCACTCTCTGCAGGTGGCGCGCGAGGCGGGTTTCCTCGCGATGCAGTTCAACTCGGTGGTGTCCACCAACGTGGCGGCCGTGGCGCTGTGGAAGAAGATGGGTTTCGACGTGGTGGGTACGCTGCCGCGCGCCTATCGCCACCGCACGCTTGGCTATGTCGACTGCTTCGTGATGTATCGCTGGCTTGGCGAGGCCCCCGCCGCCTGAACGCGGCGGCGAAGCCGGTTGCCCACGAGGCACGACGCGGCACGGCGCGGCGGACCGATCGATCCGCCGCGCCGTGAGTGCGGTCGTTACCGCCACCTGTCATCGAGGCCGGCCGCCTTCATGCGCCATCGGCAGCAGGCCCGCATGCCGGGGCTCAGGCCGCCGATGCCCCGATCGGCGCATAGGTGCCGGTGCCTTCGGGCCACGGCGTCAGCACCTCGAAGCCGTCGTCGGTCACCACCACCATGTGCTCCCATTGCGCGGACAGCGAGCGGTCCTTCGTGACCACCGTCCAGCCGTCGGCGAGCTGCTTCGTCTCGGCCTTGCCCGCGTTGAGCATCGGCTCGATCGTGAAGATCATGCCGGGCACCAGCTTCATGCCGATGCCGGGGCGTCCGTAGTGCAGCACCTGCGGCTCGTCGTGGTAGACGGTGCCGATGCCGTGCCCGCAGTATTCGCGCACCACGCTGTAGCCGGCCTGATGCGCGACGCTCTGGATCGCGTAGCCGACGTCGCCGAGCGTCGCGCCCGGCCGCACCGCGAGGATGCCGGCGCGCATCGCGTCGTAGGTGGTGTCCACCAGGCGCTTCGCTTGCGCGTCGGGCTCGCCCACGAAGTACATGCGGCTGGTGTCGCCGAACCAGCCGTCCTTGATCACCGCCACGTCGATGTTGATGATGTCGCCGTGCTCCAGCACGTGCGCGGACGGGATGCCGTGGCAGACCACGTGGTTCACCGACGCGCAGATCGTCTTCGGGAAGCCGTGGTAGCCGATGTTCGCAGGCGTGGCCTGCTGCACGCCGACGATGAACTCGCGGCACAGCGTGTCGAGTTCGTCGGTGGTGACGCCGGGCTTGACGTGTTCGCCGATCATGCGCAGCACGTCGGCCGCGAGCTTGCCCGCCTCGCGCGCCTGCGCGATCTCCGCCTGCGAGCGCAGCGTGACTTTCTGGGAGCGCGCCATCATGCGACCTTCGACAGCGCAGCGTCGTCGTGTTCGGCCGGCGCGCCGGCCTCGGCGCGCAGCAGCAGCTGGCAGATGTCGCCGTAGGCCAGCGTCGGGTTCAGTTCGGCCAGCATGCCCACGCGCAGCCAGTGCTCGGCCTGCGCGTTGATCGAGCGGCTCAGCGCGCCGCTCGTGCGACGCAGCGAGTCGTGCATCGACTCGGAGATTTTGATGATTCCCATGATGCCCTATATATACGAAATGTAGCTGTTTCGCATAATAGCAGGAAACGATGGGGACGCGGTGGGGATCGCGGGCGCGCCGTGCCCTCAAACGACGCCGATCCGCCACTGCCCCTGCGGCAGCGTCCCGTTCACGGCGAAATCGCCAACGATGCGCTCGCGGTAGACGCGCGGATTGTGCGAGACGATGGTGCGCGCGTTGCGCCAGTAGCGGTCGAGCCCGTTGGCGCGCAGCGTGGCCGAGGCGCCGAGCGCGTCGAACACGCCGGCTGTTGCATCGAGGACGAGCTGCGCGACTACCGTCTGCGCCTGCCAGATCTCGACCTCGGCCTCGGCGATCGCGGAGGCGCCCGCCGCGCCCGCACTGTGCGTCGTGCGTTCGAGCGCGCGCGCGGCCTGCGCCACGGCCGCGCCGGCCGCCCAGGCCTGCGCCCGGGCGCGGCCGATCACCTGCAGCAGCTGCGGATCGTCGGCGGGACGCGCGGCCGCGGCGTGGCTGTAGCTGCGCCGGCGCGCGGCCACCTGCGCGGCCGCGTCGCTCGCCGCCGCGCGGCCGATGCCGGCCAGCGTCGCCAGGTGGACCAGCTGGTAGAACGCCTCCGAATACGCGAACGGCGCGCTCGTGACGATCTCGCGCGCGTCCACGGCCACGCCGGCGAAACGGCTGGTGCCGCTGGCGGTCAGCCGCTGGCCCATGCCGTCCCAGTCGTCGTCGACTTCCACGCCCGCCGCATGGCGATCGATCGTGACGCTGACGTAGGCGTCGTCGGGGTCGGTCGCGCCGACGTGGATCCAGTCCGCGAACAGCGAGCCGGTCGTGTAGAACTTGGTGCCGTCCAGGCGCCAGCCGTCGGCCGCGCGCGTGAGGCGCGTGGCGAACTGCGCCTGCCTGGCGTCGCCCGGCTCCGACCATGCGCCGCCCACGATATCGCCCTTCGCGAGTCGCGGCAGCCAGCGTGCGCGGTGCTCGGCCTCGCTGCCGAGCACGTGTTCGACGAAGCCGAAATGCGCGCGCAGCGCCTGCGTCAGGTTCGAATCGGCCTCGGACAGCTCGATCAGCAATTCGAACAGATCGGGCAGCGCGAGACCGAGGCCGCCGTGTTCGCGCGGCACGCGCGCGGCGGTGAGGCCGGCGTCGCGCAGCCAGCCGAGCGCGTCGAACGGCAGCCGCCGTTCGATCTCGCGCGCGACGGCCTGCTCGCGAATCCGCGCGAACAGCGGCCGGAACGGGGCCACCAGGCCCGCGTAGGCATCGCGGGGCGGCTCGCCCCACGCGGCACTCGTCACGACGTCGGGCGGCAGGGCGGTGTTGCGATCCTGGGACATGCGATGAACTCGTGGTTGCGATTGGGGAACGGCGCGCGGCGGGCCGCCGGCGCGTCATGCGCCGGGGCGTGGGCCGCGCGTCAAACGTGGGGATGTCATGCGTGGGCGTCGCGCCGCCCGGCGAAGCCGAGCGCGAGGACGGCGAAGATCAGCACGCCGGTCGCCACCTGCTGCCAGTAGAAGTTCCAGCCGGTCAGCAGCAGGCCGTTGGCGACCAGGCTCAGCAGCAGCACGCCGAGCAGCGTGCCCGGCACGCTGGGCCGCCGCGCCGGCGACAGCGTGGTGCCGATGAAGGTCGCGCCGATCGCGTTGAGCAGGTAGCCGTTGCCGGACAGCGGCACGTAGGCCTTGACCGTCGACGACAGCAGCAGGCCCACCACGCCGTAGATCAGCGCGCTCGCCACGAAGCCCGCGAACGTCACGGCCGCCACCGGCAGGCCCGAGTAGCGCGCGACGCCGGGTTGCGCGCCGAGCGCGGCGGCGGCGCGGCCGAAGCCGGACCACGCCAGAGCCGCGTGGACGGCCAGCGCCAGCGCGGCCACGATCCACAGCGGCACCGGCAGCCCGAGCAGCGTGCCGTGCGCGAGCGTGCCGAACAGCGGCGGCAGCGCGAGGTTGAGCAGGTACACGGGCTGGCCGCCGTCGGTGGCGAGCTGCTGGACGGTCTGGCCGATGAACAGCGTGCCGAGCGTGGCGAGGAACGGCGCGATGCCGATCCGCGCGATCAGCACGCCGTTGAACGCGCCCACCGCCGCCGCTGCCGCGAGTCCGGCCAGCGCGGCGACGGGCGTGGCTACCCGATGCGCGCTGAGCAGCACGAACACGAGGCTCGCCACGTCGATCGCGGTGCCGAGCGAGAGATCGACCGCGCCGAGCGACAGCGCGAGCGTCATGCCGAGCGAGGCGATCGCGAGCAGGGCGAAGTTGTCGCGCAGCACGTCGGCGAGGTTGCCGGCGCGCGCGAAGCCGGGCGCGAACACGACGAAGAACGCGATCACCACGGCGAGCGCGCCCACCAGCGCGAAGCGAGCATTGAGGCCGGAGACGCAATCGGCGACGAAACCGGAGAGGAAGCGGGGCCGGCGGCCGGCGCGTTCAGTCATGGGCATGGCTCCCCGCGTGTCGGCGCCGCACGATGGCGGTGGTGGTCACCACGAACAGGATCAGGAGCCCTTCCACGCCGTTTACCCAGTAGCTCGACACGTTGTCGAGCTGGAAGCCGTTGCCGATCACGCCGATGAACAGCACCGCCAGCAGCGTGCCGGGAATGGTCGGCGTGAGGCGCCGCGAGAACACCACGCCGAGCAGCGCGGCCGCGATCACGGTCAGCAGGTTGTCGCCGGCGCCGGGCGAGCTGCCGCTCAGCAGCGCGAGGTTGGCGAGCGCGGCGAGCGCCGCGGCCACCCCGCTCAGCACGTAGCTGGCGGCGATCACGAGCACGACGCGCACCCCGGCTGCGCGCGCCGCTTCCGGGTGCGCGCCCGCCGCGTGCAGGCGCAGCCCGAACGGCGTGCGATGGATCAGCAGCGTGAAGCCGGCGGCCGCGGCCAGCAGTGCGAGCGCGAGGGTCGGCACGCCGGCCGCGCCGTCGCCGAGCAGGAACGCGAGCAGCGGCGTGGCGGCCGGCACCGAGGTGTTCTGCGTCAGCACCAGCTCGAAGCCGGCGCAGAGGTTCATGGTGGTCAGCGTGGCGAGCAGCGGATAGATGCGCAGCACGAGTACCGCGAACGCGTTGAGCGCGCCGATCGCGGCGCCGGCCGCGAGCGTCAGCGCGAGCGCCGCGCCGGGCGTGCCGCCGGCGCGCAGCGCGACCGCGTAGACGGCCGCGCAGAAGCCGAGATTGGCGGCCACCGAGAGATCGAGGCCGCCGCGGATCGGGTCCGCGCCGCCGCCGATCAGCACCACCGTGAGGCCGAAGCCGAGCAGCCCGACCACGGCCGACTGCTGCAGCACGTTGGCGAGATTGGCGAGCGTGAGGAACAACGGCGAGCCGAACGCGAAACCGACGAACACGGCCGCGAACGCGAGCAGCGCGCCGCCGCGCAGCCAGGCCTGCGGCCCCGGGCGCAGGCCGCGCAGACGCGCGAAGCGCGTGCCGGCCGCGCGCGGCGTGTCGAGGACCCGGCTCATGCGGCGGCCTCACGATGCACCGGCGCCGCGCCGTCGGCACGCGCGCCGGTGGTCCAGGCCAGCAGCTCGTGACGATCCGTGTCGCGCGTGGCCACCTCGCGCACCAGCCGGCCGCGCGCCATCACCAGGATGCGGTCGGTCACGCCGAGCAGCTCGATCAGGTCGCTCGAGAACAGCAGCACCGCCGCGCCGTCGCGCGCGAGCCGGTCGAGCAGCCGGTAGATCTCGTGCTTGGCGCCCACGTCCACGCCGATCGTCGGCTCGTCGAGCAGATAGACGCGCGAGGCGCGGCTCAGCCATTTCGCGAGCGCGACCTTCTGCTGGTTGCCGCCTGACAGCTGGCGCACCGGCGCGTCCACGCCAGGCGCGCGGATCGATAGCGCGTCGATCAGCCGGCCCGCCACGCCGGCCTCGCGACCGCGCGCGACGAAGCCCAGCCGGCTCACGCGCGCGAGGCTCGCGAGCGAGATGTTCTCGCGCACCGACAGCGCGGGCGCCACGCCGTGCGTGCGCCGGTCCTCGGGCACGAACCCCAGGCCGCGCCGCACGGCTTCGCGCGGCGTGCGCAACGGCGCGGCGCGGCCGTCGATCTCGATCGCGCCGGTCACGCCGCGCTCGAGCCCGAACAGGCTGCGCACCAGCGGCTTGCCGCCCGAGCCGAGCAGACCCGTCACGCCGACGATCTCGCCGCGCCGCAGCGCGAACGACACCGCCTCGAAACGGCCCGGCGCGCTCAGGCCGCGCACCGCGAGCACCGGCGCGTCGGCGGCGCTGGAGGCATTGGAGGTTCCGGATTCAAGGTCCGCGCTCGCGCCGGCCGGGGCGGCCCGGCGCGTGGCGGCCGGCACCTCGTCGCCGAGCATCGCGGCCACCAGCGCGTCCACCGGCGTCGCGCGCGCGTCGAGATGGGCCACGTCGGCGCCGTCGCGCAGCACCGTCACGCCGTCGCAGACCTGCGCGATCTCGTTCAGGTAATGCGAGACGTAGAGGATCGTCTGGCCGCGCGCGCGCAGCTGCTCGATGGTGCGCAGCAGCCTGTCCACCTCGCGGCTCACCAGCGCGGCGGTGGGCTCGTCGAACACGAGGATCGCCGGCTCGCCCGCGAGCGCGCGTGTGATCTGCACGAGCTGCTGCTCGGCCACGCTCAGCTCGCCGATCAGGCGGTCCGGCGGCAGCGTGATGCCGAAGTGGCGGTCCAGCGCCTCGCGCGCCGCGCGCCGCATGCGCCGCCCGTCGAGCAGGCGCAGCGCGCCGGCCGCGCGCGGCCCGAAGGCGGGCTCGCGGCCCAGCGCGAGCGCCTCGGCCACGGTCAGCGTGGCTGGCAGCAGGCGTTCCTGGTGGATGAACCCGAGCGCGGCGCCGGGCGTCACGCGCGTGGCGCCGGCCGCGTTGCGCGGCTGCGTGATGCCGTCGATCGCGATCGTGCCGGCGTCGGCCGCGTGGATCCCGGCGAGGATCCGGATCAGCGTCGATTTGCCGGCGCCGTTCTGGCCGATCAGGCCATGCACGGTGCCGCGCGGCACCGCCAGCGACGCGCCGCGCAGCGCGGCGGTGCCGTCGAAGCGCTTGACGATGTCGCGCAATTCGAGCGCGGGCGCGGCGGCGGGCGCGGAAGCCGGGTCGATCATTTCGATGCGGGCGCAACCGTTCCGGTCTGGCCGAGCGCCTGTTGCAGCGAGCCCGCGTTGTCCTTGGTGACGAGCAGCGACGGCACGTAGGTGTAGGGCGGCAGCGTGTGGTCGCCGGCCAGGTAGCGCGCGACGTTGTCCACGGCGGTCTTGCCGATCAGCGCCGGCTGCTGCGCCACCACCGCGCCCGCGCTCGACTTCGGATCCTTGACGAGCGCCACCACGTCGGGGCTGCCGTCCACCGCGTAGGTGCGGATCTCGTCGCGGTGCGCGGCGTCCACGGCCTGCGTGGCGCCCACCTGCGGCACGTCCCAGGCCGACCAGATCGCCGCGATCTGGCCTTTCGGGTATTTGGTCAGCAGCTGGCTGACCTGCGCGTAGGCGTTCTGCACCGTGTTCGGGATCACGTCGCGCAGTTCGGGCTCGACGACGTGGACCTTCGGGTAGTACTTGAGCACGGCCTTCAGCTGGTCGTAGCGGATCGCGCAGACGGGCACGCCGTAGAAGCCGTTGAAGACCAGGATGTTGCCCTCGCCGTGGATGTCGTTGACGAGCTTCAGCGCGAGCTGTTCGCCGATGAAGAAGTTGTCGGAGGTGGTGTCGTTGAGGCTCGCGGGCGAGGCCGTGTCGATCGTGAACAGCGGGATGCCGGCCTGGCGGATCTTCTGCAGCCACGGCTCCAGCACCGACGCCGTGCCGAGCTGCTCGACGATCGCGTCGGGCTTCTGCGCGATCAGCGTCTGGATCTGCGCGATCTGGCGGTTGTCGTTGCGGCCCGCGTCGAGCGCGATCGGCGTGCCGCCGAGCCGCTTCACCTCGTCGATCGCACCCTGGTAGGCCTTCAGGTCCCAGTAGTGATCGGTGCCGGCCGCCGTGATGCCGATCCGCTTGCCTTTCAGCGACGGCACGGGCGCCGTGTCGGCGGCGTGCGTGGCCTGCGCGGCGGCGATGGCGGGCGGCAGGGCGAGCGCGGCGGCGAGCATGGCGGCCGGCGCGAGCGTTGCGAGCGGTGCGAAGCGGGAGCGCAAGGCGTGGAAGCGAGTGATCATCGAGGCGCGGAAGGAATCGGAAAAACGGCGGGGCCGGCGGCTGGCCGACCGGATCAGCAGCAATCTAATCGGCCTGCCCGCGCCAGCGAAACCATCGATTTGCGCTTTGATTATCAGCGTGGGCGTGATGTGCTTTGCGCGTGGGGCGTGCGGTGCTTTTTCGAATCGGCGTGAAGCAAAGGAGGGGACGAGGCAGGCGAACAGGGTTCCGTTCGCTTCGCTGCATGGGTTCGTGAATCGTGCGCGGGCCGGCCCGGCCGTTGGTCCGCGCCGGCATCCGCGGCTCGCGCGGCGCCGTGCCGGCCGGGCGTGCCGCGTTATCGCGGCGGCATCGATGCACCGGCCGCCACGCGCCGCGCGGCCGCCCGCGCGACGCGGCGCGTGGTCCACTGCACGGTCATCGCGACGGCGGCGGCCAGCGCGAACGCGAGCGCCGTCGAGACGTGGCCGAGCGTGAACGCGAGCACGAGGCAGAAGCCGAGGAACGAGAAGCGGCCGAGCACCATGCCGCGCAGCAGCGCGATCGCGAAGTCGCTGCCGTGCGCGCGGTGCGAGGACACCGCCAGCACGCTGCCGAGCAGCGGGAACACGGCCAGCAGCCCGCTCCATGCGGGGCCGGCGCGGCCCGCGAGGGCGGTCACGGCCAGTGTCAGCAGCGCGCCGGCGACCATCCGGCCGGCCAGGTCGCGGCGCGTGAGCGGCAGGCTGGCGGCGCCATGCGACGCGCGCGGCAGGAAGCGCTGGCCGAACGCCACGGCCGCGATTGCCACGCTCACCGCCAGCAGCGGCGAGCCGGGCAGCCGCGCGAGCAGCAGCGCGGCCGCGAGCCAGGTCGCCAGCGCGGCGGCGAGCGCCACCGGCCAGCGGCGGGTGCGGCAGGCCCAGGCGTAGGCGAAATTGAAGGCTTCGGAGGCGAGGATCGCGGCCAGCGACAGCACGGCCGCCTGCGCGCCGAACGCGGGGCCATGGTCGAGTACCAGCAGGAACAGGATCGGCCCGGCCACCACCGGCAGCCCGGCGAGCCAGCCCGCGATCGACGGCCCCCACCACGAGCCCGACATCGAGACCACGAGCAGGAACAACGGGACCAGCGTGAGCTTGAGCGCGAGCATGAGGGCGGGGCGGGTAAAGCATGATGATACCCGGCGGCGAGAGGGTTGCCGCCGCGTTTGGCGTGGCGCCTGCCGCTCGATCTGGCGGCGGGCATGCCGTGGCCCCGGTTGCTGCGTCAGCTGTCGTATGGGCTGTCGCGATGCGCCATCTGCTGTCATGATTGCGGCCTGAGAGTGCTGTCCCGGACCGACGCGCCGGGCCACGCCGTGCCGCCGTCGCCTCTTCAAGGAGCCTTCTTCATGCCGCATCCGTCCCGGCTGCTGTTCCTGCCCGGCGCATCGGGCGATACCGCGTTCTGGCAGCCGCTCGCGCAACGTCTCGAACACGGCGCCGAGCGCGAGGTCATCGCGTATCCCGGCTTCGGCGCCGAGCCGCCCGATCCGTCGCTGCGCGACCTCGACGATCTGCTCGACCGGGTGCTGGCGCACCTGGACCGGCCGAGCGCGCTGATCGCGCAATCGATGGGCGGCGTGCTCGCGATACGCGCCGCGCTGGCGCGCCCCGAACTCGTCACGCATCTGGTGCTGTGCGTGACCTCGGGCGGCGTCGACGTCGAGGGGCTCGGCGCCGAGGACTGGCGTACCGCGTTCCGGGCGGCCGGCGCGTCGCTGCCCGACTGGTTCGTCGCCTATCGCGGCGACCTGACCGACCGGCTGCCCGGCGTCACGCAGCCGACCTTGCTGATCTGGGGCGACGACGATCCGTTCAGCCCGCCAGCGGTCGGCGAGCGGCTGCTCGGCACGCTGCCCGATGCGCGGCTGCATGTGGTGCGCGGCGGGCGCCATGATCTCGCGAACGCGCACGCGGCCGCGCTCGCGCCGCTCGTCGACGCGCATTTGCACCGCTGACGCGCCGGCGGATCGCCGTTTCGGCTGCGGCCGTCGTGTCGATCGTCGATGCGGGCGTCATGTTCGTGTCGTGCCCGCCGGCATGCATCCGCGAGCGGGATCATTTCGTTTCCGCCGGCGCGTCTGCCCGTGCGATGCGCGTGTTTCGCCATCGCCTGCCACGCTTGCGCTCGCGAGCGCGGTCATCGTGTTTTTCGGCGGGCCGCGCCGCCCAAGCTGACGCGCTCGTCCCCTCGCCGGCCGTGCGGGCTCCCGGGCATGCGTTTCGTCCGCGCCCTTCGCCGCGACCCCTCGCCAAGCCACCGTTTCCGCCTCCCGCCACCACCCCGTTTCCCCGGGTCCGGATATTGCGCGATTCCCTGGCCGGCACGCGCCCGCCCCCCTGGACGCGCGCCGCACGTCATATCGATCGCCGGCTTTGTAGTTTTTGCAGGCCCGAGGCACGCCTGCGGAAGATCGGCACCGCACCGGCGCCTGACCGGCGCCTGATCACCGCCACCCGCCGCGATCGATACCGATTCGAGCGCCGACGGCACGCCGCCGCGTTCACTCGCCCGCAGCATGGCGAGCAAACGCGCGGCGCGCGTGCCGATCGGCCGGATTTTGACCCCACAACCGGAAGTGGAGGAAACGCATGGCCAAATCGAAAGCGACCCAGGATGCCGATGTCATCGGCCACGGTGGCGAACTGCATCAGCAACACACGGGCCGCGGCAAGCAGGATCCCGACGTGTTGACGACCAACTTCGGCGTCCCGATCTCCGATAACCAGAACAGCCTGCGCGCGGGCGAGCGCGGCCCGACGCTGCTCGAGGATTTCGTGCTGCGCGAGAAGATTTTCCACTTCGACCACGAGCGGATCCCCGAGCGCATCGTGCATGCGCGCGGCAGCGGCGCGCACGGCGTGTTCAAGTGTACGCGCGCGATCCCCGAACTCACGCGCGCGAACCTGTTCCAGACGGTCGGCGAGGAGACCGAGGTGTTCGTGCGCTTCTCGACGGTGGCGGGCGGCGCGGGCTCGGTGGACACGCCGCGCGACGTGCGCGGCTTCGCCGTGAAGTTCTACACGCGCGAGGGCAACTGGGACCTGGTGGGCAACAACATCCCGGTGTTCTTCATCCAGGACGCGATCAAGTTCCCGGACCTGATCCACAGCGTGAAGATGGAGGCCGATCGCGGCTATCCGCAGGCAGCCTCGGCGCACGACACGTTCTGGGATTTCGCGAGCCTGATGCCCGAAAGCACCCACATGCTGATGTGGGCGATGTCCGATCGCGCGATCCCGCGTTCGCTGCGCATGATGCAGGGCTTCGGCGTGCATACGTTCCGCTTCGTCAACGCGAAGGGCGAGGGCCGCTACGTAAAGTTCCACTGGACGCCGGTGCTCGGCGTGCAGTCCACCTGCTGGGACGAGGCCGTGAAGATCGCCGGGGCCGATCCCGACTATCATCGCCGCGACCTGTTCGAGGCGATCGAGGCGGGCGACTTTCCCGAGTGGGATCTCGGCATCCAGGTGTTCGACGAGGCGTGGGCCGCGAAGCAGCCCTACGACGTGCTCGACGCCACCAAGCTGATCCCCGAGGAGGAGATTCCGGTCGAGACGATCGGCCGGCTCACGCTGAACGCCAACGTGAAGAACTTCTTCGCCGAGACCGAACAGGCCGCGTTCCTGCCGTCCAACGTGGTGCCCGGCATCGACTTCACCAACGATCCGCTGCTGCAGGGGCGCCTGTTCAGCTACCTCGACACGCAGAAGTCGCGGCTCGGCACCACCAACTTCCACCAGATCCCGATCAACGCGCCGCGCTGCCCGTTCCACAACATGCAGCGTGACGGGATGATGCAGACCCAGGTGCCCACCGGCCGCGCCAACTACGAGCCGAACTCGCTCGCGCAAGCGGGCGAGGCGGGCGGCCCGCGCGAGGCGCCGGCCGAGGGCTTCACCACCTTCGAGGCCAACGCCGAGCGCAACGATCCGTCGGAGAAGCTGCGCGTGCGGGCCGAGCTGTTCGCCGACCACTACAGCCAGGCGCGGCTGCTGTTCCGCTCGCTGGAGCCGATCGAGCAGGCGCATCTGGCCTCGGCGTTCGTGTTCGAACTGTCCAAGGTGTCGCTCGAACACGTGCGTTCGCGGATGGTCTCGCGGCTGCGCAACGTCGACGAATCGCTCGCGCAGCGCGTGGCCGACGGCCTCGCGATTCCGCTGCCCGACGCCGCCCCGCCGGCGCGCGAGCCGATCGACATGAAGCCGTCGCCGGCGCTGTCGATCGTCGCCAACGCGAAGCACACGCTGCAGGGCCGCAAGGTCGGCATCCTGTTCGACGAGGGCTCGGACAAGGCCGCGATCGAGGCGCTGGTGGCGTCGATCGAAAAGGCCGGCGGGCGCGCCATGCTGATCGCGCCGAAGGTGGGCGGGGTGCCGGTGAAGGGCGGCACGCTGACGGCGGACGGGCAACTGGCCGGCTCGCCGTCGGTGCTGGTCGATGCCGTCGCGCTGGTGCTGACCGAGGACGCCGCGCGCAAGCTCGCGCAGGATTCGGCGGCGGTTTCCTTCGTGCTCGACGCGTTCGCCCACCTGAAGGCGATCGGCCATACGCCGGGCGCGCAGCCGCTGCTGGAGCGGGCCGGCATCCAGCCCGACGCGGGCGTGACCGACCTCGGCGACGCGTTCGTGAAGGCGGCGGCCCGGCGCTTCTACGATCGCGAGCCGAAGGTGCGCGATCTGGCGTGACGAGCGGCACGCGCTAACAAAAAAGCGGCGCCCGGTGGAAGCCGGCGCCGCTTTTTTCCGCTGCTTTCCTACGTTTTCTTCAGGTCGCGCTTGCCGCGCGGCAGCCTCAGATGCCGACCTGGATCACGCCGGGGATCTCCACGTCGGGATCGACTTCGGCGTCGTAGTCCACGCCGGCGATCTCGAAGCCGAACAGGCGCAGGAACTCGTGCTTGTAGCCGGCGAAATCGGTGATTTCGTAGAGGTTCTCGTTGGTGACGTGGTCCCACAGCGCCGCCACCTTGGCCTGCACCTGCGGGTCGAGTTCCTTGTAGTCGGCGCGCAGGCGGCCGTCTTCGTCCAGGTGCGGGGTGTTGCCGTACATCGTGTCGTGCAGCAGCCCGTACACCTGCTCGATGCAGCCTTCGTGCGTGCCGGTTTCCTTCATCACCTTGAACAGCAGCGACAGGTACAGCGGCATCATCGGGATCGCCGAACTGGCCTGCGTGACCACCGCCTTCAGCACCGACACGCGCGCATCGCCGCCGAGCGGCGCGAGCGATTCGCGCAGGCCGATCACGGTGCGGTCGAGATCCTTCTTGGCCGCGCCGATCGAGCCGTTCCAGTAGATGTCGTGCGTGATCTGTTCGCCGAGATAGGTGAACGCCGTGGTCTTCGCGCCTTCGGCCAGCAGGCCGGCCTCGCGCAGCGCGTCCACCCACATCTTCCAGTCCTCGCCGCCCATCACGGCCACCGTGTTGTCGACTTCCTCCTGCGTGGCCGGCTCCAGCACCGCCTCGCGGATCACTTCCTTGTCGGTGTCGAGGCCGCGGAACTGCACCGTCTTGCCGATCGGCTTCAGCGTGGACTGATGGACCACGCCCGTCTTCGGATGCGTGCGGCGCGGCGAGGCCAGGCTGTAGACCACCAGATCCACCTGGCCGAGGTCGGCCTTGATGGTCTCGAGCGTCACGCGCTTCACTTCGTCGGAGAACGCGTCGCCGTTGATCGTCTTCGCGTAGCGGCCCTCGGCTTTCGCGAACTTCTCGAACGCGGCCGTGTTGTACCAGCCGGCCGTGCCCGGCTTGCTGTCGCTGCCGGCGCGCTCGAAGCACACGCCGAGCGTGTCCGCGCCCGACGCGAACGCCGCCGAGATGCGCGCGGCCAGGCCGTAGCCCGTCGACGCGCCGATCACCAGCACCTTCTTCGGACCGTTGGCGATCGGGCCTTGCTTGACCACGTAGTCGATCTGTTCTTTGACGTTGGCCTCGCAGCCGACGGGATGAGTGGTCACGCAGATGAAGCCACGCACGCGCGGTTTGATGATCATGAAAGCCTCTGAATGCGGGGAAGTCGTAGTTCGAAGAACGGAAACGCCGTGCATTGTAATGGATGCCCCGCGACGCCGCGAACGATTGCGGCCGATTCATCCGACTCATCCGACTCCGGCCGGGCCCGGCTGCGGGTCGCCCGCCCGCTAGGCGCGGCCGGTGCGCGAGGGCCGCTTCGCGGCGCGGCGCCCGGGGCCGCGCAGCTGGCTCATTTCGTTATGTCGGTGCCCGCTCCGATATCCGGTTCACGATCGGATCGAGGATCGGACAGGTGCCCGGATGCGTCGCCGGCCGGGTTCCCGGGTGCCGTGCCGATGCCGCCCGCGCGCATCGCCGCGGCGATCTCGTGCCGGCCCTGCGCGTGCAGGCCCGCGGCGGCGCCTTCCCGGTCGCGCGCGTCCTTGTTCTGGCTCAGCTTCGCCTTGCCTTCGAGCCGCGTGATCTCGATCTCGATGCCGACGATGGCCGCAAGCATCGGCTCCAGATAGTCGGCTGGCGCGTCGCCCATCTTCCACGGCACCGGCTGCGCGGCCTCGTGCGTGCGCGTGAGGCGGGCCACCACGCCGCGCACGTAGCGCGTGTCGTCGCGCACCGTGAGGCGGCCGTGGGCGTGGACCACCGCGTAGTTCCAGGTCGGCACCTGGCGGTGCGTCTCGTGCTTGCCCGGATACCAGTTCGGCGAGACGTAGGCGTCCATCGCGCGGAAGATCACCAGCACCGGGGCGCCGTCGTGCAACTGCTGCCAGACCGGATTGGCGCGCGCCACGTGCGCGTGCAGCACGCCGTGCGGGCCGGCCTGCGCGTCGAGTTCGAACGGCAGGTGGTTCGCGTCGAGCCCGTCCGGGCCGTGCGTGACGAGCGCGCCGAACGGATGCGCGGCGATCAGCGCGTGCAGCGCCTCGGGGCGCGCTTCGGCGAAATGGGCGGGCAGGTACATGGCGGCTCCGGGTGGGGAAGGGGCGGTGGCCCGATTGGGGTTGGCGGCATTCTGCGCCGTTGCTGGCTTATGATGAAGGGCCAGTTTTTTGATATTTCAATAGACCAGAATCGATGGCACGCACCGCCAAGACGCCCGAAATCCCGTCGCTCGGCCCGCTCGACCGCGCGGCGGGCCAGTTGAGCCGCCAGCTCGCGCAGCGCCTGCGCGACGCGATCGGGCGCGGCGAGTTGCGCGCCGGCGAGCCGCTGCCGGCCACGCGGCCGCTGGCGCAGGCGCTCGGCGTGGCGCGCGGGACCGTGACCGAGGCGTTCGAGCAGCTGATCGCCGAGGGGTTTCTGGTGGCGCGCGGGCGTACCGGGACCTGGGTGGCGGCGGCCGTGATGCCGACGGCGGGCGGTGCTTCGGGCGTGGACGCCTGGGTAGTGCCGCGCGCGGCCGATGGCGGGCCGCTGCGGTCGGGCCGGCGCGGGCGGCCGGGCGGCCAGGTGGACTTCGCTTCCGGGGGAGAATCGATGGCCGACGGTGATCGGCTCGACACGGCGGCATACATCTCGAGGTCGGTTCACGCCGTCGGGCGAGAGCCTGCCGCCGACGGCGATCGGCTTGGCGACACGGCGGCATGCGTCGCGCCGTCGGTTCACGCCGCCGGGCGGCCGGCAGCGGCTGGCGGCGGCGCATCGCCGGCTTTGCCGCTTTCGTCGCCTCCGTCGCGCTCGAGGGGCGAGCCGGCGACACCCGCTCGCCTGCCCGGGCCGGCCGCCGCGTTCGCGGCGATCGCCGCCGATTTCGAGCCGCTGCCGCCGGTGCCGTTCGCGGTGTCGGTGCCGGGCGGCCCGACGCTGCCCGACGCCGCCTGGCGGCGGCTCGGCAACCGCCTGCGCGCGCGCGGCGCCGCGGTGCCGTCCGGTTATGGCGATCCACGCGGGGTGGCGGCGCTGCGCGAGGCGATCGCCGGCTACGTGCGCCGCTCGCGCTCGGTGCGCTGCGACGCCGATCAGGTGATCGTGACGAGCGGCACGCAGCAGGGGCTGTTTCTCGCGAGCCAGGTGCTGCTCGGCGCCGGCGATGCCGCCTGGGTCGAGAATCCGGCCTATCGCGGCATCACGGCGATCCTGGAGAGTACCGGCCGCCGCGACGCGATCGTGCGCGTGCCGGTGGACGCCGAGGGGCTCGACGTCGAGGCCGGCCTGCGCCTCGCGCCCCAGGCGCGCGCGGCCTTCGTCACGCCCTCGCACCAGTATCCGCTCGGCATGCCGCTCAGCGTGGCGCGCCGCGCCGCGCTCGTCGACTGGGCGCGGACGGCCGGCGCGTGGGTCGTCGAGGACGATTACGACAGCGAGCTGCGCTACGCCGGGCATCCGTTCCCGGCCATGCAGGGGCTCGACCCGCAGCGCGTCGTCTATCTCGGCACCTTCAGCAAGATCCTGTTTCCGTCGCTGCGGCTCGGCTACGCGATCGTGCCCGGCGCGCTCGCGGCGGCGTTTCGCGGCGCGCGCGTGCTGATGGACCGCCACGCGCCCGAGGCCGACCAGCACGTGCTGGCTGCGTTCATTGCCGAGGGGCATCTCGACCGCCACATCCGGCGCGTGCGCGGCGTCTACGCGGCGCGCCGCGCGCGATTGATCGCGACGCTCGACGCGGCGCTGCCGCCCGCGCTGGCATGGCGCGCGCCGAGCGATCAGGGCATGCATCTGGTGCTGTGGCTCGCGTCCGGCTTCGACGACCGGCGCGTGGTGGCGCTCGCGCGCGAGGCCGGCGTGGCGGTGCGGCCCGTGTCGCCGATGTACGCGCCCGGCACCGCGCGGCCGGGGCTCGTGCTGGGCTTCGGCGGTTTTGACGAGGCGCGCATGGACGAGGCGGCGCTGAGATTGGCGGCGGTGGTCAGGCTGGCGGCGCAGGAAGCCGGCCTTGGCGCCGGCTGAGATCCGGCCGATGCCGGGATGGGCGGCGGCGGTGGCCGGGAACGGACCCGCACGGCAGGCGGCCCGCTCCGACCGAGCCGCCATGGCGGCCTCGCGCCGGTGACCCGTCGGCGAACCGAAGTCTACTGACGAAACCTGACAGCAGCCTCGGTCATACTCGGCATCCCCCTCGCTTCAGCGCCACCCGTCGTGCCGCCCTCAAGCCGATGACCACCCAGTCCGCCGTCCCGCTCAAGCTCTCGATGGGAGAGCGGCAGCTCCGCTCGCTATCGTCCATCCTGACCTCGATCGAGCGCGGCTTCGACGCGCGCGCGTTTCTGGCGGTCGCGCTCGACGGCCTCGACGCTCTCTCGCTGATGGCGCGCGTGCGCCGCGCGAGCATGGCGATCGAGGCCGGCGCGCGGGCGTTGCCGGGCGGCCACGAGGCCGTGCTCGCGCTGCTCGTCGAGGCCGCGCCGCGGCTTGGCGGCGGCTTCCTGTCGCTGGTCGCACCCGATTACGTCGGGCAGTTCGGCCGCCACGCGTTCGAACGCTCGATGGCGGCGCTCGCGCAGCTCACGCGCCACGGCACGGCGGAATTCGCGGTGCGCGAATTCCTGCGCGACGACCCGCGCCGCGCGCTCGCGATCATGACGGAGTGGTCCCGCGACAACGACGACGCGGTGCGCCGGCTCGCCAGCGAGGGCAGCCGCCCGCGGCTGCCGTGGTCGTTCCGGCTGCGCGAGATCGAGGCCGATCCGGCGCTGGCCGCGCCGATCCTCGATAATCTGCGCGCCGACGCGAGCGCCTACGTGCGGCGCTCGGTGGCGAATCACCTGAACGACGTGACGAAGCAGCACCCGGCCTGGGTGATGGCGCGTGCCGCGGCCTGGGGCATGGACGATGCCGGCACGCGCTGGATCGTCGGCCATGCGCTGCGCACGCTCGTCAAGCGCGGCGATGCGCAGGCGCTCGCGCTGCTTGGCGCACAGGCGGCGCCCGAGATCGAGGTCGGGCCGTTCACGGTCACGCCGGCCGCGCTCGCGCTCGGCGAAACGCTCACGTTGGCCGGCGAACTGCGGTCGCGCGCACCGGCCGCCCAACGGCTCGTCGTTGACTACCGGGTGGGCTACGTGAAGAGGAGCGGCGCGATCGTACACAAGGTGTTCAAGCTGAAGACGCTGACGCTCGCGCCCGGGCAGCGGGTCACGCTCGTTCGCAGCCAGACGATTCGCGATTTCACCACGCGCGTGCATTACGCGGGGCGCCACGGCGTCGAACTGATCGTGAACGGCGCCGTGGTGGCCGAGGCGTATTTCGACCTGATGCGTTAGGCGCGCGCGTAAGGCGCGACGCGGGCCGGGGTGGAAGACCGGCCGCGGCCCTTCACTCGCCGGCCGGGCGGCGCCGGCCGAACACCGGCAGCCGCCAGCCGAAGTAGAGCGACGACAGGCGGATCGCCACGCATGCGCCGATCGCGAGCCACGGCGCGAGCACCGGCAGCCAGTTGGTGCGCAGCGAGACCACCTCCGCCGTGGCGCCGACCAGCGCGGCCAGCGCGTAGATCTCGCGCTGCAGGATGGCCGGCACGCGCGAGAGCAGCACGTCGCGGATCACGCCACCGCCCACCGCGCTGAACATGCCGAGCAGGATCGCCACCTCGGCGCTGCCGCTGTAGGCGAGCGCCTTCTGCGCGCCCGACACGGCGAACAGCCCAAGCCCGATCGCGTCGAACAGCAGCACCGGATAGCGCAGCCGGCGCACCTTCTGGTAGGCGGCGATGGTCAGCGCGGCCGCGCCGAGCGAGACCGCCAGATAGCTCCAGTTCGCGAGGCCCGCCGGCGGCACGGCGCCGATGCAGATGTCGCGCACGATGCCGCCGCCGCACGCCACGATGAACGTGACGAACACCACGCCGAACAGGTCGAGCCGGCGCTGGCGCGCGGCCACCGCGCCGCTGATCGCGAACGCGAACGTGCCCGTCAGGTCGAGCACGGTGTAGGCGACGTGGCCGTTCATGGGCGCGGGGCCGCCGTGGCGGCGGCCGTTTCCGCGTGGGCGGAGGCTGGCCGGGCGGACGTGCGGGGGCGGGGCGGGAAGACAGGCGGGAACATCTCGGTGAGCAGGTGGAGGCGCGAGGTACCGATGATAGGCAGATGTCCGAAAACTGCAACCGGAACCTTGCCGCGCGATGCGATGGGGCAGGCGGTGACAGGCGGCGGGGTGGCGTGACGACGAGGCGATGCGCGGCCGGGTCGACGCGGTGACGAACTAACGTGCGCAACCACCGACCCACCCGCCCCAAGCGCATCACGCGCGCCGCATCGCCTGCCGGAACGCGGTGGGCGCGACGCCGTGCGCGTCGCGGAACCGGTGGCTGAAGTGCGCGGCGTTCGCGTAGCCGCATTGCGCGGCCACCTGCGCGAGCGGCAGCGCCGTGCCGCGCAGCAGCGAGCGGGCGCGCGCCAGCCGCTGCTCGGCGATCCAGGCGTGCGGCGGGCTGCCGAACGAGACGCGGAACATCCGCGAGAAGTGGTATTCGGACAGCGCCGCGAGATCGGCGAGTTCGCCGAGCGTGATCGGTTGCGCGAGCCGCGCCTCGATGTAGTCGCGCAGGCGCCGTCGCACCGCCGGCGAGAGGCCGCCGGTGCGCGGCATGCCCGCGCGCACGGCGCTCTGGTCGCGCATCAGCAGGCTCAGCACGTCGTGGGCGGTTTCGTTCGCGCGCAGCCGGCCGTCCACGTCGTCCCACGATTCCAGCAGCAGCGAGCGGCACAGCTCGGCCATGCGCGGGTCCTCGAAATAGGTGCGATCGGCCAGGCCCAGCTCGCGCGGCTCGCGGTCGAGTTCGCGCACGGCGCGCCGCGAGAAGTGCTCGGGCAGGAAGTACAGATGCATGAAGTGCATCTTGCCGCGCACCCACCAGCGCGATTCGTGGTCGCCGGGCAGCGCGCAGAGCCGGCTCGGCGCGCCGTAGCGGCCCGGCAGCTTATGCCGCTCGGTACGGTAGCCGCCCGCGAGGTAGCACGACAGCGTGTGATGGCCCGGCTGGTCGTAGGCCGTTTCGGCGATCTCGGTGTCACGCGTCCATTCGGCGACCGCGAGATGGTCGCCGAGCCACGCGAAGCGGTGCAGCGTCGCGTCCGTCTCGGCGAGCGTGCGGCACACCGACTGCATGCCGAACGGCAGGTCGGCGGCGTTCGCGAGTTCGGCGGCGGTGGCGGGCGGCGTGAGGAGGATCGGCGGCGTGGCGCGGGCTGGCTTCATTGGCGCAGTATAGTGGCGCGCGCGCGCGCCGGCCCGGCCCATTTCATAAAGACAGCAATTCCGGACAAGCCCGGCGGCGCGCGGCACGGCACAGTCGAGGCTGGGGAGCGCCCGGCGCCTTCCCGTTCTCGTCACCGCTACTGCCGCTCGCTACTCATGAATCTTCTGCTTTATGTCGTCACGGTGCTGATCTGGGGCACCACGTGGATCGCCATCAAATGGCAACTCGACGGCGTGCCGCCGTCCGTGTCGATCGCCTGGCGCTTCTGGATCGCCGCCGCCGTGCTGTTCGCGATCCTGCGCCTGCTGCGCCGGCCGATCCGGCCGCCCCGCGAGGCGTGGCGCTTCCTCGTCGCGCAGGGTCTCGCGCTGTTCTGTCTGAACTTTCTGTGCTTCTACTACGCCGAGCAGGTGGTGCCGAGCGGGCTGGTGGCCGTGGTGTTCTCGATCGCGCCGCTGTTGAACGCGATCAACGGCCGGATCTTCCTCGGCCGCCCGCTGCAGCCCACCGCGATCGCCGGCGCGCTGCTGGGGCTGATGGGAATCGGCTGCCTGTTCTATCAACAGATGGCCGGCCATCTCGGCGACGCCGCCACCTGGCGCGGCCTCGTGATCGCGCTGGGCGGCACGCTGTGCTTCTCCACCGGCAGCCTGCTGTCGAGCCGGATGCAGGCGATGGGGCTGCATCCGCTCACCACCAACGCGTGGGCGATGCTGATCGGCGCCTCGGTGCTCACGCTCGGCTCGCTCGCGGCCGGGCTGCCGCTCGTGCCGGAGATGGCGCCGCGCTATCTTGGAGCGCTCGCTTATCTGGCGATACCGGGCTCGGTGATCGGCTTCACCTCGTACCTGATGCTGGTGGGGCGGATCGGGCCGGAGCGCGCCGCTTACTGCACGGTGCTGTTCCCGTTCGTGGCGCTGACGGTGTCGACGATCTTCGAAGGCTACCGCTGGTCGCCGCTGGCGGTGCTGGGGCTCGTGCTGGTGGTGGCGGGGAACCTGGTGGCGTTCGATCTGACGCGGCGCGTGTTTGCGCGGCGGCGCTGCGTGGCTTGAGCCCGATGCTCGATTTCCTGGCGCGGGCGCCGGGACAGGCGGCAGGCGCGGGTGCCTCGCCGCCCGGCGGCCGCCGCCGATTCTCCTGGAGAGATCATGAGCGTCGCGGAAGACCATCCTGGGGTCTCCACCCTGGCTGGAACCCCGAAACAGGTTCGGAACCGCCTCCGACAATCCAGTGCCGTCCAGGTGTTGGTACTCTCGTTCGAGCACGTCGCCGGTCATTTGCGTTCGGTCCTCGCCGAGAACGGGTGGGCGTCGATTATTTCCCTGCCGATGAACTGGATCGGAATGCCGATTTTCGACCGCTGAAGGCCCGGGCCCAGGTCATCAAGGAATTGAGCGACCGCAAGGACGCTTGGGGCATCGCCTTCTGGTTCCTGTCGTCCAGCAGCTTCCTGGGAGGCAGGCGGCCGCAGGATTTGCTGGCCACGTCGCAGGAACGGGTGATCGCGGTTGCCAAGGACGAGGTGCAGGAAATCGCACCTGGCTAAACGTGCCGATCGGGCCGCCGGCTTCAGCCTGGCGCCACGCTCATCGGTCCCTGCGGCCGACAGCGCCGCATCGCCTCGAAGAACGCCGCCACCAGCCGGCTATCCCTTCGCTCACGCAAACAGCACACATGAATATGCGTGCTGACCGGATCCCCCTCGATCCGCACCGGCCGCAGCCGCGCCTCGTCCGGCACGTACTCCGACAGCGACACGGTCCCCACCCCCAGCCCGCGCGCCACCGCCTCGCGCAGCGCCTCGCGGCTGCCGATCTCCATCGCCACGCGCGGCGTCGCGCCGAGTCCGGCGAGCGCGTCCTCGAGCGCGCGGCGCGTGGTCGAGCCCGCCTCGCGCATCAGCAGCGGCGCGGCGGCGAGTTCGGCGAGCGTGATCGTGCCGCGCGCCGCGAACGGATGCGCGACGCCGACGAACGCGATCACCGGATAGCTCGCGTAGGGCGCCATCTCGTAGCGCGCGTCGCTGAACGAGCGCGCGATCACGCCGACGTCGCAGGCGTAGTCGTCGAGGTCGTTCAGCACGCTCTCCGAGTTGCCGAGCGTGACGGCCAGTTGCATGCGCGGATGCGCGGCATGGAACGCCTCGATGATCTCGGTTACGTGGAACGGGCTCACGGCGCCGATCCGCAGCACGCCGCGCGTGAGCTCGCCGCTGTCGTGCAGCAGCGAGCGCGCGTCGTTCTCGAGGCCGTTGATCTGTCGCGCGAGCGGCAGGAAGTCGAGCCCGACGGCCGACAGCTCCACGCGCCGGCCGCGCCGGTGGAACAGCTGCACGCCATGTTCCTGTTCGAGCCCCTGAATCTGCGAGGTGACGGTGGTCTGGCTAGTGGCGAGCGCGCGGGCCGCGGCCGTGAAGCCGCCGTGCTGGACCACGGCGAGGAAGGCGCGAATCTGGGTCAGGGTCATCGAAACGGATCGATCGGATTTTTCGTTGGATAGATCGGCTTGCACCGGGTATTTCGATCATGGACCGGTCATGTTGCAAATTTATGCTGGCTCCGTGATCCACTTTTCTTCGGAGCCGAGCATGCCGCAACGATCCGCATCCCTCGACGTGTGCCCCGCCGCCCACCCGAACCGCGCCTATCGCGGCCCGGTGACCACCGCGATCTTCGACTGGGCCGGCACGGTGCTCGATTTCGGCTGCCTCGCGCCGGTCCACGCGTTTCGCGAGGTGTTCGAGGCGGCCGGCGTGCCGATCAGCGAGGCCGAGGCGCGCGCGCCGATGGGCGCCGCCAAGCGCGAGCACATCGAGCTGATCCTCGAGGACGCCGCCGTGCAGGCACGCTGGCGCGCCGCGCGCGCCGCGGCCTCGACCGACGCCGACGTCGACGCGCTCTACGCCGCGTTCCTGATTGCCGACGAGCGCAACGTCGAACGCTACAGCGACCTGATCCCGGGCACGCTCGACACCATCGCGACGCTGCGCTCGCACGGCATCCGGATCGGCAGCACCACGGGCTACCCGCGCGAGGTGATGAACCATCTCGCGCCGCTGGCGGCGCGCCTCGGCTATCGCCCCGACCACTGCTGCACGGTCAGCGACGTCGCGCGCGGCCGGCCGTTCCCGGACATGTGCCTCGCCAACGCGCTCGCGCTCGGCGCGCCCGACGTGCGCGGCTGCGTGGTGGTGGACGACAGCCCGACCGGCCTCGAATCGGGCCTCGCGGCCGGCATGTGGACGGTGGGCGTGGCCGCGAGCGGCAACGAGGTGGGGCTCTCGCTGGCCGACTGGCACGCGCTCGACGCCGCCGGCCGCGACGCGCGCGTCGGCCCGGCGCGCGAGCGCCTCGCGCGGACGGGCGCGCACTACGTGATCGACAGCATCGCCGACCTGCCGGACGTGATCGCCGCGATCGACGAGCGCCTCGCCGCCGGAGAGCCGGCGTGAGCACCGCGGCCGGCTGGCAGTTCCACAACCCGGTGCGGGTGCGTTTCGGCATCGACACGCTCGACGCGGTCGGCGAGGTGCTCGCGGGCCGCCGCTACGCGCTCGTCACCTATCCCGACCCGGCGTTCGCCGCGCTGGCCGCGCGCATCGAGGCCAGCGCCGGCCCCGCGCTCGCGCGCATCGACTCGGTGGAGGCGAACCCGTCGGTGACGATGCTGGCCCGCGCCTGCCAGACGCTGGCCGCGCTGCCGGCGCTGCCCGAGGTGCTGGTGGCGCTCGGCGGCGGCTCGGTGATGGATTCGGCCAAGGTGCTGGCGGCCGAGCACGGCCGGCTCGAACCGGTGCTGGCCTGGATCGCCGACGGCACGACGCGCGTGGCCGAACGCGCGCTGCCGATCGTGGCGATCCCCACCACCTCGGGCACCGGCAGCGAGGTGACCTCGTGGGCGACGGTCTGGGATCCCGCGCGCGACCGCAAGCTCTCGCTCGCGCGCGACGACCTCTATCCGGAGACGGTGCTGGTCGATCCGCGCCTGGTGGTCGGCCTGCCGCCGGCGCCGACGCTCGCCAGCGGGCTCGACGCGCTGTCGCACGCACTCGAAAGCCTCTGGAACGTACACGCGAATCCGGTCACGCGCGGCCTCGCGGTGAGCGCGGCGCGCGAGATCCTGGACGCGCTGCCGCGCGTGATGGCCGCGCCCGACGATCTCGCGGCGCGTGCCGCGATGGCGCTCGGCGCGCTGCGCGCCGGCCTCGCGTTCTCGAACACGCGCACCGCGCTCGCGCACAACCTCTCGTATGCGATCACGCTGCGCCATGGCGTGGCGCACGGCATCGCCTGCTCGTTCTGCCTGCCGGCCGTGATGCGCGCCGCGCTCGGCGCCGATCCGGACTGCGACCGCGCGCTGGCCGAGGTGTTCGGCAGCGCCGAGGCCGGGCCGGCGCGGCTCGAGGCGTTCCTCGGCGCGCTCGGCATCGCCTGCGAGCCGGCCGCCTACGGGATCGGCGCGCGGGAATGGCACGACATCGTCGCGGGCGCGTTCGACGGCGCGCGCGGCCGCAACTTCATCGGCGCGCGAGCGCGCTTTCCGCAATTCGATTTCGCCGAAGCGGCGCACGCCGCGCCGCCGGCCTGATCGTCAGGAGAACTTCATGACTACGCCCGTTACCGTCAGGACCGACGCGCTGTCGCGTCTCGACAACATGCCGTGGACCCCGTTCCACACCTTGCTGGTCGCCGCGCTCGGCGTCGGCTGGGCGCTCGATTCGTTCGAGACCAACATCATCGGCAGCGTGTTCGGCGTGCTGAAGACCCAGTGGCACCTCGGCTCCGCGCAGGGTTCGCTCGCCGTGACGATCTGGGTGTTCGGGATGCTGGTGGGCGCGATCGCGTTCGGCTACCTGGCCGACCGGTTCGGCCGCAAGCGGCTGTTCCTCGCCACGCTGCTCTGGTACGCCTGCTTCAGCGTGCTGACGATCGTCTCCTGGAACTTCGAGTCGTTCCTGTTCTTCCGCGCCATGACCGCGCTCGCGGTGGGCGGCGAATACTCGGCCGTCACCGCGACGATGGGCGAGTTCATCCCGCGCCGCCATCGCGGCAAGACCGATTCGCTGATCCTGTCGGGCTTCCCGGTGGGCGCGCTGCTGTCGGCCGCGATCTCGTACTTCGTGCTCAACAACCTGCCCGGCGACGTGGCCTGGCGCGTCGGCTTCGGCCTCGGCACCACGATGGCGCTGCTGTTCTTCTGGATTCGCCGCGTGATCCCGGAATCGCCGCGCTGGCTGCTGCAGCAGGGGCGCGTGGCCGAGGCCGAGGCAATCGTCGCGCTGATCGTGGCCAGCGCCGAGTCGCCGCGCCTGAGCGAGGCCGATCGCGCGCAGGCGCGCCAGCGCCACGAGCCGGTGGCCTACACGCCGCGGCGGCCGGCGTTCTGGCGCAACGTGCGCGAGCTGTTCGGCGCATACCGGCTGCGCTGCGGCCTGGCCAGCGCGCTGAACTTCTCGCAGGCGGCCGTGGTGTACGGCGTGCTGTCGCTGATGGCGCTCGTGATCCTGCCGTACATGAAGGTGCCGGCCGGCGACATGCCGCTCTACTACGTGTACGGCAACGCGGCCGCGCTGGCCGGCGGCCTGACCGCCTCGGTGCTGGTCGAGGCCTGGGGGCGGCGCGCCTCGCTTTTCGTCAGCTACACGTTCACGGTGGCCGCGATCGTGCTGATCTACCTGATGCACACGCTGCCCGGCATGGTGGCCGGCTACTGCCTGATCCAGTTCGGCGTGACCTGGGCCTACATCTCGGGCTACGTGGTGTCGTCGGAGGTGCTGCCCACGCGGATTCGCGCCACCGGCCTCGGCGTCTCGGTGGCGGTGGGCCGGGTCGGTGCGATGGTCGCGCCGCTGATGCTGACCAACGTGTACGCCGCCACCGGCACGCCCTCGGCCGCGCTGATCGGACTGCTGCTGCTCGCGCTGCCGGGGCCGCTCGCCGCGCTGCTCTGGCTGCTGAACGGCCGCGAGACGCGCAACGTCTCGCTCGAGGCCGGCAGCGCCGACACCGGCCTGGCCGACGCCGCCGGCTGGACGCCGCGCCCGGCCGCGATGCGGTGAGGCAGGCGGGGCGGCCGTGACGCGGCGTGCCCCGTATCGATGAGCGTGTGCTGCCCGATGGCGGGCTTGACGGCACGACGCGATATCTCGCGCCGTGCTTTTTTTGTCGATGAGGGTGGTGGGCGCCGCGCCGGTTTCAGCCCTTCGCGCACGCCTGGAACGCGTGGTCGAGATCGGCGATCAGGTCGTCGCCGTGTTCGAGGCCGATCGAGATGCGGATCAGCCCCTCGGACACGCCGTCCCGCTCGCGCTGCGCGGCCGACACGCCCGAGTGCGTGGTCGAGGCCGGATGGCAGATCAGCGATTCCGAGCCGCCGAGGCTGACCGCCGACTTGAACAAGTGCAGCGCGTTGATGAAGCGGAACGCCTGCGCGCGCCCGCCGTTCAGCACGAACGCGAAGGTCGAGCCGGCTCCCGTGCAATGGCGGCGGTAGACGTCCTGATAGGCGTCGTCGGTGAGGTATTCCGGATGGAACACCTGCACCTCCTGGTGCGGATTGCCGGCGAGCCAGCGCGCCACCTGGCTCGCCGTGCGCGTGGCCTGCGTCATGCGCAGCACCACCGTTTCCATCGAGCGCAGCAGCATCCACGACGAATGCGGATCGAGCTGCGAGCCGAACGCGCTGCGGATCGAGCGCACCTTCATCATCAGCGCGCGCCTGCCCGTCACGCCGCCCGCCACGAGATCGCTGTGGCCGCCCACGTACTTCGTCAGCGAATAGATCGACAGATCGACGCCGTGCGCGGCCGGCTTCTGGAAGATCGGGCCGAGCAGCGTGTTGTCGCAGACCGAGATCGGACGATAGCCGTGGCGCTGCTCGAACGCGTCGATCTCGGCGACCATGCCTTCGAGATCGATCAGCGAATTGGTGGGGTTCGCCGGCGTCTCGACGTAGACGAGACGCACCGGGCCTTTTTGCGCGGCCGCCTCGAGCGCGTCGCGGATCGAGGCCGGCGCGAGGCCGTTCTGGATCGCGTGCGAGCCGATCCCCCAGTCGGGGAAGATCTTCGAGATCAGCGTCTCGGTGCCGCCGTAGAGCGGCACCGACTGCACGAGCTGGTCGCCGGGCCGCAGGAACGCGAGGAACACCGTGGAGATCGCCGACATCCCGCTCGAGGTGACGACGGCCGCTTCCGAGCCGTCGAGCAGCGCGAGCCGGTCCTCGACGATTTCCAGGTTCGGGTGATTGAAGCGGCTGTAGACGAGGCCGGCCGCCTCGCCCTCGGGCAGCGGCTTGCGACCCGAGACGATGTCGAAGAACTCGGCGCCGTCCTCGGCCGACTTGAACGCGAAGGTGGAGGTGAGGAACACCGGCGGCTTGACCGCGCCCTCGGAGAGGAACGGGTCGTAGCCGTAGGACATCATCTGCGTTTCGGGATGCAGCGGGCGACCGTTCAGGTCCTTCTTGTGATAGTTGGAATACGCCATGTTTCTCTCCTCGACCTTGAATGATGGGAGCGCCGGCGGAGGGCGCGCGGCTGCGCGGCGGCCTCGTGCGACGGCGGCATTGCCAGTCAGTGTAGAGTTGCCCGGCCAGAATATTCGTTCCTTTTCGTTCCCGCAAATCCTATAATTTGGAACGATCTTTCCCGCCAGGCCCGTCGATGAAGAAAGCCAGTCGTCGCGTCGAGATCGACGCGACCGATATGAAGATCCTGCAGATCGTGCAGGACAACGGCAGGCTCAGCAACGCCGAGCTGGCCGAGCAGGTTTCCCTGTCTCCCTCGCCATGCTGGAAGCGCCTGCGGCGGCTCGAATCGAGCGGCATCATCCGCGGCTACCGGGCCGAACTCGACCGGCACATGCTCGGCTTCAACGTCGTCGCGTTCGTCAGCATCTCGCTCGACAATCACACGCAGAAAGTGTGCCGCGCCTTCGAGGCCGGCGTGATGGCGATGCCCGAGGTGGTGGCCTGCCACAACACCACCGGCGCGCACGACTACCTGCTGCAGATCCTCGTCGAGGATTTCGATACCTACTCCGAATTCGTGTTGGACCGCCTGCGCACGCTGCCGGGCGTGAAGGAGATGCTGAGCACGGTGTCGATGCGCGAATTGAAATCGTCGAGCAAGCTGGCGCTGCGGTAGGGTGGCGCGTTGTCGTTTCTGCCGTTGCTGCGAAGCTGATGCCATGACGGAGGCGGGTTTGGTGCCGTGGGCGCTTTGCCTTGCCTCGTCGTTCAGCCCGGTTGCGAGGTCGGAGGGGCGAGGGCGTCGTCCAGGCGCAGCGTCCAGCCGTGCGGCGAACGCGTCAGCACGATGCGCGTGAGCGGTGCGATGTCGATCCGCAGCATCGCCTCGGGCGCCGTGCCGAGCGCATGCGCGAGCGCGGCGCGCAGCACCGCCGCATGCGTGACGGCGACGGTCCCGGCCCCGTCCGGCGGCAGCGCATCGAGCCATGCGCCCACGCGCTGCAACACGTCCACGAACGATTCGCCGCCATGCGGTGCCGCGGCGGGGTCGTTGATCCAGGTTTCCAGCTGTTCGGGGGCGTCCTGCGCGATCGCGACGATTCGCTGGCCGCGCCAGCGACCGGCGTCGAGATCGGCGAGCGCGGGCTCGATCGCCGTTGCGTGCAGGCCGAGCGCCTCGGCCGTCTGCCGCGCGCGCAGGGCGGGCGAGGTCAGCGCGACGGCGTTGCGCGGCCAGCGCCAGTGCGCGGCGGCGCGGGTGGCGTCGGCGAGGCCGCGCGCGTCGAGCGCTTCGTCGGCGGGGAACGTGCCGGCGCGCAGTTCGGCGGTGGCGGCGTGGGCGATCAGGTGGAGGATGAGGGGCATGGGGGGATTGTAAAGCGCGCGCGCGTGTTCAGCTGTATCCGGCTGCGCGGCTGGGCCACCGTTTCATTTCCCCCGCGTTTTCGCCGTCCATCTGTCCTTTGCGCGCTCGAACGTGAATTTCATCGAGTAGCCGAACATTTGCGTCAGCCGCGCGGCTCCGTATTTCCCGGCTTGCGGCAAGGGATCGAGCGCACGGGCAAGGCGTACCTGATCGAGCAACGATCGAAAGCCCAGGCCGGCCCTGCCGAATTCCCGCTGCGTCGATCCGAGCGGCATGTTCGACCCGGCCGCGAGACCGTGGGCGTCGAGCCGGCCGTCGAGACGATGGAGCGTCTGGAGCGCCCTCGTGACACCCTGATCCGGCTGCCACTCCGCTGTGGTGTGTTCCTGGCGTGCGTACTCGCCACGAGCGATGTCGAACGCGATCTCGCGGTGAGACGGGAGTTCGAGGTCGGGATGCTGCCTGAAAATCGACAGCGAGGTGGACGGCGCATCGAACACCACCGGGCACGCCAGGATTCGACGTAGTTCTTCGTGATCGTCCGGACGTGGAAAATCGAACTCGGCCCGGATGCTACTGAAAACGGGGGGGACGTCGCACGCTTCGAAATTCGGCGCGGTGCCCAGACGACCGCGAACTCGTCCCGGCAGAGGTATTTGACTTCAGTGAACTCATCCATGGCGAGGCGCGGTGCTTCGCACCCGAGGCCGCCTTGCTCGATGCCGTCGGACGGCGCAGCGTCGTTCGAATCAGCGCACAATTGATCCGCCATGCCCACGCAGAGCCGCAGTTGAAAAATGAAGGATCGGATGCTGCGCCTGCCCGCCTGGCGTGAGCGGCAACCGGGCGCCAACGGCGTAAATCGCCGGGTCACGTGTCGCCTGCCACGACGGCAGCACGATGCTGGTTGCCACGTGTCGTCTCCAGACCGTCGAGGCCAGCCGGAAATCGCCGATGGCGTCACTCCCGGCCCCCGGACTCTCGGCGAGGCCTCCACGCTGCCACCATCGCCGAGTTCGAACCCGTCGGCCGTGTCCCGGCGTCTCATCGATAAGGGATCGCAAGCAACCGGAAAAATGCGGTGCCGGCATTCACCGTGAAGGAGTCTGCCGGGCTGGCAAGATGTCGAGGTATCCGACGCACTGCCTGCTGGCGCGAGCACACACCGGATGTGCCCGACATCTCTTCCCGTTATCTAAAGTTCGGCCCACCGGCGAAGCAGGTTGTGGTAGACGCTGGTGAGGGACACTATCCCTTTGGTATCGCTGCCCAGGGACGTGCGCAAATCCATGATCCCAAGGTCGAGGTCATGGAGCAGGCTGCGCATTCCGTCATCCTTGATCATGGACTGGGTCCAGAAGAACGATGCCCACCGTACCCCGCGGGTGACCGGGTTCACCCGGTGCAGACTGCCTGCGGGATACAGGACCATGTGGCCCGCAGGCAGTTTGACCGTATGTGAACCATAACTGTCCTCGATCACCAGTTCTCCGCCGTCGTATTCATCCGGAGAACTTATAAACAACGTCGAGGAAAGGTCGGCGCGCATCCTGATTCCAACACCCGGAATCGCGCGCACGGCACCATCAACGTGAGTATCGAAGCGCATGCCCACGTCGTAGCGGTTGAAGAGCGGCGGCAATACGCGCAACGGCAGGGCAGCGCTGTTGAAGATCGCGTTGCGACCGAGCGCTCGTAGAATGATTTCCCCTGCCTGTCGTGCCGCCGCCGAATCTTCGGCAAGCTGAAGGTTGTGTTTGGCGCGGGCGGCAAGTTCGCCTGCCGTCACCTTGCCGTCGACGGTTGCGGCCGGGCGGATCAAATCACGGACAGATGAAAGCTCGGTTGGCGACAGAAGTTGCGGGATCTCGACGAGCATTGGGGTTCAGAACTTGAGGCCGGCAGTGAGCGTAACCGTTCGTCCTGCAACCGGTGTGGCATAGCCGTTGGCGAACGCGGAGCTATAGGCCAGCGCATTGGTGAGGTTGGTCACGTTCAGTGCAAAGTGATAGTCGCTGACGTCATAGGACACCATGGCATCGATGGTGGTTGCCGCCGGAATGCGCAATGTCATCGCGTCATTCACGTAGTAGTCGGATCGCCAGTTGACGCCGCCGCCTACACGAAGATGTCCGGGCAGATCGTGCAGCAGCGAAGCCACGTCATACGTTGTCCACAACGATGCAGCCTGTTTGGACACGTAAGGTACGCGATTGCCTGCCGCGGAAGTGGGGTTGAACGCGCTGATCGAAGATTGAAGGATCTTGCTGTCCATGTACGCATAGGATGCCTGTACGTCCCAGTCGCGGGTAATTTGGCCCGTCACGCCCAGTTCGACGCCCTGCACACGAACCGTGTCGTCCGTGGTCGTCTGGATGCCCAGCGTCGGATCGGTATAGGAAGCGTTGCTCTTGCGTGTGCGAAAGAGGGCAGCCGTCAGGCCAAGACGGTCGTCAAGCACGCTCCATTTGCCACCAATCTCGAGCGTGGTATCGCCCTCGGGCTTCAGCCCGCTGAGCGTTCCATACTGCGACAATCCCAGGGATGAACTGAGCGATGTGATGTTGTTGCCTGGTGGCGTGAAGGAGCGCGAAAAGCTGAAGTAGTACGTCTGATGGTCGGTCGGCTCCCAGATCAGTGCCGCTTTGGGACTTGCGAAATTCGTCGTCGTTTTGAACGGCGTTCCGGAGGTTGTGCCGGAGACGTCGTAGTGATCCCAACGGACACCGCCCAGAATGGATACCTGGGGTGTCAGCCACATCCTATCGCTGATGAACGGGCCAAAATCCCAGCTCGTCGCCGCGGTCTGGTTGGTGGGCGACAGGACGTCGGAAAAACCGGGCGAGTTCTGGAAAATGGGATTGAGCAGCGTGCCGGCGGGCTCCGGCCCGACAGGCAGATAGAAGGCGGTTTTGGCGCGCTGCGAATAGACGTCGAGCCCGGCTACAAGTTCGTGTTCGAAGCCTGCGGTTTCAAAGCGCATACGGGCCGTCGTGAGGTTTTCGCCACCGTAGCTGCGCTGCCGCGTACCGCCCACCGCCCAGATGTAATACGGCGCATTGAGGTTTCCTGCAAGCACGTCGGCCGCGCAACCGTTGAGCGTGTAATTGCAGAATGTCGGCGTGAACTTGACGTCGCGAGTGTAGTATCCGAAGCGGGTATCGTTGGTGAGGGTGAGCCAGTCGCCGAATTTTCCCTTGTACATTACGGACACCACGTCGGCATCCTGACGGTCGTGGTCACTCTGGCGGCCGAAGTAGTTCGAGCGAGGAACGCCATATTCCGTCACGGGTTCACCGATGCCTGAAGGGGCGTTCAGCATGGGCACACCGAAATCGGGCCGCTGGTTACTGCTTTGGTGGAAGTAGTTGACGGTCACCGTCTGGCTTGTACCGAGACCGAAGCCGACGGATGCCAGTACCCCGGCCCGGCTCGAAAACACATGGTCGCGGTCCACGATGTCCTGGCTGCTGCCCATGCCGACGACGCGAACGGCCGTCGTATCGTTGAGTTGCCGGTTGACGTCCAGGACTGCTCGGCCATAGGGGCCCGAGCCGCCCGTGGCCTCGACTGAACCGGCATTACCGAGATGAGCCTTTTTGGTGTCGAGTTCGATCGCACCGCCCGTGGTGCCGTTGCCGAAACTCTCCGAGGACGAACCTTTCAGTACCTGGACGTTTTCGATATCGAAGCTATCCCGCACATAGGAGCCGAAATCGCGCAGTCCGTCGACAAAAATGTCGCCGGAGGCGTCGAAGCCACGGATTCGGAACTGGTCCCCGGTAATCCCACCGCCACCTTCACCCGTGGAAACGGTAACGCCTGGTACGTACTTGAGGACCTGGTCGACCGTTGCCGCCTGCTGCTGCTCGATCACCACGTGAGGTATGACGGTGACGGTCTGGGGGGTACTCTGCAGATCATCGGGAAGACGATTCAGCCCGGTGCCCTTCTGCAGGGCATTGGTCGTCGCCCGACCTTCGATCTTGATGGTCGGTAGCTGCTCAGTCGGCTTTTCTGGTTCGACTGCAGGCTGTGGTGCTTGCCCTGCCTCCTGGGCGTCCGCGGGTGATGCCACAAAGAACAGGCCGCCTGCGAGACTCGTCGATGCCGCGATTCCCGAGATGACCGGCCTCAGGGTTTCAATTGTTCTCATGCTGTTTCCTTGCTCTAAATTGCCGTCTGGTTCGAAAATTTCACGTTGCACTCCTGTCCTGCCCTGGCACGAAGGACCGTTGGAAGCCACCGCCGCCTTTTGCCGCTTTTGCGCAGGTGCGTAACAGCGAGTGGGTGACCTTTGCTTGCTGCGATCTTGAACAAGGCGGCGGCTGTGTCGGCATCACGGTGACCGGTGACGCCCTCGTCGAGAACTCGCGCATACGCATACAGGTCTTCGGGTTCGCCCCCGGCCGCGCAGCGAGCAAGCGCATCGACGCCGCGCTGGCGCAGCATCGGTTCTGGTCTTGGAAGAAGCAGCGCGGCGATCCGTCTACGAAAGCCGTTATCACTGATGGCAATGGCGTGTTGCAGCCATTTGTCTGCGGCCTGAGCGTCCCCGTGGCGAAGCAGGATGGTGGCGAGGTTGAATTGCGCCCAGTGATCGCCAAGATTGGCGGCCTTGCCGTACCAGTACACGGCACCGGCAGGGTCGGGCTGGCCCACCCAGCCTTCTTCGAGGAAGCGGGCGAGCGAGTTCATCGCCTTGATGTTTCCCTTGTCCGTGCCGCTTTCGGCCGCGGCCTTGAAAAGCGCGAAGCAGCGCGGCCTGTCGGCGGGGTCTCCCGCACGCATGAGCATCTGTGCCAGGTTGACCTTGCCCCACGTGTGGCCGGCGGCGGCTGCCTCGAAAAAAGCGATCGCCTGCCGGGTATCGACGTCGACTCCCCAGCCCTGTTCATAGCAGCGCCCGACCATATTCAACGCCTCGGCGTCTCCGCTGGTGCTGGCTGCGTTGAACATCTGGAATGCAGCAGATGGATCGGGTTTTACGCCCCGGTATCCTTTCAAGAGAAGCTGGCCCCACACGATCTGGGCCGGGACGAGTCCCAATCTGGCAGCGCGCTCGATCCAGCGTGTGGCGTGAGCCGGATTGGACGCCAGCATGTGGCGCAGCTTCTCGCCGGTGACCCTTTGGCGTTCGATCACCAAAGCCATCGTCGGATGCCGTGATGCTGGTGCTGCAGCACTGTCCAACGTTGCTGGACGCGCCTGCCATCCCGGCTTTGCGCGCAGGCGGGTAACCGCAAGGGTGGCGCGACGACGCACTTTACAGATCGTTCCCCGGAACAGGTGCAGCTCAAGCATCATACGAATGAAAATTATTCTCAATTGGAAGTGTTCGTAATGTACGGCCTGAACCAGACCACGCGCATTTCGCCCGGCGGACAATCCATTATTCATTCCGGCCAGAGAGGAGATGCCGTGCATGCTCCGTATGCGGCAGGCCATGGATGTGTCGACGCTGCCCATGCCGGCATGCTCCCAGTCGCGCCGAATGTTGGCGGCATCCAGGCGTCATGACAGGACGTGGAGAGCTGTCGACACCCTCATCCGCAAGGGCGGCATCACGATCCGTTGGTGCTGCGAGATTTCACCGACTGCGCACCCCGATCCCCGGTGGCTGAAATGAAAAACATTGCGGCTGGATTGTGTAATGACGTTCAGGCTCGCAATCGGTATCGTCAATGTCTTTAGGTTTGCTTATTGAAGGCTCCCGATGATTTCAATCCCTGCTAAAAACAGGCAGCTTCAAGTCGCCCTTCGATGGAGTTTGGTGGCCGTGGGATTGCTGACATACAATCTGGTGCATCTTTTTTCCTACATGAATGATGCGATCCGCGAGGAACGCCATTCATCCCTTTCCAGTGTCGAAGTTCCCGATGCAGCCGCAATGTGGGGCTTCAGCATCTTTTTCGCTCTGTTTGTCGTACCTGGGCTCCTGTCATTGCGCAAGGGCAGGTGGTCTGCCGCCCTTGGCGGACTGGTGGGTGGTGTGCTGGTGGCCATTTATACCGCTGTTGGTCTCTATCACGGCATACACGAGGGCACCGGCTACCTTGCTTTTGTGGCAATCGTTGCGGTAACGATTCCCGGTGCCCTGGCAATCAGGGGTAGTTGGGGATTCTGCGTATCGACTGGAGATGATGTCGATTGAATTGACGAATAATTAATATTCGTGATCAATGGTGGCGGTTGGTGTGGGGATCAACCCGAACATCTTCAGGGGAAGATGGCGCCGATGAAGGAACGGGAAGCGGAGCGCGCGCGGGGTGTACGTCGAAGCGATCAAGGCGGAGATCGTTTGCGCAGGCGCTGGCAAAAAAGACTGAGGCCATCTACCCGCCGCGAGATGACCCGAGAAGCAGTAGCGAGCCGGGGCATGTCGATCCGCCTCGCATGCGAGGCATTGGGTGTAAGTCAGACGAGCTACCGCTACGAGCGGCAGCGCAATGCGGAGAACGAACGGATTGCCGACTGGCTGCTACGGCTGATCGACAATCATCGCAATTGGGGCTTTGGGCTGTGTTTCCTGGACCCGCGCAACGTGAAAGGCTTCGGCTGGAACCATAGGCGCGTGTACCGGATTTACCGAGAACTGGAACTGAACCCGCGCATCAAGCCTCGCAAGTGGCTTGCACGGCAGGCGCCGGAGCCGCTGATCGTGCCGGCGTCGGTGAATGCGGTATGGTCGATGGACTTCATGCACGACCAGTTGAAGGACGGTCGCGGCATTCGGCTTCTCAACGTGACCGATGACTTCAACCGGGAAGCATTGGGCATCGAGATCGACGTCTCGCTACCCTCTGCCCGTGTCATGCGAGCCTTGGAGCCGATCACCGGGCGGCGGGGAAAGCCGTTGGCGATACGTTGCGAGAACAGCCCGGAGTACCTGAGTGAGGCGGTCACGCAACGGGCCTCGCGGAGCGGTATCGCATTGCGCGATATCCAGCCGGGCAAGCCGCAGCAGAACGCCTGTGTGGAACGCTTCAACCGCACGGTACGTGATGAATGGCTCATGGCCTCTGCTTCTGAATCGCGTCAAAAGTGGGGGATTACCCACCTGCCAACAGTTGGTTATCCGGATTTTGAGTCGCGACACCTCCCTTTGCTGAAGCGACGGCTTTTCGCGCGCATTTATTGGAACAAGTCGACAGGGGCGCCAGCCGATTTGTAGCAGGAAAATTTAATCTGAATGCCTTGAATTTTCAATGCTCCGATAAATAATCCACGTCAATTGTTCTGGCATTTATATCCATTCGGCAAGTCATTGCCGATTGCGCGCCCGTCGGCGAAGCCCGATTCTCGTAACCCATTCCAACAACTCGCCCCCAAAATGGCTTCGGAAACCGTCAAAACAAAGAGCGTTGTCTCCGTCGGCAGCAAGATCCGCTCACTTCGCCGACGCCAGGGCCGAACGCTGGGCGACATCGCGACCGCCGCGCAGCTTTCCCAATCCTTTCTCTCGCAAGTCGAGCGCGACCGGGCCAGCCCATCCCTCACTTCGCTTGTGAGCATCGCGAAGGCGTTGGGCGTGCCCGTCAGCTATTTCGTCGATACACCGATCGAGGAAGGCTGCGTGCGTCGTCGTAAGGATCTGCAGTATTTCGCCTTCGCCGATTCCACCGATCTGTTCGCGCGCTTGTCTAATCCGTCGAGCGACCGCCAGCTCGAAGCGATTCTGGTACGCATGCCGCCGGGCGAGCGACCGAGCGAAGTCACCACGCACGCGGGCGAGGAGTTCGTGCATGTGCTCAGCGGGGAAGTGACGATCACGCTCGAAGGCAAATCTTTCGTGCTCGGCGTGGGCGATAGCGCGCATTACGAAGCGATGGTGTCGCATAGCTGGACAAACACGCGCGCCGACGAAGCTGTACTGGTATGGGTCGGCACGCCGCGGCTGTTTTAACAGGCGCGCGCGCATGGATACTCGGCGACTTTTGCGTCTGCTCCGAAATACCGATCTGACGGATCAGATCCGCCACCGGCATCTCCAGCTCCGCCTGCTTCAGTGCCGCCACAATCTGTTCGATCGAAAAGCGCTTGCGTGTCATGGCAAACCACCTTGCGCTTGCTTTCCCTCGGTAGCCAACACGTCCGGCGCGGCGATGGCGATGGCTGCGGCAATCGTTGCGTTGCGCCATGTATGTCGGGCGGTACGGACCACACGTGAGCCACATGCGGGGAGCCCTTCGCGCACCGCATCGATCGAGCCTGGACTCCTGCGAAGGGATCGATGCAAGGGAGGGCGGTGTACCGCGCATTGCCCTTCAATATGAGGCGTGCCAGGTATTAAACGAGCCTCCTTTGCATTGTCGGGGTCGTCAATTTACCAATCCACCGAGATGTCTCCGTAGCGAAATTTGGCCAAGTCCTTATCCAATCAGGCCAAACGAGTGATTTCCTGTCGAGATGGCCGTAATGCGAAATATGTTGACTAGATTTCGCAATGTAGAAGTGTGGCCGCACCGGTAGGCTGCGACTCATCGTGGCCTGCCATGCCTGTTGTCGAAGCGTCTGTCTGGCCGGCCGAGTACTTCGTCTCTCCTGAGGAACACCCGTGCATTCACACATCATCGGCAGATCGGTCATGTATGGCCGTTCAAGCGCCATCTCGATTTCCTTTGTTCAAGCGGGGCGCGCATGAGCCCCGCCGCTATCTCCCGTACCAAACCCATTGTCATAAGCGTTGTCGGGCTGGTCGTGGTCTTCGGCCTGCTGTATGCCTGGCGCGCTGCTCGAAGCGGCGGCGCGGAACAGCAGGCCATGCCGCCGATACCGGTCTCGACGATCCGCGCAGAGCCTCGCAGTGTGGCCGAGGAGTGGCAGGCCGTTGGCAGCTTGCAAGCCGTGCAGGAAGTGCTGTTGGCTCCCGATACCTCGGGGCGGGTGACTGCCGTCAATTTCGACGCCGGCCAGTCCGTGAAGGAAGGGACGGTGCTGATTCAGCTCTACGACGCGCCCGAACTGGCGGATCGTGCCGCCGCCGTGGCCAAAGCCGATTTCGCGCAGCTGCAACTCAGGCGTTCGCGAGCATTGGCACCTACCGGCGCCGAGTCTCGCGAATTGCTCGAACAACATGAGGCGGACGCCGCCCAGGCTGCCGCGGCAGTCCGGCAGCTGGACGCGCGGATTCAACAAAAGACGATTCGCGCGCCGTTCTCCGGTCAGTTAGGTATCCGACGGATCGACCTGGGGCAGTATCTCAATGCCGGGGATGCGATCGCCACGCTGACCCAACTCAGCCCGCTCTATGTCAACTTCACGTTGCCGCAGCAGGACTTGCCCAGGCTGACGTCGGGCGCACCGGTTCAGGTAACCGTGGATGCGGTGCCGGGGAGGGTATTCACCGCCAGGATCAGCGCCATCGAACCGCGTATCGATGGAGAAACCCGCAATGTGACCGTCCAGGCGCTGTTGCCCAATACCGACCGGTTGCTGAAACCCGGCATGTATGTGACGGCGCGGCTGGTATTGCCCGCCACGACCGACAATATCGTATTGCCGCTCACGGCGATCCAGACTTCGGCCTCGGGCGACAGCGTGGTGGTCGTGAAAGGGGCCGACGCGCAGGGAGTCGGCAAGGCGGTTGCCGTGCCGGTCGTCACCGGCCGCCGGCTCGGGGAGGAGGTTCTCGTATCCCGAGGCGTCAAGCCCGGCGACGTCGTGGTGATGGCTGGCCAGAACCGTCTGCCGCCCGGTGCAACCGTAACGATCAACGGCACGCCCCCTTCGGCAACGGCGACGCCTGATGCCCCGGCCGTTGCGTCCTCCAGCGCCAGCGCGCGGTAAAGGAAACCACGCCATGCGCTTGACAGACATCTTCATCCGTCGACCCATCCTGGCGCTGGTCGTCAGCCTGCTCATTCTGCTGATGGGCGCCACCTCGATTTTCCTGTTGCCGGTGCGGCAGTACCCATATCTCGAAAACGCCACCATTACCGTCAGTACCACGCTTCCAGGGGCGACCCAGGACGTGATGCAGGGTTTCGTGACCACGCCGATCGCGCAGTCCATCGCCACGGCCAGCGGTATTGAATACCTGAGTTCGACCACCACGCAAGGCAAGAGCGAGATCAAGGCGCGATTGGTGCTGAACGCGAACGCCGATCGTGCGATGACCGAAATCCTCGCCAAGGTGCAGCAGGTCAAGTACCAGTTGCCGGCGGGCATCACCGATCCGGTCATCAGCAAGTCCACCGAGGGCGGCACGGCCGTGCAATACATCGCGTTCTACAGCAAGACGCTGTCGATCCCGCAAGTGACGGACTTCGCATCGCGGGTCGCGCAGCCTCTGCTCACCAGCATTCCGGGCGTGGCCTCGGCGGACGTCTATGGCGGCCAGACGCTGGCCATGCGCATCTGGATCGACCCGGTGAGGTTGGCCGCGCGCGGGCTGTCGGCGGGCGAGATCGCGGCCGCATTGCGCGCCAACAACGTGCAGGCCGCGCCGGGCCAGCTCAAGAGTGCGCTGACCGTCACCAACATCAGCGCCGCCACCGATTTGCGCAGCGTCGAGGACTTCCGCCAGATGGTCGTGAAGTCCAGCCCCGGCGGAGGCGTAGTGCGGCTGTCGGATGTCGCCACGGTGGAAATCGGTGGCCAAAACTACAATAGCCTGTCGTTCGCCACCGGCATACCCGCGATCTTCGTCGCCCTCCAGCCCACGCCCGATGGAAACCCGCTGGAGATCGTCAAGCATGCCAACGAACTGCTGACCAGGATTCGTGCAATGGCGCCCCCGGGGCTGACGGTAGCGCCTAACTACAATGTAGCGCGCTTCGTCAATGCCTCCATCGAGGAAGTAAAACACACGCTGGTGGAAGCCATCGTGATCGTGATCGCGGTGATCTTCCTGTTCCTCGGCACGTTCCGCGCGGTGATCATTCCGGTCGTCACCATTCCGCTGTCGCTGGTCGGCACCGCTGCGCTGATGCTGGTCTGCGGTTTTTCGATCAACCTGTTGACACTGCTGGCGATGGTGCTGGCGATCGGTCTGGTGGTGGACGATGCCATCGTCGTGGTGGAGAACATCCATCGACACATCGAGGAGGGGCTGACACCGGTGCGCGCGGCACTGCTCGGCGCACGCGAAATCGTCGGGCCGGTGATCGCCATGACGATCACGCTGGCGGCGGTCTATGCGCCAATCGGCATGATGGGGGGGCTGACCGGCGCGCTGTTCAAGGAATTCGCCTTCACGTTGGCCGGCTCGGTCATCGTCTCGGGAGTGGTCGCGCTGACGCTCTCGCCGGTGATGAGCTCGATGCTGCTCAGTGCCAGGCAGAGCGAGGGACGGCTGGCGAAGCGAATCGAGCACTATATGGAGGGGCTGACGGCGTTCTATGGGCGCCTGCTGGCGCGCACGCTAGCCGCTCGCGGCGCGGTGCTGCTGGTCGGTGTGGCCGTGCTGGCCGCCATCGCGGTGCTGTTCACCGGCACTCGCCGCGAACTGGCACCGACTGAGGATCAGGGCGCCGTCATCGTCGTCACCAAGGCCCCGCAATATGCTGGCGTGGGTTACTCCGCCCGCTATGCCCAGCAGATCGAAAAGCTGTTCGAGCGGATTCCCGAGTTCGACAGCAGCTTCATGAATATCGGCGACGCCGCCGGTGGTCAGAACATGATGCTCGGTGGCGCGATCCTCAAGGACTGGTCGAAACGCCAGCGGTCGGCCACCGAGATCCAGGGGCAGATTCAAGCCGCCGGCGGCGCCATCGACGGCGAGACCTTGACCGCCGTGCAGTTGCCCCCGCTACCGGGTTCCAGCGGCGGCCTGCCGGTGCAGATGGTGCTGCGCTCGCCCGACGACTTCAAGACGCTGTACGAGACCGGCGAGAAGATCAAGGCAGCGGCTTATGCCAGCGGTCTGTTCCTCTACGTGCAGAACGACCTGTCCTACGACAGCCCGCAGGCGCACATCACGATCGACAATGCGAAGGCCAGCGAAATGGGCGTGACCATGCAGTCCGTCGCCGATACCCTGGCCGTGCTGGTCGGCGAAAACTACGTCAATCGCTTCAACTTCCACGACCGCTCCTATGACGTGATCCCGCAAGTGCGCGGCGCCGAGCGCATGACCCCGGAAGACCTCGGGCGCTTCTATGTCAAGACGACCTCCGGCGCACTGGTGCCATTGTCCACCGTGACGCATGTCGAGATGCGCCCGCAGGCGAACCAGCTCACCCAGTTCGGCCAGATGAACTCGACCACGCTCGAAATGCTGCCGGCGCCGGGCGTGAGCATGGGCGAGGCCGTGAAGTTCCTGCAATCGCAGCCGCTGCCGCCCGGCACCAGTGTGGACTGGCTCAGCGACAGCCGCCAGTTCGTGCAGGAGGGCAACCGCCTGCTGGTCTCCTTCTGCTTCGCATTGGTGGTGATCTTCCTGGTGCTGGCGGCGCAATTCGAGAGCCTGCGCGATCCGCTGGTGATCCTGGTGACGGTGCCGCTGGCGGTCTGCGGCGCACTGGTGCCGCTGTGGCTCGGCTTCGCCACGCTCAATATCTACACCCAGATCGGGTTGGTCACCTTGATCGGCCTGATCTCCAAGCACGGCATCCTGATGGTCACTTTCGCCAACCATATCCAGCACCACGAAAACCTGAGCCGCATCGAGGCTATCGAGAAGGCGGCGGCGGTGCGGATGCGTCCGGTGCTGATGACCACCGCGGCAATGGTCGCCGGCCTCGTGCCGCTGTTGTTCGCAGACGGCGCAGGCTCGGCCAGCCGGTTCTCCATCGGCATCGTGGTGGTGATGGGCATGATGGTCGGCACGTTCTTCACGCTGTTCGTACTACCTACCATCTACAGCTTCATCGCCAAGGATCACCGGGCAACGGCGGAAAGCCCTCGTGCCCGCGAACTCGCTACTGCGGAGGCTCCCGATGTCGCGCTCTAAACCGGTTCCCGCGATGCCTGTCGTGTCGCGTCCGGCGAAGCTTGCCTCTGCGCGCGCCGCGTTCATGGCGATGGCCCTTGCCATGATCACCGCAGGCTGCGCCAGCGGCCCCGATTACCACGCGCCGGCCTTGCCGAAAACCGCAGCAGGCCCCTTCGTCAGTCACCCGTCCAATACGGATGTCGCCGAAGCACTGCCTGCGAACTGGTGGAAGCTCTATGACGACCCCGCGCTCGACGATCTGGTGCAGGAAGCCTTGTCGGCCAATACCAACCTGCGCGTGGCGATGGCCAACCTCGATCGCGCGCGGGCCATCTACAAGGAAGCACGCAGCGGACAATTCCCTTCGACCAGTCTGTCGGGAGGCGTGGGATACGGGCGCGATCAGACCACGTGGACTGGCACCGGCCAGGCCCCCGCGCAATGGAGTGACAGCGCCGGCCTCGACGTCTCCTATGAACTCGATCTGTTCGGTCGGGTCAGGCGCGATATCGAGGCTGCTCGCGACGACACCGATGCAATCGCCGCCGCCTACGATGCCGCCAGGGTCGTTGTTGTTGCGGAGACGACGCGGGCCTATGTGGACGCCTGCAGCTACGGTGAGTCCATCGACGTGGCGCGCTCGTCCGTCGATCTGGCACGGCGCAGCCTGGATCTCATCGACAGCCAGGAGCATGCGGGCTCGGCGTCGCATCTGGACGTGGAACGGGCTGGCGTCACGCTGGCCCAGGCCCAGGCCGCCTTGCCGCCGTTGCAAGGCCAGCGCGAGGCCGCACTGTTCGAGCTGGCCGCGTTGATGGGGCGCACGCCCTCGCAAGTGCCGGAAGCGGCGCGTGCCTGCACCAAGGCTCCCGAGATTGCCGGCGCGATGCCGGTCGGCGATGGCACTGCGCTGCTGCGCCGTCGGCCAGACGTGCGTCAGGCCGAGCGCCAGCTGGCGGCGGATACCGCCCGCATCGGCGTGGCCGTGGCGGATCTCTATCCGCGCGTCACGCTGGGCGCCTCGGGCAACTACCTGCGCAACGACTACCTGAAAGGCAATCGCACCTTGTCCTTCTCTTTTGGGCCGCTCATCTCCTGGACATTCCCCAACATGATGGTGGCTCGCAGTCGCATCGCACAGGCGAAAGCACAAAGCGCAGCGTCGCTGGCCAGCTTCGATGGCACCGTGCTGAATGCCCTCAAGGAGTCCGAGCAATCGTTGAGTGCCTATGACGCTGCGATGCAGCAACGCGGTGCCTTGATCGACGCGCGCGAGCGCGCGAAGAACGCTTTCCAGCTGGCTGACCGGCGTTACCGGGCGGGCTCGATCAGCTACCTCGACGTGATCGTGGCACAGACCAGCCTGATCGATGCGAAAGCCCAGGTGGCCGCTGCCGACCAGCGCGTCGGCTCTGCGCGAGTCAGCGTATTCAAGGCGCTTGGTGGGGGCTGGGAGCAGGCCAGTACGCGGTAATGCTCGAGGGCATCGGCGCGTTGGCGACCTCACCGTCGCGCCGATGTCCGATACCGACCATTAGCCACGCGGCTCCGCGTTGTCACGAACGACGGGAGGTCCGGCATAGCGAAGGAATATGGATATGGACCCGCACGACGACCCGCCTCGGATCATCGACCTGATTACATCATTCGGCAGCAAGAGCCTGCCGTCAGGCAACCAGACGATGCAGCACACCGCTGCAGCCCGTCCGGCGACCAGATCGCCGATGTCGTCTCATGAGCAACGATTGGCGGCGAGCCGACTGCGCCCGACGATCGCTCGTACCAGTGTCTTGTCCGTGCTGGAACAGGCGGCGCCGCGCTGTCTCGATGCGAGTCAACTGTATCGTATCCTCTGCGCGCAACCAGGCAGTCTCAAACCGGCCTCGATCTACCGTGCGCTGAACGATTTATGGGCCTCGGGGTTGCTGGTCCGTACGGAAGGCGCGCACGGCCGTGCTCTCTACGCGCTCAAGCCGGACAGGAAGGATCTTCAGAACGACACCCTGCGCTGCCACTGTGGCGCGCGGTTGGTTTTTATCGAGGACCGGGTCTTACTCGAGCATCTCCGATCGCTGGCGAGCCAGGAAGGCTTCGATCTCGACAAGGAGTCGGCTTTTACCATCACCGTGACGTGTGCGGAATGCCGGATGTTCCCAGGCAGAAGGGGATAGGCGAGCTCGAACCGAGCTCGCCAAATTCCACAGCGGCTCAGTGCCGATGTCCAGGAGCCATCTTCGGATTGTCTGCCAGGCTTTCCATGCTCGGGGAACGACCGCATGCTGCAGTCAAGGCGAGACCGGATCGGCAAGCACGATGCCGCGTATGGCAGCAGACTGTGCGTTTGCGGTTCGATCGGCAAGGTATCGTGCCGGCGGCTTGCCAACCGCCTTGCGGAACATGGTGACGAACCCGCTGGCATTTTCGTAGCCCAGTTCCAGCGCCACCGTTTGCACGCTTTCGCCTTTGGTCAGGCGTTGGAGTGCAAGGATCACATGCAGTTGCCGGCGCCAGCGTCCGAAGCTCATGCCGATTTCGTGCATCAGAAGCCGGCTCATGCTTCGTTCGCTCATGCCAATGCGGGTAGCCCAATCGCCCTTCGAGGTTTTGTCTGTAGGATCGGTCAACAGCATTTCCGCGAGTCGGCGCAATCGCGGATCGCGCGGCATCGGCAAATGCAGGTCTTCCACCGGTGCCATCGCCAACTCATCCAGCAACACGGCAATCAGCCGGTCTTCCCGACTTCCCAGCGGGTACAACTCGGGGAAGCCGGCCACCTTCAGAAGCAGCTCGCGCAGCAATGGCGAGACGGAAATCGTGCAGCAGGATTTCGGAAGATCCGGTGCGGCGTCAGGCTCCACGAATAGGCAATGACATTCCGTTTCGCCCGATCCGCGTGCCGCGTGGGGCAAGTCTCCCGGTATCCATACCGCGCATTGCGGCGGCACGATCCAGACGCCGTCTTCGATTTCGCAGTTGAGGATGCCGCGCACGGAGTAAAGCAATTGCGCCCGCCGATGTTGATGCCTCGCATGTTCCCAGTCTTTCGTCAGCGGCATGGCGCTCAGCGCGACAACGGGCCGGGGGAAGTTGTCCACATCCTTGGACACGTTCAAATCGGTGATGGCAATGCTTGACATGATGCGTATCTGGCCTTGGGTCGAAGATTGGGTGTTGGCCTAATCGAGAAATATTATGGCCAAATTGTGCAGTGACGTCGAGCTATTCCGTCGGTATCGTGTGATTGACCATGCTGGCCGTTCTGCTTACCCGGGCCATTGCGCTTCCGACCTGCAGAGGTATCCCGTTGTCTTGACGAAGTGGGTCTGCCAGCTGTTTCCCCTTATGTTGAGAAGGAGTATTCGGCATGTTGATTGACGCCTCGAAGTTCCCCATGGTCTGGATGCGACTGAACGCGCCGGGCACCGACCCCACAGCCTCGCCTTTTGCCGAGTTCGAGGGATTACTCGCGCGGAAGGAGGTTTTCGTTTTGCTCAACGACGAGGGGCTTGATAAAGGAGAGCAAGGAGAGCACGAACATCCGCAGGAAGAAATGAAGCAAACCTCGCTGTGGATGAAACGCCACAAGAGCGAATTGCGGGCCTTCGTCAGGGCAGGGATTTACATCGAACCGAATGCCGCCAAGCGGCTGGCGACCAAGGCATTTGCGCTGGTGTATGAGAAATTTTGGGGCTTTCCCATGCTGACGGTTGCGACGAGAGACGAGGCACTGGCCCTGGCGCGGAAGTTGTTGCCAGGCGAGCAAGCGAATGCACGGTCGTACTAGTTCCGACAGGAGGCGCACGGTTTCCATCCGAGGGGGCGACTCCCTGCGTGCCAGGCTGACGGCATCACGCGTCAATCCAGCCGATACGCTCCCAACCCCATGATCCTCGGGACGCGCTCCGCAACTCGATCAAACGCGTGTCCGATCCTTGTCGGATGCGAGGCGGCCGCGTTCGGCGCGAGGATGTTGGTCTGGAACGCGATGCCTTCGATGATGCCGACGACGTGCTCCGATTCGTCGACGGCCGCCTCCATCGTCCTGACCGCGTCGGACACGGCGGCGTCGCCGCGGCGCGCCGTTCTCCACCGCGCCCGAGGCGATCTGATTGGCGTTCTTCGTGCTTTCGGCCGCCTCGCGCTCGCGCTCCTTGTGAACGTGCTCCGCCAACGTGACGGCGCCGGCGGGAAAGACCGTGACGCGTTCAAGATCCGACGGGGCATGGTGCAACTGCGGCGCGGCCCCCGAACCGTATTCAATTCCACCCACCCTCCATCCCGCGTAGAATCCAGCCGTTGCGTCGTGCGGAAGCCGGTGTGAATCCGGCGCGGTCGCGCCACTGTCAGCGGGGCATTCCCGTGCCCGCGAGCCAGACCCGCACGCGCGCGATCCTTTCATTCCATTGACGCTCATCGTCGAGCGGGGCGCGAATCCCCCTGGAGAACCGAACATGTCCGAAGCCATCCTGAAGCCGGCTGCCGCGCCGGCGCCCATCCCCGTCCGCGAACTGATGCCGTGGATCGTCTTCGGCGGCCTGCTGATGCTGCTGGCGGTCTACTTCGTGGGTGCCGAGGAAGGCGCGACCTCGATCGTGCCGGGCATGTACGTCCACGAGTTCGTCCACGACGCGCGCCATCTGCTCGGCTTCCCCTGCCACTGACCGGGAGCGCCCGATGGTCGGAAAACTGCTGGTGCGCGGGATGCTCGCGGGCATCGCCGCCGGTCTGCTCACGTTCGGCTTCGCCCGCATCGCCGGCGAGCCGCAGGTCGATCAGGCCATTTCGTTCGAGGAGAAACTCGACGCGGCCAGGGGCGAGGCGCCCGAGCCCGAACTCGTCAGCCGCCCGACGCAGGCCGGCGTCGGCCTCGGCACCGGCGTGGTGGTGTACGGCGCCGCGCTCGGCGGGCTGTTCGCGCTGACCTTCGCGTTCGCCTACGGCCGCATCGGCAGCACGCGGCCGCGCACGCTGTCGGCCTGCCTCGCGCTGGCCGCCTACGTCGCGCTGGTGATCGTGCCGAACCTCAAGTACCCGGCGAACCCGCCCTCGGTCGGCGATCCGGAGACGATCGGCTATCGCACCGGGCTGTTCTTCCTGATGATCGCGATCTCGATCGCGGTCTCGGTGTTCTCGCTGAACCTGCGGCGCTCGCTGGCCGCGCGGATGGGCCAGTGGAACGCGTCGATCGTCGCGGGGTTGGTCTTTCTCGCGATCATCGCGGCCGTGCAGCTCGCGCTGCCCGCCATCAACGAGGTGCCGGCCGCGTTCCCGGCCGTGGTGCTCTGGAAGTTCCGCGTCGCGGCGCTCGGCATGCAGGCGATCCTCTGGACCACGATCGGGCTGCTGTTCGGCGCGCTGGTCGAACGCAGCGGCCTGATGCCCGCCCCGCGTCGCGGCGGCCCGGCCGTGGCCCGCTGAGCGTCCGGCGCACGCGATACGGCGGCGGTCGCGCCGCCGCATCGCTGCTACGCGCCGCCATGGGTCGACATGAACCGGCGCGGCCCGCCGGCGTGCGCGGCAGGCGACGGCATGACGGCCACTTCGGTGGCCGTTCGCCTATATACTGAATCCGCCCTGTTTCTCCGCGAGGTTCCCTGCCCGTGAAAATCCGCGCCGCCTTCGTTGCCGAGCTTGCCGTCAATTTCGTGCTGCCGTGGGTCGTCTATCGTCTCTCGCTGCCGTACTGGGGGGAGACGGGCGCGTTGTACGCCTCGGCGGTGCCGCCGCTCGCGTGGGGCATCGTCGAGTTCGCGAAGACGCGGCGCGTCGACGCGCTCTCCGCGATCGCGCTGCTCGGCATCACGCTGTCGATCGCGATGATGGCGATGGGCGGCAGCCCGCGCCTGCTGCTGATCCGCGAATCGTTCGTGTCGGGCGCGATCGGCATCGTGTTCCTCGTGTCGCTGCTGTTCGCGCGACCGATCACCTACTACCTCACGCGCGCCACCATGGCGCGCGAAGGCGAGGGCGGCGTCGAACGCTTCGAGACGCTGTGGGACGAGAGCGCCTCGGTGCGCGCCGCGCTACGGCTCATCACGCTCGCCTGGGGGCTTGGCCTCGTGATCGAATGCGCGCTGCGCAGCTGGTGCGCGTGGGCCTGGCCGATCGAGCGCACGCTCGTGATCACGCCGATCCTCAGCTACGTGATCTTCGGCGGGCTGCTGTGCTGGACGTTCTGGTTCCGCAAGCGCATGCGCGGCCGCGTGGCCGTGGGCGAGGCCACGCTCTGAGCGCTCCGGCGGCCCCATGCGGGCCGCTTTCCTTTTGTCCTTCCTCTTTCCTCCCGCCCCGCCGCGCCGCCTCGCGGCCACCTTTCGGCCCGGCGACGATTGCCATTGGTAGTAATCCGGCATTGACCGATCTTGCGGCGCAACACTAAAGTGTTCTAATCCGGAACTGAAGTTCGACATACGAATTTCTTTCCGCCGAATCCCGAATCGAAGACGCGGCGCGATCCACCCGCTCGCCGCAGGAGACCCGCGATGAATCGCAGCCCCGTCGTGAACGTGCAGACGTTCATCAACGAACAGCCGTTCGGCGCGTTCCAATGGCTGATCTTCCTGATGTGTTTCGTGATCGTGCTGCTCGACGGCTTCGACACGGCGGCGATCGGCTTCATCGCGCCGTCGCTGCTGTCCGAATGGCACCTGGCCAAGCCCGATCTCGCGCCGGTGCTGAGCGCGGCGCTGTTCGGGCTCGCCTGCGGCGCGCTCGTCTCCGGCCCGCTGTCGGACCGGCTCGGGCGCCGCTCGCTGCTGATCGGCGCGGTGCTGTTGTTCGGCGTGGCGTGCCTGGGCTCGGCGTTCTCGTCGAGCATCGGCGCGCTGACGGCGCTGCGCTTCGTGACGGGCGTGGGCCTCGGCGCCGCGATGCCGAACGCGGTCACGATGATGGGCGAGTTCTGCCCGGACCGGCGCCGCGCCACGGTGATCAACCTGATGTTCTGCGGCTTCCCGCTCGGCGCCGCGTTGGGCGGCTTCCTGGCGGCCTGGATGATTCCGCAGTTCGGCTGGCGCAGCGTGCTGCTGGCGGGCGGCATCGCGCCGCTCGTGCTGGCCGTGGCGCTGGTCGCGCGGATGCCGGAATCGGTGCGCTTCATGGTGGCCACGCGCCGGCCCGTCGAGCGGATTCGCGCGACGCTGGCGCGCGTGTCGGCGCGCGCGCTGGAGGCCGGTTCGTTCGTGCTGACGGAGACGGCGCCGCGCACCGAGGGCAAGGGCGCCGCGGTGGTGCTGTCGCGCCAGTACCGGGTGGGCTCGGTGATGCTGTGGATCGCCTATTTCATGGGGCTGGTGATCTTCTACGCGTCGATCAACTGGATGCCGATCCTGCTCAAGGACGCCGGGCTCGCGCCGAAGGCGGCCACGCTGATCTCGGCACTGTTTCCGCTCGGCGGCGTGGGCGCGGTGCTCAGCGGCGTGCTGATGGACCGCTTCAACGCGAACCGCGTGGTGGCCGTCTGCTACGCGCTGACGGCGGTGAGCGTCTACGCGATCGGGCAGGCGGCCGGCAACGTCGGCGCGCTGGTGGTGGTGGTGTTCCTGGCCGGCGTGCTGATGAATACGGCGCAGTCGTCGCTGCCGGCGCTGGCCGCCGCGTTCTATCCGACCTCGGGGCGCGGCACCGGCGTGGCCTGGATGCTCGGCATCGGCCGCTTCGGCGGGATCGCCGGCTCGTTCCTGGTGGCCGAACTGACGGCGCGGCACGTCTCGTTCTCGGGCGTGTTCGCCACCGTCGCGGTGGCGGGGCTGGTGTCGTGCGTGGCGCTGCTGGTCAAGCAGAGCGTGCGGCCGCAGGAGGCGGCGGCGAGCGGCGAGCAGGTGGAGTCGCTCGGGCACTGAGCGAGAGGCGCGGGCGGCATACGGGGTTGTTGCGTGCGCAACGGCATCGCGTACCGCTGCCGGCGCGCGGCATTCGGCGGACGACCACCACCGGCGCCGCGGGGCGCGTATCGCCCGCCAGCCTTGCGCCGGACGCCGTCGCCCTGGGCCGGCCGCTCGCGCGAGCGCGGGCGCCGCTCAATCGCCCGTTTCTGCCCTGGCTTCGGCCGCGCCGCGCGCGGCGAACTCGGGCACGCACAGCACCGCGAGGCCGGCCACGATCTCCAGCAGGCCGGCACACAGGATCACCTCGGCCGTTTCGAAGCGGGCGTAGAGGAACGCGCCGCTCGCGCCGCCGATCAGGATCGACGCGCCGAGCGCCGCGAAGCGCAGCCGCGCCAGGGAGGCCACTTGCTGCGGGCTGAAGCGGCTTTGCAGCAGCAGGATGAAGGCGATGTCGATCAGCGGCCCGCCGAGCGCGGCCAGCGCGGTGCTGGCCATCACGCCGACGAGCACGCCGTGCGGCGGCAGGCAGGCGAACGCGAGGCCGGCCAGCGAGATGCCGAGGCCGTTGATCGCCGAGCCGAGCGCGAAGCCGCCATGATGGTTGCCGATCCGGACGTGCGCGATCACCAGCACCGCGATCACGTTGCCCACGCCGTAAGCGCCCAGCGCGAGGCCGTAGGCCGACAGCCCGTGCGCGCCGAAACCGGTCACGCCATGGCGCGAGATGGCCAGCGCGAGCCCGTTCGAGATGCCGACGCTCCACGCCACGTTGCCGAGCATCGCGCAGACGTAGAGCGCCTGCAGCCGGCGCTGCCCGGCCAGCAGGCGCCAGCCCGCGGTCAGCGCGGCACGCCGGCCGACGGGCGGATGCGCGAGGCGCGGCAGCGCGGTGCCGAGCTGCGCGATGGCCCATGCCGAGATCAGGAACGTCAGCGCGTCGAGCGTGAACAGATGCCGGATCGGAATCAGCAGCGTGAGGGTGGCGGCGAGCGTCGGGCCGGCCACGCGCGCGATGCGGACGATCGAATCGAACAGCGCGTTGGCGGTCTGCAGCTGGTCCGGCGCCGGCAGCAGGCGCGGCAGGCTGGCCCGCAAGGCCGGATCGAACAGCGAGTTCATCACCATGATCAGCGCGACGGGCACGGCCAGCAGCCAGAGGCTGCGCAGGCCGAGCGCAAGCGCGGCCACCGGCAGCAGCGCGAGCGCGGCACGCGCCAGGTCGGCGCCGAGCATGGTGCGCCGATGGTCCCAGCGCTCCGCCCAGATCCCGCCGAGCAGCGCGCCGGCCAGCGCCGCCGCCCCGCGCAGCGCGCCGAGCCAGCTCGCCTGCGAGCCGGCGAGGCTGACCGCGACCCAGGCCACCGCCACGGCGAACAGCTCGTCGCCGATCGCGGATACCGCCAGCCCGCTCCACAGCAGTGTCACGGGACGATGACGGAACAGGCGCGCCACGCTCATCGGGCGCTTGCTGTCGACGCGTGCCGCGCGCGAGTCGTCACGGCGGCTGGAGGAGGCACGGGGCGAGGCGGCTCGGGGCATCGTGGCGTCGGCTTGGTGCGATTGCCGCGCCTCGTCTCGCACGACGTCAGGGGCCGAGGCGAGCCGGTGCCACGAGGGTCACGCGCCGGCCTCGACGCCTCTGGCGCCGCCGACACTCGCGCCGCTCGCATCAGGCGTCCGCTGCCGGCTTCGGCGCGTGACGCGCGAGGAAGCGGTCGAACTGCGAGGCGAACGCCTTGCTGTCGTGCGCGCCATACGGCGCCGGACCGCCGGTTTCCACGCCCGAGCTGCGCAGCTGGTCCATCACCTCGCGCATCGTCAGCCGTTCCTGGATGTTCTCGCGGCTGAACCAGTTGCCGCGCGGGTCCAGCACGTGCGCGCCCTTGTCGAGCGCGGCGGCGGCCAGCGGGATGTCGGCCGTGATCACGAGGTCGCCGGCATTGGCCAGCTCGACGATGCGCCGGTCGGCCGCGTCGAACCCGGCCGGCACCTGCAGCGCCTTGATGAACGGCGACGGCGGCGTGCGCAGGTACTGGTTCGCCACCAGCGTGACGACGATCCCGACCCGCCGCGCGGCCCGGAACAGCATGTCCTTGACCACCACCGGGCAGGCGTCCGCGTCAACCAGCACTTGCATCGCGTCGATCCGAGAGAGAGGGAAAGCACGCATGTTACCGCGCCCGTGCGGTGGTGCGGGCCTGCCGTGCTTCAACGGAAGCAGGTTTGCCCGGCGCCGGGCGCGGAAAAGCGGAAGCCCGCATGGCCAGGCTGGCGGGCGTGCAGCACCGGCACGCCGGCCGGCCGCCCCGACGGATACGGAAAGCAGAACCAGGACGAATACCAAAGCGGATCCACCGGCACGACGTAGTGGAACCGCTGGCTCACGATGCGGCGCAGCAACGCGTAGAGGTATCGCCCATCGCCGCCCGGTTCGCCGATGCCTTGCTCCGTGCGGGCGGTGTCGCCGTCGATCACGCGGATCGACCAGCCGTTTTCGAGCGAGGCGCGTCCGGGCGGCAGGGGTTCCCCGGCACGCCAGATCGCGGCGGCGGTGGTGCGCAGCAGCGCCAGGTCGTCCGCGGCCAGCGCGATGTCGCGGCGCCGCTCGAGCACGGGGCGCAGCCCGCTGGCGCTCGCCTGCGGCTCCCAGTCGATGACCGACAGCGTGCCGGTGTCGAAATCGACGACGTCGTCGGTCGAGATGCCGAACCAGCCGCTCGAGGTCACCACGCCGTGGCGCAGATGGTGGTACGGCGCGACCGCGGGCAGCACGGGCGGCGCGCAGTGGATGCCGCAGGGCTCGTCGAACCCGGGCGCGGTGCAGGCGCTCAGCGCGATGGCGGCCAGCAGCAGCGAGGCGTGGCGCGGCGGAAACCGGAACGTCATGGGTGTGGGGGGCATGGTTGGGGGGCGGCATCGTGATGCCGTGGGTGCATCGCGCGGCGGTGCCGGCGGTGTCACACGGCTCCATCACGCCGCGCGCGTGTCATCGTTTCGGCCGCCACGCCTCGAACGTCACCGGCCGGCTCCGGTCCGCGCGCTCGACCGTCGCGCGATCGGGCAGCAGCGCCTCGGCGTCCGGGCTCGGATCGGGATTCATCTCGCTGTCGTGGACGATTTCCTGATGGAACAGCCAGGTGCGCCGCGCCGGATCGTAGTGGAACGTGACGTTGTCGCTCCAGTGGTTCGGGCCGGCCGCCACGCCGTTCTGCACGGAAAAATAGCGATTCCGGATCGCGAGCCCGTCGCTGTCGAGATCGAGGTACGGGTCGCCCGACACGCCGCCTTCGTCGGCGCGCATCACCACGTGGTCGTTGCGCGCGGCGAGCGCGTAGCCGCCGTCGGCGCGCTGCGTGAAGACGAGCAGCGGGCGCGGCGACGGCGTTGCCGCGGTGTCGGTCGCGTGATGCACGACGACGAGGTAGTCGGTGCGCCCGGCGTCGGTCAGCGAGCCGGCCAGCTGGTCGAGCACGGTGTAGCCGGCCGGCAGCAGCCGCACGATCGCGGCGGGCAGGGCCGGGTTGCCGGGGCAGCGCGACGGCGCCGAATCGCAGGCGGCGAACGCGCCGCCGCCGGCGCCGAGGGCGAGCGCCGCCACGGCGGCGCGTGACATCCGTGTCATGGGGCGGGCGTCGGGGGAAGGGAGGCGGAGCCGGCCGCGTCGCTCAGCCGAGCGGCGCGTCGAGCCGGCGCCCGAAGCGGTCCAGGCGCGGCAGGTAGTCGTGCGAGGGATCGAGCGAGAACGCCACGCGGCGCGCGCGGCCCATGATCTCGTCGCGCGGGAAGAAGCCGAAGTAGCGCGAGTCGGCGCTGTTGTCGCGATTGTCGCCAAGCATCAGGTATTGCCCCTTCGGCACCACGATCGGACCGAACGAGTCGCGCGGGCTCGGCGCGTCGGGCGAGAGCCGCACGATGCGCGCGCTGCCGTCGATGCGTTCGGCCAGGTATTCGCCGGGCGAGTCGGCGTCGCTGCGCAGCAGGTTGGTGCCCACCGGCCGGTAGGCGGCACGCACGCCGTTGATCAGCAGCACGTTGTTGCGCAGCTCCACGGTGTCGCCGGGCAGGCCGATCAGCCGCTTCACCAGCAGTTCGTGCGCGGCGGCCGAATCGATTGTGACGATGTCGCCGCGCTGCGGCTCGTGCAGCCGCGCCAGGCGGATGTGCGTGAACGGCACGCGCAGGTCGTAGGCCATCTTGTCGACGAGGATCCGGTCGCCGATGCGGATGGTCGGCAGCATCGAGCCGCTCGGCACGACGTTCCAGTCGGCCACCGCGCTGCGGAAGATCACCATCAGAAACAGAAACGCGAGGAAGCCCTTGTTGGCTTTCCAGAGCCTGACGATCATGCGCATGGTGTGGTGGGCCGCGTCGCGGCCGGTGTTTCGGGTAAGCGGACTATACCCGAAGCGCGCGCCGCGCCGCGTCGACCCGCGCCGCCGCGGGCACCGCATGCGGAATCGCCCGGATACGACCAGGTCTCCCCGCAAGTCGCTCTGCATCGGCGAGGGCTTCGAAGGCCCCGGCGCGAAGCTGGCGCACATCGATGTGCTGATCGGCCCGCGCGAAGGCCCGGCCGGGCCGGCGTTCGCGGCCGCGCCGGCCACGCGCCCGGCCGGCCATGTGCCGTTCGTCGTGATCGCGCGGCCGGGCGTGCCGACCACGCCGCTCACGCGCTACGCGAGCCAGGCGCGGATCGACGGCGAGTTCCTGCGCCGCGCGCTGGAAGCCGGCGTCGACTTCATCGACCTCGCGATTTCCGCGCGACCGGCGTGGGCGAGGAACGGGTCGGCCGGATCCCGGGCGCCGCATGCCGTGCCGATTCGGATCCCGGTCTTGGTGAATCCGGAGAGGATGTGCAACTCGGATGGGCAAGCGCACCTTCGGGGGCGGACGTCATGTTCGCGGCTCGCGCATGACATGCCGTTTGCAGAGAGGCGATGCGTAACCGACTCGGTCCTTCAATGGAGTCGATCCTTGACGGACCGATTACCACGCCCTGCCTGGTGCGGTTTCCGGCCAATCCGGGTCACCGGGATGGCGCTGATTTCCAGGGAGTGTCAGGCGTCAGGAGGAGCAATGCGGGGCCATCGTTCCCCCGGACGCTCAGTGCATTCTCGAATCATCGTAGGCGATTTGCGCTTCCGTCAGTTTCCTTCCGTTGGCGAGAGACCAGTTGTAGAGCGCCGCAAAAGGTTCACGCAGCGACGCCCCGAGCGCCGTGATCGTGTACTCGACGCCGACCGGCTGCGTCGGAAGTATTTTTCGGTCGAGAAGGCCGTCGCGCTCCAACCGCTTCAACGCATCCGACAGCGCCTTGTGGGTAATGCCGTCGAGGCGCCGTTTGAGGTCGTTGAATCGCGCTGGCTGCGTGCACAGGACGCTGAGGATCAGCACGGTCCATTTGTTGGCGAGTTGTTCGAGAATGGGTCGCGTCGCGGTCACGTCGAGCGGTAATTCAAGCACGTCTGTGGTCATGGGTATATACCTTGATATCTAGGCACCACCGGGTGCGTTATTGATGCCAAGCATGTCGAATGATAGCTTCAAGTCTTTATCGACGATGTCGGGAAGGATATGAGCAGGCTTTCAGGAAAGATCGCGGTTGTCGTGGGTGGTCATGAAGGCATCGGCGGCGCCATCGCGCGACGCTTCGCCGTGGAAGGCGCCACGGTCTACGCGACCGGCCGCCGTGCCGAAGAGGGCGACGCAGGCCATGGCGCCGGCGCGCTGCGCGCCCGTCGCGTTGACGCGTCCGACACGACGGCGCTCGCCGCCTTCTTCGAGGCGGTACGCATCGAGGCGGGTCGCGTGGACGTGCTCGTCGTCAACGCCGGGATTTCGGAATTCGCAACCCTCGATGAAGTCGTCGAGGATCATTTCGACCGGCACTTCGGCCTTAACGTGCGCGCGCTCCTGTTCGCCGCCAAGGCCGCGACCGCGATCATGCCCGACGGTGGCTCGGTGGTGCTGATCGGCTCGATCGCCGACGGGATCGGCACCAAGGGCTATGGCGTCTACGGGGCGACCAAGGCGGCGGTACGCTCGTTCGCGCGAACCTGGGCCAACGAGCTTGCACCCCGCAACATCCGCGTCAACGTCGTCGCGCCGGGACCGACGGACACCGCCATGATGGCGGCGGCGTCCGACGAAGTGCGCGAGACACTGACGAGACTGATCCCGCTGGGCCGCATGGGCCGGGCCGACGAAGTGGCATCTGCCGCGCTGTTCCTCGCCAGCGAGGAGGCGAGCTTCATCACCGGGATCGATCTGCCGGTGGATGGCGGCATGGCGCAGGTTTGACCTCTCCAATGGAAGCGCGGCGGCTCCACGATACCGCTGCCAGTGCCCGAGGACGCGCCGCCGGCGGGGGCCGGCCGATCATCGACGGGAGGCACGGCGCAGCGGCGCCCGTCGAGGCTGGTCCTTCGCGCCCTTGACGACGACGGTGGGATCGTCGCGACGACTTCTTGAACCTGGGCAACACGCCGGCATTCAGTACAGCGAAACTTTTTCCAAGGCGGGTATCGAGCCGTCGGTCAGCAGCCGTGGCGACAGCTACGACGACGCGCTGGCCGAAACGATCGACGGTCTCCACGGGACGGAACGGATTCATCGACACGCCCCGTGGAAAACGAGGGAATCCGTCGAACCGGCTGCCGTCAGGCGCGCCGTCCCGCGCCGCGATCGCCGTCGATATAATCCCCGCATCTCCCGTCCGCCCGACCGCCGGTTCCCGCGCCATGCCCGACCTTCGCAACCTGACCTTCGAGCATCTGCTGATCTACATCGCGGTGATCGAGACCGGCTCGCTCACGCGCGCGGCCGAGCGGCTCGGCATCGGCAAGACGGCGGTCAGCAAGAGCATCCAGCGGCTCGAACTCGAATTGGGCGCGACGCTGCTGGCGCGCACCACGCGGCGCATCGGCGTGACCGAGGCGGGCGCCGCGTTCTTCGACGCGGCGCGCCGCATCGCGCAGCTCGCCGACGAGGCGGTGACCACCGCGAGCCCATCCCCGGACGCGCTGCACGGCACGCTGCGGGTGGCCGCCTCGGTGGAGTTCAGCGCGATCGTGCTGGCGCCGGTGCTGGCCCGGCTGCGCGACGCGCACCCGGGGCTGCGCATCGAGATGGTGTCCAACGACCGCCTGATCGACCTGATCGCGGAAGGCGTTGACGTGGCGATCCGGCTCGGCCAACTGGCCGATTCGAGCCATCGCGCGGTGCGCGTCGGCCAGTACGAGAAGTGGCTGGTGGCGAGCCCCGCGCTGCTGGCTCGCCACGCGCCGCCGGCCGAGATCGGCGCGGCGGTGGCGCTGCCGTTCGTCGGGGTGTCGGTGCTGGCGCATCCGTCGCGCTGCCGGCTTCGTCATACGAATGGCCAGACCTGCGAACTCGAGTTCGATGCGGGGCTCGTCGCCGATACCGTCTACGCGTGCCGCGCGGCCGTCGCCGAGGGCGCCGGGCTCGCGCTGCTGCCCGATTTCGCGGTGCGGGCCGACATCGCCGCGCGGCGGCTGGTGCGCGTCTACCCGGCCTGGGCCACCGCCGCCATGCCCATGCACGCGCTGCTGCCGCCAGGCCGCCATATGGCGCCGAAGGTCCGCGCGCTGATCGAGCGGCTCCAGGCCCATCTCGGCGCCGTCTGAGCCGCGCCGCCACCCGCCGGCGCGAGCGATCCGCCCCTGAAAAACAGCACATTTCGATCGCGCGAGTCTTGCGCCAGATCCCGATGCGCACCGAAGTCCAAAGGTAAGATTTCATCGGTTTTTCATCGGCTCCCGGCCACCCTTCATCCCGCAGGCACGGCCCGGAACCGGACCCGGACCTGATCCGAATCCCCACCCGGGCCGCGGGCGGGCGTCGCGATCCGGCTTGCTCGCCACTGCAGCCCGTCTCGCCACGGCAGCCGCCTCCCGCGCCGCGCAATCGTCCGTCCCCATTGCCCGAGCGAGTGCAATCCGGCTAGGATTGCCCTTGCGGATAGCGGAAGGCCATTTCCCGGGAAGATGCCGATCGTCGGCATGACATCTCTGACAGGAGCCCTAACGATGAGCACGTCTGAACATTCCCCGGCAGCTCCTATCCCGAAAAAGCCGTTTCCGCTCAGCCTGGTGGCCGGCGTGGTGGTCCTGATCGCCGTGCTGCTGCTGCCCACCCCGGCCGACCTGCCCGTCGCCGGGCACCGCATGCTGGCGATCCTCGCGTTCGCGGTGGTGGTGTGGATCACCGAGGCCGTGTCCTACGAGGCCAGCGCGATCATCGTTACCTCGCTGATGGCGTTTCTGGTGGGCACCGCGCCCACCGTGCAGGACCCGGGCGTGGCCTACGGCACCTCGCGCGCGATCAGCATGGCGCTGGCCGGCTTCTCGAACTCGGCGCTCGCGCTGGTGGCCGCGGCGCTGTTCATCGCGGCGGCCATGACGCTGACCGGGCTCGACCGCCGCATCGCGCTCGTCACGCTCTCGCGAATCGGCACCAGCACGCGGCGCGTGATGATCGGCGCGATCGCCGTGACGATCCTGCTCTCGCTGGTGGTGCCGAGCGCCACGGCGCGCAGCGCCTGCGTGGTGCCGATCATGATGGGCGTGGTCTCGGCGTTCGGCGTCGACAAGCGCTCGAACGTGGCGGCCGGCATCATGATCATCGTGGCGCAGGCCACCAGCATCTGGAACATCGGCATCCAGACCTCGGCCGCGCAGAACCTGCTGACGGCCGGCTTCATGGAGAAGATGCTCGGCTCGCACGTGACCTGGGCCTCGTGGTTCGTGGCCGGCGCGCCGTGGGCGCTCGTGATGTCGGCGGTGCTGGTGGTGCTGGTGCTGAAGATGATGCCGCCCGAGGCGGACGCGATCGCGGGCGGCAAGGAGGCCGTGGAGGCGCAGCTGCGCGAGATGGGGCCGATGACGGGCGCGCAGAAGCGGCTGCTCGGCGTGTCCGTGGCGCTGCTGCTGTGCTGGGCCACCGAGGGCAAGCTGCACCATTTCGACACCACCTCGGTCACCTACGCGGGCCTCGTCGTGCTGATGCTGCCGCGCTTCGGCGTGATGACCTGGAAGGACGTGCAGTCGCGCATTCCGTGGGGCACCGTGATCGTGTTCGGGGTGGGCATCAGCCTCGGCACGGCGCTGCTCACGACGCAGGCCGGCCAGTGGCTCGGCCATCACGTGGTGGCCGCCACCGGCCTCGATTCGCTTTCGCCGCTCGGCGTGTTCGCCGTGCTCGCGGCGTTCCTGATCGTGATCCACCTCGGCTTCGCGAGCGCCACGGCGCTGACCTCGGCGATGCTGCCGATCCTGATCGCGGTGCTGCAGACGCTGCCCGGCGATTTCAACCGGCTCGGCATGACGATGCTGCTCGGCTTCACGGTCAGCTTCGGCTTCGTGCTGCCGATCAACGCGCCGCAGAACATGGTCTGCCTCGGCACCGACACGTTCACGGCCAAACAGTTCGCGAAGGTCGGGATCGTGGTCAGCGTGATCGGCTACGCGCTGCTGCTGGTGTTCGGCGCAACCTACTGGCGCTGGCTCGGCTGGCTGTAACGCATGGAACCAGAAAAGGAGGTTAACAACATGCAGATATCCCTCAACGATGCGATTACGTTCGGCAAGCAGGTGCTGGGCGCGCTGAAGGTGCCCGACGACATCGCCGACGACGTCGCCCGCCATCTGGTCGAATCGGACCGCGTCGGCTACACCAGCCACGGCGTGTCGATCCTGCCGACCTACCGCAAGGTGCTCGAGGACGGGCGGATCGATCCGGCCGGCCGCCCGAGCGTGCTGACCGACCACGGCAGCCTGCTGCTGTTCGAGGGCAACCGCGGGCTCGGCCAGCACGTCGGCAAGGTGGTGGTGGAGCAGGCGATGACGCGTGCGTTCGAGCGCGGCGTCTGCATCCTGACGCTGCGCAACAGCCATCACCTCGGGCGGATGGGCCAGTACGGCGAGATGTGCGCGCATGCCGGGCTCGTGTTCATGGCGTTCACCAACGTCACCAATCGCGCGCCGATGGTGGCGCCGTTCGGCGGCGCGCAGGCGCGCCTGACCACCAATCCGCTCTGCTTCGCCGGGCCGCTGCCGAACAACCGGCCGCCGCTGGTGGTGGACATGGCCACCAGCGCGATCGCCGTGAACAAGGCGCGCGTGCTGGCGGCCAACGGCATGACGGCGCCGCCGGGCTCGCTGATCGACGGCCAGGGCTACCCGAGCGACGATCCGAACGTGCTGCAGGCCGATCCGCCCGGCTCGCTGCTGCCGTTCGGCGCCCACAAGGGCTACGCGCTCGGCGTGGTGGCCGAGCTGCTGGCCGGTGTGCTGTCGGGCGGCGGCACGATCCAGCCCGGCAACCCGCGGCAGGGCGCCGTGACCAACAACATGTTCGCGATCGTGCTGAACCCGCAGGTGGATTTCTCGGCCACCTGGCGCTCGCAGGAGGTGGAGGCGTTCATCGAATACCTGCTGTCCTGCCCGTCGCAGCCCGGCGCCGATCCCGTGCAGTATCCGGGCGAGTACGAGGCGCGCAACCGCCTGAAGTATCACGATCACATCGCGCTGAGCCCGCCGATCTGGGCGTCGCTGACGCAGATGGCCGACGAACTCGGGGTGGTGCCGCCGACGGCGCGCGGGTAGTCGCGACGAGCGTGGCGTGCGTCGATGCCGGCCTGCGAAGGCCGGCTTTTTTGCATGGGACCGGCGGCGGCTCGCGGCCGGTCGGGCGCGCTCAATGCCGCGCGATCGGCGGCCCGGAATCGGCCGTCGCGCGCGGGTTGGCGCGCGGTTCGGCCGTGGCCCGCGGATGCCCGTGACGCGGCAGGATGACGGCAGGCGCGTGGGCGAACGGCGCGTGCCTCGCGCCCTGGTGCAGGCGCAGCCAGCTGCCGGCCCGGTGTCGCGCGTCGCCGTCGCGCAACTCGCCGCTCGGCACGCGCAACTCCTCGCCGGCCGCATGCGCGTGGTCGAACGTTCGCGCGCCGGGCTGCCACGCGACCCGGCTCGCGTGGTGGCTGCCGCTCGCGAGCGTGGCCACCCGCGACAGCGGATTGCGACCGGGGCGCCAGACGCGCGACGCGGCGCGCGGCATGCAGGGCAGGCCGTGGCGCGGACTCGCGTGGTCCGCCGCGTCGCCCGCATCGGCCGGTTCACGCTGGACCCGCGGCCGCGCGCCCCGCGCGCCGGCCCGAAACACGGCCGGCGCGAACCGGATCGCGAAGTCGCCGGCCAGCAGGTGCGGGTCGTGTCGCCCGCCCGCGCCGAGCGGCCAGGCATGCCGAGGCGCGATCCCAACGATGCCGGTCCGGCGCGCGTCGCGCGGGCCGCTCAAATCGATGACATCATCCGCGCGCCGCGACGGCGCGACGAGATCGGCCCAGCCGTGTTCAATCGATGCGTGTTCCATGGAATCTCTCCAGGAAGCAGGCTGGCGTCAGCGTCCGGCCGCGAGCCCGTGCGCCTCGCGCGCGGCGCGTTCCGGCGCGTCGAGCCCGACCGGCGAGCGCGGGAATGGCACGAAGCCGGGCAGCGCCTCCACGCGGCGCAGCCAGCGGCTCACGTTGGCGTGGGCCGAGCGCTCGACGTTGCCCTCCGGCGCCCGCTCCACGTAGGCGTACAGCGCGAGGTCGGCGATGCTCGGCGCCTCGCCGGCGAGCCAGTCTTGCCGCGCCAGCTCCGCGTCGAGCACGGCGAGCGTCGCGTGCGCGCGGGCGATCGCCTCGTCGGGCTCGCGCGGCAGCCCGAACAGCACGATCTGGCGCGCCGCCGCGAGCCCGTGCGCGACCTCGCCCGACGCCACCGACAGCCAGCGCTGCACGCGCGCCGCGCCGGCCGGATCGTCGGGCAGCCAGCCCGGCGGCGCGTAGCGCTTGGCGAGATAGACGAGGATCGCCGTGGAATCGGCGATCACGGTCTCGCCGTCGACCAGCACCGGCACCTGACCGAACGGATTGAGGCGCAGATGGGCCGGCGTTTTGTGCGCACGGGACGGGAGGTCCACCTCGATCGTCTGGTGCGCGAGGCCGAGGATCGACAGGAACAGGCGGACCCGGTGCGAATGGCCGGAAAGCCGGAAGCAGTGGAGTTGCATGGACGTCCTTGCGGGAACGGGCGCGAGCGGCGCCGGACAGGGCTGCCGCGATTCTGCGCAAGCGCGCCGCCGCGCGGAAGTCCGGCCGCGGTGACTCACAATCCGCGAATCGCGAACAATGCGCGCCCGGGGGCCGGACAAGCCGGCGCGGCGCATGCAATGCGCCGTGCGTCGGCCGCTCGCCGGCCCCGGCGGCGCCCGCCTGCAGGCACCGCGGCGTTGGCCTATGCTCTGCGGAGCGGGCCGGCGCGCGGCGCGCATGCCGCCCCGCGCCATGGCCCGATCGCGAGCGCCCGTGCCGGCGCGCGATCCCGCCGCTTTCTTCTTCCGGAGACACCATGAACGACATTCCGTACCGCAACGCCCTCATCATCGGGGGCGGCCCCGGCATCAGCGCATCGCTCACGCGGCAGCTGCGCGCGGCCGGGCTGCCGGTCGTGATCGCCGCGCGCGACACGGCCAAGCTCGCGCCGCTCGTCGAGCAGACCGGCGCGATCGCGCTGCCCGTCGACGCCGCCGACGCGGCCCAGGTCGAGCGGCTGTTTGCCGAGACCGAGGCGCGCATCGGCGCGCCGGAAATCGTGGTCTACAACGCGAGCGGGCGGCTGCGCGGGCCGATCGCCGAACTCGACGCGGCGGCGGTCGAGCAGGCGGTGGCGGTGACGGCGTTCGGCGCGTTCCATGCGGTGCAGCAGGCCGCGCGGCGCATGCTGCCGGCCGGCCGCGGCGCGATTCTGCTGACCGGCGCGACGGCCGGCGTGAAGGGCTTCGCGCTGTCGGCGCCGTTCGCGATGGGCAAGTTCGCGTTGCGCGGGCTCGCGCAGAGCGCCGCGCGCGAACTCGCGCCGCAGGGCATCCATGTCGCCCATCTCGTGGTGGACGGCGCGGTGCGCTCGGCGAGCCGCATCGATCCGGCCGACGCGCCCGATAGCACGCTCGATCCCGACGCGATCGCGCAGGCCTGCCTCGATCTGCTGCGCCAGCATCGCAGCGCCTGGTCGTGGGAGCTGGAGGTGCGCCCCTGGGTCGAGAAGTTCTGACGCGGCGGGCGCGGCAAGCGGCGGCGGGCCGTCGCGCCGGCCGCCGCGGCATGGGTTGCCGATGAGGACGCGGCTCGGGCCGTGATTGAACCGCCCGGCTCAGCCGCGCCGGGCCGCCTGTTCGCGCGGCCAGGCGATGAGGGCGGCCACGTGGTCGCTGCCGCGCCGTTCGGGCGCGACGGCGGGCCGGCAGCCGAACGGCCCGGCCGCCCCACCGCCGACAGCGGCACGACGCGGCACCCGGCGATCTCCTCCTCGATCATGTTCAGTATCCCGAACGATCCGGATCCCGCCGCGAACCTCGGGAAATCCTCAATACGCTGCCACCCAATGGCCCGGCACCCAGGCCCAGTGATTGCCTTCCCATCGATAGTGGCCCTTCACCCAGCGATAGCCTGGCGCGGGCGGCGCGGGCATCACCTCGACGCGCGGCGCGGGCTGCGGCGGGCGCGCCGGCTCCACGACGCAGGCGCAAAGCAGGGCCGCGCAGGCGCAGGCGGCGAACGCGGCGGCGGATCGCGATCGAATCGTCATGATGGGTCGTCCTCCCGGGACTGTCGTCGTCGGAAATGAATGAAGTGCTTCGTGGATTTGCGAACCCGCGAACCCGCGCCCCGAGGCTCAGGCATGCACGAGGCCCGTCGTCGCGCGCCGCGCGCCGGCCTGCCCGAACAGCGTCGCGGCCGTGCGCTGCGGATCGAGCCGCAGCGTCTCGGCCGCCGCCCCGGCGATCAGCGCGTCGAGCGAGGCGGTCGGCTTGAGGTCGCGCCCTTCGTAGAGATCGGCGCCGCCCAGGCCCGGCCAGTCGGCGATCACGCGCCCGCCCGCCACCGCGCCGCCGAGCAGCATCGCTACCGACCCCTGGCCGTGATCGGTGCCGCCGGTGCCGTTCGCGGCGGCGGTGCGCCCGAACTCGGTGGCCACCACCACGGTGGTGTCGCGCCAGACCGGGCCGAGCCCGTCGCGCAGCGCGGCGAGCATCGCGTCGAGCCCCTTCAGCACGTTCGCGAGGCGCGGGTTCTGCGCGCTGTGCGTGTCCCAGCCGCCGGTCTCGATCATCGCGATGCGCGGGCCGTCGTCGCGCGCGAGGAAGCCGGCCGCCAGCTTGCCGACGCCGGCCGGGTCCTGGCGCGCGTGCGCGTCGCCGGCCAGCCCGCGCGCGGCCATCGCCGAGGCCCATAGCGGCGCGAGCTGCGCGTCGCGTTCGTAGAGCGCGCCGACGCGCGTGAGCAGATCGTCGGGCGCGTCGGGCAGCCCCGACGGCGCATACGAGGTGACGCGCGCGGCGCCGCGCAGCGCGGCCGGGACCGTGGGCGCGAGCGCGATCGCGTTCTCGCGCGTGGCCGGCAGCATCGCCGCGAGCCGGTTCAGCCAGCCGTCCTTCACCTGGTACGGCGCGAGGCCGCCGGTCTCGAGCACGTTCTGGCCGTCGAAATGCGAGCGGTCGCGATACGGCGAGGCGATCGCGTGGACGAACAGCGCCTGGCCGCCGGCGTACATCGCGGCCGTCTGCGTGAGCGAGGGGTGCAGCGCGAACGTGCCGTCGAGCCGCGTCGCCTTCGCGGCGTCGATCGCGAGTTCGCCGCGCAGGCTCGCGTAGGCGGGGTCGGCATACGGCACGACGATGTTCAGGCCGTCGGCGGCGCCGCGCTGGATCACGAACACGAAGCGGCGATCGCTCGCGACGTTGGCGAACACGAGGCGCGGCGCGACGAGCAGCGCGCCGGCCGCGGCGGCGGTGCCGAGGAATCGGCGGCGGGTGGGCTCCATGGCGTTATCTCCGTTGGAAGTCGGGCGAGACGAGCAGCAGCGCGAGCGCGGTGGTGGTGCTTTCGGCGCGCGACACGGCGGTGGCGGTGGACTCGCTCAGCGTGCCCGCGAACAGCGCGGTGCCGAGCGTGCGCGGATCGGCGCGCTCGCCGGTGCGTGCGGCGAGCCGCTGGGCGATCTCGACGCGCCTCACCAGCGCGTCGGGCGCGGCCCAGCTGGCGGCCACGTCGTCGTAGCCGGCGGGCGAGCCCGGCCGCCAGACCGGCTGGCCGAGCTGGGTCAGCAGCGGCGCGGCGCGCAGGTTGCCGAGCGTGGTCCAGCCGAGCCCGCGCAGCGACGACACGGCCCAGTCCCACGGCGTCTTGAACTTGGTCGCGGACGGCGCCCACGCCTCGGGCGACCCGACCAGCGCGCGATAGACGGCGGGCAGGTCGCCGCCGCTCTGCTCGAAGGCGCGCGCGAGGCGCTCGGTCAGCGCGGCGGGGGGATCGTCGGCAACGAAATGACGGCCGAGCTGGAACGCCAGGTGGCGGGCGGTGGCGGGCGCGCGCACGAGATCCTGCAGGATCGCCAGCGCCTGTGCTTCGCCTGCCTGATCGTAGCGGCGGCCCAGCACGGTGCGCGTGCCGGGCTCGTGCAGCGCCGGGCGGAACACGAACGCGCCGGGCGGCGCATTGCCGGGCTGCGGGCCGCGCGGTCCCGCCACGCTCCAGCCGGTGAGCGCGCGCGCGAACTCGGTGACGTCGGCCTGGGTGTAGCCGCTGCGCGCGCCGAGCGTGTGCAGCTCCATGATCTCGCGCGCGAGGTTTTCGTTGAGGCCGCGCCTGCGGGCCGGGTCGCGCGCGTCGGCGCGCAGCGCGGCGCGGCTGTCGGGGCCGACCGAGCGGGTCTGGTCGAGGAACAGCTGCATCGCCGGATGGCGCTCGGCCGCCACCAGCAGATCCTCGAAGCGGCCGAGCACGTGCGGGCGGATCGCTTCCATTTCGAACGCGCCGGCCAGCCCGGCCACCTGGCCTTTGTCGACCGACACCGCGAAATGGTTGGCCCAGAAATGCACGAGCCGCTCGACGAACGGCGCGGGCGTGACGAGCGCGCTCTCGACGCGCGCGTCCACCGCGTCGCGGTAGACCTCCACGCTTTCGCGGCGGATCGTCTGGTTGACGGTCTGACGAATCGCTTGCGCCGAGGCGGCGGCCGGGCCCGACGCGGCGGCTGCCAGCGTCGCCGTCGGCGGAGTCGAGGCAGGAGTCGAGGCGGGAGTCGAGGCGGGAGTCGAGGCGGCGGCCCCGGCGCGCAGCCGGCCGCGCTCGTCGCCGAAGCGCGTGGCGAGCGCGACCGCGCCGGGGGCGTCGGCCCAGGCGGCGGGGCGCGGTTCGTAGCGGGAGAACTGGTCGAGCAGCCAGCCGGCCGGATCGGCCGGGGCCGGCTCGTCGGGGCGGGCGCCGAGGCCGAAGCGGTTCACGGCGATCGCCGCGGCATGCGGGTTGGGCGGAGCGTTCATACGGAGTCCTGCCGGCGTGGAAGTTCTCCGTTAAACGGAGCACGCCGGGAAATCCGTCGCGTCGGGCGAAAAAAGAATCAGGCGCGGGCCGGGTAGGCCGTCGCGCGGCCGGCGCGCGTCATGGGCGGCCGGGGTATCGCGTAACACGGGCGCCGCGCGCGGCGCCGCCGGGTCAGTCCTCGCCGGGCCACCAGGGCTTCGGCGCGCGGTCGATCAGGTAGTCGTCCAGTTCCTTGCCCTGCAGCCACTTCGGGCGCGGGCCGCGGCCGGACCACGAATGGCCCGACGACGGATCATAATATTTAGCCGGCGCGGCCTTGCGCACCTTTTGTGCCTGACGGAACCCGGCGGCACGCAGCAATTCGTCCTCGGTGATGCCGTACTGCTGCACCTGCTCCTGCAGGTTCGCGAGCAGTGCCTGCTTGCCTTCGGACTTGGCGTGCGCGATTTGCTGGTCGAGTTCGCGCAGTTGCTCTTCGAGAACGTTGAGGTTATTGCTCATTGTGGGTCGGCGAGTGTCGATAGGGCGCCATCTTACTAGGCTCCGTACACAATTTCACGAATACCGGCCATGATTGGCGAGATTTAGACACGCCCGCGGGGGCGCTCGCGGGCGTTCGTCGGCGGCGCTGAACCGGGCCGATCCGGCCGGCCCGGCGCGGGGTCGTCACGATTCGCGCCGCCTCGCCCGGGCCGGCTTTCGGTCTGCCGCCGTCTCGCCGGCGCCGCGCTCAGTGCTGCTGCAGCCGAATATCGCGCGACGAGGCGCCCACGTAAACGCTGCTGCCCGGCACATAGCGCCACTTGCCCTGGGTGTCGTCCCACACGCTCTGCTCGCGCGGCGAGACCAGCACGCGCACGCGCCGCGACTCGCCCGGGTTCAGGCCGATCTTGTCCCAGCCCACCAGCCGGCGCGGCGGCTCGTCCTTGTACGGCACGCCGAGGTAGACCTGCGGGATCTCGGCGCCGGCCACGCGGCCGTCGTTGCGCACCGTGAAGCTCACGTCGAGCAGGTTGCCGGGCAGGCGCAGCACGGTCAGCCCCGAGTACGCGAAGTGCGTGTACGACAGCCCGTAGCCGAATTCGAACAGCGGCTTGATGTTCTTCGCGTCGTACCAGCGGTAGCCCATGTCGAGCTTCTCGGCGTAGACCGGATCGTTCGCGAACGTGCCGTCGGTGCCCCAGGTCGGCGTGTCCTGATCGCGCGCCGGGAACGTGACGGGCAGCTTGCCGGACGGGGTGACCTTGCCGAACAGCAGGTTCGCGATCGCCTTGCCGCCGCCTTCGCCCGGATACCACGCCTCGACGATCGCCGCGACGCTGTCCTTCCACGGCATCAGCACCGGGTTGCCGCTCTCGACCACCACCACCGTGCGCGGGTTCGCCTGCGCCACCGCGGCGACCAGCGCGTCCTGATTGGTCGGGTTCGCGAGCGAGAGGCTTTGCAGGTCGCCGAAATCCTCGCCGGCCGGCTGCGCCACCACCACGATCGCCACGTCAGACTGCTTCGCGAGCGCCGCGGCCTGGTCGATCTCCTGCTGCGTGTAGGCGCGGAACGGCTGCTGCTGGTCGCTGTTGCCGGCGAACGCGACCTGCGCGTTCGGCGCGAGCTGCCGGATCGCGGCGACGATCGGCGTATCCACCTTCAGCCACGGATTGCGCCACCAGCTGCAGCCGGTGTCGGTGCCGAACTGCAGGCCGCCGCAACCGGCGAACGAGCCCGTCACCGGATCGCGCGTGTTGCCCGAGCCGCCGCCCGAGAGCACCGCCGCGTCGGCGTGGCCGCCGATCACCGCGATGCGCCGCAGCGCGGCGGCCGCGAGCGGCAGCTGATTGGCGTCGTTCTTCAGCAGTACCATCGATTGCTCGGCCACCGCCTGCGCGAACGCGTTGCCGGCCGCGAAGTCGATCGTGCCGCCGCCCCTGGCCGGGTGATCGAGCACGCCGAGGCGGATCATCGTGTAGAGCTTGCGGCGCACCATGTCGTCGAGCCGCGCCGTGGACACCGAGCCGTTCGCGATCGCCTGGCGCACCAGGTCCGGCGTCAGGTAGACGGTGGCGCCCACGTCCTCTTCCTCGTCGAGCCCGGCGTTGATCGACGGCGCCGTGCTGTGCGCCGCGCCCCAGTCGGACTGCACCTGGCCTTCGAAGCCCCAGTCGTTCTTGAGCACGGTGGAGAGCAGGAACGTGTTCTCGCAGGCGTAGTCGCCGTTCAGGCGGTTGTACGAGCACATCACGCTGCCGGGCCGCGCGCGCTTCGCGGCGATCTCGAACGGCAGCAGATAGAGTTCGCGCAGCGTGCGCTCGTCGATCTGCGTGTTGCCGCCCTGCCGGCCGTGTTCCTGCTCGTTGCCGGCGTAGTGCTTGATGGTGGCGATCACCTGCTCGCGCTGGGTGCCGTCGGTGCGTTCGGCGAGCAGCTCGCCCGCCAGTTGCGGATCCTCGCCGAGGTATTCGAACAGGCGCCCGCCGCGCGGTTCGCGCGCGAGGTTGGTGCCGCCGCCGAGGCCCATGCCGAACCCTTGCGCGCGCAACTGGATCGCGACCTGGCGGCCATAGTCGCTCGACAGCTGGCGGTCCCAGCTCGCGGCCAGCGCGAGGGTGGCCGGGAAGGTCGTGCTCGGCTGCGAGGTGCTGCCCGAGCCGGTGGACGAATCGGCCATGTTCAGGTCGGGGATGCCGAGCCGCGGCACGCCCTGGATGTAGCCGGCGCCGCCGCCCGGCACCGCGCTCATCTCATACTGCGAATGGATCATCTGCAGCTTTTCGTCGAGCGTCATCTTGCGCACCAGCGCATCGGCCCGCAGCCGCGCGGTGACCGAGGCGACGGCGTCGAAGCTCGTCGGCGGGAAGTTGATGAAATCGGGGGTGCCAGCCTGCGCGCTGGCGAACGTGAACGCCGTCAATGCGGCGGCCGACCAAAGTCTGACCTGCATGTCTCTCTCTCCGGTTATTCGATTCTGGTTGTCGACGATGAGGCGGGAAGCGACAGCGGTGAAACACGAGACGCGGGTGCCGCGCCAGTGCGCACCGGGCGGCGGGATGGAGAAATCGACGGGGCCAGCGCGATGTAGGTAGCCTCCACCGTGTTAGATAGTATGAATGTAGTTCGACTACAGCATCGGTGTTTTCCCGCAATGGTCTTATGTTTCTGCGGGAAGGCGGCGACGGCGCGCGACGCGGCGGTAGGGCTGCCCGGCGGGCACGCGGCGCGTGGGTAAGAACTGCCGTTGGTGCGGTGCGGGGGCGCGTCGTGAGGCGGCGGCGGGCGGGGGCGGGGTTCGGCCGGCCTGCCTTGCGCGATTCGCGCGGCGCCGGAGATCGCGACGGCGGACGGAATCCGCGCGCCGTTTACGGCATCGGGGAGGGAGGGCGACGGCGCGGGCTAGGCGTCGCCCGCCGGGAGCCGTGAGCCGGCCGGGCGGGCGCGGGCATCGGCTCAGCGCAGCTGTTGCTCGATCGTCTTCGTCAGCGGCGACGCCACGTCCCCCGTGTGCTTCGTCTCCACCGGCTCGACCAGCATGATCCAGCACTCCTCCTCGGCGACGGGATTGTGGGGCGTGCCGCGCGGCACGACGTGCATCGAGCCGGCCGGCAGCTCGACCACGCGGCCGCCCTCGTATTCGATCTTCAGGTGGCCGCGCACCACGAAGAACAGCTCGTCCTCGTGCGCGTGGTCGTGCCATACCAGCTGGCCGAGTACCTTGGCCACCTTCACGTACTGGTCGTTGACCTGCGCGACCACCTTCGGCGACCAGTGCGCGGTGATGTCGGCGAACGCCGCGTCGAGATCGAACGATTCGGCAAACGAACGGGAAACCATGCTTATCTCCAGGTTGGCACGATGGACGCGGCGAGCAGCAGGCCCATCGTGAGATTGAGGATGCGCCACTGGCGCGGCGTGCGAAACAGGCGCGCGAGCAGCACGCCGAGCGCGCACCACAACGCGAGCGACAGCGCCGCGGCCACGCCGAACGCGGCGCCGAGCAGCAGCGCGAGCCGCTGCGGGCTGCTGGCGACGAGCGCGAACGAGGCCGCCGCGCCCACCGTCATCGCCCAGCTTTTCGGGTTCAGCCACAGCAGCAGGAAGCCGCTGGCGAGCGTGACCGGCCGCGCCGGGCCCTGGCCCGCGTTCGGCGGGCCGCTGCGCGCGATGCGCCACGCCAGCCAGAGCAGGTAGGCGGAGCCGAGCGCCTTCACCGCCGTCTGCAGCGACGGCATGGCGAGCAGCAGGCCGCCGAGCCCGAGCGCGGCCACGGCGGCCAGCATGGCCAGCGCCGCCGCGATGCCGGTCACGAGCGGCAGCGAGCGGCGAAAGCCGAAGCGCGCGCCCGACGCGGTGGCGAGCGTGGTGGCGCCGCCGGGCGTGAGGGTGGCGACGGCGACGAACAGGAAGAGCGGCAGGAGCGCGGTCATTGGCGGCGATTCGAAGGAACGAGGTTCGCACTGTACGGACGGCCGATGCATCATGAAAGGCAATAATTTTGATGCGATGCATTAGCCGGCATAATGCGTCCATGACCCGAAACCTCGACCTCGACCTGATCCGAACCTTTGTCGCCGTGGCCGACAGCGGCAGCATGACGGTGGCCGCGAACCTGCTGCACATGACGCAAGGCGCCGTGAGCCAGCAGGTGCGGCGCCTGGAGGACATGCTCGACTGCCTGCTGTTCGTGCGCAAGACGCGCCGGCTGGAGCTGTCGCGCCAGGGCGAGACGTTTCTCGTCAAGGCGCGCCAGCTGCTGCGCCTGAACGACGAGATCTGGGCCGACATGGCCGACGGCCCGCTCAGCGGCAGCCTGCGGGTGGGCGTGCCCTACGATCTGGTCGGCCCGCTCGCGCCGGCGATGAAGGCGTTCGCCGAGGCGCATCCGCGCGTGGACATCACGCTCGTCTGCTGCGCGTCGCCCGATCTGCACGAGGCCGTCGACAGCGGGCGCGTGGACGTTTCGCTGATCCAGTACGTGGCGAGCGAGGCCAGGGGCGAGGTGATTCGCGTCGAGCCGCTGGTGTGGGTGTCGGGGCGCGGCAGCGAGGCATGGCGAAAGCGGCCGCTGCCGCTGTCGATGGTGGACGAGCGCTGCGTGTTCCGCCCCGTGGTGCTCGGCGCGCTCGCGGAGCAGGGCGTGGCGTGGCGCACCGTGTTCGAGAGCGGCAACATCGAGGCGACCGCGTCGATGGTGCGCGCGGGCGTGGCGATCACCACCTGGCTCGCCTCCACGGTGCCCGACGACCTGGAAACGCTCGCGCCGCAGGCGGCCGGCCTGCCCGCGCTGCCGCCGTTCGCGATCTGCCTGCGCCTGCCGGCGGTCGCGCAGCCGGCCGCGCAGGCGTTCGCGCACCACGTGCGCGAGACCATGTCGAGGGAGGGCGCCGCCGCGCGCCCGCGGCTCGCGCGGATCGCCTGAGCGTCGTTTCATCGAGCGCCTTCCCGCAAGCGGTGTCGCGCATCATCCGAATGGAAAAAGGCGCCGCTGAATCCTCAACGAATCCTCACGACGCCATCGCCACCCCGAACACGTGCATCTTGCCGGCGCTGACCTGCCGCGGCAGCGTGATGCTCGTCACGACCTTGCCGGGCGGCACCGGAATCTTCTGCGCGAAGAGGTAGGTCTTGACGTTGTCCGGCTGGCCGTTGCCCGAGTTGCGATAGGCCATCGTCACGGCGATCGCCGAGCTCGGGCTCGCGCCGCCGCCGTTGAGCGTCCAGTCGTCGAACGCGAGCGTGACGGCCTGGCTCGTGCCGTCGGCGAAGTTCAGCTGCGCGACGCCGCTGGACGGCCCGTTGTTCGCGGAGCCGAGCACCACCACGCCCGAGCCGGTCGAGCCCGGCGGCAGCATCACGGTCTGGCCGACGGTCACCGTGTTGTCGAGCGTGAGCGGCCCGCCCGCCACCGCCACGGCCGCGCCCGCCACCGGGAACGGCTTGCCCGGCTGGACCCCGGCCGCCGCCAGCGCGTTCAGCGAGTAGCTGAACAGGCTGCCGTCGAAGTCCGCGCCCTGGCCGTCGGTGTTGGTGGCGCCGTCGGCGCTGAAGCCGCGGTTGTTGTAGCTGTCGGCCGCGTTGATCGCCACCGGCACGCCGAACGACGGCGGCGGCACGCTGGCGCCCCACTGCGACGGCGAGCTGCCCATCGAGAAGCGCAGCGTCGCGCCGTCGGCGAGCGCGGCGTAGTCGACCCACGGGCTTGACTGCGCGCGCCCGTCGATCGACAGCGCCTGCACGTAGCTCGACGCCGGCGCGCCCGCCGCGCGGATCCGCAGGCGCCGGCCGGTGCCGAGCCGCACGTCGATCGCGGGGAACTGCGGGCTGCCGATCGCGAGGCCCGCCACGCCCGGAATCTCCGGATACAGGCCGAGCGCGCCCCACACGTACCAGCCGGACACCGCGCCGAGATCGTCGTTGCCGGGCAGGCCGTCGGGCGCGGTGCCGAACGCGCTGGCCATGATCTGTTGCACCACGCGCTGCGTGCCCGACGGCTGCGCCGCCCAGTTGTAGAGCCACGGCACCTCGAAGGTCGGCTCGTTGCCCATGTAGAAGTTCGGCAGGCTCAGGCCGGCGTTGAGCACCGTGAAGAACGTATCGAGCCGCGACGCCACCGTGGTGTCGCCGCCCAGCTGCGCGAACAGGCCCGCCGGGTTGTACGGCACCATCCAGGTGTACTGCTCGGCGTTGCCCTCCACGTAGTTGTCGCCGCTGCCCGGGGTCTCCGGAATCCACGCGCCGCTGGCCTGCCGCGCCGCGTTCAGCGGCGGCGCGAGCGAGGTGTTCAGCAGGTTCTGCCAGTAGGCCGAGCGGCTCAGCAGCATGCGCTGCGTGGCGGCGTCGCCGAGCGCGCCGGCGAAGCGCGAGATCGCGAAGTCGCTGCTCGCGTACTCGAGCGTCGACGATGCCTGGCCCCACTCGCCGCTGGTGATGTAGCCGGTCTGCAGGTAGCTCGCGCGGCCGCCGTTGGTGGTCACGCCGTTGCAGGCGGTGCCGGGGATGTTGGCCATCTTCACCATGTGCCGCAGCGCGCCCTGCGCGTCGAAGCCGCGCGCGCCGAACGCATAGGCGCTCGAGACGATCAGCGAACCGGCGTCGCCCGGCATCACGCCGTCCTCGACGTTGTCGTTGACCCAGTGCGGAATCGCGCCGCACTGGTCGGCGTCGTTGACGAGCGACTGGATCATGTCGCTGGTCTGCGCCGGGTTCAGGATCGCCTTCAGCTGGATCAGCGAGCGGTAGATGTCCCAGCCCGAGAACGACGAGTACTGCGCATGCTGGCCGCTGCCGACCTGATGCACCTGGCTGTCGAAGCCGATGTACTGGCCGTTCACGTCGCTGAAGATGCTGGGCGCCCACAGCGCGTGATAGAGCGCCGTGTAGAACTTGGTCTTCGCCTCGGTGGTGCCGCCCGCCACGCGGATCGCGTTGAGCCGGTCGTTCCAGGTCGCGTCGGCGAGCGCGCGCACGCCGTCGAAGTCCCAGCCGCGATTCTCGGCGTCGAGGTTGGCCTTCGCGTTGGCCACGCTCACGTAGGAGATGCCGATCTTCATCTTCACGGTCAGGCCGGAGCGGAAGCCGAGCTGCGCGACGCCGTGCGAGATCGACGCCGACGTGAACGGCCGGTCGAACTCGGCATAGAAATACACGGGCACCGCCACCGAGTTGCCGCAGAAGCCGCCGCCCGTGGTGCTGCCCGAGATCGCGCTGTCGGACACCTGGGTGATGGCTCCCGAGGTCGAGGTCCGGGTGTTGGTGCGCGTCGCGTCGAGCACCAGCAGGGCCGGCTGGCCCGCCGGGTAGGTGAAGCGGCCGAAGCCGGTGCGCAGCGTGGCGGTCAGCTCGACCTTGATCTGCGAGTCGAGCAGCACCGAGTAGTAGCCGGCTCTCGCGATTTCGTTCGCATGACTGAAGGTTGGCACGAGCCTGGCCGGGTCGGTGGTCGGCATCACCGGGAATTCGCCGTTGTTGCCGGAGCAGCCCGCGCCCGGCATGTGCGTGACGCTGAAGCCCTGGATCGAGTTGATGTCGTAGTAGTAGCCGGCCGGCGAGCCCGGCTCGGCGCTGCTGTTCGGCGCCGGCGTGGTGTTGGTGTCGGGCGCCCACTGCACCATGCCCGAGGGCAGGCCCGCGGCCGGCTCCACGCTGCCCGCCTGCCCGGCCGGCACCGGGTTCGGCGAATGGCTCGCGAGCGTGCCGATCAGCGGATCGACGTACTGCGTGAGCGCGAGCGTCTGCCCGCGGTCGAGGTCCGTCGTGTCGGCGGCGCCAGCGGCTGCCGCCGCGGGCCGTGCCGCCAGTATCGACGCGGCGCCGCCACCGCCGTCGTCACCCCCACACCCGTTCAACGCGCACGCCACGGCCAGCGTGGCGGCGAGCGTCATGAACCGATTCATGATCGTCTCTCTCCATTGTTCTTCCCGATCCTGTCCCGGCGACTCGACCGATCGACCGCCGGCTCGTCGTGAATCTTGCTGCGTCGTAAGACTAGGAGTTGGAACGTTTGCGCGTCAATCGAATGAACACATCTGTAATGATTTTCTTAGATTTACTAAACGATGAGCAACGTGGCGCAACGATTTGAAACCGCAGCGCATGCCGGCCGAAACGATGAACACGGGCGCGGGCTTGCGGCGCTGCATCGAAGGGCGGAACGCCGAGGCATCCCGAGCGGCGGCGTCGGCGCGCGGCGTGGATGACGTCATGTCGATCGCCGTTCGCGAGCGGATCGCGCCGCGATGGATGCGGCTGTCATCGGGCGGCGCGAGCGGCGGCACGCTGCCGGCGGCCGCGCTGCTGCGAGCGCACATGGGCGCTTGCCGGGGCATGGGCCGGCGCATCGAGGGCGCGCCGTTCGATGGCGGCCCGGCCCCGCGCGTTTCGTGGAGGAGGCCGGATGAAGGCGTGAACGGCTCGCGACTCAGTCGCCGTCGCGCGCGCTCGCGTCGTGCGCGTTGTTCTCACGCGCGTTCTTCGCGGCGGGCTGGCGCCACTGGCCGCTGTGCCGGAGCCCGTCGACGAAGCGCTGGCGCTCCTCGGGCGTCAGGCTCGCCGCGAAATCGGCCACGCTGCTCTCGACCTGCGCGCGCAGACGCATGTCGGCCTCGCGCGTGCGCGCCAGCGCCTCGTCGAGCGCGGGGCGATCGAGTTGCGGCATGGCGAGCAGGTCGAGCACGTCGCGACGGCCGTCGCGGCCCTCGCGCGCATAGACGCGCGCGTCGCGCCGCGCCGCCTTCAGGGCCTCCGTGAATTCGCGCTGCCGCTCGGCCGGCAGCGCCTCGGCCGCGAAGCGCAGCGCCACCTTCGGCGCGTGGGCGCCGCCGGCGCCGTGCTGGCGCGCGTACCACTGATAGGCGCCGCCCGCGATCGCGCCGAGCAGGAACACGTTCAGCACGATCGACGCGGCGAGCAGCAGGGTGGGGGTACGGCCGTTCATTCACCGCTCCAGTCGTCGGTCGAGCCACCGAAGCTGGTGGTCAGGTAGGTGCTCTCGTGCATCGCCGCGGGCGCGCCCGTGAGCAGCGCCGACGACATCGCGAGCGCGCCGGCCAGCACGCCGAGCGCCCCCACGCCGGCCACCGCGGCGCCGGACCACCAGAGCCGGCCGCGCGTCCAGGGCCGGCGCGCGGCCGGCGCCGTCGCGACGATGCGCTCGACGAGCGCGTGGCCGGCCGGCGCGACGTGGTGGGCGCCGAGCCAGCCGTCGAGGTCGGCGGCCTCGGCGAGCAGCGGGCCGGCCGCCTCGGGATGCGCGCCGGCCCAGGCGCGCGCGGCGTCGCGTTCGGCGTCGGGCCAGCGGCGCGAATCGGCGCCGTAGGCCTCGACGATGTTGCGGAATCGTTCGGGTGTCATCAGATTTCCTCGCTGCGGCCGCGGGCGGCCAGTTGCGCGCGCAGATTGCGCCGGGCGCGCGAGAGCAGGCTCTCCAGCGCGTCCACCGTGATGCCCATCAGGCCGGCCGCCTCGATGTTCGACAGCTCCTGATAGTAATGGAGCACGAGCGCCTCGCGCTGCCGGGGCGGCAACGCGGCCAGCGCGTCACGCACGCGCGCGTCGCGCTCCTGCGTCTCGAGCCGTGCGTCGGCGCGCGGCTGTGGGTCCGGCTCGTCGGGCAGCGTGTCGGCCGGCTCCTCGCGCCGGCCGCGCAGCCGGTCGTAGCAGAGGTTCAGCGCGACGCGATGCAGCCAGGTGTCGAAGCGCGCCTCGCCCGTCTTCCAGCGCGGCGCCTGTTTCCAGATCCGGATGAACGCCTCCTGCGCGACGTCCTCGGCTTCCATGCGGTCGCCGAGCAGCCGCGTGGCGAGCGCGAGCAGGCGCGGCAGCTTGCGCGCGACCAGCGCGCGCGCGGCGCCGGGGTCGCGCGCGCCCACGCGCGCGAGCAGTTCCGCGTCGGGATCGGGTTCGCTCACGAGGCGGGCTTGCGGTTCGGCGGCCGCTCGCGCGGCCACGGTGGCGGGGGGGCGCGCCGCTGCGCGCGCCGGGCTGGTTTCACGGGTCAGGACTCCCTGCGGGACGGCTTGGACGCCTGCCCCGGCCGCGCCGTCACGCGCCTGCCGCGTGGTGGACGGGCGGGGGCGGGCTGGAGGCGCGGGCATGGCGGCGGTCGATCCGTTCATCGCGAACGGGCGGCGGCGGACAGGCATCGGCGAGGCCGGCGCGCCCGCCGCACGCGATCAATATACGACGACGGCGGCCGGCCGCACATGAACCGGCCGGGCGGGGACGACGACGCAACCGGCGAGCGTCGTCGCGACGAGCACGAGGATCGCGAACATTTTCACGAGAGGAACTCCCTGGCAAGACGATGGAGCGTGCCGGCCTGCCTCGACCGCCGGTGGCGGCGCTGCGGACGGCGCGGGACGGCACGGCTGACGAAGCGGGCATGGCGGACGCGGCGGGGGGCGACGGCGCGTGATGAAACGCGATGGCGCGAGGCGACGGCCCCGGCGCTCGGGCGCCCGTCGTCCGGACGCTCAGGCCCAGTGCCCCGGCACCCAGTGCCAGTTCGGACCGTGGGCGACCCAGTGGCCCGGCACCCAGTGGTACCCGACGCGCACCGGCTGCCAGTGGCCGGGCTGCCAGACGTAGGCGCCATGCTCCCAGCGCCAGCGGCCGTGATCCCAGACGTAACCGGTGCGCGCGGGCGGCACGACCTCGTAGCGCGGCGCGGGCGGCGCGATCGGCGCGACGATGACGGCCTGCGCGAAGGCGCTGGTGGCGAGCGTCAGGCTCAGCGCGGCCGCGAGCCGGGCAGGATGGAACAGTCGTTTCATTGGATGGGCTCCCTTGATGGATCCGGCGCGATCGCGCCATCTCGGCTTGAACGGAGCGAGCGGCGGAAATCCGTCGCGGGGCGGTGAAAATTTTCGAGGGGGAACGCGACGCAAGGTGAAAGGCACGGGCGGGAATCGTCGCCGCGCGTTCCGTGCCGCGGCTCGGCGGAGTATCGCGCGACATCGCGTAAACCCTTGACCGGGCGGGCCTTCCGCGCGGCGGCACCGGGCTTGGCGAAGCGTGCGCCAACGAGCGTGACGGGCCGGATTCATGGGAAATTTCTGGTAACATCCGCGCGCTGCACGCACCGTCGATTCCGGCGATTCGATGGCCTCCGCCTCGCCCTTTCCTGATTCGTACCGCCGATGATTTTCGCCAGCCCGTCTCGTTCGCCCAGCCCGCTCGGGCCGTCCGCCTTCGCGCCGGTGTCCGCGGTCATGCCGGCCTGTCCGCCGGCGCGGCGGCTCGCATCGCTCGCGCTGCTCGGCGCGATGTCGGTGCTGCTGAGCGCCTGCGAGCGGCACGGCGCGCATGACGCCGGCACCGCCACGGCGTCCGGCGCCGCGAGCGTGAGCGCGCCGGCTCCGGCCGCCGCTTCCGCGACGCGGCCGGCATCGACCGCCTCCGACGCGTCTTCCGCGTCTTCCGCGTCGGCCTCCACCCCGGGCCTCAAGCGCGCCGACCTGATGCGCGCGGTGTTTCCGCACTGGCATGAAGGCAACGATCCCGGCGCGCGCGACGTCGAGGTCGAACTGCCCGAGCGCGACGATTCGGGAAGGATCCGCCGCGCGGCCGGCGCCGCGAGGACGGCCGTGACCCGCATCGAGATCGCGCCGCGCGAAGTGATCCGCCTCGACGACACGCACGCGGTGATGCTGACCGAAGGCGTCAGCGTCGACGACGGCGGCGTGCGCGACGACAGCTACGCGTCGGGCGCGTGGCTCGGCGCCTACTTCTTCCGCCACGACGCGGCGGGCTGGGTGCTGGAGCAACGCATGGACGGCGTGGACTACCTCGGCGTGGCCGGCACGCTCGGCGACACCAGCGTCGCGCGCATCGGCGCCGACGAGTTCGGCCTGATCGTGACGGGCGGCGGATGCTGGCAGGGCGTCTGCGGAACCTGGGCCTCGGTCTACGGCATCAAGCCGGGGCACGTCGCGACCTACGCGAGCACGATCCCGACCGACGGCAACAACCTCGGCGCGAGCGGCGATTGCGACGCGGCGCTGAAGGCGGCCGACACGGCGCACGGCGCCGCGAGCGAGACCGACGTGGTCGCGACGACCGATGCGGGCGGCCCGCCGTCGTGCTTCGACATCAACGGCAAGCTCTCGCTCGCCACGGCCGCCGACGGCACGAGCGAAATGCGGATCCACTTCGACGGCGCGCAGACCTCGGGCTCGGGCGACGAGCCCGCCGTGCGCACGATCCACCAGACGGCGGTGTACCGGCTGCGCGACGGCAAGTACGTGCTGGTGGCCGGGCACGACCCGGTGCCGGCGTTCTAGCCGGCCCGGCGCGCACGGCCACCCGCGCCCGCGCGCATCGCAACGAGGCGCGCGGGCCGCGCGCGCGTCAGCCGTGCGTGAGCGTCAGCGCGTAGAACTTGACGACGGTACCCGGCGTGGTCAGTGGCGTGCCCGAGGTGGCGCTCTGATCGTAGTTGCCGGCCTTGAAGTAGAAGCTCTCGCCGTCGAAGCTCGAATCCATCGTGAACGACTTCGAGGTGCCGTTCACCTTCACGCCGATCGTCGTGCCCGACAGGCTCAGCTCATAGGTGAACGACTTGCCGATCGTCACGCCGGCGATCGGGTAGGTATGCGAGGCGCCGCCCTGGTTGGTGTCCTCGAGCAGCAGCTGCACGTTGCCGCCCGACGTCACCTGCAGCTCGCAGAGCGGCTTGCTCGGCCCGTTGCCCTGGAAGATCTGCCCGATCGTGGTGGTCTTCGGCACCTGCACGACGATCAGCGTCGCGTCGAGCCGGTTGGCGCCCGAGGTCGGCCAGATCGCGTTCTCGCGCAGCTCGGTGCGCGGATGTTGCGAGCCCGAGGTGGTCCAGCCGCGCGTCGGGTCCATCATCACCATCGCGCCGTCGGACTTGTCGGTATGGAAGTAGTACTGGTTCGTATAACCGGCCGCGAGGCTGTCGCCGTTTACTTGCGTGACGCTGCCCGAGGCGCCGATCGGCAGTTGCAGCGTCCACGGCTTCAGGTTGAAGTTCGACCCCGGCGGCGCCGACGGGTCGAGAATGGCGGCCGCCACCACGGCGGCATCGTCGGCGAGGATCTCGGCCGACTGGCCGGCCACGGCATGGGCCGCGAACAGGCCGGCGCACAGCGCGGCGAGCGCGCCATTCACGATTTTCCCTTGCATTTGCGTCTCTCCTTGGTTCATCTGCGATGGATGGGTGAGGCTGAATGGCGGCGGCACGGAACGTGAATCGCAATTGCGGATGCGGATTATGTTTTTATTTCGTGAGGCGCGCCGGTGTCCGCCGGTGCCATTTCGCGTCAGTGCGCGATCCGGTTGTCGATTTACAGTGTCGAGTGTTATCGAATAACGAATCAATACGGTACGACGTCCACTGGAAATACCGTGGAATGCCACGCCACGCGCTGCTTTTGATGCACTGCGAAAAAGCCGGGCCATGGATTTGGCGAAATCCGTGGTAAATCCGGATCAACCCGATATGGATATCCGGGGTGAAGGGAATTCGCTTTCCAGGCGCATCGGTTAATGCATGGCAGGTCACGCGCTTCGGAGCCTACCGCTATCGATATTCGATGTAAAACGATACTATTCTATGGGGCATATTGACGGATTCGATGGATTGCGATGCTGCGCGAGCTGAAGACGTTTCTGGCGGTGGTCAAGCACGGCACGTTCTCGGCGGCCGCCGCGCGCATCGGCATCACGCAGTCGGCCGTCAGCTCGCAGATCCAGCGCATCGAGGAGCAGCTCGGCGTGGCGCTGTTCGACCGTTCCGGACGCACGCCGCATCTGACCCGGGCGGGGCAGGAGGCGCTCGCGCTCGCCACCGAGATGATGGCGCTGCACGCGCGCCTGCTGCGCGAGCCGGGCGTGGCCGAGAACACCGGCACGCTGCGGATCGGCGCCGTCGCCTCGGCGCAGGGCATGCTGATCGCGGGGCCGGTCACGGCCTTTCGCGCGGCGTTTCCGGCCTGGCGCGTCGAGATCTCCACGAGCGGCGGGCTCGCGCTGGTGAGTCAGGTCGATGCGGGCGAAGTCGACCTGGCCGTGATGAGCCGGCCCAACTTCACGCTGTCCGATGCGATCGAATGGCGGCGGCTCGCGCTCGAGCCGTTCGTGCTGCTCGCGCCCGAGGGGATCGCCGCCGGTTCGTGGCGCGCGGCGTTCGCGTGCGCGCCGTTCATCCGCTGCGCGCGGCATACGTTCGCCGGGCAGCTGGTCGATCAGTTCCTCGCACGCGAGGGCATCCGCGTGGACGACGCGATCGAGGCCGTCGATTTCCATTGCATCGCCCAGCTCGTCTCGCGCGGCGCCGGCATCGCGTTGATCCCGCGCAACGTCGACGAACGCGCCTGGCCCGCCGGCGTGATCGCGTTCGACCTCGGCCCGCATACCTTCCATCGTGAACTCGGCATCGTGCAGAAGGTCCGGCACGGCCGGCATCCCGTGATCCGGCGCTTCGTCGACGAAATCGACAAGGCGCTGGCGGCGGCCTTCGGCGCATCGACTCCCGGCATGCACGGCGAGCCCATCGATTGATCGGTAATCCGAATGAATCGGGCGGAACGTGCCGCGGCCATGCCGGGCGGCCGTGAGCTGATTTTGTTGCGCGCCCTGGCAGCGTGCGCGCCTGACGCGATGTCCTAGCCGTTTTAATTTTTTCTGGCCCTGTCGGCCGTGACGTGGCGAGGCTATCTTGTCGCTTACAAAAATCATCATGGAGCGAGAATGGACCCCGTAATCGAAATCCGGCATCTCGATACGCCGGCCGATCTGACGGCCGCCTACGACGTGATGCGCGCGCTGCGCCCGCACCTGAGCGGCGTGGACGCGTTCGTCGCGCAGCTCGACCGGCAGCGCGCCGAGGGCTACCGGCTGCTGGCCGCCGTGGACGGCGCGCGCGTGCTGGGCCTGTCCGGCTACCGGCACCAGACGAACCTGCTGTACGGCCGCTTCGTCTACGTCGACGATCTCGTCGTCGATCCGGCCTTGCAGCGCCACCAGATCGGCGCGCGTCTGCTCGACGCGACGCGTACCATTGCACGCGAGAGCGGCTGCGCGCATTTCGTGCTCGACACGGGTCTGCACATGCCGCTCGCGCAACGCTTCTATTTTCGTAACGGGATGCTCGCGAAAGGCATGCATTTCGTCGAGCCGCTGACCGCCCTGGAGAAGACATCACGATGAAACTGCTGCTGCTGAATGCGAGCCCGTTCGGCGAGGCGAGCCACGCCTACGGGCTCGCGCGCGAGACGGTCGACGCGCTGCACCGCCAGGAGGCTTCGAGCGGCCGCGAATTCACGCTGATCGAGCGCGATCTGGTGGCCGCGCCGCTGCCGCCGATCGCGCCCGGCTACGCGAGCGCGATCACCTCGCGCACGCCCGATGCCGGGCAGTTCGCGCTGTCGGAGGAACTGGTGCGCGAGATCGAGGCAACCGACTGCCTCGTGATCGCCACGCCGATGCACAACTTCACGGTGCCGGCCGCGCTCAAGCTCTGGATCGACTACGTGCTGCGGATCAACCGCACGTTCAAGGGCACGCCGGAAGGCAAGGTCGGGCTGATGCAGGACCGGCCGACCTTCGTGATCGTCGGCTCGGGCGGCATCCACAGCGGCCCGAACGCGCGCCAGGCCGATTTCCTCACGCCCTACCTCGGCTATGCGCTCGGCACGATCGGGATTCGCAACGTGCGCTTCTTCCTGCTGCAGGGGCTCGTGATGGGCGAGGCGGCGGCGCAGGCCGAACTCGCGCGTGAACGCGCCGCGCTGCGCTGCTACGTGCCGTTCTCGGAACTGCCGGCGATCGACGCCGAGCAGCCGGCCGCGGCCACCTGAGCCCGCGCGGTATCGCGGTGCCGGGCGCGGCTGGCAGCGAGCCGCGCGCGTCCTTCCCCCGTTTCCGCCGCATCGTTTCGCGAATGCGGCCGTGATCGCGTCCGCGTGGATCCGGCCACGGCGGCGCCGCGGCTAGGCCTCGTAGACTTGCCGGAGCAGGCGCGCGTAGCGCTGCGCCGCGTCGCGATCGATCACGTTCGCGAAGCCGAGCACGGCGCCGCGCCGCGTCTGCTTCGCGCGGCTGTTCGCATACCATTCCGACAGCGCGCTGACGCCGAGCCCCGCCTCGCGCGCCCGCGCGGCGAAGCCGAGATCGTCGATCGCGGCGGCGCCGTCGAAGCCGAGCGCCAGATGCATGCCGCCTGGCGGCACGTCGATGCGCAGCCGCGCGCCGAACGCGTCGCGCAGCGCCTCCACCATCAGCCCGCGGCGCTCCGCATAGAGCGAGCGCATCCGTTTCAGGTGCCGCGCGAAATGGCCCTGCGCGATGAAATCGGCCACGCCGGCCTGCAGCAGGTACGGCGAGGCGGCGTTCATGGTCTGGCAGATCCTCAGCAGGCGCGCGGTGGCGCGCTCGGGCACCACCACGTAGGCCAGCCGCAGGCCCGGCACCATCACCTTGCTGAACGTGCCGCAATAGATCACGCGGTCGTGCCGGTCGAGGCTCTTGAGCGCGGGCAGCGGGCGCCCCGCGTAGCGGAACTCGCTGTCGTAGTCGTCCTCGATCACCCAGCTTCCGGCGCGCGAGGCCCAGTCCAGCAGCGCGATGCGCCGCGCCAGCGAGAGCGTGACGCCGAGCGGGCTTTGATGCGACGGCGTCACCACCGCGAAGCGCGCCTCGGGCGCGAGCGCCTCGCCGCGCTCCACCATCAGCCCCTCGGCGTCGACCGGCACCGGCACGAGTTCCATGCCCGCATCGACCAGGAAGCGCCTCGCCAGCAGATAGCCGGGATCCTCGAACCACATGCGGTCGCCCGGCGTGGCGAGCGCGCGCAGCACCAGCTCGAGCGTGGCGCGATAGCCGCCCGTCACGAACACCTGGTCCGGCGTGCATTCCACGCCGCGCGACAGGCCGAGATAGGTGGCGATCTTCTCGCGCAGCAGCGGGTAGCCGCGCGGATCGGGATAGGCGAGCGAGGCCGTCTCGGCGCGCCGCAGGCGGTAGGCGACGAGCCGGTTCCAGACCTTGCGCGGGAACGCGTCGAGCGCGGGCAGCCCCGGCTGCAGCGGCAGCGGTTCGCTGCCGCGCTCGCCGAGCGGGCGATCGGGATGGGCCACGGCCGGCTTGTCCTTCGGCGCGGCGCCGGCGCGCGCGCCGCGCGCGGTGCCGCGCAGCGCCGCCGGCAGCGACGGTGAAACGTAGGTGCCGGCCGCGCCGCGCACCTGCAGATAGCCTTCGTCGACGAGGATCCGGTAGGCCATCTCGATCGTGCCGCGCGCCGTGTTCAGCTCGGTGGCGAGGCCGCGCACGGCCGGCACGCGATCGCCGGGGCGCAGGTGCCCGGCGCGGATCGCGAGCTTGAAGCGCTCGCAGATCTGCAGATAGACGGGCAGCTGCAGGCGCCGGTCGATGTCGAGCTTCAGGTCGCGGTCGCGTTGGGTCATCGGGGTGCCTGTTGGACTGGTCCGGCGTGACGAAACGTGCGGAACCGGTGGGCCATCATTGTCGCATGACGAGCGCGTCGCTGCCGCCGCGCCGGCTGTTCCGGCGAAAATCATCCGGGTGAAGATTTCGCCGCTCCTCATGACTCGGACCATGGCTGTCGCAATAGTGACATGGCTCGATCTGGCTTGGAAATAGATGTTTGACACAAAAATCCTGTGCGACTTCAAGCTTGCAATCACAAACTACGACAAATACAATCCGAGTTATGTGATGTGGCGGACGAAGCCGGTGTCCTGATGGCACGGTGCCACCGCATCGTTCGAAGCCGTGGCTTGCTACCAGGAGAGAGAAACGTGTCAAGACGCATCGTTGTGATCGGCGCCGGATTCGCGGGCATGTGGAGCGCGCTGGGTGCCGCCCGCCTGCTCGACGGGCAGGCGCGAACCGACGTGGAAATCGTGGTGATCGCGCCGGAGCCCGTGCTGCACGTGCGTCCGCGCCTCTACGAAAAGAATCCGGGCGCGATGACGGCGCCACTGTCGGCGCTGTTCGAGGCGGTCGGGGTGAAGTTCGTGGCCGGATACGTGACGCGCATCGACACCGCGAACCGGCGCGTCGGCATCGCCGACACCGGCGCCGATGCGGAAAGCCGCGACCTCGGCTACGACCGCCTCGTGCTGGCGGCCGGCAGCCGGCTGGCCATGCCGCCCGTCGAGGGGCTCGCGCAACACGCGTTCAACGTCGACCAGACGGGCAGCGCGGCCGAACTCGAAGCGCATCTCCGCGGCCTTGCCGCGCGTCCGGCCAGCGCCGGGCGCAACACGGTGGTGGTGGCCGGAGCCGGCTTCACCGGCATCGAGACGGCGGCCGAACTGCCGGCGCGACTGCGCGAGGCGCTCGGCGCCGACGCGGCGGTCGAGGTGATCCTCGTCGATCGGGCCGCCGAACTCGGGCCGGACCTCGGCCCCGGCCCGCGCCCCGTGATCACGGAGGCGCTGACCGAACTGGGCGTGACCTGGAAGCTCGGCGCGGGCGTGGCGTCGATCGACGCGCACTGCGTGACGCTGGCCGACGGCGAACGCATCGCGGCCGACACCGTGGTCTGGACGGCGGGCGTCCGCGCCAGCGCGCTGGCCGCGCAGATTCCGGGCCGGCACGATGCGCTGGGGCGCCTGCGCGTCGACGACAACCTGAAGGTGGAAGGAGTGGACGCGGTGTTCGCGACGGGCGATTGCGCCTACGCCGCCACCGACGACGCGGGCAATCACGCGATGATGTCGTGCCAGCACGCGATGGGCCTCGGGCGCTCGGCCGGCCACAACGTGGCGGCCGACCTGCTCGGCGAGGCGCCGATCCCGTACCGCCAGCCCAAGTACGTGACCTGTCTCGATCTCGGCCCGTGGGGCGCCGTCTACACGGAAGGATGGGAACGCGAGGTGCGGCTGCGCGGCGCCGAGGCCAAGGCGCTCAAGCACCAGATCAACTCGGAGTGGATCTATCCGCCGCGCGCCGATCGTGCCGAGGCGCTTGCCGCCGCCGATCCGATGCGGGCCGTGGTGGCCTGAGGCCGGCAAGGGGAGCCGGCGTCGCCCGCCGCGATTCGGCGGGCGACGCGCGGTGCTCCTCATGCGGGCGCTCCGGTGCCGGACCGGCCAGGGCCGCCGCCGTGGTCGATCGGTTCAGCGCCGGCGGGCCGCCGCGCGATCCTCGAACCACTTCACGACCTGCGGGCCGAAAGTGCGCGGCGCCTTCGACGAGAAGCGCCCGGCGATATCCGCGAGCGATTGCGAGGCCAGCGATTCGCGCATGCGCTTCTCGGCCTGCTGCATGGCCGAGTGGATCGCGCAGACGCCGCTCGTCGCCCAAGCCGGCTTGGCACCCTCGAACACCGCGCAGCGCTCGCGGATCTCGCGGCATTCGAACAGCGCCTTGTCGCCATCGATCGCGCTGACCACGTCGAGCAGCGAGATCTGCCCGGCGGGCCGCGCCAGCGCGAAGCCGCCTTTCGCCCCCTCGGTGGCGATCACGAGGCCGGCCTTGTGCAGCTTCGTGAACAGCTTCGCCAGAAAATCCACCGACACGCCCTGCAGCTCGGCCAGATCGCGCACGCTCGCCTCGCGCACGCCCGACGGCGGTTCCGTCAGGTACAGCAGGCAGTGCAATCCGTATTCGACACCTGAACTGATGTGGGCCATCGCAACTCCGACTTTTTTGATCCGAATTAGCGTAGCGCGTAACGGCTCGCGGCGCAACCGCGCCAGCAGGGCGTGGCGAGGTGGGATGGGCCAGGAAACGATCGCGGGGAAGGGAGAGCGTCGGTGAAGCGGGCGAACCGGTGGCGGCTGCCGGGCCGACACGCGTTGCGCGTCGGTGCGTTCCGGCGCGGCCGTGACCGGCCGCTAACTGCGGCGGCACCGCGAGCGCGATGCCGGGGGCGGCGGTACTTATCGCGCCGCCGTGCGCGGCGGGCGAAACGCGCTCACTGCTGCGCGAGCCATTCGTCGATCGAATCCCGGGCGCGCTGCTCGACCATGCTGATCGCCATCAGCACGTCGATCTTGGTGCGCGGGATCGTCAGCTCGACGGGCGGCAGCGTCGTGTCGCGATGCGCGTCGTCGACGCCGTGGATCTTCGCGCTGCAATGCCACTGCGTGCCGGTATCGTCCGGCAAGGCGTCCGTGGACACGCGAAACCCACGATGCTCGAAAGACATATCTCCTCCTGGTCTACTGCGATGTGCAAGCGTATCGAAAGCCCGCGACGAGCCGCCGCAGGTTGCGTCATGCTAGCACCTTCGCCGCGTGGCCGTCGCGAGGCGGCGCGCGCGGGGCGGCGCCCCGCGCGCCTGCCGACGCGAGCCGTCGGCCGCCATCGCCAAGCCCTCCCGAGTCCCGGCCGTCGTTCTTTTTGTGATCCCGCCACCCGCCCGCGCGAGGACTTCCCTACACTGACGCCGGGCGGCGCGCGCCGCTTTCACTCATCAGCGACATCACAGGAGACTCACGACATGGAATCGACCGCCACCTCCCGCGCCGCGCCGCGCATCGCGCTCGTGACTGGCGCGGGCAGCGGGATCGGCCGCGCCGCGGCCAACCGGCTGCTCGACGACGGCTTCACGGTGGTTGCGGCGGGCCGCCGGCCGGCGCCGCTCGCCGAGTTCGTCGAGCAGGCGAAGGCGCGCGGCCGCGAGGCGCTGGCCGTACCCGTCGACGTGCGCGACGCGGCCAGCGTCGATGCGCTCTACGCGACCATCGAGCGGACCTACGGCCGGCTCGACGTACTGTTCAACAACGCCGGCGTCAACGCGCCGGCGATCCCGATGGACGAACTGAGCGTCGAGAAATGGCGCGACGTGATCGACACCAACGTGACGGGCGTGTTCCTCTGCGCGCGCGGCGCGTTCGCGCTGATGCGCCGCCAGTCGCCGCGCGGCGGCCGGATCATCAACAACGGCTCGATCTCGGCGCACACGCCGCGGCCGTTCACGTCGCCGTACACGGCGAGCAAGCACGCGGTGCTGGGCCTGACCAGGAGCATCGCGCTCGACGGCCGCGCGTTCGACATCGCCTGCGGCCAGATCGACATCGGCAACGCGCTGACCGAACTGTCGGAGCGGATGCAGCGCGGCGTGCTGCAGGCCAACGGCACGACCGCGAGCGAGCCGATGTTCGACGTCGCGCACGTGGCCGACGCGGTGGGCTACATGGCGAGCCTGCCGCTCTCGGCGAACGTGCTGAACATGACGGTGATGGCGAGCGGGATGCCGTTCGTCGGCCGCGGCTGAGCTTGCCGGCGGCGCGTGTGCCTGCTGCCGATGCCGGCAGGCAGACTGAAAGCCATGCGCGCCGCATTACCCGGAAAGCCACCTCGACATTGCGTAAAATCCGCAATGCCGTTCGATTATCTCCAGCCAGGAATTAAATCTGTTCGATCGGGTTTCGGATCGAATTCGATCGAGTCTGATGCCGAAGATTATGATTTAGAATCGCCGGCGCGCGTTGCGAACCACGTTTTCTGCATTTCACGGGAATCTGCTGTCACTTGCTGGCGCCGCCCGCGCATGACATCGGAACAAAATTACAACATCGAGGCCAAGGTGAAATTCATTAAATGGCTGATCGGCGACGTGATCAGGGATTTTCGCTTGAAAAAATTGAAAGCCGATTTCGACCGGCACTGTCCGAACGAGCGGATGGCCGGCACCATCGACGGCTACTGCGGCATCGGCATGATGATCGGACGCGCCGAGCGCGACGCCGGGCAGGCCGCCCATGGCCACGCGAAGCTGCTCGACGTCTACAGCAGCAGCCTGGTGGCCGAGCTGGCGCAGCATCGGGAGTACGCGCGGCGCGCCTACCGGATCGGCGTCGAGAGCGTGCAATATTCGGGACGCAGGCCGCCGCGCGCGCTGCCCGAGGCGCGTCGCGAACGTCGCTGAGAGGAAAAAGATCCGCGCCGCTCACGGCGCGGACCGTCAAGGCACTGGATAATGCCGCCGGAATACGGGCCGGCGGTATTTCCGTGCGACGTATCCACTACGCCGCGGCGGAATAATCGCACGAATGGAATAAAAAAAGTATGGCCGATTGTAAAATCCACTGCCGGACCGCTAACAAATAACCACGCCCTACGGTTAATCGTAGTTGCCGGCGGGTGCCGGCTTTCTGCAATCGATTGCGCAAACGCTTGCGTCCGGATTAGTGGAGCCGGTCTTCGAAATATCTCCCGGCGCGCGTCGCGGCGGCGCCGGCGCCGCGTCATTGCCCGGCATGCACCGTCAGCCGGAACGCGGCCGGCGTGCCGCCGCCGGCATCGGGCGGCAGCGGCGAGGCCGCGCGCACGGCGCGCAGCACGGCGTCGTCCCAATCGGCGTTGCCGCTCGATGTCACGATGGCGGCCGACTGCAGCGTGCCGTCGGGCGCGCTGCGGATCTCCAGCTCCGTCACGTAGTGACCCGCCGCGCCGTGCCACGCGATGAGCGGCACGATCCGGCGCCGCACGCGCTCGAGGTAGGCGGGCGTGGCGGCGTCCGGCTCGGGCGACGCGGTGGCCGTACCCGGCGTGCCCGGCGCGGGCACGGGCGACGACGACGGCGAGGGCGAGGGCGAGGGCGAAGGCGAAGGCGAAGGCGAAGGCGAAGCGCCCGGCGCCGCGTCATCCGCGTGCAGCCGCGCGATCGCGTCGGTCTGGATCGAGATGAGCAGCCAGTCGCGCTGCGGCTGCGGCATCGCCATCACGGCGTGCTGCATGGTGCGCATGTTGTGGCACCAGGCAGCGGGGGGCGTGTTCTCCGGATCGGCGGCGGCGATCGCGAGCGTGCGCATCGCGTCGGGGTCGCGCCGCAGCTGCACGCCGATCGCCGCCGACAGCGCCTGTTTGCCCTGGTTGCGCTGCTCGGCGTTGATGGTGGCGATCGGCGTCTTCAGCGCGGTGCGCTTCAGCGATTCATAGGTGATGCGGAAGTAGTCGTCGATCTCGTGCTCGGAGAGATTCGCGAGCGAGAGGTAGCGCAGCACCACCGCGTTCATGTTCTTCAGGCCGCCGCAGTCGGCGGGCGCGGCGTCGAGCACGCGCGTGCCGAGCGCGATGAAGGTCGAGCGGTCGGCCTGCGAGACGCGCAGCGAGCCCTCGCTGAACAGCTCGGTGCGCTGCATCGCGATCGAGCGGCCCAGTTGGTTCGGCCCGGCGTTGCCGAACAGGCGGCGGATGTCGGGGTCGTCGAGCATCTTCTGGCGCCAGTGCGCGAGGATCGCGGCCTTCGGCGAATCGGGATCGATGCCGTATTGCGCGACGAACGCGTCGGCGTTGGCGTGTTCGAGCGTGAGCGGCGCGGCGCCGGACAGCGGCGTGGCCGGTGCCTTGGGCGCGCTCGCGGCGGCCGGCGCGGCGGTGCCGGTGGCCGGGCGGCCGCCCTGCGCGCAGGCGGCGAGCAGCGCGAGCGCGGCGGCGCCGGCGGCATGACGGGCGATACGAACGACGGAGCCGGGGAGAGTCGGCATGGCGGCCTCGGTGGATGCGATGCGGGCAATCTAGCACGCCACCGGGGCGGCACGCAGGACTACGGCATCATCGTCACGCGGACGGTTTCGCCGGGGCAGGTCTGGGCGTTGGCCGCGGCGATCGTCTTCGGCAGCCGGTGCCTGTCGGCCGCGACGTTGGTGTAGTAGCGCATCGCGGCGGGCGCGGGCGGCGTGCCCGCTTCCCAGACGGCGGCCCACAGCCGGCCGCGGTCGTCGCTCATCAGCACCGACTTGGTATCGCAGGCGATGCCCTGCACGAACATCGAGGTGACGCGCGCGCCGTTGCCGTCGAGGTTGTCGGCCTCGGTATCGACGGCGCCGGCGGTGCCCACCATCGTCGCGTAATCCTTGCCGAGCAGCCGGTGCAGCGCCTCGTCCTCGGCGGCACTGCGCGCCACGCCGAGCGAGAGCAGCGTGGGCGTGGCGTTCGGATCCTTCGCGGCGGCCACGTAATCGCCGCTGTAGTAGACGCCCACGCCGGCGCCGCAGGCGAACGCGTCGCCCTGCTGGTCCACGTGCAGGCGGTTCAGCACGCGCCGGAACGTCAGCGTGCAGCCGCGCGTGTCCATCTTCGCGTTGCCGACGTAGCGCGCGAGGTCCGGCGACGAGAACGTGGCGATCTCGGACAGCGCGCCCGAGTTCGCGCCCGTGACGGCGTCGAAGCTGAACGAGAAGCTCCGCGCGTTCGCGTGCGAGATGTCGAGCCGGGCGCCGGCATGGCCGCTCGCGTCCACGCGCTGCCAGCGCGTGTCCCAGCGGAACGGCGTGCTCGCGTGGCGCAGCACCACGAGGCGGTCGGCATAGAGGTTGCGCAGGCAGACCGCGTCGCCGCAGGCGTCGCGCGAGGCCAGCCAGGCGCGCTGGTCGGCGCGCCAGTCGGGCGAGTCGCCGACGCGCGCGTAGAGCGCGCGCAGCGCGTCGTCCTGCTTCGAGAGCCGCGGGTCGGCGCAGATGCGCTTTTCGGTCGGCGTCGCGGCGTTCGCGCAGTCGAAGCTCGCGGCCCGGGCGGTGGCGGGCAGCGCGCCGAGCGGCAGGGCGGTGAGGGCGGCGATCAGCAGCGTGCCGAGCGCCGCGGCCCGGTCGGTCGAGGAATTCATACGTCTCCGTGGGATGGGCGGCGCAGGCCGGTGCCGCCGGTCCGCGGGCGGACCGGCGGATATCCTACGCGAAACCGGCCGCCGCGGAACACGGTAGACAGCGCGGGCAGCGCGTTCGTTCAGAACGACGTGCCGATCTGGAACTGGAATTTCTGGTACTGGTCGCCGGTGTGCTTGACGACCGGGAAGCCGAGATCGATCTTGAGCGGGCCGATCGGCGAGATCCATTCGAGGCCGGCGCCGTAGCTGTAGCGCAGGCCGTTCGCGCCGATGCTGTTGCCTTCCGAGCCCCACACGTTGCCGCCGTCCACGAACGTGAACACGCGCAGCGTGCGGTCGTAGCCGGTGCCGGGCAGCGGCACCGTCAGCTCGATGTTGCCCACCACCATCTTCGAGCCGCCGATCGGGTCGCCGGTGGTGGCGTCGCGCGGGCCGAGCGAGCTCGATTCGTAGCCGCGCACCGAGCCGATGCCGCCCGCGTAGTAGTTCTTGAAGATCGGATAGGGCTTGCCGCCGAGCCCCTTGCCGTAGCCGCCCTGGAAGTTCAGGCCGAGGATGAAGCCGCGCGCGAACGAGTAGTAGTACTGCGCCTGCAGGTCGCCCTTCGCGTAGGTGGTGGTGGCGATCGGCGTGCCGTATTCGGCGTTGGCCTGCAGGAAATAGCCCTTGCTCGGGATCAGCGAGCTGTCGCGGTTGTCGCGCGACCAGCCCACCGTCACCGGCACGTTGTTCGAGACGCGGCCGAACGAATTCACGTAATCGATATAGCTTTGCGGCGTGGTCGAATCGACGTCGAGCCGGTCCTGTTCCAGGCCGGCGCCGAAGAACACCGTGTCGGTCTCCGAGAACGGGATGCCGAACTTCATCGACGCGCCGTAGGTGATCACGCGGAAGCTCGTGTCGGTGTTGCTCGAATAATAGAGCGGCTGGCTCGTGCGGTAGTAGACGTCGGTGATGCGGCGGATGCCGTCCACGGTGAAGTACGGGTCGACCTGCTCGACCGCCAGCGTGCGGTAGGTGGTGGCCGTGTTGACCGTCAACGAGAGGCTCGTGCCCGAGCCGAACACGTTGTCCTGCGAGACGCCCGCCGAGATGATCGGGCCTTCGCCCGAGCCGTAGCCGAGGCCGAGCGTGATCGAGCCGGTCGGCTTCTCGGTCACCTTCACGTTCACGTCCACCTGGTCGGTGGTGCCTTCCACCGGCACCGTCGTCACGTCCACGTCGGTGAAGTAGCCGAGGCGGTTGATGCGGTCCTTCGACAGCGCCAGGCGCCCCGAATCGAACCAGGCGCTCTCCATCTGGCGCATCTCGCGGCGCACCACCTCGTCGCGCGTGCGCGAATTGCCGACCACGTTGATGTGGCGAACGTAGACGCGGTGGCCCGGATCGACCACCAGCGTGAGGCCGACCTTGTGCGTGGCCTGGTCGATCTCGGGCTGCGCGTTGACGGTGGCGAACGCGTAGCCGTAGGTGCCGAGCCGGTCGACGATCGCCTTGGTGCTTTGCTGCAGCTTCTCGGCCGAGAAGCGCTCGCCGGCCTTCACCTTCACGAGCTTGCGCAGCTCGGCGTCGCGATCGAGCAGGTTGCCCGAGAGCTTCACGCTCGAGAGCGTGTACGGCTCGCCTTCATGGACCGTGAGCGTCAGGTACATGTCCTTGCGGTCGGGCGAGATCGACACCTGGGTGGAGTCGATCGAGAACTCCAGGTAGCCGCGGTTCAGGTAGTACGAGCGCACGTTCTCGAGGTCGCCCGAGAGCTTTTCCTTCGAGTAGAGATCGTTCTTCGTGTACCACGAGAACCAGTTCGGCGTGGACAGCTGCATCTCGTCGAGCAGCGTGCTCGACTTGAACGTGCGGTTGCCGATGAAGTTGATCTGGCGGATCTTCGCGCTCGGGCCTTCGGCCACCGAGAACAGGATCGCCACGCGGTTCGCGTCCACCGGCGTGATGGTGGTGGTGACCTCGGCCGCGTAGTAGCCGCGCGTCAGGTACTGGCGCTTCAGTTCCTGCTCGGCCTTGTCCACCAGCGACTTGTCGTAGTAGCGGCCGTTCGCGAGGCCGACCGCCGTCATCGCCTTGATCAGGTTGTCCTTGTCGAACTCCTTGATGCCGGCGAAATCGATCGACGCGATGGCCGGGCGCTCCTGCACCTGGACGATCACCACGCTGCCCTCGGTGGCCACCTTCACGTCGTTGAAGAAGCCGGTGGCGTAGAGCTTGCGGATTGATTCGGAGGCCAGATCATCGGTGAACGTATCGCCCTGCTTGACGGGCAGGTAGGCGAACACCGAGCCCGGCTCGATCCGGTGCAGCCCTTCGATCCGGATATCGGTGACCGTGAACGGATCGAGTGCGAACGCGGGGACGGACGTGGCGCCGAGGCCGGCGAACGTCAGGATCCGCACGCGGCGGGACAACAGGGACGAGGCGTTCATGCGCAATGACGAAAGGGCCGCGAGGCCGGTAAGGCGAGGGTGGAAGGGCGCGCGCGCGGCTGGCGGCGCGTGCCGGCGTGTCATGGCGTGTCGGTGGCCTGCTATTGCAGCGAGCCCGCCGCGCGCGGCAGCGCCGAGGCGGTGCCGGTGGCGAGCGCGAGCACGTCGGCCATCTGGCCCGCCAGCGCGCGGGCCACCTGGAACGACAGCTCCGCGCCGCCGGGCAGGCGGAACGACAGGATCAGGTCGGGCGCGCCGCCGGCGTCGCGGCCCACCGTCCAGGCCTCGCACGGCATCACGAACTTGACGCTGCGCTGCTTGTGGCGGATGCGTTCCGACGAGCCGATCGCGTTCGACAGCGCGGCGAGCAGCTCGTGCATGACCGAGCAGTGCAGCGCGACGCGGTCCGGCTGGTTGCTGTTGAGCATCAGGTACTGGCCGTCCTCGGTCAGCTCGAAGCCATGCAACGCGTCGATCGAAAAAGCCTGGGGCGGCGCCATCTTCGCGCTCCGGTTGGAAAACGGGAACGAGTATCGCGGCGTGACCGGCGTGACGGGTTACCTGCCGATTACTGCATGTTTCTTTCCGCGCGCTGACGGGGCATGCGCGGCGAGTATGCGGATGTAACGCGTGATGCGGGCGGCGCGCAAACGCGGCTCGCGCGGGCCGGACCGGCGTTTTTCAGGCGCGGCGCGCGCCCCGCCAAGCGGATGCGCCGCGTGAAATCGCGGCGCGGCGGTGGCGTGATGCCGGCGATGCGAGGCGCATGCGAAGGCGATTCGTTCGGAAGACGAAAGGAACGTCAGCGCGGTGTTTCGCGAATTTTTGCGCCGTGTTACGGCATGCCGAGCGGCGTGAGGGGATCAGGACGGGCAGGCCGGCGGCCATGACGCGCCCGCCTTGCGCAGCGACGTTTCACCAGCGATATATGCGATGAAAAGCATCGCGTTATTTCAGCCAGGCAATGGAAATGATTCAAATACGCGATTCAAATGGCATGAAAAATTCGCATGGCCGTAATTTGACGGGAGTAGTATGGCGCGCACCGGATCGACATGAATCGGTGAACCGCCGGCGGGGATTCCGGCGAGGCCGTCGAAGCGGCGGCGACAGCGCAATTTCATCAACATGGAGCCAGGGAAGGCATGCCTCAGGACGTCAGGAAATCCACCACGACCGTAGCGGAAGATCAGCAGGACGCATTGGCGCAATACGCGAAACTCGGACTGAATGTCGAGCCCGCGCCGGGTGATTCCAGTTCCGGCTCGGGTTCCGATGATGACGCGAAACGTTTGCGGACGGAGAACAAGGAAGACGAAAGCGAGCGGCTCGAAAAGCTGACCGACCAGGATTTCACCTCGAAGCTCGAGCAGCGCGAGCGCGAGATGAAGCAGCAGAGCAAGGAGGCGGCGGACCGCCGCTCGCAGTTGCTGAGCGCGGTGCGCGTGGCCGCGCCGGAAATCAGCAAGCCGCTGGTCGAGACCTTCGAGAAGCTCAGCAACGCCGGTCACAAGTTCGCCGACAAGGAACTCGTCAGGCTGATGAAGAGCGACGCGCAACTGCAGGATTCGCGCGATTTCTTCGACCTGAATCTCGCCGAGCGCGAGGATCTGCTGGATCGCGTGGGCTTCTACAAGGGCATCGTCATCGACCACAGCCTGTCGAATCCGGTCGAAAGCGGTTTTCGCGAGGTATTGAAGCGGCAGGACAGCGCCGAGGAGGAATCCGGCGGCGGCCATTGTCAGGCGGCGAAGCTGCTCTATCGAAAGCCGAATTTCACCGGCTATTTCGAAAACTATTTCAGCACCTCGGAATCGCTTCACCAGCTTCAGCAAAACGGTGTGACCGATATCAAGGCCTCGATCGGCGTGGCGGTGGGCGGCTTTGGCGCGAAGGGCGGCGTAGGCGTGAGCGGTTCCTATTTCCAGTCCGAGCAGGAAAACTCGGGAAGTATCGGCAAGCAGATCCACACCACGGCGAACTATTTCCTGCCGAAGATCGAATTGTCGTTCGACGATTTCAAGCCCTGCGCCAGCGACGACTTCCTGGAGGCCTGTGAGGCGGCGCTGAACCACCGGCGCCTCGATCAGCGCTTCGCAGCGCTGCTGGGCGTGCTCGGCAGCTTCGGCCACTTCGTTTCCACCCAGACGCTGGTCGGCGGGCGCCTGTTCGCGACGGAAACCAAGACGTTCACCGGCAAGGAAAGCGACACCAACGTCACGACGCGCTTCGCCGCGAAGGTCAAGGCGAGCGTCAGCACCTATGCGGTGGACGTGGAGGCCGAGGCGTCGGCCGCGCACGGCAAGCAGACGCAGGCCCGCAACAACGCCACCGACGAACAGCAGCAGTTCACGGTGCAGGCGGTGGGCGGCGAGGGCGCGGTGGCCGAGCAGGCCGGCCGGTGGGCCGAGTCGCTCTACGATTACCGGCGCTGGGCGGCCGTGCAGCGCGAGAAGCTGATCCCCAGCATCAACGTGCTGCCGGTGCCGCTGCGCGAACTCGCGTGGGACACGCTGACGAGCTATGCGCGCGAGCGCAGCGCGATGCACCTGATCGATGAACACCACGCCTACTTCCTGTTCTACGGGTACTACAACCGCAGGGTGGGCAGTCTCACGCAGGCGGACCTGGTGGGCATCAGGCACGTCGACATGAACATGTTCCTCACGGTCCGCACCGATATCCGCCCGAACCGCGTCGACCTGCGCGTGGAGCAGGCAAGGATCCAGGAACTCGGCGAGAACCTGCGCTGCGTCTGGCGGCTGAGCCCGGACGGCCACATCGTCAGCATGATCGAGCTGCCGGGAGGCTTCGCCGGCCGCCAGAGCAACTCGCCGCTGGTGCTGACCGTCGAGGAAGAGACCAGGCTCGTGTCCGGCACCCAGACACCCTGTCATTCCGTCACGCTCAAGCCGCTCGGTGCCGCGAAGAACCAGACCTGGACCGTGACCGACTACGGCGAGATCCACTGCCACGCGTTCGGGTCGAACCACCTGCTCCAGTTCGAGATGGGCGGGCCGGTGCTGATCGCGCGCGGCGCCCTGAACGTCAAGGAGCCGTCGCTGTGGCAGATCACGCCGATCGTCGCCTCGGACCACCGCAAGCTGGCCGGGCGCGCCGCGATGGGCAGGTTCCGGCACATTGCCAGCGGGCTCGTGATATCGATCGAAGGGGCCGAGGCCAGGACCGCGTTCAGCCGCTCCGAGCAGCGCCGCATCGTCATGCAGCGCGACATCGGCGGGCGCCACCAGCTCTGGCGTCTTAACGACGTCGGGGAGGTCATGTCGGTGCTGTCGGCCGTCGAGGGCGTGGATGCCTCGGCGAAATGGGACGTCTACCTGACGGCCGACAACACCAACAAGCTGGTCGCGCAGCCGCCCAACCTGCTGTCGCGGGCGATGCAGTGGGACGACCGCGACCCGCGGCTGGTCACCAACGGCTCCGACGGCAAGATCATGGACGCGGTGGCGAACGGGGCGGACGGGCCGGTCACCGGCGCGGCCGGTTCCGCGGTCACCCAGCACGAAGGCGTTCGCCGCGACTGGCGATTCGAGCCGCTCGGCGCCGACGAGCGGGTGATCAGCTATCGCGCGGTGACGTCGCCCGGCGAGCGGACCATGCGGCCGGTCACCGTGCAGGCCATCGACGGGCGGGAACTCGTCGTCGACGGCTACCTGGCCGGCATCGGCCTGACGCAGTTGCACCGCGAGGACGGCAGCGTCGCGCTGAGCCTGCGGGCCTCGGTGGAGCGTTCGCGCGGCGTGGACGAAGTCGACCTGAGGTTCGACGGCGAGCACGGGCCGCACGCGGAGCGCTTCATCGATTGCGGCCGGACCGTCGTGGACGAGCGCTTCCTGATCCTGCCCGCGGAATCGATCCACAGCATCCGGCTCAACGTCAGCTTCGAACCGTGCCGCCGCCTCGGGCTCGAATACCGGCTGACGCGGAACGGCGGATGGTACGGGCTGTCGTCCGACGATGGCGGCCGCGCGATCGTGATGCGGCCCGACGGCCTCGAGATCGGGATGGACATGGCGGAGAACGAGGACGGCCCGCTGCGCATCACCGCGATCGGTCTCGAGTACAGCGACGGCCCGCAGATCCTCAAGCCCAAGGTGCTGCTGCGGATGCCGGGCTGAGCGCGGGCGGCCGGCATGGACGTGATGGCGGCCGGCAGGCCGCGCGTCACGCACGATATCGTTGAAAAGAATCGAACATGGATATTCTCGAACAGCTGAACCGGTTTGAAATCACGCGGGTATTCCCGGGGCGGGAAACGGACAGGCTGCTGCAAGGCTTCGCCCCGACGGTCAAGGACGCGCTGCTGGGTGCGCTTCCCCGGTGCGACGTGAAACTGCGGGTCGAACAGTTCGACTGCCCGTATTGCGGCGTCGCCAAGGGGCGCGCGGCGATGCAGATGGACCACATCATCCCGCGCGATCTTTACATGAAGTACCAGGCGATGAAGCAGAGCAAGACGCTGCTCCCGTACCTGGAAGAAGGCACGACGACAATCCGGACCTTCCTCGAAACCCAAGCGACGGACCTGTCGAATCACGTGCTGGCCTGCGCGAGCTGCAACCGGGAGAAGTCGAACAAGCTGTACAGCCCGAGAAGGTTTCTGGAAATCGCCGAGCGCATCGACCTCGGCAACCCGGTGCGCGCGAAGATGCTGAGGGCGCGCGAGATTTCCATGGAGATGGAGCGGGTCTTCACCCAGAACCGGCACCTGCACACGTTCATCGTTCGTCAACATACCTGGAACCTGCGCTACGCGCCCCCGTACAACCTCTACAGCCAAATCCTGCATCGTGCCGGCCCCGCCCGCGGCGTCGGCCGGACATTGCGCGAGCAGATCGGCGAACTCGTGAACGTCGTCGGCAATTTCATGATCGAGTGGATCCCGCAGACCCCGCAGGAGAGCTGGAACGAGCTGCAAGGTGCCCAGGTGCGGACCGTCGAACAGCACCTGAGAGGGTATCTCTGTCTTTACTGCCTGGGACTGCACGATGACGACGAAGCGTTCGAAATCGATCACATCCGGCCGCAACCCAAGCCCGAGTTCAGGACGCTCGCGACCAACAACGAGGCTGGCAACCTGATTCCCGTCTGCAAGAGCTGCAACGCGAGCAAGGGCGACCGGTATCGCATCGCGCGTGATTTTTTCCCGAACCGGGCCATCGAGCGAGCCCTCAGGAATATTCCCGGAATCGAAAGCGTGGCCGAGGGGCAGTCCGTCGATGCAATCCTGCGCGCGGCCCATCGCAGGCAGTTCCAGGTGTTCGAGGCGCACGTCGAGGCGGAGTCCGCGACTCTCCCACGGAGTTTCGACCGGTGGATGCGGATGGAAACCGAGGATGCGCCCACCTGAGTCGCGCCGGCGCGCGGGTTCACACGCAGGTACTGACCCGGACAATGTGCTCGCTCATTTAACGGTCCGTGTAGCTTGGCGGCAAATCCTGATCGACCAAACGAATCTCGATCCGGTTGGCTATCGCGATGTGCTCCGGGCCATCCAAGGAGAAGACGGCATTTTTTGCAGCGCGCGCCGGCGCGCCCCCGGGACCGCCACGTTCAGCCCCGTGCCGCCAGCGCCGCCGCGGGCGTGCTGCGGAAGCTGATGGCGAGCCGGTTGAACGTGTTCATCAGGCCGATCGCGATCGTCAGGTCGGCCAGTTCCTTTTCGCCGAACACGCCGGCGGCGGCCTGATAGTCGCTGTCGGGTACGCCGGTCTGCGCCACGCGCGTGACCGATTCGGCCCAGGCCAGCGCGGCCTGCTCACGCTCGCTGAACAGGCGCTTCGCCTCGTGCCAGACGGGCACCAGCGCGATCTTCTCGATCGCCACGCCGCGCTTGCGCAGGTCGCTCGTATGCATGTCGATGCAGTAGGCGCAGCCATTGATCAGGCTCACGCGCAGGTAGACGAGATCGATTAGCGTGGCGTCGAGCCCGCACTGCGAGACGTAGCCGTATACGCCCGCGAGCGTCTTGTAGCCGGCCGGCGCCGCGTGTTGATAGTTGATGCGTTCGCTCATTGCGACACCTTGGGTTGGTCGTTGATGGTCAGGGTTCGATGATCGCTGTCGACGATGAACACGGCGAGCAGCCTGGCGGGTTCGGTGCGGCTCGCGTTGCGGCTCACGACGTGATGCGCGCCCGGCATTTCGTAGAACGATTCGCCGGCGTGGTAGACGCGCTCGGGCTGCCCCTCCACCTGGCTCGCCACGCTGCCCGACACGACATAGGCGTAGATGAACGCCGAATGTTCGTGACGATGCGGCCGCGACGCGCCGTTCGGCGGATACGAGACTTCCACGGCCACCAGCGACTTGCCCGGCACGGTCGGGATCGCGTGCGAGAAATTGGGCTTGACGCTGTCGCCGGCGGGGCCGGCTTCAGGGTCCGCCATGGCGGGGCGGCTCAGCACGGCCGCGGCGGCCAGCAGCAGCGGCAGGTAGCGATGCGCGGGTTTCACGGGATTCTCCTCGACGGGATCGGATGGCCATTCTGCGCCGTTCGCGGTCCATGAAAAAGCACCGAAAAGCTGTTTTTTCCCTGTACCATGGCCCGCATGTCGAAACCCCTGAACCTCGCGCTGGACCGCTCGGCCGCGCTGCCGCTCACCGAGCAGATCCGTCTCGGCATCGCCGCCGCGATCGACAGCGGCGTGCTCGCGCCGGGCGCGCGCCTGCCGTCGTGGCTCGATCTCGCGGCGCAGCTCGGCGTGGCGCGCGGCACCGTCAAGGCGGCCTACGAGCGGCTGGTGGACGCGCAGCTGGTGGTGGCGTCGCGCCCCGGCGGCACGCGCGTGACCGGGCGCCCGGCGCGGCTCGCGAGTCCTGACGCGGCGCTCGGCGCGGCGCAGCTGCCGGGGCCGTTCTGGGATTTCTTCCCGTCCGCGCCGACCGTGTTCCAGAACGGCGTGCCGGCCTCCGACTGTTTTCCTGCGGCGCTGTTCGCGCGGCTGCGTTCGCGGGCCGCGCGCGCGGAGGCGACGGCGCCCGCCGTCTATCCCGATCCGCGCGGCGAGCCGGGCCTGCGCCGCGAGATCGCCGCGCATCTGGCGATCGCGCGCGGCATCGAGTGCCGGCCGTCGCAGGTGTTCGTGACGGCCGGCTTCTCGGGCGCGCGCCAGCTCGCACTGAGCGTGCTGCGCGCCGAGGGCCGGCGCGCCTGGTTCGAGGATCCCGGCTTCGTGCCGAGCCGCCGCGCGCTGTCGCTGGCGCGCATCGAGCCGGTGCCGGTGCCGGTCGACGAGGACGGCATCGACGTCGATCATGGCCTGCGGCACGCGCCCGACGCGGCGCTCGCGCTGCTCACGCCGGGCCAGCAGGCGCCGCTCGGCCCGACGCTGTCGCTGGCGCGGCGCCGCCGGCTGCTCGAATGGGCCGGCGACACCGGCGCGTGGATCATCGAGGACGACTATCTCGGCGAACTGCAGCTGCGGCGCCGCGCGGCCCCGGCGCTGGCCTCGCTCGACACGGCGGGGCGCGTGATCCACATCGGCTCGTTCAGCAAGACCATCAGCCCGGCGCTGCGGCTCGGCTTCCTGGTGGCGCCGGCGCCGCTCGCGGCGCGCTTCGGCGAGGCCGCCGCGTGCTTCGCGCCGGCACCCGACGTGGCCGTGCAGCTGGCCGCCGAGGCGTTCATGCGCGAGGGCCACTACATGCGCCACCTGCGCCGCATGAAGCGCGTGTATGCCGCGCGCGGCCACGCGCTGCAAACGCGCCTCGAGGCGCTGGGTTACCAGGTGCATCCGGCCGGGCTCGCGATGCTGCTGCGGCTGCCCGACGGCACGCGCGCCGGCGACGTCGAGATCGCGCTCGCGGCCGGCCGCGAGGGGCTCGCGCCCGGGCCGTTGTCGCCGTGGTTCGCCGCGACGGGCGGCGGCGCGACCTCGGGGCTGCTGCTCGGCGTGGCCACCGCCAGCGAGGCGCGGCTGGCCGACGCCTGCGGGCGGCTGGACCGGCTGATTCGCGCGCATGGCTGAAGCGGGCGGCGGCTTGAGTATTGATAACATCGGTCGTCGTGCTACTCAATGATCAATTAATCTGATTCGTGAAATCATGCGGGTGATTTTGTTTTCAGGAAAATGCCGAGCATTCGCGATTTTTCATGATTGCCGCAATCTTGCGGCGATCGGCGCGATAGCACTGAAAAATGGCTGAAAGCCTTGTCTGTCGGTGCTCTCCGGCACCAGAAAAGCGCCCGTTTTTTATTTGTTGTACCAGTTTTGGTCGCTGATTCGGAATCGCGGCCGGGTCTTCGTCTTGCCGGAAGACTCATTCGGCCTTTTAAATAAGACTGCGTCCCAATCAAATATCGGGATTCGGAAATGGCTTTCATCGGAAATGACCGGGCCGCCGTCGCGATCGTGGCCGGCCTGCTCGAATGGCTGCGGCGTCGGCCACGGCGGCCCGGCGCCGTCACGGAGTCCGGCGGCCCGCTCGACCTGCCTGCCGCGTTTCCTTCCCTGTTCATGATCGGCACGCCCTACGCCTGCCTGCGCCGTCGCGACGGTTGATGTCTCGGCGGCCCCGCCTGCCGCGCCGACCGGCTGGTGCTGGCGGTCTGCCAGATGGGCTTCGGCGCGCTGCTGCTCGCCGGTTTCCCGCTCGCCGGCGGCCCGCGCGCGCTGGCGGTGGGCTTCATGGGCGTGCTGTCCGGCGCTCGCGCTGATGATCCAGCTGAGCTGCCAGCCGCGTGTGGGCAGTGCGCGCACCTCGGTGATCTTCAATCTCGACCTGCCGTTCGCCTACCTGTTCGGCGCGCTGAACGGCGAGCCGCTCGCGCCCGCGCAGTTCACCGGCGGCGCGGTGATGGTGCTGGCCTCGATGCTCGGCAGCCTGCACGGGCTGTGGCGCCGGCTGGGCAGGCGCGGGGCGCGGGCGCCTTGAGCGCTCGCACGGGGACACGGCACGGGGCACGGCAGGCGCGCGGCCGGGGCGGATGGGCGACGGGAGAAACGTGACGCGGGTTCACGGCCCTGGCGCGCGGGCACGGCGCCGGGCCGGGGCCGCGGCCGACACCGGACCGGTGCCGGCCGGCCCTGGCGCCGGGCCGCTTCAGCGGTCGCGGCGCACGCCGATCTTCAGCCAGCGCAGCCAGTGCATCAGCATCGGCTGGCGAGCGTCGAGCGAGAGCATCGTGTCGTAGTGGGCGCGCGATTCCGCGACGTGCGGGAGTTTCGAAAGCAGAAGGCCGAAGTTCATGAGTTGGCTCCGTGCGGCGGCGCGCGAGGCGCTCGCCGCGTAATCGGGCGCGGAGCCGTTCCGGCGAGGCGAATGAGGCGCGTCAGTGGGCCGGAGCGTCACCGCTGCCCGGATGAATGGGGATCAGGCGGCATACGTTGGATAAGGGGTGACTGTCACTGTCGTTCATGCTGGCTCCTGTCTCGGGCATCCCGAGGATGAGTGGCCGCGCGGCCGGGGCCGCCGCGCGCGCCGGCCCGGAAGCGCGGGCGCGCGCGAACGCGGCGGGATGCCGGACGGCGGCGGACCCGGAGCGCGGATGCGTGACGGCATCGCGCGTTCCGGCGCGAAAGCGGTGCGTGAGGAGCGGGACTGCGGAAAAATTTGCTGCGCGCACCGTCGGCCCGAGCGGCTGACGGTGGCCGGGGAAGCGGCGGGTGTCGGTCGTTCAGGCGGGAAGGTTGGTCGAAGGTCGACTACTGCAAGTGTCCAAGACATTTGCCCCGTTGATGAAGATGCCGGATTCTAGGGAGCACGCGCGGGCGGCGTCAACCCTGTTTGCCAAGGTTTCCTGATTATTTTTCCGTCTTTTCCATTCTGAAAGCCTGCGGCCCGCGCGGCGGGGCGCGAAGCTTGCAGGGGTGCGCCGGCCCGGCTCGCGCAGCGATGCGGATCGGCAACAGCCGGGCGGCAATCGGGCAATCATCGGGCCACGACCGGGCGATGGCGGCGGCGATGCCAGGGCGCCTGCCGGCGGGCGCGTCGCGGCGGTCTTCCGGCTTCGTTGACGGGCGGCCACGAACGCGCGGCGCGAACGCGGTATCCTTCCGGCGCCGCCCGTTTCCTGCGGTGCCCCGACCCGCCGATTTGCCGATCCGCCGACCCGACATGCCGCCCACGCTTCCCCCCGCCGCCGACCTCGCCGCCGCCTCTCCCGATCACGTCACCCGCTACGCGTGGAAGGCGCTCGCCGGTTCGGCGATCGGCTACGCGATGGACGGCTTCGACCTGCTGATCCTCGGCTTCATGCTGCCTGCGATCTCGGCCTCGTTGCGGCTCGACGCGCAGCAGGCCGGCGCGCTCGTCACCTGGACGCTGGTGGGCGCGGTGGCGGGCGGGCTGATCTTCGGCGCGCTCAGCGACCGCTACGGCCGCGTGCGCGTGCTGAGCTGGACGATCCTGTTGTTCGCGGTGTTTACCGGGCTCTGCGCGCTGGCGCGCGGCTTCACCGACCTGCTGGTGTACCGCACCGTGGCCGGGATCGGCCTGGGCGGCGAGTTCGGCATCGGCATGGCGCTGGCCGCCGAGGCGTGGCCGGCCAGCAAGCGCGCGCGCGTGTCGTCCTACGTCGCGCTCGGCTGGCAGGTGGGCGTGCTGCTCGCCGCGCTGCTCACGCCGGCGCTGCTGCAGGTGATCGGCTGGCGCGGCATGTTCGCGGTGGGGGTGCTGCCGGCGCTCGCGGCCTGGGCGATGCGCAACCGGCTGCACGAGCCCGAGCCGTTCGTGCGCGCCCGCCGGCCGCATCCGGAGGGCGCCGGGGCGGCCGGCGCGGCGGTGGCATTCGGCCATCGCTTCCGGCTGCTGTTCGCCGACGCGCGCACGGCACGCACCAGCCTCGGCATCGTGATCCTCTGCGCGGTGCAGAACTTCGGCTACTACGGGATCATGATCTGGATGCCGACCTTCCTCTCGAAGCAGCTCGGCTTCTCGCTGACGAAATCGGGCATGTGGACGGCGGTGACGGTGCTCGGGATGATGGCGGGCGTCTGGAGCTTCGGCCAGCTCGCCGACCGCATCGGCCGCAAGCCGACCTTCCTGATCTACCAGGCGGGCGCGGTGGTGATGGTGTTCGTCTACGCGCGGCTCGCGGAGCCGGCCGCGATGCTGTGGGCCGGCGCGCTGATGGGAATGTTCGTGAACGGGATGGTGGGCGGCTACGGCACGCTGATGTCGGAAGCCTATCCGACCGCCGCGCGCGCCACCGCGCAGAACGTGCTGTGGAACGTGGGGCGCGCGCTCGGCGGGCTCGGGCCGCTGGTGGTGGGCGCGCTGGCCGCGCGCTACTCGTTCCCGGTGGCGATCGCGGCGCTGGCGGCGCTGTACCTGATCGACATGATCGCCACGCTGGTGCTGATCCCCGAACTGAAGGGCCGCGCGCTCGACTGACGCGGGTCGGGGCTTGCGGGCGCGCGCGCCACGATCACCTCGTGCGCGGGCCGCCCGCACGGGCTGGGTTCCACGTGCCGCCCCGGCCGCGCGCGGCGGGCTCAGTCCGTCGCGCCGGCGTCGATTTCCCCGGCGTCGATCCCCAGTTCGCCCGCCATCCGCTCGACCAGCGCGCGCAGCCGCGCGACCTCGCCGACGAGCCGGTCGTGATCGTCGCGCAGCGCCTCGAAATCGGCCGTCGTGACGCCGGCGAGCGTCTCGCCGCCGGCCTCGCCGGCCCCACGCGTGGCGGCCGGCGCATGGGCGGCGATGTTGATCTCGCCGCACAGCAGGTGCATCCAGCGGCTCTCGCGTTCGCCCGGCGCGCGCGGCAGCTTCACGACGAGCGGCGGGGTGCGCTCGGCCAGCTCGTCGAGGAAGCTCTCCACCGACGAGACGTCGGCGAAGCCGTGCAGACGCGCCGAATTGAGCCGCAGTTCGGCGCCCGTTTGCGCGCCGCGCAGCAGCAGCACGGTCAGGAGCGCCACGGCCTGGCTCGGGATGCCGAGCACACGGTTCAGGTTGTGCTCGAAGCGCGGCACGCGGCTGCTGCTGCCCTCGAACACGAGGCTCACCTGCTTCAGGTCCTCGATCGCGCTCAGCACCTCGGCCTCGCTCACGTTCATCACGGGCGAGCGCGCGGTCTTCTGGCTGCAGCCGGCCGCGAGCGCGTTCAGCGACAGCGGATAGGTGTCGGGTACGGTGTGCTGCTTCTCGATCAGCACGCCGACGATGCGTGCCTCGAGCGGGGTGAGCGCGCGCAGCGGGCGCGGGGTGGGGGCTTCGGTCGGAGTGGTCATCGGGCTGCGTCGGTCGAAAGTGGCGGAAAGGAGGGAATGTGCTGCCGCGATGATATACGCTTGCGCGGCCGGTCCATGGGTGCTGGACCGCGCGCGGCCCACGCCTGAGGCGGGCGCGGTCGCGCGACTTCGCTGCGCGTGCCGTGTCCCGGGAGGCGCGACGCAGGCGAGCAGATCGAGCCAGGCGGTGGCGAATCGCGAGGCATGCTCGGGGAAGAGGCTCGGGCGCGGCCGGCACCGTGACGTGATGCGAAGGAAGATCAGCCAGACGCTCCAGCGCGACGCATGACGGCATCGGCGCGGATGGGTGCAGGCCGATCGGGACGAGAGGCGGCGGCAACTTGGCGCCCGTTGTCGCCGTCGACCGTCGTCGACGATCGCGGCCTTTCCCGCCGCACCCTTCGCAGCCCGCGGCGCATCCTGCCTCCCTCGTTACGGTTGACATAGAAACCGATCGGTCCATATAATGCGCCCACGTTTCTCAGGGCTTATCCATGGCAAACCCCGCTGGTCTCGGCCGTCCTCGCGAATTCGAACTGGACGACGCCGCACGAGATGCGATGAACGTATTCTGGGACCGAGGCTACGAAGGCGCGTCCCTGCCCGATCTGATCGCGGGCACCGGGCTGTCGCGCGGCAGTCTCTACAAGGCTTTCGGCGACAAGAAAGGCTTGCTGCTGGCCGCGCTCGACCTGTATATGGCCGATGGCCTCAAGGCGACCGCCGACATCCTCTCGCAGCCGGGCGCCGTGAAGGCCGCGATCCGCGATTCGCTGCTGCGCTACGTCCGCCTTTCGGTTGGCGATGCGGGGCGGCGCGGGTGCCTCGTGGTGGCCATGACCACGGAAATGGCCGCACACGACGCCGAGGTCGCGGAACGCACCGGCCGCATGTTCCGCCGCCTGCAGCAGCTTTATGCCGGCGCGATCGTGCGGGGCCAGGCGAGCGGCGAGATTCCGGACCACGACGAGCAAGTCCTGGCGCGTTTTCTGGTCTGCCAGATCGAGGGCATGCGCGTGCTGGGCAAGACCGGCGTGCTCGAAGCGGACATGCTCGGGCTGGTCGACAGCACGATGCGGATTCTCGATTGATTTTTTTTGCCAAATTTGGAACCAATTGGTTCCGTATAAGGATCCCTCATGCCTCCGAATAGGCTTTCATCTCCCGATCCGCGCCGCTGGGCAATGTTTCTGATCCTCCTCGTCGGCGCGTTCCTGCCGCCGTTGGATTTCTTCATCGTCAACGTCGCGCTGCCGTCGATCCAGGGAGAATTGGGCGCCACGTCCTCGGCCGGGCAGCTGGTCATCTCCTCGTATGCGGCGTCCTATGCCGTGACGCTGATCACCGGCGGCCGGCTGGGCGATCTGTTCGGCCGCGGACGTGTATTTTTTCTGGGCCTGATCGGTTTCGCGGCGGCCTCCTTGCTGTGCGGCCTCGCCTGGTCGCCCTGGACGCTCATCATCGGACGCGCCCTGCAGGGCGTGACGGCCGCCATCATGGCGCCGCAGGCACTCGCCTCGATCCAGGCGATCTTTCCGGAAGCGGAAAAGCCGCTCGCGCTGAGCCTTTACGGCGCCGTATTCGGCCTGGCCTCGGTGATCGGGCAGGCGCTGGGCGGCATCCTGATTTCGCTGAACCTGTTCGGCCTGGCCTGGCGCACGATTTTCCTCGTCAACCTGCCGGTGGCGATCCTGGTCGTGCTGTTCGGCATCCCCCTCCTGAAGGAGACGCGTGCGGAACACGCCCGTAAATTGGATCTGGTCGGCACGGCCCTGTCGATGGCGACGCTGGGCGCGCTGATCGTGCCGCTGATCGAGGGGCGTGAAGCGGGCTGGCCGCTGTGGTCATGCCTTTGCCTGGCCGCGGTGCCGGTATTGGCATGGCGCTTCTGGCGCTACGAGAGCCGGCTCGCCGGCAAGGGCGGCGCCCCGCTGCTCAATCCGACCGCCCTCCAGGCGCCGGGCCTGGGCCGCGCGTTGCTGGTCGCCCTGCTGTTCTATGCGATCGCCGCCTTCTTCCTGCTGTTCTCCGTCTACCTGCAAAACGCCGTGCGCGTCGACGCCTTGCGCGCGGGCCTCGTGTTCCTGCCGTTCGGCGCGGGCTTCCTGCTCGGCCCCCTGTCCACGCCGCTTGCCGGGCGCATGCTCGGCGCCTATGTCAATCCGTTCGGCATGGGCCTGGAAGTGGCCGGCTTCGGCGGCCTGGCCTGCTTGATCGGGGCAACGCCGGCCGGCATGCCGCCGGCCGGCGCGCCGCTGGCCCTGGCGCTGTTCACGATCGGCTTCGGACAAGGGCTCGCGCTGCCGACGCTGATGCGGATGGTGACCGGCCGCGTCGCGCCGGCCATGTCGGGCATGATTGCCGGCATCGCCAGTTCGACCCTGCAGGTCAGCACCGCGCTCAGCGTCGCGGTCATCGGCGGGATTTTCTACACGGTGCTGGGTTCGCGCCAGGATCCGGCCGCCATCGCACACGCGTTCGTCGTCGCGGCGCTCTGTATCGCCTTCTGCCTTGCCGTCGGCGCAACGCTGAGCCTCACGCTCGCCCGGAAACCCGTGGTGCGGGGTTCGGCGGGAGCCCGGCTCGAGCCGGGCACGCGATCCTGATCGAGGCCGGGAACCTGCCGTCCCGGGCGCTCGGCTGATCGGGAGGAGGGCGATGGCGATGCCTCGGCCGCCGCGCTGACGAACGTCGGCCGCCCTTTCGTCGCGAACTCGCTTCAACAGATCGATCGTCCGCTCGACGTCGAGGGCTATCCCGCCTCGCGGCAACAGGATCAAAAAAGGTTACCTGGTGAGAAAAAACTGCCTTCTTGTTGCAGACAGTTAGATTCCCTAATCTATCGAGGTATCAGGTTGAGACCGGGGTGACGATTCAAGACCTTGCAACACGGTGGCTCGTCTTGCCGCAAGCGGTCTTGTTGGCCACGGCTTCACGCACTCCCGGTTTCCGCATGGTGCCGGGATGGTCGAACAACGCGCGACGACGCGCATTTTTGTTTCATCGAGGATTTTTCGCCATGACAGACGTTCTCTTCACCCCGTTCTCCATCAACGCGTTGTCGTTGAAGAACCGCATCGTGATGTCAGCGATGACGCGGGGTTTCAGCACGGGAGGCGTGCCGGGCAACGATGTGGCTGCCTATTATCGTGCCCGTGCCGAAGGAGGCGTCGGCCTGATCATCACCGAGGCCGTGGCGATTCGACGTGCCGCCGCCGCCGAGGTGGCCGGGATCCCGACGTTCCACACGGCCGAGTCGCGAGCGGGCTGGTCTGCGGTCGTCAATGGCGTCCATGCAGCGGGCGGCCGCATCGCCGCGCAATTGCATCATGCAGGTGCGCTGCGAGACCCGCAGGAAATGGGAGCACCCGATGTGCCGAATGACGAGCCGAATACCATGACGCAGGGTGACATCGAGGACACGATCGCGGCGTTTGCGGAAGCTGCCGCCACGGCGCGTTCGCTCGGTTTCGACGCGGTCGAGATCCATGGCGCGAACGGCAACCTGATCGATCAATTCCTCTGGTCCGGCCGTAACGCACGCTCGGATCGGTGGGGCGGCAGCCTGCTCGCCCGCACGCAATTCGCCGTCGAGGTGGTGAGAGCGGTTCGCCTGGCCGTGGGGCCGGGATTCCCCGTGCTGTTCCGCATTTCGCAGTTCAAGCAGAAGGCGTTCGATGCGCGCATCGCGGACGATCCGTATGAGTTCGGCACCATTCTGAACGTCCTGTCGGATGCCGGCGTCGACATGTTCCACGCGTCCCAGCGCCGGTTCTGGGAGCCGGCCTTCGCGCCTTCGCCGTTGAATCTGGCGGGTTGGGCGCGACGTTTGAGCGGCAAGCCGTCGATCACCGTCGGCTCCGTCGGCCTCGACGGCCCGGACGTCACCGATTTGCTGACCGGCAAGGGGGGAAATGCCGGCCCCGGCGGCCTTGACGAACTGCGCGCGCGCCTCAACGACGGCGAATTCGACCTGGTCGCGGTCGGCCGCGCCTTGCTGACTGATCCCGCATGGCCTGACAAGGTTCGTGAGGGACGTCTGCAGGATTTGCGGGGCTTCGATTTGCGCTCCCTCGGCAGCCTGGTCATCTCCGATCCGGCCATCGGCGCCGAGAGCGAATCCATCGAAACCGGTGGAACCGGTAGCTGATGCCTGCACCGGAACGGGAGTCATTGATGAACGAATCTTCCTCGCGCCATCCTTTTCTCGACGACCTCGCCGACGACGTCGTACTGGAATCCTCGGTATTACGCCAGGCCGTGCGCGGCCGGGACGTCGTGCTGCGGATCGTCAAAGCCGGCGCGGCTCAATATGCGACGCAAAAGCCGCGCTTCCTTGGCCATGTCGGCGAGCGTAGCTATTTCGAGTATGACGTTCGATTGCAGGACGGCAAGCCGGCCGCCGGACTCGTTTCGATCGTTCGAAATGCCGACGCGCGGGTGACGACCCTGCACATTGCGTTCAGTCCACTTGACGCGGTGCTGTCACTCGCCGCGGGCCTGCGCGATCGATTGGCGCCGGAACTCGACGAACGCTGGTTTCTGGGGAAGGAGACCGGCGCATGAAAGCCGCGCGCTTGACATCGTACGGCGAGCCGCTGGCCGGCATCGCGCTGCATGACGTGCCCGAGCCTCCCGCTCCCGGGGCGGGGGAAGTGCTGGTGCAGATGCGATATGCCCCGGTCAATGTCAGCGACCTGATGGTCGCGCGCGGAATATACGATTGGCGCCCGCAGCTTCCCGCCACGCTGGGCAACGAGGGCGCCGGCGTGATCGTCGCCACCGGAGAGGATGTCGAGGGAATGCGCCCGGGCACGCGCGTCGTGCTTCCGTTCATGGCGCAAACCTGGCGGGAGCGCTTGACCGTGAAAGCCCGGCAATTGACGGTGGTCCCCCCGAACGTCACGCTGCAGCAGGCCGCGATGGCGACGATCAACCTGGTCACGGCCGCGATGTTGCTGGACGACTATGTCCCGCTCGCCCCCGGAGACGTGGTCGCCTATAACGCCGCGAACTCCGGACTGGGGCACTGCATTGCGGGCCTTGCGTCCCGCCGTGGTCTGCGCACTCTCGGGTTCGTGCGCGCGGCAGCGGATATCGGACGGGTGCGTGAGGCGGGCTGCGAGATCGTCCGCCTCGATGACGGGCTGGATCCGACCGGCGACGCGGAATTGAACGGTTCGCGGGTGCGACTGGCGCTGGACGGCGTGGGTGGCCCGTCGGCCGGCCGCCTCGCGTCCTTGCTCGCGTCCGATGGTGCATTGGTTGCCTATGGCGCGGCCAGTCATCGACCGATGGAAGTATCGGCGCAGCATCTAATCTTCAAGCGCGTCTCGGTGCATGGATTCTTCGAAGGCCGGCCGGAGAACGTGGCCCGGATCCGCCCCACGCTAGAATCAGTGCTCTGCGCCCTGGAGCCGGGCGGAATCGAACAACCCGTGGCGGCATGCTATCCCCTCGGACGCGTCAACGACGCGGTCGCGCACGCCATGCGGGGTGGAAAGATCATGTTGACGTTTGGCGAGACCCGCGACGACGCAGCCTGATCTCGGGCCGCCCCTCACATCGAGATCTTCAATGTCGGATACCCATGATGTCGTGATCGAAAGCTACAAGCGCTGGGTCGCGATGCCCGTTATTGAGTCGAATTGTCCGGTGCGCGATGTTCTCGATCGTCTCGGCGAGAAATGGACCACGTTGCTCGTGATGGCGCTTGCCGAGAAGCCGCGCCGCTTCGCCGAATTGATGAAGGCGGTGCCCGACATCTCGAAGCGCTCACTGACTCATTCACTGCGCAACCTCGAGGAAGACGGGATCGTCATTCGCGAGGTGTTCCCCACCAAGCCACCTTCGGTCGAGTACAGGCTATCGCCTCTCGGCCAGTCGCTGCTCGCGCCGCTTGCCGAATTCATCTCGTGGGCGGAGAGAAATCACGGCGAGATCAGGCTGGCGCGTCAACGCTACCGTGATGGCGAATCCTGAACCGTCCCGGATTCGTTTTACAGGCCGACGGCGTCCGGCATTGCCTGGGTAGTCCAGGCTTCGCGCATGGCGTTTGATCGGCCGCCCCCTCGAAGAGTCGGTCACGGGAACAGACGCCGCTGTCGGCGCCAGCTTCGCACCGACCGCCGCGGAGCAACGCCGGCGCGTGCCTTTCATCATTTTCCCGGTGGCGATTCGATCGGGGCGCGGGCATCGATGCCACGTGGCGCGGCCGCAAGCCCGCGCCCTCAGCGAAACGCCCGCATCTGCCCCGTCATCATCTGCAGCATCTTGTTGGCCGCCACCGACAGCTTGCGTCCCACGCGCGTGACCATGTGCGCCTCGGCGTTCTCGAGGATCGGATGCGCGATCTCGATCGCGAACAGCTCCCTGGCCTGCAGCTCGGCCGACACCGCGAATGCCGGCATCACGGCGATGCCGAGCCCCGACTTCACGAAATCCTTCAGGATGGCGAATGAATTGGTCGTGACCACGGGCGCGAGCCGCACGCGCTCGGCGTATTCGACCGCCTCCAGCATCTGCCGCGTGCCGTAGGACGGGTGCGTGGCCGCGAGCGGGTAGCCCGCCAGCTGCTGCACCGTGAGCACCTTGTGGGTGCGGCGCGGGAAGCTCGGGCCGACGATCGCCATCATCGGCTGGCGCCGGGTGGCGCGCGACACCAGCTTCGGCTCGTCGGGCGGGTTGTAGACGAGGCCGATCTCGCCCTCGTCGTTCGAGATCTTGCGGATCACGTCGTTGGTGCTGCCCACGTCGAGATTGACGTGGATGCCCGGGTACTGCCGGCAGAACTGCTGCATCGGCCCGGCCAGCAGGTCCGACACGAAACCCTCGCCGAGCACCACGGCGACCTGCCCGGTCTTGAGCCCGCGCAGTTCCTGCAACTGCGAGAGCAGGTCGTCGCGATGCGCGAGCTGCTCGCGGAAATACTCGATCACGCAATGCCCCGCCGCGGTGGGCGTGACGCCGCGCGCGTGGCGCTCCACCAGGGTGGCGTCGAGTTCCTTTTCCAGCAGCCCGATCTGGCGGCTCACGGCCGACGGCGCCACGTCGAGCCAGTCGGCCGCCGCGCGGATCGTGCCGCAGCGCACGGCCTCGTAGAAGTAGACGATGCGGCTGTCGGTGAGGGTGTCGGTCATCGGTGGAGTGTTCTAAAAAATAGAACAGTTTCAATATTGGCGTTGATTGATTATACGAGTCGGCCACCGCAACATCGTATCGACATGCGGTGCCGGCACGGCTCGACGAGGCGGCCCGTTCCACTTCACATCGGGAGTTCGTCTGATGAAAACGGTAGGCGTGATCGGGTTGGGCAACATGGGGCGGGGCATGGCAGGCTCGCTGCGGCGCGGCGGCCATGCGGTGCTCGGCTACGACGCGGCGCCCGGCGTGGCGGCCGCGCTGGCCGCCGCAGGCGTGATCGAGGCGCGCGAATCGGTGGCCGGGATCGCGCGCGACGCGGACCTGCTGCTGCTGTCGCTGCCGACCTCGGCGGTGGTCGAGGCGGTGGTGCTGGGCGAGGACGGCGTGCTGGCCCATGCGCGGCGCGGCGCGATCGTGGTGGACACCACCACCGCCGACCCCGACAGCACGCGGCGCGTGGCGGCGGCGCTGGCCGAGCGCGGCATCGGCTTCGTCGACGGCCCGGTCAGCGGCGGCCCGAAGGGCGCGGCTACGGCCACCATGACGATGGTGCTCGGCGGCGCGCCGGCCGACGTCGAAGCGGTCGAACCGGTGCTCGCCGCGATCAGCGCGAAGCGCGTCCACGTCGGGCCGGTGGGCGCCGGGCACGTCACCAAGCTGCTCAACAACCTGCTGACCGGCATCCACCTGCTGGCCGCGAGCGAGGCGGTGCGCGCCGCGCGCGCGGCCGGCGTGGACCCCGAAAAGCTGGTGGAGGCGCTCAATGGCGGCTCGGGCCGCAACAGCGCCACGCTCGTCAACTACCCGACCTGGATCTTCAACGGCGCGTTCGATTCGGGCTTCACGATGAAGCTGATGCGCAAGGACGTGCGGCTCGCGCTGGGCCTGCTCGACCAGCAGGGCGGCGCGGCGCCCGTGGCGCGCGAGGCCGCGCGCCAGTGGGCCGCGAGCGAGGCCGTGATCGGCGACGCCGAGGATTTCAACCGCATCGTCGAACTGCTCGACCGCGCCTGAGCGGCGCCGTCCCCCATCCGTCCCAGCATCGATATTCGAACCCGCATCCGAACTTCCTACCGGAACCGACTCCATGGCCCAGCATGCAGACCAGCTTCTCGCCGCGTTCACCCACTTCTTCCCCGACGTGACCACGATCGGCTCGTATCTCGACGGCACCTTCGTGGAAGGCCACGGCGAGCCGGTGCAACTGCACGACGCGGCCACCGGCGAGCCGACGCTCGCCTACCGTGACGCGGGCGCCGCCGTGATCGACCACGCGGCCGGCGCCGCGCAGCGCGCGCAGCGCGAGTGGTGGGCGCTCACGCACGCCGCGCGCGGCCGCGTGATGCACGAGGTGGCGCGCGCGATCCGCGCCGAGGCCGAGGCGATCGCGCGGCTCGAGGCGCTCGGCTCGGGCAAGCCGATCCGCGACTGCCGCGGCGAGGTGGCGAAGGTCGCCGAGATGTTCGAGTACTACGCGGGCTGGACCGACAAGTTCTACGGCAGCGTGATCCCCGTGCCCACCTCGCACCTGAACTACACGCGCCGCGAGCCGGCCGGCGTGGTGCTGCAGATCACGCCGTGGAACGCGCCGGTGTTCACCTGCGGCTGGCAGGTCGCGCCGGCCATCGCGATGGGCAACGCCGTGCTGCTCAAGCCCTCCGAACTCACGCCGTTCACCTCGCTCGCGGTGGCGCGGCTCGGCGAGCGCGCGGGGCTGCCGCGCGGGCTCGTCAACGTGCTGGCCGGCTACGGCCACACCGTCGGGCAGGCCGCCATCGCGCACCGCGCGGTCAGCAAGGTGGTGTTCGTGGGTTCGCCGGCCACCGGCGCGCGCATCGCCGAGGCGGCCGCGCGCCGCGTGCTGCCGTGCGTGCTCGAACTGGGCGGCAAGTCGGCCAACATCGTGTTCGCCGACGCGGACCTGAAGCGCGCGGCGCTCACGGCGCAGGCGGCGATCTTCGCCGGCGCCGGGCAGAGCTGCGTGGCGGGCTCCCGGCTGCTGGTGCAGCGCGCCGTCTATGACGATTTCGTGGCGATGGTGGCGGCCGGCGCGCGCAAGATCCGGGTGGGCGCACCACTCGATGAGTTGACGGAGGTCGGCCCGATCAACAACCGCAAGCAGTACGATCACGTGCTCGCGATGATCGCGCGCGGCGTGGAGGCCGGCGCGACGCTCGCGGCGGGTTCGGCCGAGCGCGCGCCGGGCGGCGGCTACTTCGTCACGCCGACGGTGCTGGCCGGCGCGAGCAACGCGATGGAGGTGGCGCGCACCGAGATCTTCGGGCCGGTGGTGGCCGCGATTCCATTCGATACGGAAGACGAAGCGATCGCGATCGCCAACGACAGCGACTTCGGTCTGGCCGGCGCGGCGTGGACCACCGACGTGGCGCGCGCGCACCGCGTGGCCGCGCAGGTCAACGCCGGCACGTTCTGGGTGAACGGCTACAAGACGATCAACGTCGCGTCGCCGTTCGGCGGTTACGGCATGAGCGGTTACGGGCGCTCGAGCGGTGTCGAGGCGCTCCACGAATACACGCAGACCAAGAGCGTGTGGGTCGAGACGGCCGAGGCGCCGCCCACCGCGTTCGGATATCTGTAAAACGGTCCGGCCTCGCGACGAAGGCCGGGCGCAACGGGAGACGGAAGATGGCACAGGCACTGGGAGTCGAACGCCACGCGTTCGGCGGCGCGCAGAGCGCGAAGGTATTGCTTTACGCGGCCGGCATCCTGCTGGTGGCGGAATGGATCGGCGCGTTCGCGTTCAGGATCGGGCCCGGCAAGGTGGTGCTGCTGCCGATGATCTGGGCGCTGCTGCTCGGCGCCGCGGTCGGGCTGGCCGGCTCGCGCTGGCGCGGCGGCGCGCGGCTCGACGTATCGGATCAGTTTTTCGCCGCCGCGATCCTGCAGCCGGCGCTGCTGCTGTTCGTCTCGAAGCTCGGGCTGATGGTGGGCAGCGCGCTGCCGAAGCTCGCCGCGGCCGGCTGGGCGCTCGCGTTCCAGGAGTTCGGCCACTTCGTCGGCACGCTGCTGCTCGGCCTGCCGCTCGCGCTCGTGCTCGGCATCAAGCGCGAGGCGATCGGCGCGACGTTTTCGGTGGGTCGCGAGCCGAGCCTCGCCATCATCGGCGAGAAGTACGGGATGGATTCGGCCGAGGGCCGCGGCGTGCTGGCCGAATACCTGACCGGCACCGTGTTCGGCGCCGTGTTCATCGCGATCTTCGCCGGCTTCGTCACGAGCCTCGGCATCTTCGATCCGCTCGCGCTGGCGATGGGCTCGGGCGTCGGCTCGGGCAGCATGATGGCGGCGGCCTCGGGCGCGATCGCCGCGCAGCAGGACGCCGAAACCGCCAAGTCGGTGCTCGCGTTCGCGGCGGCCAGCAACCTGATCACCACCACCATCGGCACGTATTTCACGCTGTTCATCTCGCTGCCGCTCGCGGTGTGGGGCTACCGCGTGCTCGAACCGCTGATCGGGCGCACCACCAGGGCGTCGGGCCAGGCCACGGCAGCGGCCGGCCCGTCGCTCGGCGAGGTGCGCACCGAGGCGCCGAAGCTCGGCTACGGCGGTTATCTGCTGGCGTGGATCGCGACGGCCGCGATGGCGCTCGTCTGCGACTGGATCGCCCATGGCACCACGCCGCTCGCCGGGCTGCCCGGGATCGCCATCATGGTGGCCGCGACGATCCTCGGCGAGGCGCTCGCGCGCGTCACGGGGCGCCGGATTCCGGCCGTCTGCTGGGTGTCGGTGGTGGCGATGTTCCTGACTTCGCCGTGGTGCCCGTGGGCCACGCAGATCGCCGCGTTCAGCTCGCACAACGATTTCCTCGGCGTGACCACGCCGATGCTCGCGTTCGCCGGCCTGTCGATCGCCAAGGACATCCCGGCGTTCCGCCGGCTCGGCTGGCGCATCGTGGTGGTGTCGTTCGTCGCGAACGCCGGCACGTTCATCGGCGCCACGCTGGTCGCCCAGCTGTTCCATATCTGAGCGGCCCGCTCGCTCGCGAGCGACAAGACATCAAGGACCCCGCATGACACTGATCGAATCCATCCAGGCCGACGCGGCCGAATTGCAGGCGATCCGCCGCGACATCCACGCCCATCCCGAGATCGGCTACGACGTGTTCCGCACCGCCGAGCTCGTTGCCGCGCGGCTCGAGGGCTGGGGCTACGTGGTCACGCGCAATGTGGGCCGCACCGGCGTGGTGGGCACGCTGCGGCGCGGCACCAGCCCGCGCGCGATCGGCCTGCGTGCCGACATGGACGCGCTGCCGGTGCAGGAGGCGAACCGCTTCGCGCACCGCTCGACGGTGGCCGGCGCGATGCATGCGTGCGGCCACGACGGCCACACCGCGATGCTGCTCGGCGCGGCCCGCCACCTGGCGCGCGAGGGCGGCTTCGACGGCACCGTCCAGCTGTTCTTCCAGCCGGCCGAGGAGGCGGGCGGCGGCGCGCGCGCGATGATCGAGGATGGCCTGTTCGAGCGCTTCCCGGTGGATGCCGTGTTCGGGCTGCACAACTGGCCCGGCATCGCGGCCGGCGATTTCGCCGTGCGCCCCGGGCCGCTGATGGCGTCCACCAGCCTGTTCCGCATCACGCTGCGCGGCGCCGGCTGCCACGCGGCGATGCCGCATCTGGGCCGCGACCCGGTGTTCGCGGCCGGGCAGGTGCTGGCCGCGCTGCAGGGCATCGTCACGCGCAACCGCAATCCGGTCGACGGCGCGGTGCTGTCGGTCACGCAGATCCACGCCGGCGAGGCGATGAACGTGGTGCCCACCGACGCATGGCTCGGCGGCACCGTGCGGACCTTCTCCGACGCCACGCTCGAGCTGATCGAGCGGCGCATGCGGGCGGTGGTGGCCGCCACCGCGGCGGCATTCGAATGCGAGAGCGAGGTGGAATTCACGCACCAGTATCCGGCCACCGTCAACGACGCGGCGCAGACCGCGTTCGCGGCCGGCGTGATGCGCGAGCTGGTGGGCGACGAGCATGTGAACGCGACGGCCGAGCCCACCATGGCCGCCGAGGATTTCTCGTTCATGCTGCGCGAGCGGCCCGGCTGCTACGCGTTCATCGGCAACGGCACCGGCGAGCATCGCGCGATGGGGCACGGCGGCGGCCCGTGCCTGCTGCACAACGCCAGCTACGATTTCAACGACGCGCTGCTGCCGGTGGGCGCCGGCTATTTCGTGCGGCTGGTGGAGCGGTTCCTGGCGCCGGTGCAGTGCTGAGCGGCCCGCGCGGGGCGGTTCATTCGCCTCGGTTTCGAGACCTCGTTGTCTGGTATCGCGATGGTTTTATTCGGAATGCTGAATAAAATGTGACGTTAATCAACTCCTCAATCGAGTGCGGCTTCAAACTTTCTAGTTGAAAGCAGAAACGCCGGCGCGAAACGCCGGCGCGAAACGCCGGCGCGAAACGCCGGCGCGAAACGCCGGCGCGAAACGCCGGCGCGAAACGCCGGCGCGAAACGCCGGCGCGAAACGCCGGCGCGAAACGCCGGCGCGAAACGCCGGCGCGAAACGCCGGCGCGAAACGCCGGCGCGAAACGCCGGTGGCAATTGTCGAGGTGAATTTGCGATCGGCTTCGTCGGTTTTCGCCCAGCAGTCCGTGTTGTGCCGGCATCGATGCGCGACGCGTCCGCGCGGGCGGATCACCAGGCCCGTCGCGACAGTCCACCGGCCGTGGATTTGCCGATCGTGCGCGCGGATCCTGCTGTCGGGCGGCCTCCTGCTGCTGAGCCTCTTCGCACAGGAGCCGGCATGGGCCTCGGAATTGACGATCACGGCGAGCTACAAGAGCAGCGTGATGGGCGCCGGCGGCCAGTTCACCAACACCACACCGCAAAGCGGCATTTGCGTCGACCTGCCCGGCATGTGCCCGCAAGGCTACTTCAGCATCCTGTTCCCCTGGGCCGGCAATCTGTCGAAGAACCCCGGCATCGGCACGAAAACCGTGCCTCGGACTTCCTTTTCCAATCCCGAGGACAACGCCTATCTGGCGTTCGATGCGGGCGTGAAACCGGTCACTGTCACAAGCCAGAGCGGAATCTCCAGGCAGGTCGAACTGACCGTCGATGCCATCGGTTTTTATCACTATCCGTCCATCGGCGGCGACGAAAGGCAATACGGTTCGCCGCGCGGCACGAATTGCCGTGCGGTCGGCACGCCGAGGTACCAACCGACCCACTGGTACACCTACGACGACGTCTATGCGATGTTCGGCGCGTCCGGTCCCGGCCCGGTGGTGTGCTACGTGATGCCGGCGACGGCGTATCTCACCTATCCGCAGTGGATCGCCTACAGTCATCTGAGCTTTCGATACCGGCTCACTCTCGCCAAGCCGTGGACCTGGGCGCCGGGCGTCTACCGCGGCAGCTACCTCTACCGCTACGGCGCCGGCCGCGATATCTATTTCGGCAGAAACTTTCAGGGCACCGTGGACGACGTCTCGCTCGACTTCGTGCTGACCGTGCTACCCGACATGTACATTCGCTTTCCCGGCGATCACGACGGCGTGGTCAGCGCCGATCTGGCGCCGCCGGGCGGCTGGTTCGACTGGCAGGGCAGGATGCCGCCCACGCTCACGGCCGAGGTGCCGTTCGATTTCGCCACGCTCGGGCCGGTGCGGATCTCGCTGCAATGCCAGAATCCGGCCGGCGACACCTGCGGCATCGTCGATCTGGCGGGTGGGGCGCCGCTGGCGGTCGATGCGCTGCTGACCGACAACCACCTGAAGGACGACAGCGGCAGGGTGGCGATCGACAGCCGGCTGACGACGACCGCGCGTGCATTCACGCCGCTCGCCGGGCTGCCCGTCGGCATCGTGCCGGCGCGATTGACGTTCCGGACCCAGCCAGGCGCGACGCGGCAGATGCAGACAGGGCATCGGTACGGCGGACTGGTGACGATCGTGTTCGATTCCGGCACGGATTGAGCGGCATGCCTTGCAGCCGCGTCGGCCCGGGGGACACGCGGCGTCGGGCCGGAGGCTCGCGAGACGATGTCGTTGTGGCCGCGAGGCGTCAAGCAGCCGCCGGCATGCACCGGCGGCGATCCGGCCGCGTGGCGGCGCGCGTTCGATACCGACCTGCTCGGCACGGTCGGCTTCGTCAGTGCGGCGCTGCCTGCGCCAGTCGCGGGCTGCCTCGGTGGTGCTGATCTCGAGCGTGCCGGGCCGCGAGGTCGAGCGCTTCGCCGAGCCCCATGGCGTGCTGAAGGCGGCGCTGATCCACTACGGCAAGACGCTGTCGGCGCGCCACGCGTGAAGGCATCCGCGTCAACGCGGTGTCCGCCCGGCAACGTCTATTTCGAGGACGGCGTGTGGGGCCGGAGCAAGCGCGAGCCGCCCGACACATTCCAGGCCTGCCCCGCGGCCAACCCGATGGGGCGCATGGCGCGGCCCGACGAGGTGGCGCGCGCGACGGTGTTCCTCCCCGGCCGCGCCGCGAGCTTCACGACCGGCACCAGCTTCCTGGTGGACGGCGGCCTCGCGCAGGGCGTGCGGTTCCGACGCCACGGCGGCCGCGTGGTGCCGATCCGGCACCCGAAACGGGCAGGCACGCCCCGCGCCGGCGCCCCGGCGCGCCGCGACGGTGCGGCACCGGCCGCCGCGCGAGGCCTGGCGCGGGCCTCCAGCTTTTTCCTAGCCAGCGACCACAAAAAACATCATTTCGCGAATCCCCGGCTCTGAACAGAATTCCATTCATGCGAGCCACGGTGCCGACGCCGTGGACGGAAACAGCATTTCAGAGGAATTCGCGATGACAGTCGAGAACACAGTCGTAGACACGCTCGTCGTCGGCGCCGGCCAGGCCGGCGTCGCGATGAGCGAACATCTGGGCAAGCTCGGGGTGCCGCACCTGGTGCTCGAGCGCGACCGGATCGCCGAGCGCTGGCGCACCGGCCGCTGGGATTCGCTGGTGGCGAACGGACCGGCCTGGCACGACCGTTTCCCCGGCCTCGAATTCGACGATCTCGATCCCGATGCGTTCGCCTCGAAGGATCGCGTGGCCGACTATTTCGAAGCCTATGCGAGGAAGTTCAACGCGCCGATCCGTACCGGCGTCGAGGTCACGAAGGTGGTGCGAAACCAGGGCCGCCCCGGCTTCACGATCGAGACCAGCGACGGCACGATCGAGGCGAGCCGCGTGGTGGTGGCCACCGGCCCGTTCCAGCGCCCGGTGATTCCGCCGATCGCGCCGGCCACCTCCACGCTCACGCAGCTTCATTCGGCCGACTATCACAACCCGCAGCAGCTGCCCGCGGGCGGCGTGCTGGTGGTGGGCGCGGGCTCCTCCGGCGTGCAGATCGCCGACGAGCTGCAGCGCGCGGGCCGCGACGTCTACCTGTCGGTCGGCCCGCACGACCGCCCGCCGCGCGCCTACCGCAACCGCGACTTCTGCTGGTGGCTCGGCGTGCTCGGCAAGTGGGACGCCGAGGCCGCGCAGCCGGGCCGCGAGCACGTGACGATCGCCGTCAGCGGCGCGCGCGGCGGCCACACCGTCGATTTCCGGCGCCTCGCCAACCAGGGCGTGCAACTGGTCGGCCTGACCCGCGCGTTCGACGGCGAGGTGGTGAGCTTCGAGGCCGACCTGGCCGCCAACATCGCGCGCGGCGACGAGAACTACCTCTCGCTGCTCGACGAGGCCGACGCCTACGTCGCGCGCAACGGCCTGGACCTGCCCGAGGAACCCGAGGCGCGCGTGATCCCGGCCGATCCGGCCTGCCTCGCGCAGCCGCTGCTCGAACTCGACCTGGCGCGCGCCGGCGTCACCTCGATCATCTGGGCCACCGGCTACGCCGTCGACTACCGCTGGCTGCAGGTGGACGCGTTCGACGCGAAGGGCAAGCCGAGGCACCAGCGCGGCGTGTCGAGCGAGCCCGGCATCTATTTCCTCGGCCTGCCGTGGCAGTCGCGGCGCGGTTCGAGCTTCATCTGGGGCGTGTGGCACGACGCGAAGCACGTGGCCGACCACATCGCCACCCAGCGCAAATACCTGTCGTATCGAGACGGCGCCGAGCGCCACGCGCAGGCGGCGAGCGAATCGCGCGCCACGATCGCCGGCGCGCAAGCGCCGAGCCCCAGCGAAATCGGAGTGAACTGATGCCCACCCATACCCGTATCCGGATGTTCAACACCAGGGATACCTACCCGAACCAGTCGCTCGACAACGACCTCTGCCAGGCCGTGCGGGCCGGCAACACCGTCTACGTGCGTGGCCAGATCGGCACCGACTTCGACGGCAACCTGGTGGGCCTCGGCGACGCGCGCGCGCAGGCCGAGCAGGCGATGAAGAACGTCAAGCAGCTGCTGGAGGAAGCCGGCAGCGATCTCTCGCACATCGTCAAGACCACCACCTACCTGATCGATCCGCGTTATCGCGAGCCCGTCTACCGCGAGGTGGGCAAGTGGCTCAAGGGCGTGCATCCCATCTCGACCGGCCTGACCGTGGTGGCGCTGGGCCAGCCGGAATGGCTGATGGAGATCGACGTGATCGCCGTGATCCCGGACGGCTGGAAGCCGGCCGCCACGGCCTGAGCGCGGGCCCGCACGACTGGCGCCGCCGGATTTCGATCGCGGCGGCGCGGCTTTTTTATCGAATCGCAATCGACGAGGTGGATTCATGAGCGAACCGACGCACACCCGCATCCGGATGTTCAATACGAAGGACACGTATCCGAACCAGACGCTCGACAATGACCTGTGCCAGGCCGTGCGCGCCGGCAACACGGTCTACGTGCGCGGCCAGGTGGGCACCGATTTCGACGGCAACCTGGTGGGCCTCGGCGACGCGCGCGCGCAGGCCGAGCAGGCGATGAAGAACGTCAAGCAGTTGCTGGAGGAAGCCGGCAGCGACCTTTCGCACATCGTCAAGACCACCACGTTCCTGATCGACCCGCGCTACCGCGAGGCCGTCTATCAGGAAGTGGGCAAGTGGCTCAAGGGCGTGTTTCCGATCTCGACGGGGCTGGTGGTCAGCGCGCTGGGGCAGCCGCAATGGCTGATGGAAATCGACGTGATCGCGGTGATCCCGGACCACCGGGCGCCCGCGCAGGCATAAGGAGACGGACATGACTTTCTCGATCGTCGGACGGTGTCAGGAAACCGGGCAGCTCGGCATCGCGATCAGCTCGTCGAGCATCGCGGTGGGCGCGCGCTGCCCGTGGGTGCGCGCCGGCGTGGGCGCGGTGGCCACGCAGAACGTCACGCTGCCCGCGCTCGGCCCGCAGATCCTCGACCTGCTCGAGGCCGGCCAGCTCGATCCGGCCGCCGCGCTCGACCGCGCGCTCAGCGCGAACGGCTGGAGCCAGTACCGGCAGGTGACGGTGATCGACGGCCAGGGCCGCACCGCGCTGTTCAGCGGCAAGGAATCGCTCGGCCTGCACCACGCGGTGGCGGGCGAGCAGTGCGTGGCCGCCGGCAACCTGCTGTCGGACCCGAAGGTGATCGAGGCGATGGTGCCGGCCTTCGAAACCACGCCCGGCGCGCTCGCCGACCGCCTGATCGCGGCGATGCAGGCCGCCGTCGCGGCGGGCGGCGAGGCGGGGCCGATCCATTCGGCCGCGCTGAAGATCGCCGGCGACGTGACCTGGCCGATCGTCGACCTGCGCGTGGACTGGGCCGAGGCCGACCCGATCGGCGAACTCGACGCGCTGTGGCAGGCCTACCGCCCGCAGATGGCCGACTACCTGACGCGCGCGATCAATCCGACCGTCGCGCCGAGCTACGGGGTGCCCGGCGATGAGTGAGGCGGCGCATCCGGCGACCGGGCCGATGACCAGCCGCGAGCTGCTCGCGCGGCTGATCGGCTTCGCCACCGTCAGCCGGGACTCGAACCTCGAGCTGATCGAATTCGTGCGCGACTACCTGGCCGGGTTCGGTGTCGAGAGCGAGCTGTTCCACAACGCCGAGCGCACCAAGGCGAACCTGTTCGCGACGATCGGCCCGCGCGAGCGCGGCGGCATCGTGCTGTCGGGCCATACCGACGTGGTGCCGGTGGACGGCCAGGCCTGGAGCGTCGAGCCGTTCCGGCTGACCGAGCGCGACGGGCGCCTGTACGGGCGCGGCACGGCCGACATGAAGGGCTTCCTCGCCTCGGTGCTCGCGGCGGTGCCGCGCTTTCTCGAACGCGAGCTGACGCTGCCCGTGCATCTGGCGTTCTCCTACGACGAGGAAGTGGGCTGCCTCGGCGTGCGGCCGATGCTGGCCGAGCTGGAGCGGCGCGAACCCCGGCCGCGCCTGTGCCTGATCGGCGAGCCGACCGGGCTGAAGCCGGTGCTCGGCCACAAGGGCAAGCTCGCGATGCGCTGCCACGTGAAGGGCGCCGCCTGCCACTCGGCCTACGCGCCCTACGGCGTGAACGCGATCGAATACGCGGCGAAGCTGATCGGCCGGCTCGGCGAGATCGGCAGCGACCTCGCCGCGCCCGAGCATCACGACGCACGTTTCGATCCGCCGTTCTCGACCGTGCAGACGGGCGTGATCCACGGCGGGCGCGCGCTCAACATCGTGCCGGCCGAATGCGAATTCGATTTCGAGGTGCGCGCGCTGCCGGGCTTCGAGGCGCAGCAGGTCGCCGACCAGCTGGGCCACTACGCCGAATCGGAATTGCTGCCGAGGATGCGCGCCGTGCAGCCCGACACCGGCATCCGCTTCCAGCCGCTGTCGGCCTATCCGGCGCTCGCCACGCCGCCCGACAGCGAGGCGGCCGAGCTGCTCGCGCTGCTCTGCGGCTCCCGCGAGTTCGGCACGGTGGCGTTCGGCACCGAGGGCGGCCTGTTCGAGCGTTCGGGGATCCCGACCGTGGTGTGCGGGCCGGGCAGCATGGATCAGGGGCACAAGCCCGACGAGTTCGTCAGCATCGAGCAGCTCGAACGCTGCGACGCGATGCTGGCGCGGCTGGCCGGGCATCTGGCGGTGGCCGGCTGAGCCGGCTCGACCGGCCGGGCGCGGGGGGAGATTCTCCACCGCGCCCGCGCCTTCATCCTGGCATCCTCGGGGCCGCGCGCCGCGTCGGCGGGCGCGGCCCGTTTCATTCGTCGTCGGGCTCCGCGTGGCGCGGGCGCGCGCTCAGCTCGGTGAGCCGTTCGCGGCAGAAGTCGACGAACAGCTGCGCCGGCTTCGTCAGCTGGCCGCGCTTGAGCCGGGCGCTGACGAGCCCCGAGGTGGCCACCGGCTCGGCGATGCCGATCGTCACGACCTTCTTGCCGTCGTAGGTGCATTCGGAATGCGGGCGCGTGACCAGCAGCGAGAAGCCGAAGCCCTGGCCCACCATGCCGCGCACCATCTCGATCGACGGCGAGCCGAACACGATGTTCGGCGTGAGCCCGAGTGCGTGGAACAGGCTCACGAAGTAGGTGCGGCTCGGCTGCACGTCGAGCAGGATCATCGGCTCGACGCAGAGGTCGCGCAGCGACACCTGCGTCTGTTCCGCGAAACGGTGGTTTTCCGGCAGCAGCACGTAGGGGCGCTGCGGCGGCATCAGCGGTTCGGTCTCGATCGTGCCGTCCAGCTCGTGGTCGTAGAGGAACGCCACGTCGAAGGTGCCGGCCGTGAGGCCCTGCACGAGTTCCTGCTGGTCGCCGTCGCGAATCCGGATGTGGACGCCCGGGTAGAGCTCGCGAAACCCCGCGATCAGTTGCGGCAGGTAGAGCGGCGCCACCGTCTCGAAGCAGCCGATGTCGATCTGGCCCGTCACCACGTCGTTGTCGGCCAGCGCGTTCTGCTCGAACTCGTGGGCCATGCGCAGCAGTTCCTGCGCCTTGCGGTAGAAGCGCGTGCCGCTCGGCGTGAGCGACACGCCCTGCGCGTGATGGCGGATGAACAGCTTCACGCCGAAGCTTTCCTCCAGGCCCTTGATCGCGTTCGAGATCGAGGGCTGCGCGATGTACAGCTGCCGCGAAGCCTCGGCCACGCTGCCGGCCTCGACCGTGGTCACGAAGTATTTCAGTTGTCGCAATGTATAGAAGGCCACATCCACCTCTGCTGCCCGGCCGCGCACGGGGCGCCGGGCCGGCGTTCGTCGTTCCGGTTGGTACCTTACCGCAGGCCGTGCGCCCGGATGCGCGCCGGCGGCCGATTTTTATCATATGGCGCGAGCATAAATTTTATTTTTGATCGCGGCCGCGAATGTGCTTCGACGCGCGCGGTAGCGGTCCCGCCCGCGCGCGCCATGCCTCCGTTCGCCAACCCCGGTGAAAACGAAAGGTCGTGAAAACCCGCGGGTCCGGTGTCACGGCGCACGCGCCGGCGGTCGCCCCGACGCCGTCCCCGTCACGCGAAAACCCACGCCGGACACGGCTCCGCGGCCCGTTTTCGGGTCGCTTCCGGTGCGATCCGGCACCGTTTTTGTGCCAGCCGTGTCTCAAAAACGAACATAGCAAAAAGCTTTGCAAGACCCACTAAAACGATATTTCTCAAATATTATCGGCTTCGCTAAATTTGTTTCACATCAAACGGCTGGCGGATGAAGCGAGTATGGCGGCGCGGTGGCGGACTCGCAGGGGCGAGCGCGGCGGGCGGCGTCGACCGGCCTTCATCGGGCGGGCCAGGCACCCGGAAAAGCGGGGCGGTATCGAGCGGGGCGACATGCGAAGGCGTGACGACGCCGTCGAACCGTGCCGCCGCCCACGGGCGCCGCGCATTCGCAATTGATTCGGATTTCGAAGCAAGACACGGATTCGGGGCGGCCTCGCGGCGCCGCGTGCCGGCCGATGATTGATGCAGGGGTTCAGGCAAGCCTTGAACCGGTAACAGCGCGCGGTCACCCGCGCAGGCAAGGAGACTTCATCGTGACCACCCCGGATCGCACCGCGTCCCCGTTGATTGAAAAACATACGATCGGCTATGTGCCGCCCGAGGATCGCCACGGCAAGGTGCGCGATCTGTTCACGCTCTGGTTCGGCGGCAACATCGCGCCGCTGCCCATCGTGACCGGCGCGCTCGGCGTGCAGATCTTCCACCTGAACCTGTTCTGGGGCATCGTCGCGATCCTGGTCGGACAGGCCGTGGGCGGCGTGCTGATGGCGCTGCACTCGGCGCAGGGCCCGCAGATGGGCATCCCGCAGATGATCCAGAGCCGCGCGCAGTTCGGATCGTGGGGCGCGCTGCTGGTGACCGTGATCGCCGGCGTGATGTACGTGGCGTTCTTCGCCTCGAACATCGTGCTGGCCGGCAAGTCGCTGCACGGCATCACCTCGGCGGTGCCGGTGCCGGTGGGCATCGTGATCGGCGCGGTCGGCTCCGGGCTGATCGGCATCATCGGCTACCGCTTCATCCACATCCTGAACCGGATCGGCACCTGGGTGCTCGGCATCGGCATCGCGGTCGGCTTCATCTACATCTTCACGCACGTGCAGACCGCCGATTTCGCCACGCGCGGCGGCTTCAACTTCGCCGGCTGGCTCGCCACCGTGTCGCTGTCGGCGCTCTGGCAGATCGCGTTCGCTCCTTACGTGTCGGACTATTCGCGCTATCTGCCGGCCGACGTGCGCGTGTCGTCGACGTTCTGGGCCACCTACCTCGGCTGCTCGATCGGCTCGTCGCTCGCGTTCGTGTTCGGCGCCGTGGCCGCGCTCGCCGTCGCGCCGGGCGTGGACACCATGGACGCCGTCAAGCAGGCCACCGGCCCGTTCGGCTCGCTGATGCTGGTGCTGTTCCTGCTCAGCGTGATCAGCCACAACGCGCTGAACCTGTACGGCGCGGTGCTCTCGTCGATCACCTCGATCCAGACCTTCGCGTATCGCTGGATTCCCACTGCCAGGGCCCGCGCCGGCTTCTCGATCGCGATCCTGCTGGCCTGCTGCTACGGCGCGATCGGCGTGTCGACCAACTTCGTGTCGAACCTCGTGGATCTCGTGCTCGCGCTGCTGGTGGTGCTGGTGCCGTGGACGGCGATCAACCTGATCGACTTCTACGTGATCCACAAGGGCGACTACGACATCGACTCGATCTTCCGCGTGGACGGCGGCATCTACGGCCGCTTCAACCCGCAGGCGCTGATCGCCTACGCGGTGGGCATCGCGGTGCAGATCCCGTTCATGAACACGCCGATGTACGCCGGCCCGGTGCCGGCCCATCTGGACGGGGCGGACCTGTCGTGGCTGGTCGGGCTCGTGCTGACCTCGCCGCTTTACTACTGGCTGGCCACGCGTGATACCGCCTATCGGCGCCGGCAGCGGCCGGCGGGCGCGGCGGCGGGGGTGACGCGCTGAGGTCGTCGGGTTGACTCGAGTGGTCGATGCGCGCGGCGCTGGCGAATGACGCCAGCGCCGCGCGAGGTTTTTCGAGGGGCTCGCGGCGGGTCAAGCGTTGCCGGACTTGCCCGAGAGGATCGCCCCACGAGCGGGGCAGCGGCATGGCCAATCCGTTCTGCGCCCGGTCGCCGATTTCCTGCCTCCGTCGTGCCCTGCTGACGGCCGGCGCCGGCCCTCGCGCCGCGGTCTCGTCCATCGACCGTGATGTCTGCCATGCATCGCGGCGGAGCCGGGTTCACACCGGATCGCCCCGACGATCCATCCCGGCGGCACGGTCGAGCTCTCTCCAGTAGCGATGCGCGCGCGCGATGATCGACTCGCGGTCTACCAGGAGCATCCCCGCGTCTTCACGGTGCTCGATCTCTTCCGCCTTTGCCCACGCGCGCACGACGTCGAGGTCCACACCGCTCTCGTGAGCGGCCCGGCCCGCGGGAATCCAGTGCCGGCTCGGCGCCGGACGGGTCGGACCGGCGACGGGGGGAGGGCGATCCGGTAATCGAGTGGAGGTTGAGCGAGTCGCGAAGTCCACTGGCTCGAGGCACGGTTTGCATACGCGCGGCGGTTCCTCGGGCCAACCGTCGATATCGATGTCACGGTGTTGAGCACGCGGTGTCGGGGTCCGGCCGGCGTTCGGTCGTGAATCCGGTGTCGGTCGGACCCGCTCGCCGGACGGAGCGAACGCCATCGTCCCGGGAGGCCGGGCCGAGACGGCTTCGCCGCGATGCCAATGCAACAGCGCGAACGCGGCGATTTTGAGAGGATCGCCTTCCGCAACGGCGGCGTGGAGCGAAGCGGAGAGATCCGCAGTGGTTGCGCTCCACGAGCGGCTGCGGTCGTCGCCACGGCGGTTCGCGATCGCCTGTTTCAAGACACGTGCGAATGCATCGACAATCAAGTCGTCGAATGCGGCGTCGGTGACGACGGTCGCGACGGGCGACATGCCCTCATCCGAGCAGGGCGGCGTCATGTCGTCTCGCATGTTCAGCCAGGATGCCGGCGCTTCGACGCATTGCAGGAAACCTCATTGATCTGATCCTCCGCTTGCGTGGCGTTCTCTTGCAATTTGAATCTTGTCGCGCGGGTGGGCGGCTGCGATTCCATGGGCTTCGAAGCATCCGAAGGAAGACGCGCGAGCCTCGCGTTGCCGGGGGCTGCCGTCGTCGTCAAGCTCGAACGGCAACGTGATGGCCTGCGTGCTGTTTTCCAGCCATTCGAGTCTCCGGTCGCGAATCACGCAGCGGGCGCTTTCATGGCGTGGGAGCGAATGCAATCGCAACCAGGGCGAAGAATAAAAAAGGTGGTGCGATGTATCGGTTCACCGCACGACCAGACCGCTTGAAGAAGCGTCGGCTTTTTCCAGGCGGGGCGCGGGAGAGAGACCTGAGAGCGTCCCGCGCCGAAAGACATTGAAGTCGAGGATCGAGATGGCATGCGCGGGGCGAGCCACGACTTGCTCGAATATCGGCGACTGACTACGATTTGTTCTTCAGCTTGTAGCGCGGGGCAGATCTGACACTGCGGTCCAGTTTGATCCAGGGCAGCCGGGCAGGGTCGGTCGCGATGCCATCCTCCGTTCTGGCGATCAGGATCGCTTCGGCGATGGGCTCGAAGGCGGCACGGAAATGGACCGAGCTCTTGTTGACCAGAATCGACATGGCTTCGGGCTCGATGCCGAACATCCGATAGAGATTCAGATCGAGCATTTGGGTTTTCGCGGTGCTGACCGCCACCTGGATACCCTCGACGCTCAGGCATGCACAGGGGCCGAGACGCATTTCGGCATTGCGCATCATTGGCCCTTCCAGACGGCAGACGCCGTCGGATAAATGCTCGACGACGAACCTCGCCCGTAGCGCTCGTTGCGTTCGAGCCGCCAGCGTCAAATCAAGCGTCGCGCCTACCCCCGCCTCGTGCGCGGCGGCGGCTGCCGAGGGATCGCAGAGAATTCCCAGGGCGGCGCGCTTGACCCCATGTCGTAACAGCGCCGCCAGCATCTCCGTCGTGTTCGAATCGGCGCCGGCGCCTGGATTGTCGTGCGTGTCGGCGATGACTACCGGCCGGCTTGCCGGCTCCGCCAGCGCAATCGCCCGCAATACCGCATCGTTGGCGCTCAGGTAGTCGACCCCCCAATCATCCTCGTGCGACGTCAGTTGCCGGTACAGGTGATTCAACGCCGAATAGAGCGCCGCGTGGTCCGTCCCGTAGCCCCAGATGGTCGGGCCGCACTCCGGGATGTCCGCGGCGGGAAAGCCCATCGCGATGGAAAGGTCCACGTCGTGCCGGGATTCGAGCATGGCGAGCGCGTCGTAAAGCTCCGCCGCGGGCCGCGCGAACGTCGTCATCGCCTCGATCGGTACCAGAAACGGGCCGCGCCGCATGCCGCGATGGTAGAACTTCCGGTCCGCGGCGATCTTCATCAGGAGCCTTGCCGCACGCACCCCCGTGTCGAACATGTCGACATGCGGGTAGGTTCGGTATGCCACGAGCGCGTTGGCGCTTTCGAACATCTGCGCGGAAACGTTGGCATGCAGATCGAGCGTGGCGACGACGAGGGCGTCCGGCCCGACTACGTTGCGCACGCGTCGCAGCAGTTCGCCTTCCGCGTCGTCCATGTGCTCCGCGACCATCGCGCCGTGAAGATCGAGAAACACCGCGTCCGCCCGGGATTCGCGCAGACCGTCGATGATTTCCCCGACGATTCGCTCGTAGGCGTCGTAGGTCACCGGCCCCGACGGCGTGGCATGCGCCCACAGCCCCGGAATCAGGATGTCGGTGGACGCTTCGAACTCGCTGATGAACCCGCCGATCGCCAGGTTGGCTGCTTGCAGCGCGAGTATCGCGTTGCCCCTGACGATGGGGCCGTTGGCACCGCTCGTGAAGTCGATATAGCTGGCGCGGGACGAGACGAACGTATTGGTTTCGTGGAGAAATCCGGAGAGGAAGATTTTCATGGCGTTGCGCCCTCCGATCGGCGATCGGGGCCGATCAACAGCAACAAAGCACCCAGCGCGAGCAGGGCAACGATGGCGAACAGTCCGGCGGCCGTGCTGCCGGTCGCGTCTTTCAGCGCACCGATGATCACGGGACTCAGGAAGCCGCCGAACAGGCCGATGGAGTTGATGAGCGCGGTGCCGCTCGCCGCCACGGATGGCCGGAGATAATCGGCCGGAATCGACCAGAAAACCGCGTAGGCAGCGTAGGCCAGTGCCGTCGCGAGGGTCATCGTGACCATGGCCGCTTCGAATTGCTTGACGAACAAGGCCGCGACAGTGAGCGCGATCGCGCCTCCGGCGGCGGCCATGCCGGCATGGCGACGCCGTTCGAGCAGGCGGTCCGACCGTTTCGCGAGCCAGTACATGCCGACCACGGCGCCGATGTAGGGAATGGCGGAGTACCAGCCGATCGCCACCGCACTCTTGACGCCGCTTGCCTTCAGGATCGACGGGAACCAGAAGCCCACGACGTACACGCCGCAAATCAGGCAAAAGTAGATCAACGCCAGGCGGTACACGCCAGGGTCGATCAACACGGCCTTCAACTCCTTCCAGCCTTCGCGGCGGGGTTGCCGATCGCTCAGGCGCGCGCGTACCAGTTCCCGTTCCGATGGCGTGAGCCACGATGCCGTGTCGGGCGATTCGCTCAACCAGATCAACGCGCAACATCCGAGCACAACCGCCGGAATGCCTTCGACGAGGAACATCCACTGCCATCCCGCGAGGTTCGCCACGTTGTTGGTATGCACGAGCAGCCAGCCGGAGACCGGCGCCGCCACCACGCCACCGATCGGGGCGGCACCGAGAAGCAGCGCGATCGCACGTCCAAGGCGCTCGCGCGGATACCAGCGCGAGAGATAGAACAGCATCCCGGGCGCGAACCCGGCCTCGAATACGCCAAGGCAGAAGCGGGCGATGTAAAAACCGGTCGGGTTCGTGACGAACAGCGTCGACATGGAGGCCAGTCCCCACAGCACCATGATTCGACCAAGCGTCAGTCGGGCGCCGATCCGTGTCAGGAACTGGTTGCTGGGGATCTCGAACAGCATGTAGCCGAGAAAGAAGACTCCGGCGCCGAAGCCGTATGCGGCGTCACCAAGTGAAAGCGCCTGCTGCATCTGCAGCTTCGCGAACCCGATATTGACTCGATCCACATAGGCAACGGCGTAAGCCGCGGCAAGGAACATCAACACACGCCGATCGATTTTTCGATATGCACCGACCACTTCCCCGGAGTCAGCGGTTAACACATTGGACATCAATGCCCTCGATATTCAGAATCGCTGTTCGATCGTTGCGGATGCAACGCAGGCGCCCACTGTAGCGATAATTGGCGAATGGATGCATATCATCTAACGGGCCTGGGTGTTGCGCAATAACGCAACACCCGGCATGGATAACGTAATTATTTCAAAAAGAAAAATGGAACCTCCCACAAGAAAGCAATTGGAGTATTTCGAAGTCGTGCTTTCTGAAAGATCCTTTCGAAAGGCTGCCGACAAGATGCAGGTTGCGGCATCGGAAGTGAGCCGGCAGATTCAGCGCCTGGAATCGCAAACCGGCCTGCATCTGTTCGATCGTGGCCCGACGGGCGTCGCGCCGACGGAGCAGGCTGCTTGCCTGGAGCGGTATCGCCGTGGATGCGAAGCGACATATGAATCCCTGCAGAGCGAACTCGACGGGCTGCGTTCGATGACTAGCGGCCACGTGATTCTTTCTGCCAGCGAAGGCGTGATTCCAGCACTGACCGAGGAGATACTTTGGGCCTTCGGGCGGCGGCATCCGCACATCAGGTTTACGCTGAACCTTCGCGCCACCGGAGAAATCGTGGAGGATGTCAGGCGGGACGCGGCGCACATCGGGATTGCCTACAATCCGCCGTCTTCCGAGGGGATCGCGGTCCACCGCACCGCCATTCACCATGTCGTCGCAGCGATGCGGCCCGATCATCCGCTCGCCCGGCATTCCGGGGCGGTCACGTTCGGCCGGGCGATTTCCTATCCGTTCGCCACCATGCCGGTGATGTACGGTCTTGGCGGAACGATCGAGATGCTCGCGCGCGGAGAGACGGTGCGATACCAGCCGAGCCTGGTTGGAAATACGTTGGACATTCTGCGGCGTTTCGCTCTCGCCGGAATGGGATTGTCGTTTTTGACGGATTACTCCATCACGGATGAGGTCGCCGCCGGTCGTCTGATTGGGAAAAAAATCGACCACCCGTTGCTGGGTCGGCAAAGCGTGCAGCTGCTCGTGAACTCACAGAGAACGTTGCCGTATGCCGCGCAAAATCTCTTGCGGTTTATCGAGGCGAGGATGTCCACGTTCGAATCAAGCGACGATTGATTCGTGCGAGAGCCATGAGATCGGCTCTCGAATTTTCGTCTCGATGGTGTAGTACATCACTTCATGGATGGAAGGCGGATCAACGCCATGTGCGGTCTTTTCGGCACCTGTTGCGGAGCCGACGTCTCGTGGCTCGGTGCATTGCGACCGACCGGAGTCGGGACCCGAATCCAGCCGGGACCGGTCGCAAGGCACGGCCGCCTTTGCCGCGCAGATGTTGCCTCGGATATCTGAAAACGGCGACGCCATGCGTGACATCGTGTTCTGGTGCGATCGCGCGCGCAGATTTCACCGTGAGCATGAGCGGCTTCTTCGATCGAACCACGATTCGATGTCAGTCTGATGAGCCAGCAATAATCCGGATATCCAGGCGCCGCCCGTATCGCGCGCCCCTCACGCCGGCCGGCCGACGACGAAATGCATCACGTCGGTCTTGCGCTCGGCGAAGCCCGCCTCGCAATACATCAAATAAAGCCGCCAGGTGCGGATGAAGCACTCGTCGAAGCCCTGCGTGCGCACCGCGTCGCGCCGCGCGTCGAACGCCTGCCGCCAGGCGCGCAGCGTGAGCGCGTAGTCGGCGCCGAACGCCAGCGTGGGCGCGGCGGCGAGGCCGGCGGCGCGCGCGGCGGCGGCGAAGCGCTCGGGGCTCGGCAGCATGCCGCCGGGGAAGATCGTCTCGCGGATGAAGTCGCTGGAGGCGCGGTAGGCCGCGAAATGCGCGTCGTCGATCGTGATCGACTGCACCAGCGCGCGCGCGCCGGGCGCGAGGCAGCGGGCGAGCGTCGCGAAGTACTCGGGCCAGAAGGCCTCGCCCACCGCCTCGAACATCTCGATCGAGACGATCGCGTCGTACTGGCCGTGCGCGTCGCGGTAGTCGCGCAGCTCGATCCGCGCGAACGCGCCGAGCCGCGCGTCATGGATGCGGCGCTGCGCGAACGCGTGCTGCTCGGCCGAGATGGTGAGCGCATGGACGTGGATGCCGAGCCGCGCCGCATGCTCGGCGAAACCGCCCCAGCCGCAGCCGATCTCGAGCACGTGCATGCCGGCGCGCAGGCCGAGCGTGTCGACGATGCGCTGGTACTTGGCGGCCTGCGCGACGTCGAGCGCGCGCGCGGCGTCGCCGTCGTAGAGCGCGCCGGAATAGGTCCAGGTGGGATCGAGCCAGAGCCCGTAGAACGCGTTGCCGATGTCGTAGTGCGCATGGATGTTGCGGCGGCTGCCGGTGCGCGAGTTCGCGCGCAGCCGGTGGCGCAGCGCGTACCAGAGCCGCGCCACGTGGCCGCCCGTGACGGCCGGCGAGAGCGCGGCCTCGTTGCGGATCGCCAGGCGCAGCAGCGCGACCGGGTCCGGCGAATCGAGCCACGACGCGCGCCAGGCGTCGGCGAAGCCGATGTCGCCGGCCCGCAGGATCGCGCGGCAGGCGCGCCAGTCCAGCAGCTTCAGCGCGGCCGAGGGCTTCGCGTGCGGATCGCCGAACACATGGTGCGCGCCGTCGGGCGTCTCCAGCGTCAGGTGCCCGACCCGGATGCGCGCGAGCAACGCGAGGAACAGGCGTCCCGCGACAGGGACGTGGGACCGGAACGTCAGGGTGCGCAGCAGGTTCATGGACGAGCCTCGGGATCGGAAAGGGACGGACGCCGCGGCGCCGGCGGCGCGCGGTGGGGCGTAGCGACTGGCGTAACGGCGGATGTGGCGGCGGGTGTGGCGGCGGGTGTGGCGGATGCAGGCGACGGTTCGGCGGCCGGCGCGCTGCCGAAGAACGGCACGCGCTTGAGCGCGAGCCGCAGCGCCTGCCAGTGGATCCGCACCAGCACCGTGAACATGCCGAACGGCTGGCCGAGCAGCGCGCGGGCGACGCGCGCGGCCGTGAGCGGCTCGGCGCGCATCGCGAGCGCGGTGCGGATCAGCAGGCCGTGGCGGTCGTGGTAGTCGATCTCGACCACGCTGCGCGCCGCCTCGCGCCGCACGCGGAACACGTAGTGGCCTTCGACGCGGCAGAACGGCGAGACGTGGAAGGTCTTGCGGCAGGCGAGCGGACGGCCGTCGCCGATCGGCGCGTGACCGGGCGCCGAGAGCAGATAGCCGTGCCGGGCGCCGAAGGTGTTGCGCACCTCGGCGTACAGCGCGCGCAGCCGGCCCTCGCGGTCGTGGCAATACCAGAACGCGACCGGGTTGAACGCATGGCCGAACACGCGCGGGATGGCCTGCAGCCGGATCGCGCCGTCGGCCGGGATGCCCGCGTCGGCCAGCACGCCGCGCAGCCATGCGTCGAGCGGGCTGCCGTCGCGCGGGCCGTGGTCGCGCTGCCACAGCGCGACGGGCGCGGGCCGGTCGACGCCGAACCAGCGGCGCGGCAGCGCGTCGAGCCGGGCCACGTCGCAGTCGATCTGGAACAGCGGATAGCGGAACGCGTGGCGCACCGGGCGCAGGCGTTCGTGGACGACGCGGCCCGTCAGCAGCCGCGCGCCGGTGTCGGCGGCGCTCGTGGTGTCCGTGGCCGCGCCGCGGTCGGGCGCCGGGCGCGCGTGATCCCGCCCGGCGCGGGGCCGTGCGTCGGGCATCGTGCCGCTCGGCCGGCGCGGCTTCACGGCACCGCCCAGGCCGGCAGCGTGCCGAAGTCCTGCGCGACGCGCAGCGCCGAGCGCAGCCCGTCCTCGTGGAAACCGTAGCCGGTCCAGGCGCCCGCGAACCAGGTGCGGCGGCGGCCCTGCAGGTCGGGCAGGCGCTGCTGCGCTTCCACGGCCGCGCGATCGAGCAGCGGATGTTCGTATTCGTAGCAGCCGAGTACGCGGCCGGGCTCCGGATCGTCGATCGGGTTCAGCGTGACCACCACCGGCGTATCGAACGGCAGCGGCTGCAGCCGGTTGATCAGGTAGCTGACGCAGACGGGCCGCGCCTCGTGCGCGGCGCCCGCGCGGCCCAGGTAGTTCCAGGCCGACCAGACGCGGCGGCGGCGCGGCAGCAGCGCCGCGTCGGTATGCAGCAGCGCGACGTTGCGCTGGTAGCGCACGGCGCCCAGCACGGCGCGCTCGGCGTCGCTCGCGTCCTGCAGCAGGCGCAGGCTGGTGGGCGCGTGGCAGGCCAGCACGAGCTGGTCGAAACGCTCCGGGCCGGCCGCGTCGGTATGCACCACCACGCCGTCGTGGTCGCGGCGCACGGCGCGCACCGGCGAGCGCGCGCGCACGTCGTCGAGCATCACCGCGATGCGCGCCACGTACTCGCGCCCGCCGCCCGCCACGGTCTTCCATTTCGGCCGGCCGTTCACCTGCAGCAGCGCGTGGTTGAGGCAGAAGCGCAGGAACGTCTCGGCCGGGAAGCGCAGGATGTCGTTGACGGCGCTCGACCAGATCGCGGCGGCCATCGGCAGCAGATAGTGATCGCGGAACGGCACGCCATAGCCGCCGGCCGAGAGCAGCTCGCCCACCGTGAGTCCGCCGCGCGTCGCGCGCGCGAGGTTGGCGTCGGCCGTGCGGTTGAAGCGGGCGATGTCGCGCAGCATCGCGATGAACGGCGGCGAGAACAGGTTGCGGCGCTGAGCGAACACGGTGGCGAGGTTGGTGCCGGCCCATTCGAGGCGGCCGTCGCCGATCGACACCGAGAACGACATGTCGGAGTCGTGGGTCCCCACGCCGAGTTCGTCGAGCAGCGCGATCAGGTTCGGATAGGTGCGTTCGTTGAAGACCAGGAAACCCGTGTCGACGGGATGGCGCTGCCCGTTCAGCTCGATGTCGACGGTATGCGTGTGGCCGCCCAGCTTTCCGTTCGCCTCGAACAGCGTGACCCGATGGCGGCGCGCGAGCAGATAGGCGGCGGCGAGCCCGGCGATGCCGGCGCCGACCACGGCGATCCGTTGTCCGGCGGGGACGGGGGCGTACACGAGTGACATCGGCTGCGATCTCCTGAGGCGGGGCGGCCGGCATGATTGCCGGTGTCGGGAGATATACGGGCGGTTGCGCCGGATGGATGCAGGGAAGGGGACTGCGGGATTGGGGAGCGCGGCGCGTGAGACGGAAGGTTGGCGCGGATTCGGCAGCGAGGCGCGGGCCGTGGCGGCGCCGGGCCGGCCGCGCGCCAGGCGCGGACATCGCGTGCCGGGAGCGCGGACAGCGCTGCCGCGAGCGGCCGCCTTCATGGGGGGCACGACCTCAGCCGGCAGCAGCCTCGAAGCCGTCCCGCCCGAGCTGCTCGCGTTTCTGCGGCACGCGCAGGAAGCGCGAGGTGTCGTAGCCGAACGCGTCGAAGCGCGCGAGCAGGCCGTGGTAGGTGGCGTCGTCGAGTTCGGGCTCGCGCGCGAACACCCAGCCGAGGTGCTTGCCGCGATAGCCGAGCAGCGTGGTGCGATAGTCGGGATCGACGAACAGCGTCAGCTGGCTCACGTGGATCGGCCAGAGCAGCCGCACGCGCCATTCGCCGCCGCCCGGCAGCGCGGTATCGACGAAGTGGTAGCTGCGCTCGGGGCCGTCGAAGCCGCGCCGCGCGATGAAGCGGTCGTCGATCCGGCCGTCGGGGCGCAGCGTCCACTCGGCGCGGCTCGCCACGAAGCCGCGCTCGGCCCAGTACGGCAGGTGCGCGATCACGTACCAGCGTCCCATGTAGCGCGGCAGGTCGACCGGCACCGGCACGAGCGGCAGGCCGGCGCGCGGATTCGGATTGGGCGGCGCCTCGTGGCAGGCGGCGCCGAGCACGGCGGGCGCCGCCGCCAGCGCGAGCAGCGCGCGGCGCCGGGCGGGATCGACCGGTGCTCCCGGCGGGAGCGTCATGGCCGCTCCGGGCAGACGGGCGCGCGGGTCGTCACCGTCATTCAGCGGCTCGGCTCACGCGCCGAGCGCCGAGCGCTTGTCGAACAGGTAGTGCGCGACGCCCCATTCGTGGCCGCGGCGGAACCCGAACAGCCCCGCCACGGCCATGTAGAACATGCGCCAGCGCTGGAACACGATCGGCGCGTCGTCGCCGAACGCCTCGCGCAGCCCGGGCATGATCTGCTCGTGCGCGGCGTCGAGCGAGGCGAGCCAGTGGTTCGCGGTGCGCGCGTAATGGGTGCCGTCGAGCCACCATTGCCGCTGCACGTGCAGGTGGTCCTGGAAGCGCAGCAGCAGGTCCGCCGACGGCATCGTGCCGCCGGTGAAGAAGTGGCGCGACATCCAATCGCTGCCGTCGCGCGCGGTGAAGTGATAAGCCACGAGCCGGTGCGCGAACAGGTGGACGAACAGCTTGCCGTCGTCGTCGAGCCAGTGCGAGATCTTCGCCAGCAGCGCGCGGTAGTTCTTCATGTGCTCGAACATCTCGATCGACAGCACGCGGTCGAAGCGCGCGTCGGCCGCCGCGAATTCGAAATCGACGATGTTGCCGGTGACGATCGTGAGGTTCGTCAGGCCACGCTCGGCCGCGCGCTGCTCGATGAACGCGCGCTGGCTCTGCGAGTTCGACAGCCCGACGATCTGCGAGCCCGGATAGCGCTCGGCCAGCCACAGCGACAGCGCCCCCCAGCCGCAGCCGAGATCGAGGATGCGCTGGCCGTCGGCCAGTTCGGCGCGCTCGGCGTAGAGCGCGAGCATCGCGTCCTCGGCGTGCGCGAGCGTGTCCTCGCCGGTCGGGAAGTAGCAGCACGAATACTTGAGGCGCGGGCCGAGATGGGCCGCGAAGAAGCTGGCCGGCATCTCGTAGTGCTGGCGGTTGGCCGCCTGCGTGTCGATCGCGATCGGGCTGCGGTTCAATTCCTCGACGAACGCGTTCAGCGCGTTGGCGCGCACCTCGTCGTCGTCGACGTGCTCGGCGCGCAGCCGCTGCCACAGCAGCGCCGCGATGCCGCCGCGGATCACCGAATCGGACACGCGACCGCGCTCGCAGTAGCGGATCAGCCAGCTGTCGCGGTCGGCGGCGGATTTCGAATCGAGAGTGGTCGCTGTCATGATCGTGGGCTCCGTTCTTGTGGGTCGTTATGGTCGGCGGCCGCGCGCGGCGGCCACGGGATGAGCGCGCTCGTCGTGCGGATGTAGTCGCGATAGCCGGCTCGCGAGCGTTGCAGGTGGGCTTCGAGCATCGGGATGCCGGACACGCGCAGCAGCAGCCACGCCATCAGGCACGGCGGCGCGAGCGTGAGCCAGCCCCACGGCAGCCCGATCGCGAGCGCCGTGTAGGCGAGCCAATGCAGGCATTCGAAGAAGTAGTTCGGGTGCCGCGAATAGCGCCACCAGCCGGCGCGGCACACCTGGCCGCGGTGTGCCGGATCGGCCGCGAAGCGGCGCAGCTGGCGGTCGGCCGAGGCTTCGCCGGCCACCGCCGCGAGCCAGATCACGATGGCCGCGACGAACGCCGCCGGCGGCGGCGTCTCGGGGCGATAGGCCGGCACCAGGAATGCGATCGCCAGCAGCATCGACACCACCGCCTGCAGCTGGAAGAAGCCGAACATGCGGGCGGGCGCGGCATCGCCCCATTGTTCGCGCAGCGCGTGGTAGCGCGCATCCTCGGCGTGGCCCGCGTTGCGGCGCAACAGATGCACGGCCAGGCGCAGGCCCCAGAGGCCGCCCGCGATCGCCACGAACGCGCGGCTGGCCGGCGCACCGGTGCCGGCCACGGCAACGTAGACGGCCACCGCGCCGAGCATCGCGGCCCAGACGGGATCGATCAGCCCGGCGTTGCGCGAGCGCAGCTGGTGGAGCCAGACGGCGGTGAAGGCGGCGCTGGTGGCGATGAAGGCGAGCGCGACGGTGGCGGCGATGGGCATGCGAACTCCCGTTGGTGAAAACGGGGAGATACGGAGCGGGGGCCGGCCCGGATGCGGGGCGCAGGGCGTCAGCGTGCGTGGCGCGCGGTTCGCTTCGGGTGAAATGAAAACGCTGCGCATCGCCTCTCCTGGCGAAGGAATGCTTCCATTTTCATTAAGTGTGGCCGGAGGTCAATACGGGGGAATGCTCAGCTGAAAGCGGCAGGATCGGCCGCGCTGTTGACGGGGGCGAAACGGCTCGGCGATCGATTCGGGGCGCGATCGGGGGAACGGGTGGTTGATTGGGTATCCGTAACAGTTGGCGTGCTGCGGCGCGGTATCGGGGCGGGCGAGGCGGGGAGGGGAGAAGGGGGATTTTGCGGGCGTGGCTTGTGGCGGTGCGGCAGACGCCCGGGCACTGCCCCGCCACGCATTTCATGATCGCGGCGGCGGCGGGCCGCGTGTGCCGTCAAATAAAACACGTCGGCGGTGGCGGGCGCGAGGAGCAATAAAGATACCGACCGCGAGGGGGCGCAGCGGGAGAAAACGCTGCTCGACGGCATGCGAGGGCGCCCACCGGGAAACCGATACGAGCTGGATCGGTTTCCGCGAGAGGCGCGCCCTCAAGCCTCGTGCATCGCTCCCGTGGCGATCACCGGCCCGGTCGGCTGGCCGGTCGGCGAGCCGCCCACCGGTTCGACCGACACCGCCAGCACCGCGCGCGCGCTCAGCTGCGCGACGATCCCGGGCGGCAGCGCCATCGCGGCCGGTGCGTCGGCCGCGAACACGCCGAGCGGAATCGGTTTCGCGTTCGGCGGGATCAGCCAGAGCTCGGTCGAGCGGTTCGCCGCGATGGTCGGCTTGTCGGCCGGCACCACCAGCATCCGTGCGCGCCGCAGGTCGACCGTGGCCGTCCAGTGCGCGACGCCGTCCGGCCGCGCGATGGTGGCCACCATGTAGCCGGCGCCCGGCCGGGCGGCGGTCTGCGTGCCCGGCGCGGTGGCCTCGTGGCGCGCGGTGGTCAGCGTCACGGCCACCAGCGCCACGGTGGCGAGACTCGCGCCGATGCCGAGCCAGCGCCAGAAGCCGAGATGGTTCCACCAGCCGCCCGCGCCGCGCTGGCCGTCGCGCGCGGCGGCCTCGTCGCGCGCCGGCAGGAAGCCGAGATCGCGCCGGATCCGGGTCCAGACGCGCGGCGACGGCACGATCGGCAGCACGTCCTCGGCCAGCGGCGCGAGACGCGCCTGCCAGCGCGCGAGCGTCGCCGCGAGCGAGGGATCGGCGGCGGCTGCCTGTTCGAGCGCGCGGCGCGCGTCGGCGTCGAGCACGCCGAGCGCGTATTCGGCGCAGCGCAGCTCGGGATCGGAATGGGCGGGCGTATTCATCGTTCGAGGCACAGCTTCAGCTGCATGAGGCTGCGCCGGATCCAGCTCTTCATGGTGCCGAGCGGCACGCTGAGCCGTTCGGCCAGTTCCGCGTAGGTCGCGCCGCTGAAGAACGCGTCGCGCACGGCATGGCGCTGCTGCGCGCCGAGCTGGTCGAGGCAGTCCTGCAGGCGGCGCCGTTCCTGGCTGGCTTCGGCAAGGGCGGCGGGCGAGGGCGTGTCGTCGTCGGGCAGGTCCTGCGCGGCGCTATCGTCGAGCTGGGTTTCGCGGTGCTGGCGCAGCCGGTCGATCGCGCGGTTGCGCGCCAGCGTGACGAGCCAGGTCATCGCGCCGGCGCGTGCGGGATCGAAGCTGTCGGCGCGGCGCCATGCGCTGGTGTAGACCTCCTGCAGGACGTCCTCGGCCTCGCCGGTGTCGTGCAGCATCCGCACGATCACGCCGAAGACGCGCGACGAAGTCAGGCGGTAGAACTCGGCGAACGCCTGCTGGTTGCCCTGCGCCACGCTCAGCAGCAGCTGGTTCAGGCGTTCACGGCGCGCGGCGCCGGCATCGCGGGCGACGTCGTCGGGATCGGAATTCTCGGCACGGCCGGGCGTGTCGTTCATGGAGGGCGGGACGCGCGGCGCGCGTGAGCGGACAGGGCTGTCGAAATATAGCACTCCGGCCCCCGTTGCAGGGCCGGATATTCGGCAGGCGAGTCGCGCGTGGGCGGGCATGGTCGGTTTCGCTGAAAGTTGGCATGGACAGATACGGACGCCGAAACGAGCGGGATGCATGCGAGGTGGGGGAATCGCCACCCGGGCGCGGCGATGGACTACGGGCGAGGCGGGCCGGGGTGTTCGCGGTGCAGGCGTCATGGCGCCGGCTGCCGAAGGAGGCGCGATGCGGGCCACCCTGCGCGGGCGGTGTCGATCGGCCCGTCCGTGACGGGAATGGCCGACGTCCGCGCCGGCAAGCGCCGTTCCCGCCGTCGCCGGCGCCCGGCGCTCCGCGTGTGCGCCGGGCCGGCCGGGACGAACCGGCACTGCCATCACTGCCACTTTCTGCCACGCATCGCTGCCGATGGCGGCGCCGGCGCGTGCCGCGCGCGGCACGGCATGCCCGTGCCACCCGCACTGGCGGGCGCGCTGCGAGCAAAATCAAAGGTTTAGGTGCGCCTGTCGCAGGCTGGCACGCGACTTGTTAATAGTCGCTGCCTTCGTTGCGCGCCCGCCCGGGACGTCGCCTCCGACAGAAAAGGAAACCGTGTTGACCCATGATGCCCATGCCGCCGTGCCGGCCGCCCGCCGTCGTCCATCGTCCGCCGCCTTGCCGCCGGCCGGCTCGCCGCGCGCCGCCTTTCCCCACCGGAGCCGCTGAATGGAAACCGCGCTGATTCTCGGCGCGCTGGTGGGCGCGGTGCTCGGCCTGACCGGCGCGGGCGGCGGCATCCTCGCGGTGCCGGCGCTGGTGGTGGGCCTTGGCTGGCCGATCCAGCAGGCCACGCCGGTGGCGTTGATCGCCGTCTCCGGCAGCGCGGCGATCGGCGCGCTGGAGGCGTTCCGGCAGCGGCTGGTCCGCTATCGCGCCGCGCTGCTGATGGCGGTGGCGGGCGTGCCGGCCACCTCGCTCGGCGTGCGCGCCGCGCATGCGCTGCCGCAGCGGCTGCTGCTCGCGCTGTTCGCGGCGGTGATGCTGGTCGTCGCGTTGCGGCTGTGGCGCCAGGTGCGGGCCGGGCGCGCCGGGCAGGCCGAGCCCTCGCCGCTCTGCGTCGGCCGTCTCGATCCCGCGACCGGCCGGCTCGCCTGGACGCCGCGTACCGCCGTCGCGCTCGCGGCCACCGGCGCCGTCACCGGCCTCATGACCGGGCTGCTCGGCGTGGGCGGCGGCTTCATCATCGTGCCGATGCTGCGCAAGCTGACCGACGTGCCGATGCACGGCGTGGTGGCCACCTCGCTGATGGTGATCGCGCTGGTGGGCGCGGGCGGCATCGCCTCGACGGTCGCGCACGGCACGCCGGTGCCGGTCGAGGTCGCCGTCTGGTTCAGCGTGACCACGGCGGCCGGCATGATCGCGGGCCGCTTCGCCTCGCACCGGCTCGCGGCGCGCCACGTTCAGGCCGGCTTCGCTGCGGTGCTGAGCGTGGTCGCGGTGGGGCTGCTCGCGAAGGCCGCGTTCGGCGCCTGAGCGCGGTTGCCCGGCCGGCAGTCGAACCGGACCGGCGGCAATCGCGCGCCATCGGCAGACGCTCGAGGCGGCCGCCGGCGCGACCGTACAGCGCGAGGGCGCGCGCCCTAGGCCTTGGCGAACCGTTCGAACAGGTTCGCCTGCACCAGCGTGAACACCGCGGTGATATGCCGGGCGAGCGCGGCGGCGTCCAGATCATGCAGTCGCACTTGCTGCGAGGCGTGTTTCATCAAGGCCGCGAAGCCCAGCGCACCGACGTAGGCGCTGCTCGCCTCGAGCGTGTGCGCGAGCCGGGCGGCGTAGTGCAGGGCGCCGTATTCGAGCGCGCGGGTCAGCGCGGCGACCTGCGATGCCGAACTGGAGAGGTAGATCGCGACGACGTCGCGGGCGAGGTCGGGCATCTCGTCGTTGGCCTGCTCGTACAGCGCGGCCACGCAGGCGTCGTCGATCGCGGCCTCGCTCGCGTAGTCCGGCCGTGCCGTGCCGCCGGCCGCCTCGAGGGCCGGCATCGCGGCGCTGGCCGGCGCGCCTGGGTCGATCTCCACGGGCATCGCGGCGCGCGGCGCGACCGGCAGATGCGTGCGGATCGCCGAGGCGAATTCGACGAACGTCAACGGCTTGGCGACGATGCTGCTGATGCCGATCGGATGGCGCGGGACGATGCTGCCCGCGCGCTCGGCGGGGTCGCGCGTGATGCCGTCCGCGCCGTCCATCAGCCGCGCCACGGCCTTGAGCAGGCGCCCGGCGCCGGCCTGCAGCGCCGCCGGCACCGCACCCTTGCGCCGCACCCAGACGCCGGCGCCGCCGCCCATCAGCAGGGACGCGACGCCGAGCACACCGGCCAGCAGCAGCGCCTCGTGATAGCGCTGCTGCGCCCGGGCGAATTCGGCGAGCGCATCCTGATGGCGCGACTGGATGCCCTGCTCGATCATGAGCAGCATGGCCGCGAAGACCTTCGGCGCCTCGTCGCCCGCCAGCTCGCGCGCTTTGATGCCGCCCGCCCCACCGTGCTCGCTGGCGTCGACCGCCTGCTGGTCCAGCGCCAGATACTGCGTCCAGCTTTGGCGGATCCGGTCGTAGCGTTCGCGCTCGCGCGGCGAGCCGATCATCCGCTCGTATTGCGAGAAGTCGCGGTTCAGCGCCGCGATCGCGGCGCTGCGCCGGTCCAGCTGGCTCCGGCGCGCGGCCGGATCGGTGATGAGGGTCAGGCGCAGTGTGTTCCGGCGCACCCGGTTGGCGTTGGCCTGGATGTCGTCGAGCGTTTCGATGCCGGGCAGCAGGACGGTCGTGATGGCGTGCGTGCCGGTGAATGCGCGGGAGACCTGACAGGCCCCGGCCGTCACGGCCAGACACAGCAGGAGCAGCGCGCCGATGAGCCCGGTGCCCGGACGCGCATCGATTTTCATTTCTTTGACATGCATGACTTCACCCCGTCGCCGTTGTATCCCGTATCCGTTCGTCAGCGCCGCCGATGCCCGGAGTCGATCGCCGCTCCCGCGCGACGCATGCTCCACCATTCGGTCGGGCTTGGATCTTCCGTCGATCGTTTGCTCGTCGACGTTGCGTTTGCCCGCTGGCTTCACTTTCCCAGCAAAGCGCGGTCGCGCCAATCGCGGTAGATACCTAGTTAACGGGGACGCGACGCGATTGCTGAATGCTCGACCCATAGGGATGAACCCGACCGGATTGAACCGTGGTGTCGGCCGGATCGCGCCGTGCGACAAGGCTTCACGGGATCCTTGCATGGCTCGGGATGTCCGGGCGGGAGCCTGCCCGGACACAATGCGCCGCCAGCCATCGCCGTTCGCTGCCGGCATCACGCGCATGGCGCGGCGACTGCCCTGGCGTGACGATGCCGCGCTCGTGGCGGGCAGGCAGGCCCGACGGTTCGAGTTCGATGAAGCCGTCCCGGCAATCAGCCGGCGCAGCGTCTTCATCCGATTTACTAGGGAGTCCCTATGTTCGTGGCATCGGATGGCGCGTGGTGATCGGCGGGGCCATCGGCGTGAGCGGCCGTCCTTCCGCGTCGTGGCAGCCCTTCGAGCCGCCGTGCATCTTCGGCGCGGCGGCGGGTGCCGATCCCGGTCGCATCGGTGGCGACGCGGTTCGGCCCGCGCCGCGCGCCCATCCCGTGTAGGCCATGGTCGAATTGCCGGGCACGCGCGAGCGGGCCGAACCGCGGCGCGCTTACCGCGCCGGCCCGATCGGCGTCACGTTCGGCAGCAGCGCCGCCTGTCCGCGATACGTGCCGTCGGCGTCGGTCAGTTGCCAGACGGTGACGTTCTCGATCCAGAACCGCGCGCCCGACTTCGCGATGCGGATGCCGCGATAGTCGTCGACGTAGCCGTGGTTCGTCACCTGATCGAGAAACGCCTGCCGCTCGCTGCGCTCGGGCGCCTCGGCCGACAGGCGCGAGGGCAGCGTGGTCAGTTCGTGCCAGTCGTAGCCGAAGATGGCCTGCGCGCGCCGGTTGCCGTAGACGAACACCGGATCGGCCGCCGTGTCGTGCGCGAGGATGCCAAACGGCGCGGCCTCGTAGAGCCAGACCGCCTGCTGGTCGGCCGGCACGGTGTCGGCAACGAGCGGCTTGCCGAGCAGCCGGCGATAACTGCGCGCGAGCAGCGCGAAGAATGCCGGGTCGGTGCCGGGCGGAAGGGGGGAGGGCGAGGACTGGGTCATGCGTGACTGGCGAATGGAGGCCTGGAAGCGTGGAATCGGGACGAGACACGGCCGGCATGCGGGCGGCGGCACGGGCGGCGCGACAGGTGCCCGAAAGTATCCGCGAAAGCGCGCCGGAAAGTTCGTCACGGGCATACCGCGATCCGTCGACTCATCCGCCGCCATTGTAGGCGACCGGCCGCGCCGCCGCTGCCGGCCCGCACGAACCGCGCGCAAGCCATGCGAAGCGCCCGCGCTTGACGAAACACCACGCGCGGCCGCGGGCCTTCCGCTATGATCGAGCGTTTTCGATTCCGGCAGCGCCGCCCCGGCCGGGCCGGCAGCCGCACCGACCCGATCATGTTTCCAGCCAGCCGCGCCTATCTGTTCGATTTCGATCTGACGCTCGCCGATTCGAGCGACGCCATCACGTTCTGCGCCGAGTCGGCGCTGACCGACATGGGCATCACGCCGCCGCCGGCGGCGCGCATCCGCGAGTCGATCGGGCTGACGCTGCCCGCCACGTTCGCGTTCCTGACCGGCCTCGACGACGCCTCGCTCGCGGCCACCTACGCCACGCGCTTCGTCGCGCACGGCGACCAGGTGATGGTGAAGATGACGCGCTTCTACCCGGAAGCGATCTCGCTGCTGTTCACGCTGTCGGCGCAGGCGATTCCGGTCGCGATCGTGTCGACCAAGTTCCGCTACCGGATCGAGCAGATCCTGCGGCATGCGAATCTCGCGCACTACGTGACGGCGATCGTCGGCAACGAGGACGTCACGCACCACAAGCCGGATCCGGAAGGGCTGCACAAGGCGCTCGCGCTGCTCGGCGTCGCGCCGCACGAGGCTGTGTACGTCGGCGACCACGAGGCGGACGCGCAGGCAGCGGCCGCCGCCGGCGTGCCGTTCATCGGCGCCGTGACGGGCCAGATCGACGCGGCGCAGTGGCGCGAACGTGGCTGCCGGTCGGTCGAGCGCGACCTTGGCGAACTGATGACGTTCGGCACGGCGCGCTGAGCCGCGTCGAAGCGGGCGCCGTCTGCATGCGGGGCGCCTGCATGCTTCGCCGTCGGCACCGCGCGCCATGCCGGCGCGGCGCGCGCTTTCTCGTCGACCGCCGGGCGGCCGGGTCAAGCCGCCTCCCCTTTCAAGCCGCCTCCCGGCTCCCGTTTCCCGTCCCTCGTCTCCCGCTGCCGGGCCCACGCCTCCTCATTTCCCGGACCGAAAAATCTTTGAGGTCTGAACGACGAGTTCCCTGCTTTTTCCGCGCTGCCAGGGTTGCAATACTGCTGCCAACGCCGGAACGCGGGCGACCTCGCCCGCCGCCTCGCCCTTTGCCCGCCGGCTGACCGCAAGCAACCGTGCCGATGAAGCGCGCCCAGGCAGGCGCGCTCGCGACAGGGCGCGCGCCGCGCCGCCAACCGGAGGCACCCGCAATGTCGACTCGCCCGGCGATGCCGATGGGAGCGGCCCGACCGTCCGCCGACGCGACCTTTCGACGGGCAGCCTGGCGCTTCATGCCGCTGCTGTTCATCCGCTACGCGGTGGCCTATCTCGATCGCGTGAACGTCGGTTTCGCGACGCCGCGGATGCCGGGCGACCTGCATGTCGGCGAGGCCGTGTACGGCTTCGGCGCGGGGCTGTTCTTCGTCGGCTATTTCTTCCTCGAGGTGCCGAGCAACCTGCTGCTGCACCGGCCCGGCGCGCGCCGCTGGATCGCGCGGATCATGGTCGGCCGGGCGGTGCTGTCGCTGGCCACGGCCTGGGTGTCGACGCCGGCGACGTCCTACGCGGCGCGCTTGCCGCCCGGCGTGGCCGAGGCCGGCTTCTTCCCCGGCATGATCCCCTACCTGGCCTGCTGGCTCTCCTCGCACCGGCGGGGCAGGATGACCGCCGTGCTGATGGCGGGCAACCCGGTGTCGGGCATCGTCGTCGGCCCGCGGTCGGGCTTCATCATGCATGCGTTCGACGGCGCGGCCGGCCATGCCGGCTGGCGGTGGCGTGAACCCGGCGGCGATCGCACGGCTCGGCGCGCACGGGCGCGACGCCGATGCCGATGCGCGGCAGCAGGCCGTCACGGAGGTGCGCCGGATTTTCCAGGGGCGACCGAGGATTGCGGCGATGATGTTCATGCTCGCGCACTGGCGGCGCGACGAACGCTGGCGCAGCGTGCGCTCGCCGCTCGCCGCGCCCGACGCGGCGGGCGCCGCGCAACTGCTGGCCGAACTCGGCGCGGCCGGCTTCGCGATGCCGGGGCTCGCCGCGCGCGAGCGACGAGGCGCCATGGCGAGCCGCCGGCAGCAAACGCAGGCACGGATGCAGCTGCATCCGCAACACCGACGCAGACGCAGACGCGCACGACAACCACGCAATCCGAGGCAGGGAACACGCCATGAACGATCGATCCGACCAGCCAGGCCGCCCGCGGTCCGGCTCGCCCTCCGAACCTTCCACCACGTCCGCTGCCGCTGCTGAAGCCACCGGCATGCGGCGCGGCCTCACCTCGTATGGCGATTCCGGCTTCTCGCTGTTCCTGCGCAAGGCCTTCATCAAGGGCGCCGGCTACACCGACCGGGCGCTCGATCGCCCCGTGATCGGCATCGTCAACACCGGCAGCGGCTTCAACGCGTGCCACGGCAACATGCCCCAGCTGGTCGAGGCGGTGAAGCGCGGCGTGATGCTGGCCGGCGGCCTGCCGGTGGATTTCCCGACCATCTCGATACACGAGAGCTTCGCCTCGCCGACCTCGATGTACCTGCGCAACCTGATGTCGATGGACACCGAGGAGATGATCCGCGCGCAGCCGATGGACGCCGTGGTGCTGATCGGCGGTTGCGACAAGACGGTGCCGGCCCAGCTGATGGGCGCGGCCTCGGCCGGCATCCCGGCGATCCAGCTGGTGACGGGCGCGATGCTGACCGGCTCGCATCGCGGCGAGCGCGTGGGCGCCTGCACCGACTGCCGCCGCTACTGGGCGAGATTCCGCGCGAGCGAGATCGATGACGACGAGGTGGCCGACGTCAACAACCAGCTGGTGGCGAGCGTGGGCACCTGCTCGGTGATGGGCACGGCCAGCACCATGGCCTGCCTCGCCGAGGCGCTCGGCATGACGGTGCCGGGCGCGGCCACGCCGCCGGCCGTCACGGCCGACCGCATCCGCGCGGCCGAGGAAACCGGCACGGCGGCCGTGTGGCTCGCGGCCGAACGGCTCACGATCGACCGGATCCTCACACCGGACGCGTTCGACAACGCGCTGCGCGTGCTGCTCGCGATCGGCGGCTCGACCAACGCGATCGTGCATCTGGCCGCGATCGCCGGGCGCCTCGGGCATCGCATCGATCTGGACGCGCTCGACCGCATGGGCCGCGAGACGCCGGTGCTGCTCGACCTGAAGCCCACCGGCCAGCACTACATGGAGGATTTCCACGAGGCGGGCGGCGTCGCCGCGCTGCTGCGCGAACTGAAGCCGCTGCTGCATCTCGATGCGCTGACGGTGACGGGCCACACGCTCGGCGAGCGGATCGAGGCGGCCGGCGCCGGCTTCGCGCAGGACGTGGTGCGGCCGTTCTCCCGGCCGATCTATCCGCAGGGCGGGCTGGCCGTGCTGCGCGGCAACCTCGCGCCGGGCGGCGCGATCATCAAGCAGTCGGCCGCGGACCCGAAGCTGATGGAACACGAGGGGCGTGCCGTGGTGTTCGAGAACATCGAGGACCTGGTCGCGCGGATCGACGACGAGGCGCTCGACGTACACGCCGACGACGTGCTGGTGCTCAAGCAGATCGGCCCGCTCGGCGCGCCGGGCATGCCCGAGGCCGGCTACATCCCGATTCCGCGCAAGCTCGCGCGCGCCGGCGTGAGGGACATGGTGCGGATCTCGGACGGCCGCATGAGCGGTACCGCGTTCGGTACGATCGTGCTGCACGTCACGCCTGAAGCCGCGATCGGCGGGCCGCTCGCGCATGTGCGCAACGGCGACCGGATCCGGCTCAGCGTGGCGCGGCGCGAGGTGGCGCTGCTGGTGACGGACGAGGAACTAGCGCGGCGCGCGAGCGAGCGGCCGGTGACGCGGCCGAGCGCGGCGCGCGGCTATCGCAAGCTGTTCCTGCAGAGCGTCACGCAGGCCGACGAAGGCGTCGATTTCGATTTCCTGCGCGCGGCGAGCCTGCAGCGCGGCGCGCAGGGGGCGCAAGGCGCGGACGACGCGGGCGGCGCGCGTGGCGCGCGTGGCGCGGACCCCGCGAACGACGCGCCGCGATGAGCGACGACGCACGCGTGCCGGTGCTGCGGATCGGCGAATGTCGCGAGACGCCGCGGCGCGCCATGACGCCGAATTCGACTGCCACGACGAGGCGCGTGACGGACGACGCCGCGCTGCGCGGCCGGGTTCGCGCGATCGTCACGCGCAGCCCGTATCCGGTCGCGCCGGCGCGGTTCGAGCGGCTGCCCGCGCCGGCGATCGTCGCGACCTCGGGCGTCGGCCGCGACGGCATTCCGCTCGCGGCGGTGCGCGAGCGCGGCATCGTCGTCACCCACACGCCGGGCGTGCTCGACGCGGCGGTGGCCGAACTCGCCGTGGGCCTGCTGCTCGCGCCGCCGCGCGAGATTCCGGCGAGGGAGCGGCACCTGCGCGACGGCGGCTGGGCGCGCACGCGGTATCCGCTCACCATGGGCCTCGCCGGCGAGCGCGTGGGGATCGTCGGGCTCGGCCGGATCGGCCCGGGCATCGCCGCGCGGCTCGCGCCGTTCGGCATGGAACTCGCCTATCGCGGGCGCCGGCCCGTGCCGCATGCGTATTTCCCGGATGCGGCCGCGCTCGCCGAGCAGGTGGACATCCTCGTCGTCGGCTGCCCGGGCGGCGCGGCCACGCGTCATCGGGTCGACGCGCGCGTGCTGGCCGGCCTCGGGCAGGACGGCTTTCTCGTCAACGTCGCGCGCGGCCCGGCGGTGGACGAAGCCGCGCTCGACGTGTTCGAGACGGCGCCCCTTGTCGATTCGCCGCTGCTGACGATGCCGAATTGCGTGCGGTCGCCGCACGCGGGCTCGGCCACGGTGGAAGCGCGCCGCATCATGCTGCGGCTGATGCTCGACAACGTGCATCGCGTGCCGGGCGGCGAGCCGGCACCGACGCCGGTCTGAGCGCCGAGCAGGGCCGGGCGTCTTGCTCGCTCGGGTCCGCTCAGGACACGACGGCGGGCTCGCCGGCCCCGGCCGGGCGGAACAGCTCGGCCGCCTCGTGCGCGAGCGCCTGCGCGAGCGGGAAGCGCGGCGTGTGCCGCGCGATGATCAGGCCGATCCGGCGCACCGGCGCGCGTTCGGGCAGCGGGATGCGCGCGATCGCGAGGCCGCTGGTCCAGAGCGAGGGCCAGTCGGGCAGCAGCGAGACGCCGAGCCCCTTGTCGACGAGCGCCGCGATCGCGAGCAGCCCGTCGATCTCGAGCCGCTGGCGCGGATGCAGATCGTGATCGCGCAGGTAGCGTTCGGCCAGCTGGCCGCCGAGCACGGCGCGATCGTAGCGAATGAACGGCTCGCCGCGCAGCAGCTCGTGCGCGTCGCGGCCGGCCAGCCGCGCGGGCGCCACCACCACCAGCGGCTCCTCGGTCAGGCTGCGCCATTCGCAGGTCTTCGGGATCGTGAACTGCGGCTCCACCACGATCGCGACGTCGAGTTCGCCGGTGCCCACCTTGCGGCACAGCTCGACCGACGCGCCGGGCTCGACGAACAGCTTCAGGTCCGGATACGCGGCGTACACGCGCTGCAGCACCGAAGGCAGCACGCTCACCATCGCCGACACGAACACGCCGAGCCGCAATTCGCCGAACTGCGTGCGCCCGTCCTGCGCGATCGCCTGCAGGTCGCGCACCGAGTGCAGCACCGCGTGCGCGCTGTCGAGGATGCGCAGGCCGTCGGCGGTCGGCACCACGCGGCGGCCCGAGCGGCGGATCAGGCGCGCGCCGAGCGCTTCCTCGAGGGAATGGATGCGTGCGGCCACGGCCGTCGCGGTCAGGTCGAGCCGGCGCGCCGCCTCGGCGATCGAGCCGCATTCGAGCACCGCGACGAAGCTCTGCACGTAACGAATGTCCATCCGGCGATTGTAGCGAGCCGGTTCGCGGTGGCGCCATCGGTGCCAGTGCGGACGCGCGGCCGGCCGTGGTCCGGTGGAGTGAGTATCAGCGCGGGGGCGGGCTGCTTGTCGGTCGGTGTTTCGTGGCGCGCGGCGGCCTGCGGCGGTGCGCGTCGAGCGCCTCGCTTCAGGCCGCGCCATCGCCCGCGCGCTACCGCCCGGTTGCGCGCCACGATTCAGGCCGAGACCCGGGTCGGGATCGACTAGCCCGGACTCAGGCCGAAGCTCAAACCAAAACCCGGATCGGAACTCAAGCCACGACCGCGCTCGCCGTGCCTTGCCGCCGCGCCGCCGCCCGGATGTGTCGCGCCGCGAGTTCGGCGACGCCGAGCGCCGCCACGAGCAGCACCGCCGCGACGAAGCCGAGGCGATGCGCGCCCACCGCCGGCAGCGCGGCCGCGCCGATCAGCCCCGCCGCCGACACGCCGAGATAGGTGGCCGCCGTGTTGAGCCCGACCACCACCGGCGCGATCGACGGCGCGAGCGTGACGAGCCGGTGCTGCTGCGGCACCAGCAGGCCCCAGCCGCTGGCGCCCCAGATCGCGATCGCGAGCGCGGCGCTCCAGACCTGCGCGCCGCTCCACGGCATCAGCGCGATGTCGATCGCGAGCAGTGAGAGCATCGTCACCAGCACGCGGCGCGAGCCGATCCGGTCGATCAGGCGGCCGGCCAGCAGGTTCGAGGCGGTGCCGGCCACGCCCCAGATCACCAGCAGCACGCCGAGCACGGCGGTGTCCCCGCCCGTGGCCCGGTCGAACACCACGGCGAAGTAGGTGTACATCGTGAACAGGCCGGCCATCGCGAGCAGCGTGGTGGCGAGCGTGAGGCCGATGCGCGCGTCGGCCAGCGGCGCGAGGCGCTGGCGCAGCGACACGGCCGGCGGCAGCGGCATGGCCGGCAGCAGCGCATGCACGCCGAGCGCCGCCAGCGCGCCGAGCGCGGCGACGAAGCCGAGCGTCCAGCGCCAGTTGCCGAGCCCGCCGATCACGGCACCGAGCGGCGAGCCGAGCGCGGTGGCCGCGGTCAGCCCGGCCACCACGATCGACAGCGCGAAGCCGCGCCGCTCGGGCGGCACCAGCATGGTGGCCGCGCCGGTGGCGGTGGGCGAGAACATCGCGGCGCCGAGCCCGGCGAACGCACGCGCAAGCAGCGCGATGCCGAGGCTCGGCGCGAACGCGGTGGCGAGGTTGGCCACCACGAACACGCCCAGGCCGCCGAGCATCAGCCGCCTGCGCGGCACCGCCGCCGCCACCGCCGCGAGGGTCGGCGCGAGCAGCGCGTAGCTGACGGCGTAGACGGTGGTCATCTGGCCGGCCGCGCCGATGCCGACGCCGAACGCGCGCGAGAGTTGAGGGAGGATGCCGGCCACGACGAAGCTGTCGGTTCCGAGCGCGAACATCCCGAGGGCAAGCACCAGCAAGCGGCGATCCATGGCGAGGGTTCCCGGGGCAAGCCCGTTGACACGTTGAGTTTCGTGACGCAACTATACGGAACTCAGTTTCGTGACGCTACTGTTCGAGGCGAAACCCTGCCGGGCGTGGGGGTGAACGGCGCAAGAGTTGCATGACGAAACCTTGTGTGCTACAACGCGGCACATGTACCGAAAACGCTATGACGGATCGAACTGCATGATCGCGCGCGCCCTCGACGAGGTGGGCGAGTGGTGGTCGCTGCTGATCGTGCGCGAATGCACGCAGGGCACGACGCGCTTCGATGAATTCCAGAGCCGGCTCGGCATCGCGCGCAACGTGCTGGCCGCGCGCCTCGAACGGCTGACCGAACTGGGCATCCTCGAGCGCTATCCGCTCGCCGAGCGCGCCAACACCGATGGCTACCGGCTGACCGGGAAGGGCAGCGAGCTGTATCCGGTGCTGGTGGCGCTGATGCAATGGGGCGGGCGCTGGCTCGCCACCGACGGCAAGCCGCCGATCGCGCTCGTCGACGACGCGAGCGGCGAGCCGCTCGAACCGCTCGCGCTGCGCGGCAGCGACGGCCGCGCGCTGACGTTCCGCGACGTGCGTTTCGCGCCGGGGCCGGGCGCCAAGGCCAGCACGCACGAGGCCATCGAGCTGCGCAACGCGCGCGTGCTCGGCAGACCCGACGAGCAGGACTGAGCCCGATCAAGCGCGATCGGGTCGCCGTCGCAAGCCTCGCGTCAGCCCGGCGCTGATTTCCGAACGCGCGCCGCGGCGTTGCTTCTTCTCCCTTCCGCTGTCACCCATCCTCCGCGCGCGGCGCCGGAAAATCGATCTCGGTACGCGGCACCGCGTTCAGCATCTGCGTCATCGGGTTCGCGGCGACGAGCGCCACGAGGCCGACGATCCGCGCGTCGCTGAAGCCGGCCTCGCGCGCGGCGGCGAGCTGCGCGTCGTCCACGCGCCCGCGCAGCCGCGCTACCTGCGGCGCGAACGTCACGGCCGCCGCTGCCCGTGGGTCGGCCGGGCCGCCTCGGCGATTCAGGTCGATTTCCTCCGGATACAGGTGCGCGACGTTGAGCGCGAGATAACGCTGCCCGGCCGGCATGCGGTCGCGGCCGGCCTGCTGCGCGAGCGCGAGCCCGATACGCTCGCGCATGCGCGCGTCGAACACGTCGAACACGCCGGCCAGCGCGCCGGCGAGCGCCGCGTAGCCCCTCAGCATCGCGGGGGGCTGCCGATCAGCCGGAACACGCCAGGGACGAAGCCGGGACGCCGGTGGACGGCATCGAGCAGCGCCTTCGAGGCGTCCGGGACATCGTCCCGGCCCGGAACGGCGACGCGCGGCATGGCGATGTCCTCTCCTGTCGCTCCGCGCGAGGCAGCGTCCGTCGAATTCTGCCGCTCGGCGCCGCGCCGAGCAATCCATCGAAAACGAACACCATATTCTCGAAAAACGAACAGCCGGGCCGGCGGCGAGCGGACTATGCTTGGCCGCGCCGCATCGAACAGGGTTTCATTGGTAACCATTTAAATATGCTTTGACAGGTTACTAGTGGCGATGCTACGTTACGGGCGTCGTCGATGCCGCGGAAACCCGGATCGACATCGTTCGTGCGTGCCGGCCGGCGGCGCGCGCTCCACTGTTTACTTTCGAAGGCAGGCACCCCATGACGACTCCCGTCCAGATCGTTCAGCGCTTTTACGCGGCGCTCGAGAGCGGCAACGCCGAGCAGGCGCTCGGCCTGATGGCCGACGACATCGAATGGATCGCGATGTGGCATTACCAGGTGAAGGGACGCGGCCCGCGGCAGGTGGCCGAAGGGCTGCTGATGCCGCTGATGAAGGAGTGGTCGACGTTCCGGATCGCGGCCACCGAGTTCGTCGCCGAGGGCGACACGGTGGTCTCGATCGGGCGCTTCGTCGGCACCCACGGCACCACTGGCAAGCGTGCCGACGCCGCCTACGCGCACGCGTGGACGATCGAGAACGGCCGGATCGCGCGGTTCCGCCAGTTCATCGACACGCTGGCCGTGGCGAGCGCGCGGGTTTGAACATGCCGGCCGCGAGTTAGCCGGAACGAGAAACGGCGGGCAAGGCCCGGATTATTTGATTTGGAGTGCAAATGAAGAAGGCGAAGAAAACAGGATTCGCGGGCGGCATGCTGCTCGTGTTCGCGGCCCTGACGGGCAGCCGGGCGGCGCTGGCCGCCACGCCGTCCGACGCGGCGAGCGTGACCTATCACGTCGCGCAGGTGGACGGCGTCGGCGTGTTCTACCGCGAGGCCGGCCCGCCGAGCGCGCCCACCATCGTGCTGCTGCACGGCTATCCGTCCTCGTCGCGGCAGTACGCGGGGCTGATCCCGCTGCTGGCCACGCGCTATCACGTGATCGCGCCGGACTACCCCGGCTTCGGCCAGAGCGAGGCGCCGCCGCCGGCACGCTACGGCTACACGTTCGATCATCTGGCGCAGACCACCAGCGCGCTGCTCGACCAACTGAAGGTGGACCGCTACACGCTGTTCGTGCAGGACTACGGCGGCCCGGTCGGCTTCCGGATCATGGAGGCGCATCCCGAACGGCTGCGCGCCCTGGTGGTCCAGAACGCGAACGCGTATCAGGAAGGGCTCGGCAAGAACTGGCAGACCATCGCGAAGTACTGGGCCGATCGCGACGCGCATCCCGAGGTCCTCGACAGCTTCACCGGCCCCGAGCTGACGAGGAACCGCCATCTGATCAACAGCCCGCATCCGGAGCGCTACGACCCGGACATGTGGCTCGGCGAGGACGCGTTCCTCGCGCGCCCCGGCGAGCGCGAGATCCAGGGCGACCTGATCTACGACTATCGCAACAACGTGGCCGCGTATCCGCGCTGGCAGGCATGGTTGCGCGCGCATCGACCGCCCACGCTGGTGATGTGGGGCCGCTACGACCCCTCGTTCATCACGCCGGGCGCGCTGGCCTACCGGCACGACCTGCCGGACGCCGAGATCCACGTGCTCGATGCCGGGCACTTCGCGACCGAGGAGAAGCTCGACGAGATCGCCCGGCTGACGCTGGCGTTTCTCGACCGGCAGAAGGATTGACGCGAGGCGGCGTGCCGCCGCCGCGTCGCCGGCACCGGCCCGATGCCGGGAAATCGGGTCGACGAAAACGTAGCGGGTCCGATACGGACCGAATACGGACCGAAGGTGAATCATGCGGAAACGGAAACAGGCGATGGTGATGGGCCTCGTCGCGGCGGGTGCGCTGGCGGCGTGCGGGCCGGCGGGCGCGCAGGTGTCGAGGAGCGGCTACGCGCTGCCGCTCGAGCTTGCGCTCGACGGCGCGCTCGCGGCGCTGCATGCGTGCGAGGCGAAGGGCTACGACGTGACGGTGGACGTGGTGGACGTGTCGGGCACGCAGCAGGTGGTGCTGCGCGGCGATCATTCGACGATCCATACCAGGGACTCGGCTTATCACAAGGCCTACACGATCGTCACGATGGGGCCGATCTGGCATTTCGACACGACCACCGCGTTCCTCGGCGTGCTCGCGAAATATCCGCCGGTGGCCGCCGAGAGCCTTGCCTCGACGCCGAACGTGGTGGCGCTGCCGGGCGGCGTGGCGATCAAGCTGCACGACGAGATCGTGGCCGGCATCGGCGTGGGCGGCTCGCCGGGCGGCGACAAGGACGAAGTCTGCGCGCGGGCCGGCGCGGCCGCGATCGAGGCGAAGCTGCCGGGCTGAACGGCGGCGCGCGGCCGGCATCCACGCGGCTTTCATCCGGCTGGATCTTCTCCTGCGGTATCGTGGCTCACGCGGCGCCGTGCGGGTTGGCCCGCCGGCGCCGGCGATCCCCACGACGACCGAGGAGAGACGAAGCGATGACCATCGGCAAACGCGGCGACCACCTGTTCGCGGCCGGACTGTCGAAGACGACGCGCGACGCGGGCGATCTGATGATCCGCACCGGGATCGGCCAGACCAGCGAGGGCGCGTGCCGTATGCGAAGCTGGCGGCGTGCCGGCGCACCCCGACCGGCGACGCGTTTGAGATCGCCATCGACCGGGGCCGCGTGGCCGGCGGCGCCCACGCCCATTTGGTCGCGTTCGGCCGCGCGATCCGCGATTTCGCCCCGACCATGCGCGGCCTCGTGTTCGCGCTGCGGCACCGGCGCGGCATCGACGAGGTGCGCGGCCAGGGCAAGCGGACCGACGACCTGATGCAGGCGTCGCGGCTGGTGGACGACGCGAGGCAATACGCGACGATCGCGGTCAACCGTCTGTTCGAGACCGTGAGCGATTCCGACGTGCCGGGCCGCCGCCTCGGCGGCGGCGACCGCGCCCAGCTCGCGCGGATCACCGCCGCGCGCGGGACGCTGCGGCGCGCACGCGGCGAGATCGTCGCGACCATCGCGAGGATGTCGCGCGGCGCGTAGCCGGCCCGGGTTCGACTCCTCTAGAATCGCGTCACCTTCCCTCGAAACCGGGCAAACGATTTGGACCGTCTCGAAGCGATGACGATGCTGCTCGCGGCCGTCGAAAAAGGCAGCCTCTCGGCGGCGGCGCGCGAACTGGGCGTGCCGGTGCCGACGCTCACGCGCAAGGTCACCGACCTCGAGGAACAGCTCGGCACGCGCCTGCTGATCCGCACCACGCGCAAGCTGACGCTGACCGACGCGGGCATCGGCTACGTGGCGTCGGCGCGGCGCATCCTCGACCTCGTCCACGAGCAGGAGCGCGAGGCTTGCGGCGAGTTCACGACGCCGCGCGGCGAACTCGTGGTCACCACCTCGGTGCTGTTCGGCAGGCTCTATGTGCTGCCCGAGATCATGGATTTCCTCGCGCTGTTTCCCGACATCAACGTGAAGATGCTGCAGTCGGACCGCCATATCGATCTGGTGGACGCGCACGTCGATCTCGCGGTGCGCATCGGCAAGCTGGCCGACAGCGCGATGATCGCGACGCGCGTCGGCTCGCTGCGGCCGATGGTGTGCGCGAGCCCCGCGCTGCTCGCCGCGCAGGGCGTGCCGCGCACGCCGGCCGACCTGCTGCGCATGCCGTCGGTGATGTTCAACGGGCCGATGCTGTCGCCGGACTGGACGTTTCGCCTGCCCGGATCGGGTGAACTCAGCACCGTGGCGGTCAAGCCGCGGCTGCAGGTGGCGACGCCCGATTCGGCGGTCGAGGCCGCCGTGCGCGGCGTCGGCGTCACGCAGCTGCTGAGCTACCACGTGGCCGACGCGCTGGCCTCGGGCAAGCTGCGCGCGGTGCTCACGCACTACGAATGCGAGCCGGTGCCCGTGCATCTGGTGCATGTCTCGCGCAACCTGATGCCGCTGAAGCTGCGCCGTTTCATCGATTTCGTCGCGCCGCGGCTGCGCGCGGCGCTGGCCGCGATCGAGGCGCCGGAGCTTCGGGGGGACCCGGCCGGGCGCGGTTGAGACCGGACCCGGCCCGGCCGCCGGCGGCGCGGCGGCATCGAGGATCGTCAGGAAACGCGCGCCGGCTCGGCCGCGACGGCCGCCAGCGCCTGCCGGAGTCCGTCCGCATACGGCGTCTTGCGGATCGGCCCGATCAACTGCCGCAGCGCCGAATCGTCGAGCAGCAGCGGCGCCGTCATCAGGTAGTTCATCTCCACCAGCTCGCGCATCAGCGGATTGAACAGGCCGAGCACGCGCAGCATCGTCTTGTTGGCGACGCGTGTCTTGACGGGACGGCCGGTCTGCCGCGCCAGCTCGTCGAGCAGCGCGCGCTGCGTGGTGGCGCCGGCGCCGGCCAGATGCCAGATCCGCCCGAACGCGGCCGGCGTGTCGAGCAGCCTCGCCACCACCTGGCCGACGTCGGGCACGAACACGAATTCGTGTTCGCGATCGAGCGGGCCGAGCAGGTTCGCCGTGCCGCCCTTCACCGCCGCGCGGATCGCCTCGTGCAGCATGCTGGCCTGCACGCCGGGGCCGTAGAAGTCCGGCAGCCGCAACACGCACGCCTCGATGCGCCCCTGCGCGTGCGCCGCCAGCAGCAGGTCTTCCTGCGCCTTGCGCATCCTGCCCTTGAACGTGTGCGGCTCGCGCGGATGGTCCTCACGCACCGGGTTGCCGCGCGAGTGCCCGTAGGGGTAGACCGTGCCGATCAACACGATGCGCTTCACGCCGGCGGCGATCGCGCCGTCGAGGGTCCGGCGCATCAGCTCCGGGTGTAGCTCGAATTGCCAGTAGTTGACGCCGACCAGATAGACGAGCGTGTCGATGCCGTCGGCGGCGGCGCGGATCGATTCGGCTGCCTCGGGATCCCAGCCGACGATCTCGGCGAGCGGATCGGCGCCGAACCTGTCGCGCAGCGCGGCCAGGTTGCGGCCGACCACGCGGTATGGGCGCCGCGCCTCGTGCAGCGCCTCGGCGATGCTTTGGCCGATCGCGCCGGCGGCGCCGAACAGGGCAATTTTCGACATGAGGGCTCCAGGTGGTGGCTGATTGTTGGCGGACGGCCCGTTGAGGCCACCGATGCGGCACAGTTTGCGCGTGGGGCGCCGCAAAGGAAATCGGCTGATATCGTGCGGTATCCATGCAGAAATGCATGGCTATGCCGGCGGCGCGGGCCCGGCATCAGGGTGGCCTGGCGGGGCCTCTCCGACAAGCCGCGCCGTTGCCGCCTATGCCTCGCCGAAACCGCCCGACGCCAGGTGATCCAGCAGTGCCAGCAACATCTTCGTTTCCAGCCGCCCCAGATAGGCCTCGAAACGCTTCTGCACCGGCTTCCAGAGCCGCGGGGCGGCTCGCAGCCGGCGGCTGTCGTCCGGAGTCATCGCGAACAGCCGCCGGCGGCTGTCGGCCGCGTCCTTTTCCAGCGTGACAGGACGGCAACCCGGGAGCGCTGCATGTTCGAGGCAGAAACGGGATCGCGCGCTGGCGCCCATCCGCTGGATGCCCTCATCCACCACGCGCTGTCGGGGCGGCAGCGCCGTTTCGCGGTGCCGACCGGCCGCGTGCTGCGGTTTCCGCCCGAGGTCGCGCCGTGCGCCGCGATGCCCGACGCCACGCCGGCCTCGTTCGAGGCACTGCGCGAATCGATCCCGCAGCACGGGCCGGCCGCGCTGACGACGGTGGCCGCGATCGAGCCGCCCACGGCCTTCACCGTGCTGCGGCGCGCGACGCTGCTGCAGATGATCGGCGCACGCGTGCCTGGATCGGACCGGCCGGCGCCGGCCTTGCCGGGCCAGGCCCGGCTCGGGGCGGGGCGGGGCGGGCGACGTGCCGGACCTGCTCGCGCTGACGGCGAAGACCCAACCGGGGCCGTTCGGCCCGCGCACGATCGAACGGGGTACCTATCCCGGGGTGCGCCGGCAGGGAGCGCTGGCGGCGCTAGCGGGCGAGCGGGCGAGCGGCTGCAGATCGACGGCTATGCCGAGATCAGCGCGGTGTGCGTGGATCCCGGATTCCGCGGGCAGGGCCTGGCCACCGGCTTGATGGCACGACTGATGGCGTTGATTCGCGCGCGCGGCGAGGTGCCGATCCTGCATGTGCTGGCCTCGAACCACAACGCCATTTCCCTCTATCGCACGCTCGGTTTCGTGGTGCGGCGCGAGGTGCATCTGACCGTGCTCGACTGCGCCGCCGACTGACGCCGGCGGGACCTCGCCGGTGGCGCGCGAAAACGCCACGAACCAGGCACGCAGGAGGCGACCGGAGCCGGCGTGCGCGCCGTTACTTCGGCAGGAGCCCGGCGGCGCGGTAGCCGTCGATCAAGGTATCGAACAGCGCGAGGTCCGAGCGGCCGCGCGCCACCAACTGCGCCCCGACCACCGCGGCGAAGATCGCGCGCGCCTGCCGCCTGGCGTCGCGCGGGCCGGCGAGTTCGGCCGCCAGCAGCGCCTTTCTCAGCCATTCGATGTTGACGTCCGCGAAGGTCTGGGCCTCGGTCTTCACGATCTCGGGCAGGTCGTCGTATTCGGCGGTCATGAAGCTGGCGAGACACATGCGGTTGCCGTTCTCGAGCGACTTGCGAAACGTCTCGGCCGGATATCGGCGCAGCCGGTCGACGGGGTCCTTCGCCTCGGTCCATAACGCTTCGAGGGTCGCGGCCGCGTCCTCCCAGTAGCGCCGCGCGACCGCCGCCGCCAGCTCGGCCTTGCCCGGGAAATGGTGATAGAGGCTCGCGGCCTTGATGCCGACGTCGTCCGCGAGATTGCGGATGTTCAGGCCGCTGTACCCGTGGGCCTGCGCCATCCTGGTGGCCGCCGCCAGGATTCTCTCGCTGGAATTCATGCCCGCCTGGTCTTTCATCGACTCGCCCCGGAAAAAGTGTTGACGAGCCGAATTATAACCTCCTGGCATTTTTCTAACAAACGTTAGGTAGCTTAAAAAATCACTGCCTGGCTTTGTGCATGACCATCGATTTCATTCAAAGGCAAGCCATGAACGACGAAATCTTCTATCAGGATGCAACCCGTCTCGCGGAACTGATCCGCACCCGGGAGGTATCGCCGGTCGAGGTGGTACAGGCCCATCTCGATCGTATCGAGGCGGTGGACCCGAGGATCAATGCGATCGTCACGCTCGCCGACGATGCGCTCGATGCCGCGCGGGCCGCCGAGGCCGCGGTCCTGAACGGCGAGGTGCTCGGGCCGCTGCACGGCGTGCCGTTCACGGCCAAGGATCCGATCGATACCGCCGGCGTGAAGACGCAGCGCGGCTCGCCGATCTTCGCGGGCCGCGTGCCGGGACGTGACCGGGCTGCCGGGCCTGTCGTTGCGGTTCGGCACCAGCGGCGGCGGGCTGCCGATCGGCGTGCAACTGGTCGGGCCGTGGCTGGCGGAGTTCACGATCCTGCACCTGGCCGCGCTGCTGGAAAGCGTGAGCCCGGTGCGGGGCATGAATCCGGACCTGTCGAACCTCTGAGTCCGGGCCCGCCGCCCGTCGTTGGCCTCGGGCGAGGCGCGCTACGACGAACTGGAGCGGCGGCTGGCGCTCGCGCCGACGATCGCCGTCCCCACCATCACGCTGGAGGGCGACGCGAACGGCGCGCCGCATCGGCCGCCGGCCCGCTACGCGAAGCAGTTCACGGGCCGCTACCAGCATCGCGACGTCGTCGGCGGGATCGGCCACAACCTGCCTCAGGAAGCACCGAGGGCATTCGCCGACGCGGTCCTGCAGGTCACGACGCTGTAGCCGGGGCGGATGGCATCGGCGCGAACGTTGCCGCCCGCGCGATCCGAGGCCCGGCGCCATGCGGATCGACCGAGCGCGGCTTGCGCCGCGCCGTCGGGGCCACGGCTTCCGGGCGCCTCACCGGCGCCGCCGCGCGCCGGCAGGTTGCCGCTTGCCGTTGCGATGCGGTAGCGTGCGCGTATCAACCCATACCCTGCAACATTGCATCGCCATGAGCAAAGACGAACCGAACTGGGAGTGGTACCGCACCTTCCTGAGCGTGCTGGAAACGGGTTCACTGTCGGCGGCGGGGCGCGCGATGGGCATCGCGCAGCCGACGGTCGGGCGGCACATCGACGGGCTCGAGGCCGCGCTCGGCCTCACGCTGTTCACGCGTTCGGTGGATGGCTTCGCGCCGACCGATGCGGCGCGCGAACTGCAGCCGCACGCGGCGGGCGTCGCCGCCTCGGCGGCGGCACTGCGGCGCGCCGCGAGCGGGCATGGCGAGGGCGTGCGCGGCACCGTGCGGCTGACGGCGAGCGAGGTGATCGGCGTCGAGGTGTTGCCGCCGATCCTCGCCGCGTTGCGCGAGGCGCATCCCCGGCTCGACATCGAGTTGATGCTGTCGAACCGCGCCGACGACCTGCTGCATCGCGAGGCCGACATCGCGGTACGAATGTTCCGCCCGGAGCAGGCGGCGCTGGTCGTGCGGCGCGTCGGCGGCATCGAGGTCGGGCTGCATGCGCATGCGGCCTATCTCGCGCGCCACGGCACGCCGCGCTCGCTCGCCGAGCTGTCGCGCCACACGATGATCGGCTTCGATCGGGAAACCGCCTTCACGCGTTCGGTCGCCGGCCGGTTCGCGCCGCTCACGCGCGACGATTTCGCGTTCCGCGCCGACAGCGATCTCGCGCAACTGGCCGCGATCCGGGCCGGCTTCGGCATCGGCTTCTGTCAGGCGTCGCTGGCCGCGCGCGACGCGTCGCTGGTGCGCGTGCTGCGCCGCGCGATGTCGCTGACGATGGACACCTGGATCGCGATGCACGAGGACCTGCGGCGCAGCGCACGTTGCATGGCGGCGTTTACGGCGCTGGCCGAGGGACTCGGCGCCTATGCGCGAGGCGGTGCGGCGCGCTGAGCGCGGCGGCGCCTGCCGTGCGTGGAAAGCAGACGGGCCCGGCGATGCCGGGCCCGCTGGTTCAGGCGACCGCGCCGTCGGCCGGGCACCGCCTGCCTCGGCGGCGCCCGGCCGGGCCGTCAGTAGCGACCGAGGTAGGTTTCGCTGCAGATGTGCGTGAAGTACGTGTAGGACGAGCCCGCACGGTACTGGCCCGCGTCCGTGGCTGCGGCGGCCACGGCGTTCGGGTTGTAGGTGATCTGCCAGTGATCCGCCGGCGTGGAGAGCGTCTGGTAGTTCTGCGTGAAGGTGCCCGCGCCCTGGCACACGCCGATGTTGAGCGGCAGCATCACGCTGCCGTCCGTGCCGGTGTAGCCCGAAGCGGTGGTCAGCAGCGTCAGCGCACCGGTCGTGCTGCGGTCGAACACCTGGATCGTGACGTGTTCGCCGCCCGGCAGCCGCACGTTGCCGGTGTGGTCCCAGCCGACCACGCCCGCGCTGATGCTGCGTGCCACGTTCTCCTTGCCCGGCACGAGGTGCGTGATGTTCTCGCTGTCGAGGAAGCTGTAGAACCCGGCGATGCCGGCGCCGTCCGACACGCGCAGCGTGTACGCCTGCGAGGCGGGAGCGGTGGTGCCGGTGTTGTAGACGCGCAGCGCCAGCGTCGCGCCGGCCGAGGAGCCGACGTTGTAGGTCGTGCCGCTCGCCAGCGTGGCCCAGGTGTTCGGCGCGGTTTCGAGCTGCGCCGTCTGCGTGCCGGTGCCGGTGAAGGTCAGCAGGCTGGCGGTCTGCGTGCTCGGCGTCTGCACCGTGTAGTAGTCGACGTCGCTGACGGTGTCGAGGTTCGCGCTGATCTGCTGGTTGCCGGTCAGCTGGGTCGGATGGAGGATCGAGTCGTTCGGCTCGTAGCTGTCGTAGCCGGTGGTGCCCGTCACCTGGAACTGGAACGTGGCGCCGCCCGTGCCCTGCTGCGAATCGACCAGCAGCAGCAGGCGCACCGGGCCGGCCGGCGTGCCTTCGACGATCTTGGTCTGGGCCGTGCCGGTGTCGTCGTCGAGATAGGTCAGCGTGCCGTCGTTGTTGACCTGCACGAGATGTGCGTCGTGTTCCTCGTTGGCCGGCAGGTTGACCACGTAGCCGACGGTCTTGGTCAGGTCGGCCGCCACGAACTCGAAGCAGTCGGTCTGGCCGGCCGGCGCGGTGCTGGCGTTGTACGCGGCGCCGACCTGGATGTCGGCGCAGCCGGCCACCGGCGGCGCGACGGTGGCCGCCGCCGCGGTGCCGGCCGCGGCGAGCCGCGAGACGGGCGCGCCGCGCAGCGTGCGCAGCGATTGCAGGCGGCTGGTGAGCACGCCCTGCGGCTGGATCGGCGTGGTCTTGCCCGCTACCGCGGCCACCCGGCCGGCGGCCGGCAGGGCGTCGTTCCTGCTGATGCCCGGCACGTACGATTCGGCGTTGAGGGGCTGCGCGGCATGGGCCTGGAACGGCACGAGCATCGCGCCGACCAGCAGACTCAGTAACCGGAATTTGTTCTTCATGATGGTTTTTGGGCCCTGTTTGGAATGAACGCGACAGTCGGTGAACCAGCTTGATATGGCACCGCACAAGCGGTCCGCGGTATTCGATTGCGCCGTCGCCTTTCTGATTACGGTCGATTTAAGTAAATATTTAGGGCGACGCCGTCGCAAAAAATCAGGCTCATGGCCGGATAGGCGACGGCACCAAGCGGCGGCGTATCGGCCGGGGCGGTGATATGCGCCTATCTGAAAACCGGCGCAAGAGCGGGTTTTCCCGGGGCTGTCGGCATGCATGGACATCAATGCGGGCATTGACGTGGCAAATGGCCGGGCCGCGCCAGGGCATCGACGCGAAGGTGGCCGGAATTTCAATCCGGCGCTTGCGCGGCCGGCAGGTTGTTCTGCATAATATCGAAAAAAGAATTACGAGTAATCGCGGCGGCGTGCGTTAATTAATGTCTTTTACGCTGCGATCGCAGTTGAAAATTCTAAAAAACACCGGAAATCGCACGACCCGGAAGCAACACGGCCCTGCATGCTCGCCGGCCGTCGTCCACGGCCCCGGCAAATCCCCCGTCGATCGCCGGAAAGCCTCGCCAGATAAGGATTCTGGCCAATTCCTCAGCACCGCCACCGATCCCGAATCCCCCTCTTCGCGGATTAGTAAATCTAATGCTCGTGAAGAAAATCTAGCTTGTTCGGCCAGTTTCGCATTGGTAATCTGCCCACCGATGTTGAATTTGTGCCGCTTTATTAATCGACCCGACGATTCTTTTCGGTTCGTGAGACGATACGCAATCGGGAAGAAATAGTGGGGGTGGTTACACGCCAGTACGATCGAATATCGGTCTGATCGGTTTTTTGGTCGGGGCGTTTCATTGCCGCCCGGAAATCCCGTTTGCTGAAGCAGGGCTCCGGTTATTGTCGTCGATTGGTCTTTGATCGGCCGGTGATTCGCCGTGTCGCGAATCGCGTGATCGACGCATCCGCCATCACCGCGGATTGTCCGCTTTCGACGCCGGTAAAGCCTGGCCGTTGTTGTCAGTATTCGCTGTCGACGTGGTTTTACCGGATTCATCCCAATTCGCTGTCGTTTCGCCTGTCGCGTTGCTGCGCGAGGGCGGCGCGCGCGCGAAGCCGGACCGCGCGGCGGGCGGGGAGATCGCCGGCCGATGGTCTGGCGTGTTGATGCCGGACGCGGGCCGTTTCGACGGCGGCGTCCGCCGGGCGGGGCAGGTCGGCCCCGCGCCGGATCGAATAACAGCCTGGGAGCAACGACTCCCTGCATCCGAGAGAGCAGAGGGACGTGAGTTCCGAAGCCGTCACAGAGGGGCGAAAAGCCCCCGAACCTGAGAGCGCCGCGAGGGCAACCCGCGGCAGAGAGAGCGAGGGGTACGAGCCCCCACAACCGTAAGAAGAACCCGCGAGGCCGGGCCTGCGGAAAACGAGAGCACAGCCTATGCGGGAAGAGGTGTCGAGCGTCGAGGGGCCGCTCGTGGAAGCGCCGGATCATGCCGGCCTTGCGCGAGTCCGGGTGGCCGTCGTGCCACGTCCCGCCGTCCGCCTGCCCAGGCGCCACGATCCGGCGCCGCCGCGCGCGGCCGGCCGGCAGCGGGCCGCGATTGCGCGCGTTGCGCACGATTCGCGTGTCAGCCAGCCGGCCGGGCGTTTTTTTTCGATTGCAGTATTCAGTTTTCCTATGCAACGCGCGAAGCGCCGGCGGCTTGCGGTCGAGATCGCGCGTCGTCCGGGGTATCCGGCGCATCGGGGGCGCGCACGCCGCCGTGAGGCGAGACGCGTCGGTTCGCTGGCGCCATCGGCGCGCCGTGCCGCCTTGCCGTGTCGGCCCGACGGCCGCCGCGCGCGATCCCCCGTTCCGGCCACCGCGCCCACGCCCCACACGCTTTTCATGCCGGCGCAGCCCGGCGCTTCCCTTTGCGACGACGGACCCGCGTACGCGATGCACGGCGCGCTGGCGCCCCGCATGCGGTCCGCATTCGCCAGCCGGGCGCCTCGCGCCCGCCCGCCGCGCCGCGCGCGCGATCTGCCGACGCGTCGGCACGACCAAGGAGCATGACGGATGGAGTTACACAGGAAGATCCTCGATCAGGGCGGCCAGGAATTGCTCGACCTGATCCTGACGGTCAACGTCAATTTCTACTTCTCGGAGCTGGAGATCATCGACCTCTGCGCGAAGTGGATTCCGCGCCGTGACGACCCGCGCGAGAAGTTCTACCTCGTCCACCACGCGCACGACGAGATGACGCATTCGAACCTCTTCAAGGACGGCGTGCGCCACCTGGGCCTGCAGTGGGACGACGCGCTGGTCGAGCGCTACCGGCTCAGCGATCTCGACCACCGCTTCGCCAAGCTGCTCGACAGCGACGACGAGCTCGAGGTGCTGATCGGCCTGAACGTCTACGCGGAAGGGGTGCTGGCGATGGAGTCGCTGGTCGAAATGGGCGAGACGCGGCCCGACATCTTTCCGGCGTTTCGCCAGATCGCGCGCGAGGAACTCACGCATCTCGCGTTCGGCAAGAAGGTGCTGCAGCGCGTGTTCGAGGAGAACCCGGCCGAGCGCGAGCGCGCGCAGATGCATTGCGACTGGTATCGCGACCACATTCATCCGTACTTGTGGCGCGACATCTCGGGGCTGCTCGGCACCGGGATCCGCCACGGCATCCTGCATGCCGATTACCGCGAGCGCGCGGTGGCGCGCTTCGAAAATGAAATGACGTCGCTCGGCCTGGTGGTGGACTGGCAGCGCGCGACCGGCATCGAGCTGGCGGCGTGATGGTGCCGAACGAACTGTTTTCGCGCGATTTCGAGCAGGCGCGCGCGCGCTTTCGCGAGGCGGCGGCGCAGCGCGGCGCGCGGCTCGCGCAGCGACACAACCCGGTGCCCGGGCCGGACGGCGTGACGCTGACCACCGACATCGCGTGGCTCGGGCCGGCCACCGCGCCGCGCGTGCTGACGGTGGTGTCGGGCACGCACGGCGTGGAGGGCTTCGCGGGCTCGGCGATCCAGTGCGCGTGGCTGCGGCTGCCGGAGGCGGCCGAACTGCCGGACGACACCGCGGTGATGCTGGTGCATGCGCTGAACCCGTTCGGCTTCGCCTGGCACCGGCGCGCCACCGAGCACAACGTCGACCTGAACCGCAACTTCGTCGACCGCAGCGCGGCGCTGCCCGAGAACCCCGGCTACGACGCGCTGCACGACGCGCTGCTGACGGGCGACGGCGACCCGGTGGCCCGCGCGCGGGCCGACGCCGCGCTGCGCGATTACGCCGGCCGGCACGGCATCGCCGCGTTCCGGCAGGTGCTCGCGCGCGGCCAGTACCGCCATCCCGACGGCCTGTTCTACGGCGGCGCCGAGCCGGCCTGGAGCGCGCAGCTGATCGGCGAGCTGGTGCGTGAGTATCTCGGCCATGCGTCGGACATCGCGCTCGTCGACCTGCATACCGGGCTCGGTTCCTACGGCGACGTGCAGGCGGTGTCGTTCGACCAGCCCGGCTCGGCCGCGCTGGCGCGCGCCAGCGCATGGTTCGGCCCGGCGTTCGGCGCGCCGCGCGCCGGCGAGGCGGTGTCGGTCGATCTCGACGGCACGCTCTACGATGCGTGGCGGCGCTGGCTGTTCGGCCGCTCGCTGACCTCGATCGCGCTCGAGATCGGCACGCACCCGGTACCGGACCTGATCGCCGCGCTGCGGGCCGAGGCGGTGGCGTGGCGCGACGAACCGTTCGGGCAGTCGGCCGAGGCGCTGCGTTCGCGGGCCGCGCTGCGCGCGTTCTTCGACGTGCCGCGCGAGGACTGGCGCGAAGCGGCGCTCGACGGCGGGCTGGCGGCGCTGCGCGCCGCGCTTGCCGGCGTGGCGGGCCGGGGCGTGGCGGCCGGCATGGTGTGAGGCGCGAGACCGGCGTGCGGCTCCGCGCCATGAGTGAGGAAGCGCCGGCAGACGGCAGCGATGAACCTCCGTGCGGTGGCCGCTGCTGCCGATGCCGGCGGATCGGTCCGGTTCGAGATGTGGTCCGAGGCGCGAGCAAGGGCAAGCGTGCGGCGTGGCGGCGTGTGGGTGCCGAGCGCCGCGAGCGACGAGGCCGCGCAGCGACGGCGGCGGCGGGATCCGTCCGGTTTGAGGCGCGGGGCCGGCGTCGCGAGCGCGGTGCGCGGCGTGGCGCCATGAAGTAACGAAGCGCCGGCAGACGGCAGCGGCGAAACCATGCGGCGGCTGCCGCCGGCGATCACTCCGGCACGGTGCCGTCAACCGGCGCGCCGCCCGCGTCCGAGCCCCTGACCGCCTGCATCAGCCACTCGCGGAACACGCGCGCGCTCGGATTGTCGAGCGTCTGCTCCGGATAGACGAGGTAGTAGGCGTAATCGGGCGTGAACGGCGCGTCGAACAGCACCATCAGGCGCCCGTCGGCCAGCTCCGAGGCGACGATCGACCGGCGCGCGAGCGCCACGCCATGGCAGGCGATCGCGGCCTGCAGCACGCCGTTCGAATCGATGAACACGGCGCCCTTGTCGCCGCGCACGCCGTCCACCTGATGATGCTTGAGCCACGCGAGCCATTCCTTGTGGCGCTCGTCGTGCAGCAGCGTGGTGCGCGCGAGGTCCTGGAACGACGTGAACGGCCCGAGCCGCTCGACGAGCCGCGGGCTGCAGACCGGATAGAGCGGATCGTCGAGCAGCAGCTCGGACTTGAGGCCCTGGTAGCGGCCGGCGCCGTGGCGCAGCCCGAAATCGATCTGGTCGTCGACGAACGCGGCGTAGCGGTTGGTGGTGCTGATGCGCAGGTCGACGGCCGGCGCGTACTGCGCGAGATCGGACAGGCGCGGCACCAGCCATTGCATCGCGAAGCTGTGCGCGCAGCTGACGGTGACGATGTCGGTGTGGTTCGCGTTGCTGCGCAGGCGGTCGGTCGCGCGCAGGATCAGGTCGAACACCTGCTGCAGTTCCTGCAGGTAGCGGCTGCCGAGCGGCGTGATGTCGATGCCGCGCGGCGAGCGCTGCAGCAGGCTCACGCCGAGTTCTTCCTCGAGCTTGACGATCTGCTGGCTGATCGCCGACGGCGTGACGTGGATTTCCTCCGCGGCGATCTTGATGCTGCGATGCCGCCCGACGCTGACGAAATAGCGCAGCGCACGCAACGAAGGCAGTGCGGAGTATTTGTTCGTATTCGGGCTCGACATGTTTTTCTGACTTTGCCTGAAAGTTGAGCGGTCGCGCCCGCCGCAGGCAACCCGGTCCGGACGCGGTGGGGGCCTGCCACCCGGTCCGGCGGGAACGGAGATCGGCGATGCGCGTCGGCAGGCCGTGCCTGCCCGCTCGCGCGTATCGCGCGGATGCCGCTGCATGAAGCGCGCCGACCTCTCGCATCGGCGTGCCATGACTTCATCGTCGATCCGTCGTGAATGACCGCGGCGCTCGTTCGGCGATTGCTCGACGAAGCGAAAACGCCAGCGGGATTATAAACAGCAATTGATGCGTGGGTACGTTCGCGCCCGTCGCGCCGCGTGGCCGGCGGCGCGATGCGGGGTGTGGGCCGCACGGCCGTCGCCCGTGTTTGTCAGCGCGGGTTTCGTTGCGCTTACAACCCCGCTTCCGGCCCCGCTTCCGGCGGTGCTTCCAGCGGTGCTTCCGGCCGCGATCTCCGCCATGTTCTCCGCCGCGCTGCCCGGGCTGCCGGGCGGCGCGCGCCCGGCCCGCTTCAGCTCGCCGCCGCGAGCGCCTCGACCTTCGCGAGCGCGGCGGCCACCGCCGCTCGCGCGGCGATGTCGTCGTACCAGCGCGCGACGTTCGGCGCGTCGGTCAGCTCGATGCCGGCAAAGCCGCGCCGCCACAGCCAGCCGAAATGCGCGATGTCGGCGATCGTGTAGCTGTCGCCGGCCGCGAAGCGGTGTTCGCCGAGCACGCGGTCGAGCAGCCGCAGCTGCCGCTCGGCCTCGCCGGCGAAGCGCTCGATCGCGTAGGCCGAGCCGTCGGCCGGCGCCGCGCGGCGGAAGTGGCCGGCTTGCCCGAACGCGGGGCCGAGCCCCGAGGCATGCACGAACAGCTGCTCGAAGGTGCGGGCGCGCGCCCGCGGCTCGACCGGCAGCAGCGCGCCGTGGCGCTCGGCCAGATGGACCAGGATCGCGGCCGACTCGGTCAGCACGAAGCCGCTGTCGGCCTCGGCCAGCACCGGCACCTTGCCGTTCGGGTTCAGCGCGAGGAAGGCCTCGTGCCGCTGTTCGCCGGCGCGCACGTTGACGGCGTGCAACTGGTACGGCACGCCCAGTTCCTCCAGCGCGATCGGTACTTTCACGGAGTTCGGGGTGGCAAAGGCATGGACGTGATACATCGGGAATCCTCGGGTCGGAGTGGGTGGATCGATGACGCATCGTGCCCGGCCGGCCGCGCGCCGGGAACGCCGGCGGCGGCAATAGCGCTTATTCCCGGCGGGCATCGCACGTCTGGCCGGCCCCGCTGCGGTGCCGTCATTCCCGTCGGGAATGACTGTTATCCGCGCGCCGGCCGGCGCGCCCGGGCCGCGAGCGTCGGCCGCCGCGCTAGACTTCACGCTGGCGCGCGGCAGGTGGCGCGCGCGCCGACGCGAATTCAGCCGAATTCACGCGAACTCATGCAGCCGCGCAGGCGGCGACCCGGGGAGAATTGACGCGATGGACCGAATGGCAGCCATGGAAACCTTTGTCGCGGTGGTGGACGCGGGCTCGTTCTCGGCCGCGGCGCGGCGCCTCGCGCTCGGGCAGCCGGCCGTGTCGAAATCGGTCGCGCAGCTCGAGGAGCATCTCGGCGCGCGGCTGCTGCTGCGCTCCACGCGTGGCCTCACGCCCACCGACGCCGGCCTGCGCTTCTACGAACATGCGCGGCTGTCGATCGAGGAGGCGGACCAGGCCGAGCAGGCCGTGCGCGAATCGTCGACCGGGCTGTCGGGCCGGCTGCGGATCGGCGCGGCCGTCACCTTCACGCGGCTGCACGTGCTGCCGGCGCTGAAGACCTTCGCCGATCGCCATCCCGACCTGCACCTCGACATCATCCTCGACGATCGTTCGATCGACCTGCTCGAGGAGGGCGTGGACGTGGCGCTGCGCATGGGCGCGCTCAACGATTCGTCGATGACGGCACGGCGCATCGCGAGCAGCCGGCGGCTCGTGGTGGCCACGCCGCAATACCTGGCCGAGGCGGGCACGCCGGCCACGCCGGCCGAACTGAGCCGCCACCAGGCGATCATCTATTCGCAGCGCGGCGGCGGCGAAACCTGGGCGTTCCGCCGCGACGGCACCGAGGTGGCGGTGGCCGTCTCGGGCCGGGTGCGGATGAGCGCGGCCGAGGGCATGCGTACCGCGGTGCTCGGCCATATGGGGCTGGCAGTGGCCTCCGAATGGATGTTCCAGCCCGAACTCGCGAACGGCAGCGTGCGCGCGGTGCTGACCGACTGGGTGCTGCCCGACGTGGACCTGTGGGCCGTGTTTCCGGCCGGGCGGATGGTCACCTCGAAGGCGCGCGCGTTCGTCGATTTCGTCGCCGAACTGCTGGGCGGCAGCGGCGACGAGAAGGCCGAGAGCGCCGCGCCGCCCGCCTGAGGTCAGAACGCGCGCTTGCCGATCGACGCGCCGCCGTCCACGAACAGCGTCTGGCCGGTGATGAACCCGGCATCTTCCGAAAGCAGGAACGCGATCGCGGCCGCGATCTCGTCGGGCCGGCCGAAGCGGCCCATCGGCACGGCCGACAGGTAGCGGCGCTCGCCCTCGCTGCCCGGCCCGTTGTTGGCGCGGAACAGCTCGGTTTCGGTCGGCCCCGGCGCCACCGCGTTGACGGTGATGCCGGTCTCGGCCAGTTCCAGCGCCCACGAGCGCGCGAAGCTGACCAGCGCGGCCTTCGCGGCGGCGTAGGCGGTGCGCTCGGCGATGCCGAGGATGGTCAGGCTCGACACGTTCACCACGCGGCCCCAGCCGCGCGCGCGCATGCCCGGCAGCAGCGCCTGCACCGTCTGCACGGCCGGATGCAGGTTCACCGAGAATACTTCGTCGAGCGTGTCGAGATCGATCCCGCCGAGCTTCTGCGGCTTCACCAGGCCGACGTTGTTGACCACGCCGTCGAATTCGTGGCGCGCGAGCAGGGCGGCGAGCGCCGCGTCGGTGGCCGCCCGGTCGGCCAGGTCGACCGTGACCAGTTCACCGGGGAACTCGGCCGGGCCGCGCGCGAGGCCGACCACGCGATGGCCGGCGCGCGCGAGCCGTTCGCTGAGCGCGAGGCCGATGCCCTTCGAGGCGCCGGTGACGAGAAAGGTACGTTGCTTCATCGGAATGCTCCATGGACGATGCGCCGGCGCCGCATGACGCGGGCCGGCGCGGAGTGCGGCGCGGCGTTCAGCGCGTCGCGCGGGCGCGTTCGAGCACGGGGAACAGGTCGTCCGGCTCGGGGCGATGCGTGTAGTCGGGATTGACCTCGGAGTAAAGCACGATTCCGTCGCGACCGATCACGTAGCGTGCCGGCATCGGCAGCGTCCACGACGGATCGTCGTTGGCCACCGGCAGGTCGTTCTTCAGCTGCTTGTAGAGGTCGACCAGATAGTCGGGCAGCGCGAAGCGCAGGCCGAACGCGGCGGCCGTCTCGCCGTGGGCATCGCTGAGCACCGGGAAGTCGAGCCGGTTCTCGCGCACCGACTTGCGGCTGTTGACGGGCGTTTGCGGCGAGATCGCCACCAGGTTCGCGCCGTATTCGCGCAGCCGCGGCAGCACCGCGTTCAGCGCCTGCAGCTCGATGTTGCAATACGGGCACCAGACGCCGCGATAGAACGTGACGACCAGCGGCCCCTGGGCGAGCAGGTCGGCCGAGGCCACGTCCTGGCCGTTCTGGTCGCGCAGCGTGAATTGCGGGGCGCGCTCGCCGGCCTTGATCGCGCGGCCGGCCTGGCCGCCCGCGATCAGCTCGGCGGTGGCGCGCTCCATGATCGGGTGGATTTCCGGCGGCGCGTGGTAGGGCGGCTTGCCGCCGCGAAAGTCGGCCTTGAAGGCGTCGAGTTGCTGTTGCAGGGACATGGTCGTCTCCATCGGGGAGGTCGTGTCGCGCCGGCCGCGAAGCGTGCGGGAAGGCGGCGCGTCAGGTGTCAGGTGTGTCGGATGTCGTGCCGCGTGTGGACTTCAGGCCGTGGCAGTGCCGGGCTTGGTCCACTCGTTGCCCTTCATGAACGCGTCGTATTCGGTATGCACGACGTGGTTCGTGTAGTTGCTCATCACCTTGGTGGCGACGCCGAGGATCACTTCCAGCACGTTGCGGCGCGTGTAGCCGGCCGCGAGGAACGCGTCGATCTCGGCGTCCGGCACGAAGCCGCGCTCGCGCACCACGATCGTGGTCAGGCGGTGCAGCGCCTCGAGCTTCGGGTCGGGCAGCGCGGTGCCGGCGCGCAGCGCGGCGACGGTGGCCGCGTCCATGCCGATCATCTTCGCCAGCGTGCTGTGGCCGGCCATGCAGTAGTGGCAGTCGTTCTCGAAGTTCGAGGTCAGGTAGACCACCTGCTGCTCGTGCGCGCTCAGCGTGCTCTTGCCGAACAGGTCCCAGAGGGCCGAGTAGCCTGCCAGCAGTTCGGGCGATTCGGCCATGTGCGACTGCAGGTTCGGCACGAAGCCGAAGGCCTTTTTCGCGCCTTCGAGCGAGGCCTTCGAGTCGGCCGGGGCGGTGTCGATCGTGTGGGAGGGGAACTGGCTCATCGTGTTGCTCCTGTTGTGGTTGGGTCGATGAGCGAATCTTGACGGCAGGGCGGTCGGCGAAGAAGGCGGGGGGCGGCGATAACAGTCATTCCTGGCGGGCATGCGGGGGGCGGCGCAGGCGCTGGCATCGCACGTGGACCTCAAGCGCGTGTCGCTTCAAACGAAGCCGTGCGGGCTTCACTGGATGCGCTTGAACGCGTGCTCAGGAAAGCGCATCGAGTAGTCCATACCACGCCACGCCAGCGCTGATGTAAAACCGCTGCAGGGCATGGAGCGGAACGGGCTCGATCGACGTTGGCGGAAGCGGCAACCCGCGTGTCGTCCCGGCGATCAAAGCGGCCAGATGCTTGCCCAAGGTCGTCGCCATCGCAATGCCGCGTCCGTTGTAACCGAGCGCGATCGTCATGCCTTCCGCCGGCAGATGAACATGCGGCAGGAAATTGCGCGTAATGGCGATGCGGCCGGCCCACCGGTATTCGTATCCGATGTCCTTCAGTTGTGGAAACATCAACTGCGCCGCGCGCTCCAGATGGGCCCAGTCCGCCGCATGGCGGGGCTCGCGAAACGGTCCGCGTCCACCCATCAGCAGACGCCCATGCGCGTCCTTGCGGAAATAAAGCAGCAGGCGCCGCGAATCGGAAGCCACCTCGCCGCCTGGCAGGATCGTGGCGCCGACATCGTCGGGCAGTGGTTTGGTTACGACGATGAAGCTATTCGCCGCGATCACCGATTGGGCGAGGCGTGGCCACAGCCCGTCGGTATAGCCGTTGGTGGCCAGCAGAATCTGCTTTGCATCGATGAGCGGCCCCCGTGCCGTGCGAATCCGCCAGCCTGCCGGACCGCGCTCGATGCTCGCGGCGCGGGTTCCACCATGGATCGCCGTGCCTGCCTGTTGCGCCGCCCGCGCGAGGCCGCGCGCGAAGCTCAACGGATGCACGCTACCCGCACGCAGGTCAACCCAGCCGCCGACGAATGCGCCCGTCCCGAGCCGCCTCGATATCTGCGCACGGTCGAGCAGTTCGACCGGAGCACCGCGCAATTCCCACTGCCGCGCCCGGGCGTGCAGCGTGCCGAGCAGCTTGCTCGAATGAGTCGGCTGAATCCAGCCGGCGCGCGTCGCATTGCACTGAATACCGTGACGCTCGATCAGGTCGAACACCGTATCCGCGGCGCCGCCCGCCATCTGCACGAGCGCGGCTCCATCTCGTTGGCCATAGCGCCGCATGAGTTCGTCGGGATCGTATTTCAGGCCGGGGATCACCTGGCCGCCGTTGCGGCCGGACGCGCCCCATCCGGGTTCGTTGGCGTCGATCACGCAGACGCGTAAACCCTGTTCCGCCAGATGCAAGGCTGTCGACAAACCCGTGTATCCCGCGCCCACGATCGCCACGTCCACCGTGACCGAAGCATCGAGCGGCGGTGTAGCGACGGAGGGTTCCGCCGTTGCCGCCCACAGCGAAGGGGGCAACGGGTTTGCAACTTCGACCAGGCTCATAGTGGTATTCAAATCCGGGATGCACCGGTAAGCGCAGGCATCTTGCCGAGAAACTCGCGGGTGCGAGGATTGCGTGGACGTTCGAACAGGTCGGCGGCCGGCCCTTCCTCATGGATCGTACCGTCGTGAAGAAAGCACACGCGGTTTGCCACTTCGCGCGCAAACGCCATTTCGTGCGTGACGACGATCATCGTCATGCCGTCGCTGGCAAGTTGGCGCATCACGCCGAGCACTTCACCGACCAGCTCCGGGTCGAGCGCCGAGGTGGGTTCGTCGAAGAGAATCGCCTTGGGCTCCATGGCCAGCGCTCGCGCGATCGCCACGCGCTGCTGCTGTCCGCCCGACAGTTCCGCCGGATGCGCGTTCATACGATGCGCAAGCCCGACCTTGTCGAGCAGATGACGCGCTCGCTCGCGTGCCTGAGCGCGTGCGTGCTTCTTCACGAACACGGGACCCTCGAACACGTTTTCCAGTGCCGTGCGATGCGGAAACAGATTGAAACGCTGGAACACCATGCCGACCTGCGCACGCAGTTCGTGGATCTGCTTCGATTTTGCGTCGACGGTGCGACCCTCGACGGTAATCTCTCCGGCGTCATGCCGTTCCAGCCCGTTGATACAGCGTAACAGCGTGGATTTGCCCGAGCCCGACGGACCGATCAGACATACCACCTGGCCGCGTTCCACGTTCAGACTGACGCCCTTCAGCACGTGCTGATCGTGAAATCGCTTGTGAATCGAGTCGACCTTGATCATCGTTTTCCTTTCAGTCCCAGGCGGCGTTCGAGCCGCCGCAGTCCATAGACGAGCGGCAGGCTGAGTCCGAGATAAAGCAGCGCGACCAGCGTGAAAACCGTCATGTTCTGAAACGTCGAAGATGCGATGAGCTGCCCGGCACGCGTCATTTCGGCAACCGTGATGGTCGAGGCGAGCGACGAATCCTTGAGCATCATCACGAGCGTGTTGCCGTACGGCGGCAACGCGATCCGGAACGCTTGCGGCAACACCACGCGCCGCATGATCATCGCGCCGCGCATGCCGATGGACTGCGCCGCTTCGATCTGCCCGTGATCGATCGCCTGAATGCCCGCGCGGAAGTTCTCGGCCTGATAGACCGAGTACGCGATGCCGAGGCCGATAAACCCGGCCTGGAAGGCGGATAACTGCACGCCGAGATCGGGCAGCACAAAGTAGATGTAGAAGAGCTGGACGATGATCGGCAGTCCGCGAATCACGTTGATGAAAGTAGCGGCCGCGTTCGACGCGACGCGGTTCTCGGACACGCGCATCAGCGCGAGCAGCAACCCGAGCACGGTGCTCAGCACGAACGAGCAGAAAGTGATCTCGATCGTGACGACCGCACCTTTCAGCAGGATCGGCAGGAATTCAACGGCGTTCTGGAAGAACATGGCGGGCTGTCCTCATTCTGGAAACGGCGTCATTCCACCTGCCACTTCTTGACGATCTGCGTGAGCGTGCCGTCGGCCTTGATCTTCCTGATGCCGGCATTCAACTGCTCCAGCATGGCCGTGTCGCCCTTGCGCACGACGAAGCACAACTGGCCTTTCACCGAAGGCTGATATCCGCTGACGAGACGCAGTTGCGGATTCGGATTGTGCTGAAGCTGGTACGCAATGATCGGATGATCACCGAAACCTGCCTTGATACGGCCCAATGCGACGTCGCGCATGATGTCGGCGACCGAATCGTAGGTGCGCACTTCCTTGAAGATGCCCTTCTTGTTCAAGGCGTCGACGAACGCGGTGCCGACCTGCGCGCCGACGATCTCGCCCTTGAGATCGTCCATGGACCTGTACTGACCTTTGTCGTCGGCGCGAACGATCAGGCCTTCGCCATACGAATAGACCGTATCGGAGAAATCGACGACCTGTTGGCGCGCCGGCGTCTTCAGCATGGCGGCTGAAATGATGTCGATCTTTTTGGTGGTCAGCGAGGGAATCAGCGACGAGAACGTGGTCTGCTCGATCTTCACGTCGAAGCCCGCCGCCTTGCCCGTTGCCGTGATCGCATCGACCAGCAGCCCCTGGATCGAATTGCTCTTCACATCGAGAAAGGTGAACGGCACGCCGGTGGCCGTCGAGCCGACCTCGTAGGTGGTGGCGGCAGCCGCCCAGGCCGGCGCGCCGGCGAGCAGCAATCCTGTTGCAAAGACACTGGCGAAGCGTTTGGCGAACTGGAACATGAGTCTCTCCACGGAGTTGGCGGGGGCCGACAGGGGTATCGACTACCATCGATATAGCTATGGTATTCGAATCAAAATTATCGATTAACGAAAATTGCGTATCGATATTCGATATGGTAATGTCGATACCACGCCTAACCAATGGGTAAGCCATGACACGCAAGACCCCCGACGCGCCGCCGGAAGCCTCTCCGGGATCGGACGAGACGCCGGATGCGCTGTTCAATCAGTCGCTGGAGAAGGGAATCGCGGTGCTACGCGCGTTCAGCGCGCAGCGCCGGTCGATGACGCTGCCCGAAGTCGCGGAGGCGACGTCGATTACCAAAAGCTCCGCGCAGCGCATGATCTACACGCTGGAGAAGCTCGGCTACGTGAAAAAGCATCCGCGCACGAAGCGGTATCAGCTCGCGCCGCGCGTCATGCAAATCGGTTTCAACTATCTTGCCGCCGACACGCTGATCGACGTCGCCAACCCGTTTCTGTCCGAACTCACCAATGTCACCGGGGAGACCACCAATCTGACCGAGCCGGACGGCGTCGACATGGTCTACGTTGCACGCTTCGTCTGTACGAAGTTCGTGCCGATCCATATGCCGATAGGCAGCCGCATTCCGATGTACTGCACGGCGTCGGGGCGGGCGTATCTCGCGGCGCTGCCGGACGACGAGGCACGCGCGCTGCTGGTGGCCAGCGATCGCGTGACGCATACGCAGTACACGGTCACGGATCTCGCGGAGATCGGGACGCGTCTTGCGCTTGGGCGGCGCAATGGCTATGCGTCGAATCGCGAGGAACTTTTTATCGGCGATATGACGATCGCGGCGCCTGTGCTCGACGGGGAGCGTCGACCGGTCGGTGCGGTTCATGTCGTCGCGCCGACGAGCCGTTGGACGCCGGCGGAAGCGGAGGCGCGCCTTGCGCCCTCCGTGATCGATTGCGCACGGGGTATCAGTAGCTCAATCCGAACCCTTGCCTGAGGGCAGGCAATTTTTTCCCGATCCGATTGCCGCCCACGTGGCTTCTGCAGGGTGAGACGAGGCCGGTGTCTTCAGGCCGACCCGGTATTGCCGATGCCGTCGAAGAAGAGGTCGACCAGGTGGGCGACACGCGATTCCGTTGCGCCACCTTGCTCGACGGCGAGGGCGATCGCCGTGACCACGCACACCAGATCGTCGATGGAGACGTCGGTGCGAACCACCCCGGCCGTCTGGGCACGCTGGAGCAGTCGGCATCCTTCTTCACGCCCGGCGTGGCAGCCAGGGGTCCCTTCCTGAAGCACCGTTCCGAGCAACGCCGCCAGTCCGCGATAGTGGCTTGCGTGGTTCACGAGTTCCTTGACGAAGGCGCGTATGGATGCGCCCGGCCCCAGCTTGCCGTCGCGTGCGCGGCTTGCCTTGGCGAGCGCCAGGAGGCGCTCGTCGCTCGTCGCGGCGAGGAGCGCGTCGCGCGTCGGGAAACGGCGATAGAGCGTGCCGATACCGACGTTGGCGCGCTTCGCAATGTCGTCGAGCGACGCCTCGATGCCGCGTTCGATGAACAGCGCCTCCGCCGCTTCGAGAATGCGTTCCCGGTTGCGGAGTGCGTCGGCTCGCAGCGGCGCTTCGTCAATGGTGGAATGCCTGGCCTTCATCGTCGCTCTGATTTCCCTTGATAAGTGGATGATGCCTCCATATACTAAGTGGAGCAATCCTCCACTTAAACAGGGGCATGTATGACGAAACGGTTCGAGAACAAGGTCGTTGCAATCACCGGTGGCAGCGAGGGCATTGGCCTTGCCAGCGCCAGGCTTTTCGCGGAAGAAGGTGCCACGGTCTACATCACGGGCCGCAGGCAAAATCGCCTGGACGAGGCGGTGGAAGCAATCGGAAACGGTGCCGTCGGCGTTCAGGGGGACGCGAGCAATCTCGCCGATCTCGATCGACTCTACGGTCGTATCGAGCACGACCACGGCAAGCTTGACGTGGTTTTTGCCAATGCGGGCGTTGCCGACATCGAGCCACGTCCTCTGGGCACCATCGACGAGGCAGGCTTCGACCAACTTTTCGGCCTCAATGTGCGCGGTTTGCTTTTCACGGTGCAAAAGGCCTTGCCGCTGCTCTCGTCGGGCAGCGTCGTGGTCCTGAATGGATCGGTGGCCGGCAGCAAGGGCTTTCCTGGCCAGTCGCTTTACAACGCCAGCAAGGCGGCGGTGCGGTCATTCGCGCGAAGCTGGACGACCGACCTGCGAGAGCGCGGCATCCGCGTGAACGTGGTTTCACCAAGCGGGACCGAGACACGCCCGATGCGGAACTACCTCGACGCGCGACCGGGAGTCGAAGACATGCTGAAGCAACTCGTCCCGCTGGGGCGCTTGGGACAGCCGGACGAGATCGCGCGCGCCGTGCTCTTCCTCGCGTCGAGCGAGAGCAGCTATATCGCAGGCGTCGAACTCTACGTTGACGGTGGCTCGCTCGCCGTTTAAGCCGTCAATCTCACTGTTTTCGCGTTGCGGACACGCGTATCGCGAAGAGGGCTGCCGGCCCCCGGCCGGCCGCGGCCCTCCGACGTCCGGCCGGCAACTTCCGACCCTGAAGCCGCCCTTCGACCCGACCCGTCTGGCCGATCGCAAGATACAACGGCCGTTCGTCGAGTCGCGATGAACGGAGGCCAGTTCGAGGAAAGGCGACCGTTTGGCGAACGGACCCTGGCGAGCTCGCGGTTTGCGATGCGCTTCAGGTGCTGCCCTGAAGCGCCAGGCCTCGGGCTTCGTCGAGAAGCCATGTCGCAAATGCCTGCAGTGGCCCCGCACTCAATTCGATCGGCTCGGGAAGAACGAGACTGAAGTTTTTGGCGACCCCCTTACCCACCGGCCAGGGCGCAACCAGACGGCCTTGTTCAAGCTCTGTCCCGATGTAAAGGCGCGGCACCAATGCCACGCCCAAGCCGGCGAGCGCCGCCTCGATCAGCATGGAGTGGAGATCGTAACGAGCACCGATCGCGGAGTTGGTCAGCACGATGCCGGACGCTTGGGCATAAAGCTGCCAGGCGTCCGGATTTTGCCGCCTGTGAAGGCGTGGCAGTTCATCCAGCGGCGTGTTCGCGCCGGCTTCCTCGAGCAGTGCCGGACTGCAGACGGGCACCAGCACCTCCTCGAGCAGGTGATGCAAATGCATACCCGCCCATGCGGGATGCTCGAAGTGAATGGCGGCGTCGAAACCGCTACCTGCAAGAAGGAACGGGTCCATCCGTTCCGCGATATGCACGGTGATGGTCGGGTGCGTGTCCTGAAAGCGCTTCAGCCGGGGGATGAGCCAACGCGTTGCGAAGGTCGGAATGGCCGCGATATCGATGCTCGCGCCCTCGATGGGCTGGCCCATCAGATACAGGCTGTCGCGTTCCAGCCGATCGAGACTCTCGCGAACCTGCACCGCGTATCGCGTGCCGTTCGGTGCAAGCCGCACGCGATTTCCGGCTCGCTCGAATAGCGCGACACCCAGAAACGACTCCAGCCGGGCAATCTGACGACTGATCGCGCCCTCGGTGAGCGCCAATTCCTCGGCGGCGCGGGCGAAGCTTCCGTGTCGCGCCGCGGCCTCGAAGGCCAGGAGCGCCGAGTTGCTTGGGATCTTGCGTCGCATTGGAATCTGGCGGAGGTGTTGGATGGACGTCAGCTTGAGTAAAAGTCACTGAAGGCTGATTTTGTTTCGTTTTTCATGGGGAAAGCATCGGACTAGCATTACTTTACCGCAATGAAAGTGGCGCCTGCAGCGAGATGCGCATCCGCCACCAAGGACAATCCGATGATCTACACCGTGGAATGCAGCTTCGCCGATCCCACCTGCGAGGCCGAATGGAACCACTTCTATAGTCTCGAAAAGCTGCCGGCTCTTGTCTCGGTGAGCGGCTTTCACACGTCGCAGCGCTTCAAGGCGACAAGCGATGGCTGCCCTGCCTACCTGGCCGTCCACACGATCGACAGTCTCGACGTGCTGACGGGAGACGAATATCGCCGCAAGGGCGGCGGTAATTTCGCAAGGTGGCAGCAACACATCACCGATTGGCATCGAAATCTCTACAGCGATATTGGCGTGGCGCCCGCGGTCAACGCCGACGAGCTGCTCGCGCTGTGCGCAAGCGGCGCCGATTCGCTGATCCGAATGGGCCTCGACCTGTTGGCCATGCAGGCCGTTGCGCTGGAGAAGTTTCCGGAACGTCGTTGGCTCGCAAAACTGCCTCTGAGCGACGCCCGTCGTTTCGAGGGCATCGAGGGCGTTCACCTTTACGCGCCGATGACGCAACAACTGACCAGCGCGCGAACGGCTTCGACCGCGCAGGAAAGATAATCGGCGATGCCAAACGTCACGTTCTACATTCACGCGGGGAAAATGCCGTCCGACGCACGGCTTGCCGACCTGTCCGACGACTGTGTCCGACTCTGCACCAACGTACTCGAAGCAGAACTCAAAAACGTTCACGTCGTCTATGTGGACGTTCGTCATGGGCACGGACATCCCGTTTTCGTGGAAGTCCAATATCGCCTCGAGATGTTTCGCACGCCGGCAGTCATGAACCGGTTCATGGAAGCGCTCGAGAGCGCCATCGTTTGCCGCACGGGTTTCATGGCGCGCATCCGTTGCTTCGGCTACATCGCGTCGACCATTCACGCCCGAAATTAATTGGCCTGGACAAGCATGGTGCCTACCCTTACGTTTCCGAGTCGACAAGTCGGCGACTTCACGATTACCGCCATCAGCGATGGCTATCTCACGGCCAGCCTCGACTACCTTTCGAATATCGACGTCGCGGAGGCCGCCAGAATGCAGGGCGACGCGGGGCAGAAGGAGCCCGCCGCCGTACATATCAACTGCTACGTGGTGCGCGGAGCGGGCCGCACCGTGCTTATCGACAGTGGCGCCGGTGGGATCAGGCAATGGGGCGGTCGCCTGAAGCCCAATTTATTGCTTGCCGGAATCGAACCGTCGACGATCGACACCGTGCTGCTCACACATGCCCATCCTGACCACGTCGGGGGGCTGCTGGATGCCGCCGGAGAGACGGCCTTTCCGGACGCGCAGCTTGTCGTTCACGAGCGAGAGCTGACGTTCTGGCAGGACGACGGGAATCTGGCGCGAGCCAGCGAGCGGGCGCGCGGAAACTTCCTTGTCGCGCGCCGGGTGTTCGACCGCTACAGCGATACGCTCCGTACTTTCGACGACGGGGACGTGCTTCCCGGTATCCGGGCGATGTCACTTCCGGGGCACACCACCGGGCACACCGGCTATCTTCTCGAATCCGGCGATACGGGGCTGCTGGTTTGGGCAGATGTGGTTCACTTTCCTCATATTCAAATCGAGCGGCCGGATGTATCGATTGCGTTCGATCAGGACGCATCTCTGGCCGCGGCCACACGATCCCGGCTGTTGGACCAGGTGAGTTCCGAGCGGCTCTTGATCGCCGGCATGCATTTGGGCGAAGCCGGTTTCGCGCGGATAACGCGAACGAGGGGGAAATACGGTCTGCTTTACGAGGCCGAAGCGTGAGCCCTGGCGGCCGCTGACTGCGAGGCGCTTGCCGTAGACGTCCGGCCGTCGCTTCCGGCCGTCGCTTCCGGCCGACTACGGCCAATCCGCCGGCAGTCTCCCCGGCAATCCACGAAGACCCAAAAAAACGGCGGCACGCGATGTGCCGCCGTTACCGCGAGCCCGCCCGCCACCGGCCCGAACTCGCGATTCCGTGCAGGGGACCGGTTGGTCCCCGTGCTCGTTACGCCGCGTCGCCGGTGGCCGGCGCGTAGCGCTCCAGCCAGTGCGCATACGGCGCCGGCAGCACCCACGACGGGCGCTCGATGCCGAGCTTCTTGCCCGCGTGGTACGGCCAGTGCGGATTGGCCAGATGCGCGCGGCCCACCATCACCAGGTCGAGCTGGCCGTCGGCCACCGTGCGGTCGGCGATGGCCGGGTCGTCGATGCCCCATGCCGAGGCCACCGGCAGCCCCGTCTCCTGCTTCACGCGCGCGGCGATCGGCGCGAGGAACGCCGGCCCCCACGGGATGTTCGCGGTCGGCGTCGAGAAGCCGACGCTGACGCTGAGCAGGTCCAGGCCGCCGCGCTTGAAGTCGCCGGCCAGGTTGATCGAGGCGTCGAGCGTGGCCGCGTCGTTGCCGTCGTATTCGATCACGCCGAAACGTGCCGTCAGCGGCAGGCGCTCCGGCCACACGTCGCGCACCGCCGCGAGCGTCTCGTTCAGGAAGCGGCCGCGCCTGGCCCAGCTGCCGCCGTATTCGTCGTCGCGCTGGTTCGCGTGCGGCGAGAAGAAGCTCTGCGCCAGATAGCCGTGCGCGAAGTGCAGTTCGAGCCATTCGAAGCCGGCCGCCAGCGCGCGGCGCGCGGTGGCCGCGAAATCGGCGCGCACGCGCGCGATGTCGTCGTGCGTCATCGCGGTCGGCACCTTCGGCAGGTTCGCGCCGAACGGCACGGCCGACGGCGAGATGGTCTGCCAGCCGCCCGGCGCGTCGTTGGCGATGTGGTCGTCGCCCTCCCACGGGCGGTTCGCGCTGGCCTTGCGGCCCGCATGCGCGATCTGGATGCCGGGCACCGCGCCGGCGGCCTTGATGGCGGCGGCGATGCGCGCCATCCCCTCGATCTGCGCGTCGTCCCAGAGGCCGGTGCAGCCCGGCGTGATGCGGCCTTCCGGAGCGACGGCGGTCGCCTCGACCACCACCAGGCCGGCACCGCCGCGCGCGAGGCTCGTGTAGTGCGCGAGATGCCAGTCGTTGACGAAGCCGTCGACGGCGCTGTACTGGCACATCGGCGGCACCGCGATGCGGTTGCGCAGCTTGGCGTCCTTCAGGACGAACGGGGAAAACAAAGCGGTCATGCGGTTGCCTCTCGGTCGGAAGCGGGGCGCGCGGCGGCCGGAGCCGGCGGCGCGCGCCCCGCGGGGAAACGAACGGCCGATCCGGACGGATCGGGCCCAATTTCCGGATCAGGGTTTGTACGGAGTGTAGATGGGCGTCACCATAATGAAAACCATCCGTGGTTTATCAAATTGATAAACATGGCTTATGGCGATGTGGGGAAGGAGATGCTGGCGCGCCGGCGGGCGGCGTGGCGCGGGCGGGCGGGCCGATCGGACGACGGCAGTCGTCACGGCCATCCCGGCGCGCGTAGCGGCAGCAAGGCGCGTGCGACATGCGATCCGGGTCGGTATCGACCCACGATTCGCCGCGCTCGGCGGTATCCGGCGCGAGTGCCAACCGGACGGCGGCGCCCGTCACCGGCAGCCATGCCGACGGAGGCGTTCGGTGCCGACGCATGACGCGCAGCGACACGAAAAACTCAATGACATCACCGTCACCAGACAAGTGACGCCAAGTCATCAATCGCGACGGCCGGCGTGGTAGCCTGCGAGCCACCTTCTCCCATGCCGGCGCGCCCGGCCGCCCGACCATGCGAACCCGTCACGAGAACCTGTCCGGTGGCATCAGCGTGTTCGCGGCGGTGGTGGCGGCCGGCACCTTCGCGGCGGCGGCCGACGCGATCGGCATGACGCCGCCCGGCGTGAGCCGCGCGATCGCGCGGCTCGAGAAGCGGCTGCGGATCCGCCTGTTCAACCGCACCACGCGCTCGGTGGTGCTGACCGACGAGGGGCGCCGTTTCCACGAGCGCGTCATGCCGCATCTGGCGGGGCTGGAGGATGCGGCGGCCGGCGCGGCCGGCGACGCCGCCGTGGCGCGCGGGCGCCTGCGCGTCAATCTCGATCCGGTCTGCTACGCGGCGATCCTCGGCGCGCCGCTCGAACGCTTCATGGCCGCGCATCCCGAACTCGAACTCGAATTCATCGCGCGCGACACGGTGGGCGACCTCGTGATGGACGGCTTCGATCTGGCGATCCAGTTCGGCGAGCCGCGCGCCTCGACGATGATCGGCCGCAAGCTGCTCGACACGGCCGTCGTCACCACCGCCGCGCCCGCGTATCTGGCGCGCCGCGGCCGGCCGGCCACGCCCGACGCGCTCGCCGACGGCCGCCATACCTGCATCGAATTCCGCAACCCGGAGACGGGCAAGCCGTTTCCGTGGGAGTTCCATCGCAAGCGCGCGCGCCGCGTGGTGGCCACGCGCGGCCGGCTGATCGTCAACGATCCGTCGGCCGTGATGCAGGCCTGCGCGGGCGGCCTCGGCATCGCGCAGATGCTGCGCTTCTCGGCCGGCCCGCTGCTCGCCGACGGCCGGCTCGTCGAACTGTTCCCCGACTGGGCCGACGAACGCTTCCCGCTCTACGCCTATTACCCGTCGCGCGACCACCTGCCGGCACGCACGCGCGCGTTCCTCGATTTCGTGATCGCGCTGCTCGGCCAAGCCTGAGGGCGGCCCGGCGCCGGCCGCGCGCGTGCCGCCCGGTATCGCGCGGTGTCGTTGCGACGCCGGGCGACGCCGCGCGTCTACGCGAACACCGGCGCGGCCGGATCGAGCAGCTTGTCCAACGTGATCGGCAGCTCGCGCACGCGCTTGCCGGTGGCGTGGTGGACCGCATTCGCCACCGCCGCCGCGAGCCCGGTGATGCCGATCTCGCCCACCCCGCGCGCGCCGAACTCGTTCAGTTCGAAATCGGGGTGATCGAGGAAGATCACCTCGATCTCGGGCTGGTCCGCGTGGACCGGCACCACGTATTCGGCGTAGTTGTTGTTGGCGGGCAGGCCGGTGCGCGGGTCGTACTCGGTGGCCTCGAACAGCGCCATGCCCACGCCCATCACGATCGCGCCTTCCACCTGGTTGCGCGCCGTCAGCGGGTTCATCACGCGGCCCACGTCGATCGCGCTGACCACGCGCGCCACGCGCAGTTGCGAGATGCCCGGGTCCCAGCGGACCTCGACGAAGTGGACCCCGAACGAGCGGAACGAGACCTTGCCCGAGGGCGCCGCGGCGGTGCTTGCGAAGCCTTCGGCATTGGCGTAGCGGCGTGCCTTGAGCACCGCGTCGAACCCGGCTTCATGCTCGCCGTCGCCGAGCATGCCGCGCTCGAAACGCAGGTCCTCGGGCTTCACGCCGGCGAACGGCGCGCCGTCGGCGGTGGCGATCGTCTTCAGCTGCGCGATCGCGTTGCGGGTGGCCTCGGCGATGGCCGGCGACACGCTCGCGGTGGCCCACGAGCCGCCCGACATCGGCGCGGGCGGGAACGAGGAATTGCCGAGCCGCACCTTGATGCGCTCGACCGGCAGCCCGGTCAGCTCCGCCACGATCTGCGCGGCGATCGTGTAGGTGCCGGTGCCGATGTCCTGCACCGCGCAGTTGACGAGCACGGTGCCGTCGGCCGACAGCTGCACGCGCGCCTCCGCCGGGGTGCGGTAGGCGTCCCAGTTGCAGGCGGCCATGCCGTAGCCGATCACCTCGCGGCCGTCGCGCATCGCGCCGATGCCCGGATCGCGCGCGTCCCAGCCGAAGCGGGCGGCCGCCGTGGCGATCGCCTCGGGCAGATGGTTGCCGGACCACGGCAGGTTGGCCACCTCGTCGCGCGTGGAAAGGTTTCGCAGCCGGAACGCCAGCGGGTCCTGGCCGACCGCGAGCGCGAGTTCGTCGATCGCCGATTCGAGCGCGAACAGCCCGGGCGCGGCGCCCGGCGCGCGCATCGAGGTGGCCGAGCCGTGGTTCACGCGCGTGGTCTGGTGGCTCACCAGCACGTTCGGGCAGGAGTAGAGCACGCGCGAGACGCCGCCGCAGTTCTCGACGAACTGGTCGGTCATCGAGGTGGTGTTGATCGATTCGTGGCGCAGCGAGACGAGCCGGCCCGAGGCGTCGGCGGCCAGCCGCAGCCGCTGCCTGGTCTCGGGGCGATGGCCGGTGGTGGTGAACATCTGCGCGCGCGGCACCACCAGCTGCACGGGCCGGCCGACCGCGAGCGCGGCGGCGCTGGCCGCCACCGAATGCGGCCACATGAACAGCTTGCCGCCGAAGCCCGAGCCGATGAACGGCGCGTCCACGGTGACCTGGTCGGGCGTGAGGCCGAACACGCTGGCAAGCGTGTTGCGATGCACGGTGACGCCCTGCGAGGCCTCGAACACGTAGAGATGGCCGTCCTCCCAGCGCGCCACGGTGGCATGCATCTCCATCGGGTTGTGGGTTTCCACCGGCGTGCGATAGGTCGCGTCGATCCGGTGCGGCGCCGCGTCGAACGCCGGCTCGGCCTCGCCGCGCGCATGGCCGCGCCCGCCGTCGCGCGAGCCGCCCGCCGCGAGCCCCTGCTCGAGCGTGGCGGCGGCGCGGTTGCGCGCGTAGTCCACGCGCAACCGGCAGGCGGCCTCGCGTGCATGCTCGAAGGTGTCGGCGATCACCAGCGCCACGAACTGGCCCGCGTAGTTGACGTTGGCGTCCTCGAGCGGCAGGCGCGATTCGTCGGTGATGGTCGCGCGCAGGATGGTCGGGATCGAGATCGGGCTCTTCTTCGGCCGGTACATGCGCGGCACGTGCTCGTGATGGAGGACCTCGATCACGCCCGGCACGCGGCGCGCGTCGCTGGTGTCGATGCGCGTGACGCGTCCGCTCGCGATGGTGCTGAACACGCCGTAGGCGTACACCATGCCGGGCGGGTGCTGGTCGGCCGTGTAGCGCGCGGCGCCCGTCACCTTCAGTTGGCCGTCCACGCGCTTCATTGGCCGGCCGATCGTCGATTCGCTCATGCGAGGCTCCGGAGTGGGCTGGAAAGGGGCGGACGTCATGCGGTGACCGTCTGCAGGTTGCGCACGATCGCCTGCTGGCCGAGCGCGATCTTGAAGCCGTTCTGGCCATACGAGCGCGCGTCGGCGAGCGCCAGCGCGGCGGCCTTCGCGAACGTGTCGACCGTGGCCGGCTGGCCGGCCAGCGCCTGTTCGGCCGCGAGCGCGCGCCACGGCCGGGTGGCCACGCCGCCCAGCGCGAGCCGCGCGGTCTCGATGGTGCCGCCGCGCATCACCACGATGGCCGCGCACGAGGCCAGCGCGAACTGGTACGAGGCGCGGTCGCGCAGCTTCAGGTAGGCCGAGCGGCTGCCGGCGAGCGGCGCGTCGAGCGTGACGTGCGTGATCAGTTCGCCGTCGGCCAGCGCGTGCTCGCGCCACGGCGTGGCGCCGGGCAGCAGGTGGAAATCGGCGAAGTCGATCTCGCGCGTGCCGGCCGGCCCCTGCACCTGCACCCGCGCGCCGATCGCGGCCATCGCCACGCACATGTCGGACGGATGCGCGGCGATGCAGTGTTCGCTGCCGCCGAGCACCGCGTGGACGTTGCGGTTCTGGCCGTCGATCGCGGCGCACCCCGAACCCGGCTCGCGCTTGTTGCAGGGCGAGACGCCGTCGCGGAAGTAGCCGCAGCGCACGCGCTGCATCAGGTTGCCGGCGGTGGTGGCCTTGTTGCGCAGCTGCGTGCTGGCGCCCGACAGCAGCGCCTGCGAGAGCAGCGGATAGGCATGGCGGATCGCGTCGTCGTGCGCGAGCGCGGTGTTCGACACCATCGCGCCGATCCGCACGCGCCCGTCGGGCAGCGGCTCGATCCGGTCCAGCGCGAGCTTGTGGATGTCGACCACGCGCGCCGGGCGCATCACGTCGAGCTTCATCAGGTCGAGCAGCGTGGTGCCGCCCGCGAGGAACACCGCCTGGTCGGCCGCGCGCGCGGCCAGCGCCTGCGCCACCGAATCGGCGCGCTGGTAGTCGAAGCTGCGCATCAGGGATTCCTCCCGCCCTTGGCGCGCGCGTCCTGGATCGCGGCGACGATGTTGCGATAGGCGCCGCAGCGGCAGATGTTGCCGCTCATCGCCTCGCGCACCGAATGGTCGTCGGCGGGGATCCGCGCGTCGCGCAGCACCGCCACCGCGCTCATCATCTGGCCGGCGGTGCAGTAGCCGCACTGGTAGGCGTCGTGGTCCCAGAACGCCTGCTGGATCGGGTGCAGGCGGCCGTTCCGCGCGAGCCCCTCGACCGTGGTGATCTCGTCGCCCTCGTGCATCAGCGCGAGCGACAGGCACGAGTTGATCGCCACGCCGTTGACGTGGACCGTGCAGGCGCCGCACTGGCCGTGGTCACAACCTTTTTTCGTGCCGGTCAGCTGCAGCGTGTCGCGCAGCACGTCGAGCAGGATCGCGTTCGGCGCCACTGTCAGCTCGTGCGTGACGCCGTTGACGGTGAAGCGCAGGTTCGGGCGGCCGCCGTCGTTCGCGGCCGGCTGGAGCGCGGCGGCGGGCGCGTCGCTCGCGGCGGCGGGCGGTTCCGCCGCCGTCGCGCCGTCGAGCCAGCCGCCCGTGCCGACGGCGGCCGCGCCCGAGGCACCGGCCTGCAGGAAGCGGCGCCGCGAAATCGCGGGGCGCGGCTCGGCCGCCGACGCCGGCGCGGAACCGGAGGGCGGCCCGGCGGCGGGGACGACGGCGGGGACGACGGCGGTAGCGGGGCTGGCCGTCCGGGCCGTGGCCGGGGCGGTGCCGTCGCCGGACTCGGGGGCGAACGGAGTCGGGGAATCGTGGGTCATCGGCTTTCCTGTGCGGTGGGGGCGCACGTCGGGTGCTGCGCGCGATCCCCATTAAAGCCGGTCGCGGCGCGCCTCGCCAGCCCCGTTCGCCTCAAAGCCTCGTGCAGGAAAATTCACCAATCGAACGGGGCCAGATCGCCGATGATGGGCGGCCGGCGCGAAGGCGGCGCGATACCGGACGCGCCGCTCGTCGCCAGCGCCCGGGAACGGCGCCCGCCGGCAAGCTTCGTTCCCGGCCGGGGCGCTGGCGGCATGCCGGCGCCCGCTGCTTCTACAAGGAATTCCCGCTCATGAAAACCTGGTTCATCACCGGCACCTCGACCGGCTTCGGCCGCATCCTGACCGAGAAACTGCTCGCGCGCGGCGACCGCGTGGCCGCCACGCTGCGGCGGCCCGCGCTGCTCGACGCGCTGCGCGAACGTTACGGCCAGCGCCTGTGGGTCGAGACGCTCGACGTGACCGACACGGAACGCGTCGCGCCGGTGGTCGAGGCCGCGTTCGACGCGTTCGGCCGCATCGACGTGCTGGTCAACAACGCCGGCTACGCGGCGTTCGGCGCCGCCGACGAACTCAGCGACGCGCAGCTGCGCCGCCAGCTCGACACGAACGTACTCGGCTCGATCCATGTCGCGCGCGCGGCGCTGCCGCGGCTGCGCGCGCAGGGCGGCGGGCGGATCCTGCAGGTGTCGTCGATGGGCGGCCAGATCGCGCTGCCGGGGCTGTGCGCCTATCACGCGTCGAAGTGGGCGATCGAGGGCTTTTTCGAGGCCGTGGCGCAGGACGTGGCGTCGTTCGGCATCGAGGTCACGCTGGTCGAGCCGGCCGGCGCGCACACCCGTTTCATCCATGGCCTCGATCACGCGCAGCCGCTCGACGTCTACGCGGACACGATCGTCGGCGAGCGGCGCCGCGCGCTGGCCTCGCCGTCGACTTACCGGCTGCCGCTATCGCCGGAGAAGGCCGTGGACGCGATGATTGCGAGCGTCGATGTCAGCCCGGCACCGCGGCGGCTGGTGCTTGGCGGCGGGGCGTATCAGCTGATTCACGCGGCGCTGGGCGCGCGGCTCGCCGAGCTGGAGGCGCAGCGCGAGATCGCGTTCGGGGCCGATGATGACGTGAGTTGAATGAAGGGGCGAGCCGCGAGACGTGGCGCGTGAGTCGAGGGTCGTCACGCGGCGGCGCGAGGGAGCCTGCCGCGGCGGACGCGAACGAAGCGCCGTCGCCCCGGACATGCGCGTGCTTGCCGGCGCGTCTAGTCCGGTTGGCCCGGAAGCCGCGGCTCGCGCAGGTAATCGATATCCCATTCGGTCTCGCCCGTCACGACGAAGCCGTGGCGGAGGTAGAAGCGGTTCGAATCGCTGCCGCGCAGCGCGCCGACGCGCACCGGCATGCGCCGCGCATCGGCCTCGCGCAACACGGTGTCGAGCACGGCCGCGCCGATCCCGCGGCGCTGCTGCCCGGGCAGCAGGTAGAGGTGGTCGAGCCGCCAGTGGTCGGCCGCGTGATGCACCGCAAGCAAGCCGGCCCGCGCGCCGTCCGCCACGATGAACCGGCAGGTGGCCGGATCGAACGACGCGAGGAAGCGCTCGCGCGCGCGTTGCGGATCGAAGCGGCCGATCGCTTCGAGGCTGGCGCGCATCGCGGCGATGCGGATCGCCACCAGCGTGTCGGCGTCGGCGGGCGTCGTGGAGGCGATCAGGTGCATGGCGGATCGTGATGGGCGCGAGAACGTGGCGGTGAGGCGTGAGCGGGCGGGATGGCCGGCACGCAAGCACGACGCTAAACCCGTGCCGTTCTTCCCGGCGCCTCCCCATACGCGCGCGCCTGCGCCAGCAGCCACGCGCGAAACGCCTCGAGCGGCTTGCTGTGGCTGAGCTCGGTCGGATAGACGAGGTAATAGGCGGCGTCGTCGTCGGCCGCCGCCCGCGCGGCCTGCGCGGGCGGCACCACATAGGGCACCACGATCCCGAGCTGCTTCTCGCGCCCGTCCACGAAGAACTTCGGCACCAGCGCGATACCGAGCCCGGCCGCCGCGGCGCTGATCAGCATGGTGTGCAGCTCGTAGCGGTCGCCCTGCATGGTGCCGTGCTCGTCCACGCCGAGCGAGGCGAACCAGCGCGCCCAGCCGTCGGGCCGCGTGGTCGAGTGCAGCAGTGGCCAGGCGAGCAGCTCGTGCGGCTTGCGCACGGGCTTGTTCAGCAGCGCCGGCGCGCAGACCGGCACGACCTCCTCGCCGAACAGGTAGTCGGCCGACGCGCCGGGCCAGGTCGGCTTGCCGTAATGGATCGCCGCCTCGAAGTGCGATTCCGCGAACGAAAAGATCCCGGTGCGCGCGCCCATGTTCACGCGCACGTCGGGCGTGCGATCGTAGAAATCCTTCAGGCGCGGAATCAGCCATTGCGATGCGAAGGTGGGCAGCACCGCCAGCTCCAGGTAGCTGCCGCCGCTGCCGTGCGCGATGATCGAGAGCGTGTCGCGGTCGAGATGCTCGAGCGCGCGGCGCACCTGCGTGCTGTAGAGGCGCCCGGCGCGCGTGAGCACCACGCGCTGCTTGGCGCGCACGAACAGGCGCACGCCGAGGCTGGCCTCCAGCGTCGCGATCTGCCGCGAGATCGCGCTTTCCGTCAGGAACAGCTCGCGCGCCGCGTAGGTGAAGCTCTCATGGCGGGCCGCCGCCTCGAACGCCAGCAGGGCGCCCATGTTCGGGATCTTGAATTTGCGCATGATGATTCCGAAAACGCATCAAGTCCCGATTTTATCTCGCTTTACGCCAGCCTGGATCGTTTCAATAATGCGGCGAGCTCAAGGCCGGCGGCGTCAGCGAATCCGGCCGCGCGCCATCCCGCCGCCTGCCCCGCCGGCGAGCCTCGCCCCATTCCGACCAGAGACCCGATGCGCAATCCCAACCTCGACACCCTGCTGGCCGCGCTGCTCGGCCCGGCCACCGCCGACGCGCTGTTCGCGACGCTGAACCTGCCGCCGTGCCTGGCCGATTGGGAGCCCGGCTGCGTCACGCGCGCCGAGCTCGCGCAGGCGCTGAACATGGCGCTGTTCGAGGGCCTGCTCGAACGCTCGCCGAACGGCCGCGCCTACACGCGCGAGACGGTCGAGGCGGGCGGCTCGGTCTGCTTCGATCACGGCGCGCTGCGCACCGTGCGCTGGCACGACAACGGCGCGCTGCCGCCCGGCGAGGCCGCGTTCACGCGCATCCTGCGCCCGCTCGGGTTTCGCCCGAACGGGCGCTATCCGCTCGACCGGCTCGGCATGACGGGCCGCGCCTACGCGCACGAGGACGCGCCCGACGACATCGCCCAGTTCTTCGTCAGCGAACTGCATCCCGAGCGCTTCTCGGCCGGGTTCCAGCAGGCCGTCTCGAACGTGGTGAGCAGTTCTCGCGACCCGCTCACGCCCGAGGCCGCCGGCCTGCTCTGGGAACTCGAACGCGACGGCACGCTGCCGCTCGCGGCCGCGCAGCGGCTGCTGCCGGTGCTGGTCGGTGCGTTTTCGCGCCAGCACGCGGTGCCGGCCGTGGCCGACTACGAGGTACTGCTCGCCGAATCGGCCGAGATGGCCTGGATCGCGACCGAGGGCAACGCGTTCAACCACGCCACCGACCGCGTGGCCGACGTGTTCGCGCTGGCCGAGGCCGAGAAGGCCAAGGGCCGGCCGATGAAGCCCGAGGTCGAGCGTTCGCGCTCGGGACGCGTGTTCCAGACCGCCTACCGCGCCGACATCGTCGAGCGCGAGTTCCGGACCGCCGACGGCCGCATGCTCTCGCGCAGCGTGCCGGGCTCGTTTTACGAATTCATCACGCGCAAGCGCGAGTTCGACCGCGCCACGCAGCGCTGGACGCTCGACCTGCGCTTCGACGCCGGCAACGCGCAGGGCATCTTCCGCATGACCGCGAACGCGGGCGGCTGACGCGAAGCGACCCGGCGGCGCCAGCCCCTTCGTGCCGGGCTTGATGAGCAAACCGCAAGAGGTGGTGCGCAGATCTCGTTTGATCCGCGCGTATTGGTTGCCGAGAATCAATCGCCGCGCCCGAGCGAGCCGCCTGCCGCCGGCTGCGGCGCATCCTGTCGAGACAACGAGACCGAACCCGGGAGCCCCGAACCCGCAATCCGCATCGCCCGACTCGCGGCGCCGCGCGCCGCCGGCCCGTCACCGCCGTCACTGAATTCGCGCCGCGAATTCCCCACCGAGAAGGAAGCGTCCGATGAAGATCCGTTCGAGATTCGCCCGTCGCATCGTCCTGACCGCCGTGCTGGCCTGCGCCGCCGGCGGCGTGCTCGCGCAGGAAATCGTGAAGATCGGCGTGGCGAGCCCGCTCACCGGCAGCGCCGCCGCCTACGGCAAGGACATCGAGGACGGCGTGCGCATGGCGGTGGACGAGGCGAACGCCGCGCACCCGGTGATCGGCGGCAAGCCGGTGCGCTTCGAGGTCGACTCGCAGGACGACCAGGGCGACCCGCGCGTGGGCGTGCAGGTCGCGCAGCAACTGGCCGACGATCGCGTCGCGGCAGTGATCGGCCACTTCAACTCGGGCACCACGCTGCCGGCCTCGAAGATCTACGCGAAGGCGGGCATCCCGATGCTCACGCCGGCCGCGACCAATCCCGACATCACGCGCGCGGGGCTCGCCACCGTCTACCGCGTGATCGCCAACGACGTGCAGAACGCCGGCAACGCGGGCGTCTACGCGGCCACCGTCACGCGCGCGAAGCGCATCGCGATCATCGACGACCGCACCGCGTTCGGCCAGGGCGAGGCCGACCAGTTCGAGAAGGCGGTGCGGGCCAACGGCGGCACGGTGGTGGCGCACGAGTTCGTGTCGGACAAGGCGGTCGATTTCAGCGCGCAGCTCACGCGCATCAAGAGCGCCAACGCGGACCTGCTGTTCTTCGGCGGGCTCGACGCGCAGGCCGCGATGCTGGTCAAGCGGATGCGCCAGCTCGGCATGCGCGCGCAGTTCCTGGCCGGCGGCGGCGTGATGAACGCGAACTTCATCCGGCTGGCCGGTCCGGCGGCCGAGGGCGCCTCGGTGTGGGAGTACGGCCAGCCGCTCGCGCGGCTCGCGAAGGGCCGGCAGTTCGAGGCGCAGTTCCGCGCCAAGTACGGCGTGGACATGCTGGCCTACGCGCCGTTCGCCTACGACGCCACCTGGATCGTGATCCACGCGATGCAGCAGGCCGGCACGGCGGCGCCCGCCGGCTACAACGCGACGCTGAAGGCGACGCGCTACGACGGCATTACCGGCACCATCGCCTTCATGCCCGACGGCGACCTGAAGCAGCCCAGCTCGACGCTCTACCAGGTGAAGTCGCTCGCCTGGGTGCCGGTCACGACGCGTCAGGGCGCCGAATGACGCCGGACGCGCACGACCCGGTACGACGCACGGCGCGCCTTGGCCCGAAGCGCGCCGTGCGCGGCCGCCGCGGCGCGTCGCGGACCACTCCGGCCGGCGCCGCGCGCCGGCCGCCCTCGACGATGACGACAGCAACGGCAGCGGCCCGGCCGCTCCCGCATTTTTCCTTTTTCCGACTCTCCACAGGTGGCAACGTGAACGCAACCCGCATCCTTTCCGAACTCGGTATCGAGCGTCTGGCCGACTCGGGCGACCTCGCCGTCCATTCGCCGATCGACGGCCAGCCGATCGGCCGCGTGGCGAGCCGCTCGGCGGCCGAGGTCGACGCGGCGCTCGACGCCGCGCAGCGCGCCTTCCTCGCCTGGCGCGAGGTGCCGGCGCCGCGTCGCGGCGAGCTGGTGCGCATCCTCGGCAACAAGCTGCGCGAGAAGAAGCAGGCGCTCGGCGCGCTGATCACGCTCGAATGCGGCAAGATCCTGCAGGAAGGGCTTGGCGAAGTGCAGGAGATGATCGACATCTGCGATTTCGCGGTGGGCCTGTCGCGCCAGCTGTACGGCCTGACCATCGCGTCCGAGCGCCCCGGCCACCGGATGGCCGAGACCTGGCATCCGCTCGGCGTCTGCACGGTGATCTCGGCGTTCAACTTCCCGGCCGCCGTCTGGTCGTGGAACGCGGCGCTCGCGCTGGTGTGCGGCAACGCCGTGATCTGGAAGCCGTCGGAGAAGACGCCGCTCACCGCGCTGGCCACCCAGCAGATCCTCGACGACGCGCTGCGCGAATTCGGCGATGCGCCGGCCGGCCTCTCGGCCGTGCTCAACGGCGGGCGCGAGGTGGGCGAGCAACTGGTGGCCGATCCGCGCTCGAACCTGGTGAGCGCCACCGGCAGCACCGCGATGGGCCGCGCGGTGGGCGTGGAAGTGGCGCGCCGCTTCGGCCGCTCGCTGCTCGAACTGGGCGGCAACAACGCGGGCATCGTCTCGTCGACGGCGAACATGGAGCTCGCGCTGCGCGGCATCCTGTTCTCGGCGGTCGGCACCGCCGGCCAGCGCTGCACCTCGCTGCGGCGCCTGTTCGTGCAGGCCGACGTCTACGCGGCCACCGTCGAGCGGCTCAAGGCGCTCTACGCGAAGGTCACGATCGGCAATCCGCTCGAGGCCGGCACGCTGATGGGGCCGCTCATCGACGGCGCCTCGTTCGCGCGCATGCAGGCGGCGCTCGCGCAGGCGCGCCGCGAGGGCGGCACGGTGTTCGGCGGCGAGCGCCACGCGGTGCCGGGCCACGACGGCGGCTTCTACGTGCGGCCGGCGATCGTCGAGATGCCGGCGCAGACCGACGTGGTGCTGACCGAGACGTTCGCGCCGATCCTCTACGTGCTGAAGTACGAGCGCTTCGACGAGGCGATCGCCGCCAACAACGCGGCCTCGCATGGCCTGTCGTCGTGCGTGTTCACCACCGACCTGCGCGAGAGCGAGCGCTTCCTGTCGGCGGCCGGCAGCGACTGCGGGATCGCCAACGTCAACATCGGGCCGAGCGGCGCCGAGATCGGCGGCGCGTTCGGCGGCGAGAAGGAGACGGGCGGCGGGCGCGAGTCGGGCTCGGATGCCTGGAAGAGCTACATGCGCCGCGCCACCAACACCATCAACTACTCGTCGGCGCTGCCGCTCGCGCAGGGCATCGACTTCAACATCGACTGACCGCGCGCCATCCGCGATTCGCGCGCGGGCGCCCCGGTGCCCGCGCATTCCTGATACCGGCAATGGAGCCTTCCATGAGTTCCCGCATCGTTATCGTCGGCGGCGGCGTGATCGGCAGCGCGATCGCGTATTTCCTGCGGGTGTCGGACCCGAGCGCGGCGGTTACCGTGATCGAGCGCGATCCGACCTACGCGCGCTCGTCGTCGGCGCTGTCGGCCGCGTCGATCCGGCAGCAGTTCTCCACGCCGCTGTCGATCCGCATGTCGCTGTTCGGCATTGAATTCCTGCGCGAACTCGGCGAACGGCTCGCGATCGACGGCGAGCGGCCGTCGATCGACCTGCACGAGGGCGGCTACCTGTTCCTCGCCACGCCGGCCGGCGAGGCCACGCTGCGCGAGAACCACGCGCTGCAGGTGGCCGAGGGCGCGCAGATCCGGCTCATGGCGCCGGACGCGCTGCGCGCGAGGTTTCCGTGGCTCAACGTCGACGATCTCGCCGCGGGCGCCTACGGCGAGCGCGGCGAGGGCTGGTTCGACGGCTACGGGCTGGTGCAGGCGCTGCGCCGGAAGGCGCGGTCGCTCGGCGCGCGCTATCTGGCGGCCGAGGTGGTGGAGCTGGTGCGCGAGGGGCGCCGCGTCACGCAGGTGGTCACGGCCGACGGCGAGCGCCATCCCTGCGATACCGTGGTGAACGCGGCGGGCGCCTGGGCGAAGCGGATCGCGGCGCTGGCCGGCATCGAGATCCCGGTCCATGCGCGGCGTCGCAGCATCTTCAACGTATCGTCGCCGGCGCGGCTCGAGGCCTGCCCGCTGCTGATCGATCCAGGCGGCGTGTACTTTCGCCCCGAGGGGCGCGGCTATATTTGCGGCACCTCGCCGTCGCCCGGGCACGACCCCGACGACCTGCCGCTCGACGAGGTCGATCACGCGCTGTTCGACGAGGTGATCTGGCCGGCGCTCGCGCATCGCGTGCCGGGCTTCGAGGCGCTGCGCGTGGAGCGCAGCTGGTCCGGCTACTACGAATACAACGTGTTCGATCACAACGCGATCATCGGCTACCACCCCGATCTCGAGAACTGCGTGTTCGCCAACGGCTTCAGCGGCCACGGCCTGCAGCAGGGGCCGGCCACCGGGCGCGGCGTCAGCGAGCTGATCCTGAACGGGCGCTACACCTCGCTCGATCTGTCCGAACTCGACTGGCGGCGCGTGCTGGAGCGGCGTCCGATCGTCGAGAAGAACGTGGTGTGACGGGAGCATGAGCGATGATGCATGACTTCACCGCGCCGTTTCGCGAGCCGGCCGGCTCGCCGATTCGCGAGCTGTTCAAGTATCTCGGCCAGCCGGGAATGATCTCGCTGGCGGGCGGCTATCCGGCCGCCGGCCTGTTCGACACCGGGGGCCTGGCGGCCGCGGCCGAGCGCGCCTGGCGCAACCCGGTGCGCTGCCTGCAATACGGGCCGACCGACGGCCTGCCCGAGCTGAAGGCCGCGCTGGCCGCGCGGATGGCCGCGCGCGGCGCGCGCTGCGCGAGCGACGAGCTGGTGGTGACCACCGGCTCGCAGCAGGGGCTCGACCTGCTGCTGCGCGTGCTGGTGGCGCCCGGCGACGTGGTGCTGACCGAGCAGCCGGCCTATCCGGCCACCCTCGCCGCGCTGCGCCTGCAGCAGGCCCGCGTCGTGACGGTGCCGACCGATCGCGACGGGCTCGACGTGGACGCGCTCGCCGTGCTGCTCGAGGCCCGCGGCGCCGATCGCATCGGGCCGCCGAAGCTGCTCTACACCGTGCCGACCTTCGCCAACCCGACCGGCGCGACGCTCACGCGCGAGCGACGCCTCGCGCTGCTCGCGCTCGCGGTGCGCCACGGCTTCGTGATCGTCGAGGACGATCCCTACGCGGATCTGCGCTTCGCCGGCGAGCCGGTGCCGTCGATGCTCGCGCTCGCCGACGAGGTGCCCGGCGCGCGCGAGCACGTCGTGCATTTCGCGAGCCTGTCGAAGATCGTCGCGCCGGGGCTGCGGATCGGCTGGACCGTGGCGCCGGCCGAGATCGCGCGGCGCTGCACGATCGCCAAGCAGACCGTCGACCTGTGCAGCTCGCCGTGGACCCAGGCGATCGCGGCCGAGTATCTGGCCGAGGGCGCGCTCGATCGGCATCTGCCGTCGATCGCCGTGGCCTATCGTGACAAGTGCGATGCGCTTTGCGACGCGCTCGACGCGGCGTTCGACGGCGCGGTCACGTTCCATCGTCCCGAGGGCGGGCTGTTCGTCTGGGCGCGCGCCGCCGCGGTGGAGGCGGCGGCCTGGCTCGCGCAGGCGATCGAACGCAACGTGATGTTCGTGCCGGGCCGCGCGTTCTACGAGGATCGAGCCGATCCCTCGGCGCTGCGGCTGTCGTTCGCCGCGCCCGCGCCCGACGAGATCCGCGAGGGCGTGCGGCGGCTCAGGCTCGCGTTCGACGCGACGCTCGCGCAGGCGGACGCGGCGGGCGGCCGGACGGCTTGACGAGGTAACGGGCGCGGCTGACGGGGATCGGGCGCCGGGGAAGGCGCCGTGCCGCGTTCGGCGCGCCCTCGCGTCGCTACGCGCGCCGCCGTCGCTTCGTCAAATAGGTTGCTGGCGCAACCACCTCGCGTCGGAATCAGAACTTGTGGCGCAGGCCGAGCCCGACCACCGTCTGCTGGTTCGTGGAGGACGGCGTCTGCCCGCTCACGTCGGCGCCGAGCCCCGAGCCGTCCGCGCCGATGCGCTGGTAGCTGACCTGCGCGTAGAGGTCGGTCGTCTTCGACAGGAAATAGTCGGCCTGCACCGACACCTCGTGCCAGCGCGGGCGATGGCCGCCCGTCGCGTTCGAGATCGCGCCCTGCGTGAACGTGTATTCGCCGTTGAGCGCGAAAGTCGGCGTGAGCAGATAGCTCGCGTTCACCTCGTAGTTGCTGAAGCTCGCGCCCTGGCCGTTGCCGGCGAGGCCCAGGCCGTTCGCGCCGTTCAGCGTGGCGAGGCCGCCCAGCTGGGTGCGGGTCCAGACGAAGCCGAACAGCGCCCGGCCGAGCCGGTAGTTCACGCCCGCTCCGTAGGTGCGCTGCAGCGCGGCCACGAAGGTGCGCTCGGTCAGCGTGATCGCGCCGCTGGTGTTCGCGCTGCCGCCGTTGTTGGCCTGCAGGTAGCCGGCCGCCAGCGACAGCGGGCCGTTGCGGTACGACGCGCCGACGCTGTAGAGGCGGTTGTCGTCGAAGCCGCCGGCCTCGTTCGAGAACGCGTAGAGCGTGCCGAACTGCAGGCCGTGCAGGTCGGGGCTCGCGTACTTGATCGCGTTGTTCACGCGGAACGAGTTGTTGAGGTTGTCGTTGTCGTAGGGATGGGTGGACAAATTGTTGCCGCCGGGATGGTGGCCCGTGAAGCTGAGCGGCGCGAGGTAGTCGACCACCGAATCGTATTGCCGGCCGAGCGTGAGCGTGCCGAGCTCGCGGTTCGCGAGTCCCGCCCACGACTGATAGCCGAACAGCCGGCCGCCCTGGCGCAGCGAGCCGTTCATCACGCTGAAGCCGTTCTCGAGCGTGAAGATCGCCGCGGTGCCGGCGCCCAGGTCCTCGCGGCCGGTGATCCCCCAATGGCTGCCGGTCACGGTGCCGCTGCCCGCCTGGAACTGCTTGTTGCCGGCCGCGTTGCTCGTATAGACGAGCGCGGCGTCGATCACGCCGTACAGCGAAACGCTGCTCTGCGCATGGACGGCGCCGGTGGACAAGGCTGCGCACGCGGCGACTGCGAGGGTCGTTTGCTTCATCGATGGTCTGTCGTTGGAGGTGGACGGAAAGCGGCCGCGGGGCGAGGCCTGGCGAATCGTTGCGCGGCGCCGGCGGGTGGCGCGCGGCGGGCGTCGGCGGCCTGATCTCACGGTGCGAGCCGCAAAATCGGCGTGATATATTCCGAAACACGAACGATTTCTATTTACAGCGCGAGACTGTAATGGCCGTTTGTAATGGCGGTGTGTTGGCGCGCGGCCTTTTTGTAATGAAATGCGTTGGCGCCAACCACGCGCTTTCCCCAGACATGGCGATGGATCACATCCTGGTCGTCGACGACGACCCTCACATCCGGCAACTGCTGCAGGACTACCTGCGCGAGATGGGCTATCAGGTGCAGGTGGCCTGCGACGGCATGCAGATGAAGCGGGTCTTGCGGCACGCGCAGGTCGACCTGATCGTGCTCGACCTGATGCTCGACGGCGAGGACGGCCTCGACCTCACGCGCGACCTGCGCCGCGAGCACGGCGTGCCGATCATCATCCTGTCCGCTCGCGGCGGCCTGCTCGACCGGATTCTCGGGCTCGAGATGGGCGCCGACGACTATCTACCCAAGCCGTTCGATCCGCGCGAGCTGGTGGCCAAGATCAAGGTCGTGCTGCGCCGCACGCGCGCCATGCCGGGCGGGCGCACCGCCGACGCGAGCGCGTGGATCGGCTTCGCCGGCTGGCGGCTCGACACGCGCATGAAGCAGCTGCTCTCGCCCGACGGCGTGGTGGTGTCGCTGGGCGGCTCCGACTACCGCACGCTGCGCACGCTGCTCGATCATCCGAACCGGCCGCTGTCGCGCGAATTCCTGCTCGAGCGCGTGTTCGACAAGGGGCTCACGCCGCTCGACCGCTCGATCGACGTCTGCGTGAGCCGGCTGCGCCAGACGCTGAACGATTCGGCGCGCAACGCGACGCTGATCCGCACCGTGCGCAACGAGGGGTACATGCTGGTGGCCGAGGTCGCCTACGAGGCGTAGGCGAGGAGCCGGCCGATCGGGACGGCACCGCGCCGGCCGGTGCCGATCGATGATGGCGCCGCGCGGTATCCGCCGCGATTTCCCGGCAACGAACACCGACGGTCGCCGCGAAGGCGCGGCGACCGCTTCCACGCGACGCTCACGGCTGCCGTCTCACCCCGCCAGCACGTCGCGCAGATACACCCCGCCCGACAGCCCCTGCCGGACCTGGCGCGTCGGCTCGTCCACCAGCACTTCCTCGGCGCCGGCCTCGAGCGCGTCGAGCGTGGTGCGGATCACGTCCTCGGGGCGCGCCTTCGGCACGTCGAACTGGCGGATCATGTCGGTATCGATGTAGCCGGCGTGGAAGCCGAGCACCTGCGTGCCCTGCGCGCGCAGCTCGTGGCGCAGGCCGTTGGTCAGCGCCCAGGCGGCCGCCTTGCTGACGCCGTAGCCGGCGATCAGCGGCGTGTTGGCCCAGCTCAGGATCGACAGCATGTTGACGATCGCGCCGCCGCCGTTGCGCCCGAGGATGCCCGCGAACGCCTGGCTCACGTTCAGCACGCCGATCAGGTTCGTCTCCAGCTGGTCGCGCAGCACGGCGGTGGCGCCGTCCGTGAGCAGGCCGCCGAGCCGCCCGATCCCGGCGTTGTTGACGAGCAGCGTGACGTCGCCGCATTGCCGCGCGGCCGCCTCGACCTGCTCGGGCTTCGTCACGTCGAGCTGCACCGCCGTCACGCCGGGCAGCGTGACCGAGGCCGGATCGCGGGCGCCCGCGTAGACCTTCGCCGCGCCGCGTGCGAGCGCCTGCCTCGCGAGTTCGAGGCCGAGGCCGCGATTCGCGCCGGTGATGAACACAACCGAACCTTCGACTTTCATGAGTGTTTCCTTTCGCGCCGAGCGCCGGGTAACAATATGATGATCATCATATCGATGATCGAAAAAACGCCCCGGAGCGGCAGCCGGCCGGGGCGGTGGGGCGATCAGGCCGGCGCGTAGCGCGCCAGCAGTTCGCGTTTGGTGGCCGCCAGCACGGCGCGGCCTTCGTCGTTGTCACCGAGCGTGCGCGCCAGCTGCAGCGCGCCGAGCAGGGCGGCGGTGATGGCCCAGGCCGCGTCGGCCGGCAACTCGGGCGGCAGCGCGCGCTGCACGTGGCGCTGCAGGCGCCGCGCGACTTCCCGCGAGGCCGCCGCCACCGGTTCCGACTGGATCGGCATTTCCGAGGACAGCGCCGCCATGGCGCAGCCGCACTCGCGGTCGGCGATCACGCCTTCGTAAAGGTACGTTTCCAGCATCGCGTGGAACGGGCTCACGCCGGCGGCCACCAGCCGGTGCGCCTGCGTCTCCATGGCGGCGATGCTGTCGGCGGCGGCCCGTTCGACGGCCGCGCAGAGCAGCGCGTCGCGCGAGGCGAAGTGCGCGTAGAAGCCGCCATGCGTGAGGCCGGCCTCCTTCATCACGTCGGCGATGCCCACGCCGTGGAAGCCGGCGCGGCGCACGGCCCGGCCGCCGACCTCGAGGATGCGGGCGCGGGAGGCGGCCTTGCGGTCGCCGGAAGCGGGTTGGCTCATGCGAGGAATGCGATGACGTTGTAAATATGATGAGAATCATATTCGTGGAGGGCGGGCGAGGCAAGGGGAATTCCGGGGGCGGGCCGGCAGCGGGAAACGCCTCGGTTGAAAACGCGGCGGTTCCGATGCGAACCGATTGCGCCGGGGGCGCGTGAGCGATGGCGTCGTCCCCCGCCGCCTTCCCGCGGCCCGGCGTGCTCAGCGCGCGGCCCACGGCGGCACGGCGAGCTGCGCGGCGATCCGGTCCGAGAACGCGCGCGTCCTGGACGGCGTGCCGCCCGCCGCCGGCATGACCACGTAGACCGAGCCGCGATCGAGCCGCGGCCAGTCGGACAGGATCTCGACCAGCCGGCCCGCGGCCAGATCGCGGCCGGCATACCAGTCCGAGGTGTACAGCATGCCCAGCCCGTCGACGGCCGCCTCGACCAACAACTCCGCGTCGTCGGATGCGAGCGGGCCGGACACGGTGACGCCGAGCGGCGCGTCGCCGGATCGGGCGAACTGCCGTCGGTAGGGGGCGTGGCGGCCCGTGCAGCAGACGCAAGGGTGTTTTGCCAGGTCCAGCGGCGCGCGGATGACGGGCCGGCGCGGCGCGGACCCGGCGGCACCGCTTCGCGACCTCGCGCGCGACGCGGCGCGAATCGGGCAGCCCGCCCCTCACGACTCGCGACCGCGCCGGCCATCACGCCGCCGGCTCGCCCTCTTGGCCAACCCGGCGGGCGCTCCCGCTGCCTTTCCGTTCGTCTCCCGAGACCCGCCGGCGCGTGCCTCGCGGCCTCCGCGCGGTCCCCGGCCAACCCCGCTGCGGGAGCCGTCGCGCCACCCCCGGACACGCCCTTCGCGAGCCCGTTTTACCCGTCTCCCCCACGCTGGCCCGAATCTTGCCCATAGGAAGCGCCGATCTCGCCGGGAAGCTTGCCGGACGGGGTCGACAGGCCGCTGCACCACACGGCGGCGCGCCGATTTACCAAAACACGTCACGTCGAATTGTAATTTTTATAAGAAGGATGAATCCAATGAACGAGGTTCAATTCGTCAGGCTGATTGCCGCCATGTTGTTCCTGATGGTCTGCTGGTCGGTGGGAGACGCGGTGCGGATTGCCGCGCGCAGCCCGATCGAGGGCGCGGTGCGCCGCGCGCAGACCGTGGTCCGGCTGATGCGCTCGGTGGTCTATGCCGCGCTGCTCTACGTGCTGTCCGCCTGGTGCGCCTACGAGGCATGGCTCGCGCCCGAGTTCGTCTCGTACACGCTCGCCACGCTGCTGGTGACGGGCGCGATGACCGGCTGCTACATCGGCTGGGTGTACCTGACCGTGCGGCCACCGGTATGACCGCGCGCCGCCACGCCGTGATTTCGCGCCGGCGCGGGACGCCGGCGCGCCATCCCACCCGCAGGACCTGCCGATGATCGCCACCCAGACCGCACAAGACGTTTTCACGGCGCTCACGCGCGCCGGCTTCGAGATCAGCCTGCCGCTCTCGCTCGCCCCGGTGCGCGAGGATCGCGATTACCGCGCGCTGGTGGCGGCCGGCATCATCGGCCTGAACCTGCCCGTCCACGCCTGGGCCGATACCGAGATGTGGGCCGTGGTGGCCGCCTACGTGAACGTCCACGGCCTGGTGCGGATCAGCGAGATCCAGGCCGCGAAGCTGCGCCTGACGCCGTTCGAGGCCTCGGCCGCCAATTCGATCATCGCGCTGGCCGCGCAGATCGCGTCGCTGGCGGCCGTGCCCGGTCGCCGTGCCGCCTGAGGCGACGGAGCGTGTGATGAAACGACGTCAACTGAACAAGGCCCAGCTGCTGCCGCTCGCGCCCGACTACCAGCGGCGCGTGCAACTGCGGCACCACCTTGCGCTGGCGGCGCTGCGCGACGCGCGCGCCACGCCGGAGCAGATGGCGCTGCTGCTCAGCACGGTGCAGATCGCCTACCTGCTGCGCGCGCCGGCCGCGCGCGACCTGTTGCACGACGACGGGCCGGGCGAGGGCGCGGCCAGCGGCGACGGCCTGGACCTCTACCGCCGCGCCGAACAGGCGCTCGAGCGCTGCTACGCGCGCCTGGGCGGCGGGGCGCCGATCGCGCTGCGCGACAACGAGCGCAGCGACCTCGAACGGCTCGTGACCGCCTACGACGCGCGGCTCGCCGGCCTGCCGTCGCACCGCTACGCCGACGCGCAGGTCGAGTTGCACCACTACGTGTTCACGGGCCGCTCGCCGATCCCGCCCGTCGCCGCGCGGCCGGCTGCCGAACCCGCCGCGCCGGTCTCGCGACGGCAGGCCGAATCCACCGCGCCGCTGGCCGCGGCGGCTCACCCATGACCCCCGGTTTCTGCAACCGCATTGCAAAAAACGCCCGGCCCGGCCCGCGTGTCCGGCCGGCGCGTGCTTCATCCTTCGAGGTATCCGCATGAGTTTCAGCATGAACGAAAAGCCCATGTCCTGTCCGCGTCCGGACGCGCCGCGTCGCGTCGACGGGATCGTGTTCCACCTCGCGCTCAACGACAGCTGGATCGAGACGATCGGCATGCCGTTCGAGTGCCGCGGCCGCGTCTGGGCGGTCCACCGCTCGCCGCTCGTCGCGCCCGACAGCCATCCGCGCTATACCGTCTCCGACGTCGAGACCGGGCGCAGTTTCCGCCGCTTGCTGGAGCCTACCGTCGAGGCCGCGCGCGCCGCGGCGATCGGCGTGATCACCACCATGCCGCCGCCCGTGTGGGCGAAGATGGTCCGCTCGCGCGACCACGCCCAGGTGGCGGCATGAGCGCGGCCGGCACCGACTATCGCGCCGAGGCGCGCGGCGGCGAGATCTCGCCGCCGGTGCGCGCCTCGATGCGCCTGCCTGCCTCGGCGCGTCGCCACGGGCGCCTCGGCGGCGACGATGCGGCGCGCTGGGCACGCCGTTTGCTCATTGATATCGAAAGACGAAAGTGCCGCAGCGGCGGACGCACACGTTAAAATCGCGAATCCGTATCCGCCCCCGCTTTCGGGGCATGCCGCGCCCGGTCCGCCGGGATCGGCCCTCGACATCTGACCGACTGAACATGACCCAGGACGACTCCGCGCCCCATGCCCCGGCGCCCCCCGACATCGAGCCATTGGAAAACGTGGAGACGGGCGTGCCGGGCTTCGACGAGATCCTCGGCGGCGGCTTCGTGCGTGGCGGCCTTTATCTGATCGAGGGGATGGCCAGCGCGGGCAAGACCATCCTGTCGAGCCAGATCGGCTTCCATCGCGTGCGCCAGGGCGACCGCGTGCTCTACATGACGCTGATCGCCGAGTCGCACGACAAGCTGCTCGGCCACCTGCGCGCGCTCGATTTCTTCGATCCGGCCGCCGTCGCGCAGAAGATGATGTTCGTGTCGGGTTATCACGAACTGATGCAGGACGGCCTCGACGGCTTCCTGAGGCTGATCGCGGCGAGCCTCGCGAACTACCGGCCCGGCCTGCTGATCGTGGACGGCTTTCGCAGCGCGCGCGAATTCAGCGAAACCGAGCTGTCGCTGTCGAAGTTCATCCACGAGCTGAACGCGCTGGTGGCCGCGATGGGCTGCACCACGCTGCTGCTCGCGCCGCTGTCGGGCAACGAGCCGCATCCCGAGCACACGCTGGTGGACGGCCTGATCGAGCTGAACCGCTATACCGACGGCGGCATGCGCCGCGCGCGCGAGATCGAGGTCCACAAGATGCGCGCGCGCAACCACCTGCTGGGCCGCCACTTCTTCCGGATCACCTCGGGCGGCCACGCGATGTACCCGCGTCTCGAGGCGCGCTTCGCGAACCTCGAGGACGAGCGCGACCTGCACCAGCGGCTCGATACCGGCCTGCCGCATCTCGACCACCTGCTCGGCGGCGGCTTCGTGCGTGGATCCGTCACCACGGTGATGGGGCCGTCCGGGGTCGGCAAGACGCTGCTCGCGCTGCAGTTCCTGAAGGCCGGCGTCGCGCGCGACGAGAAGGTGGTCTACCTCGGCTTCTACGAATCGCCGCAGCGGCTGATCGGCAAGGCCGAGACGGTCGGCATCCGGCTGCGCGAGGCATTCGCCGACGGGCGCCTGTCGATGCAGTGGCAGCCGGCCGTCGAGCTCGAGGTGGACGAACTGGCCGCCAACACGCTCGCGCTGATCCAGCGGCTCGGCGCCTCCCGGCTCGTGATCGACGGCATGGAGGGGTTTCGCGATTCCGCGCTGCGCCCGGCGCGTTTCGGCCTGTTCCTGAACGCGTTCAACCATGCGCTGCGCGACGCCGGCATCACCACGCTGCTGACCGAGGAGCTGCCGCTCTACGCGGACCCGTCGCACGGCAAGGGCCTGCGGCTGTCGGCGCTGACCGAGAACCTGGTCCTGCTGCGCTACGCGGAGACCGACGGCCGCCTGCGGCGCATGCTGTCGGTGGTCAAGCAGCGCGAGAGCGCGCACGACACCTCGCTGCGCGAACTGATCATCACGCCGGAAGGGCTCGACGTCACGCCGAACGCGATCGGCGCGGCGGGCCTGCTTTCGACACAGGGGCTGACCGTGATGCACCGCCCGATGACGGGTGGCTAGCCGTACATGAAAACCATCCTGATCGTGGACGACGAGTTCGACATGCTGACCGTGTGGCGCCTGCTGCTGGAGCAGTGCGGCTACGCGGTGTTCACGGCGTCCAACGGCGCGCTTGCGCTCGACCGGATCAGGGAGGGCAAGCCGGACCTGATCGTCACCGACTTCATGATGCCGGTGATGTCGGGCGGCGAGCTTTGCGCGGTGCTCGCGCGCGAGCCGGACTGGCGCGCGATCCCGATCATCCTCTGCAGCGCGGCGGTGGATATCCCGCCGCAGCCCAATCCGTCGATCCTCTACGCGCGCAAGCCGCTGTCGTTCGACGCGCTGCTCGGGATGGTGCGGCGCCAGCTCGGCGAGGCGGCCGGCTGATCCGGGTCGGGTCGCCATTGCATCGAGGGGCAGGCCAGAAGCCGCGCCGGGCGCGCAGTCCCACGATGGGCTCCGGGCTGTTTGGGGTTCGATCAGGGCCGGCGTTGCAGGCCGTGAAAAAGCGTGCGCCGATTCCGCCGTCATGCGATAGTCGCGGTATTGCCTGCGGCGGACTGTCTCTTATCCGCTGTCCTGGCCTGCTTCGCTGCCCCGGTTTCGCGCGGCGGAGTCCAACCGAGGAACGTCAATCCGATGCCGGACGAGATCCGACAGGGCGATGCCGTCGCGGCAGCGCCGTCCCCCGCTGCCGAGACCGACGCGGCAGCGTCCGCCGTTGGCGCCACGGCGGTTTCCGGCGCCGCGGCTTCGGCGGCGATCCCGGCCGTGCTCGCCGCGCTGCGCGCCGCGACCGGCGAGCAGCATGAACGGCTGCACCAGTTGATGCCGTTGTCGGCCGAAACGGCCGGCCTGCATGATTACCTGGCCCATCTGCGAATCCTGCGTGCCTGGCTGGCGCCGCTCGAGCCCTGGCTCGACGGCCCCGCGCGACAGGCGTCGGCGCACGACGACGGCGCGCCGCGGACGAGCGCCGCCGCGCTGCCGCCGGTGCGGCGCGTGGCCTTGATCGACGCCGATCTCGCCGCCGCGCCGGCCGCCGCGCTGGCCGCGCTGCCGGCCGGCCCCGCGCCCGCCGAACCGTGGTGGCCGGCCGATGCCGGTGCCGCCTATCGGTGGGGCGCGCGCTACGTGATCGAAGGCTCCCAGATGGGCGGCGCGGTGCTCTACCAGCAGCTCCACGAACGGCTCGCGCCGCATCCGCTCGGCTTCCTCGCGGCCGGCCGCCACGGGCTGTCGGCGCGCTGGAAGGCGTTCGTGCGCTGCCTCGCGGCCGAGGTCGAGGCGCCCGCCGCGATCGCGGCGGCCTGCCGTGGCGCGACCGACGCGTTCGACCATCTCGTCAGGCTGGCCGGCCTGGCCGACGCCGCGCGCGGCGTGCCTGCCTGATGCGGATTGCCACGATGCACGAATTCAGCGACCCGGGCGAGCCGGTCCCGCAACCCGATTTCGGCGCGGCGGCGGCGGCCTTCGACTGCCTGCCCGACGCCTACCTGATCATCAACGCGCGCCACGAGGTGGTGCTCGCGAACCGCCGCTACCTGAGGCTGGTCGGCGTGGCGCCCGCGGCGGTCCTCGGGCACCGCCTGCAGGACATCAACCAGTTCGGCACCGACGCACAGCGCGAGGCGCGCCGCGAGTGGCTGGAGGGCACGCTGAACCAGCTGCCGCTGCGCGAATCGGTGTGGTCGCCGGTGTTTCGCTACGAGATGCCGGTCGAGCACGAGAGCGGCGAATGGGTGGCGGTGCCGCGCTACTGGCGCATCAAGGCGACGCCGCTCGACGCGCCCGATTCCGGGCTGGCCGGCGCCGTCGCGATCCTCGTCAGCGAGGTCACCGAGCACGTCGCCGAGTACGAGCGCGACCAGCGCGAGCGCGCCAAGCTGCGCTCGCAGGCGCAGCTGCGCCAGGTGGTGGCCGAGGAAGCGCGCGCGCAACTGCGCGAGCACCAGGAGCGGCTCGAGATCGCGATGGCGTTCTCGCAGGTGGGCGCCTGGGAGCTCGAACCGCTCACGGGCGGGATCCAGTGCACCGACCAGTGCCGGACCAATCTCGGGCTCGGCATCGACGACCTGCTCACGCGCGAGCGCTGGTTCGACGAGATCGTCCATCCCGACGACCGGCCGCGGCTGCGCGAGGCGATGACGCAGGCGCTCGACATGCACGAGCCGTTCGAGGTCGATTTCCGGGTGGGCTGGGAGCACGGCCAGGTGCGCTGGATCCTGGTGCGCGGCGTGGGCCGCTATCAGGCCAACGGCGCGCTGAGTTCGGTACACGGCTTCACGCTCGACATCACCGCGCGCAAGCAGACCGAACTCGAGACGCAGGCCAACGCGGTGGCGGAGAAGCGCGCGCGCGAGCAGAGCGACCGGCTCGCCACCGCGATGGATCACTTCATCACCACCGTCAGCCACGAGCTGCGTTCGCCGCTCAACGCGATCCTGAGCTGGTGCGAACTGATGCGGCGCTCGCCCGAGCCGTCGCTCGTCATGCGCGCGGGCGAGGTGATCAACCGCAACGGGCGCCAGCTCGCGCACATGGTGGACGACCTGCTCGACAGCGGCGCGATCGTGACCGGCAAGCTGTCGGTCGTCCCGCGGCCGGTCGATCTCGGCGCGCTGGCCGGGATCGTGGTCGAGGACATGCGGATGATCGCCGAGGCCAAGGGGCTCGCGCTGATCGCCGACCGGCTGATGCCGGCGATGGTGATCGCCGACGAGAACCGCATGAAGCAGATCGTCTGGAACCTGCTGTCGAACGCGGTGAAGTTCTCGCCGCAGGGCACCATCGAGGTGTCGATCACGCCGCTCGGCGAGCGCGTCGAGCTGGCCGTGCGCGATTCCGGGCGCGGCATCGATCCGTCGATGCTGGAACGCGTGTTCGAGCGCTTCCAGCAGTCGGCGGCCGACGGCGAGGGGCGCGTGGCGGGCCTCGGGCTCGGCCTCTGGCTCGCGCGCAACCTGATGGAGCGGCAGGGGGGAGAGATCGTCGCCGAGAGCGGCGGGGTCGGCCACGGCTCGACGTTCCGGCTGTGGTTGCCGGTGTACCACTGAGTCTCGCGGGCCGGGAACGGCGCCGCGGCGGCGAGGCGGGACGGCCGGGAGGAGCGGTGTCGCCGGTCACGGCGCGCGCCGCTCGGCGGGGTGGGGCAGCCGGCCGGAGGCTTCGGCGGCCAGCGGGGGCAGCGGCGTCGGCCGCTCAGCGCTGGTACGGCGGCGGTTCGTTCAGGACCGCCCAGAACATGCCGAGATCGTTGATCGCGGCCATGAAATCGTCGAATGCCACGGGCTTCACGACGTAGGCGTTCACGCCGAGGTCGTAGCTGCGCAGCAGGTCCTTTTCCTCGCGCGAGGACGTCAGCATCACCACCGGAATGTGGCGCAGGTGCTCGTCGCCGCGCACGATCTTCAGCACTTCGTGGCCATCGAGCTTCGGCAGCTTCTTGTCGAGCAGGATCACCGCCGGGCTTTCGTCGGGACGCTCGGCCCACTTGCCGTCGCGGCGCAGGAACTGCAGCGCCTCTTCGCCGTCCCGTACCGATACCACCGGATTCGCGAGTCGCGTCTTCTCCAGCGCGATCATCGTCAGCTCAATGTCGTCGGGGTTGTCTTCCACGAGAAGGATCGGTCTTAACACGCTTGCTCCATTGAACTTGATTTGCCGATTCGGGTGTGGCGCTTTTACAAGGGCGCTGCCCGATATTCCAGGGGCCGCCCGGGCGTCGGTGCCCGGCGTCGTTACTTCTGCTGCTTCGGTACCGAGCGCGTGCGGCGCGCCGGTGCCAGCGCCTCGAGCCGTGCCACCGCGCTGTTCGACGTTTCCTCGCGTTCCACCGCCGCGCCGGCAAACACGCGCGGCAGCGCGAACGAGATGGTCGCACCGCGATCGGGCTCGCCACGGGCCCAGACCTTGCCCCCGTGCCGCTCGACGATCCGCTTTACCGAAGCAAGTCCTATGCCAGTGCCGTCGAACTCCTCGACGTGATGCAGCCGCTGGAATACGCCGAACAGCTTGTCGACGTAGCGCATGTCGAAGCCCACGCCGTCGTCCTTGACGAAGAACACGTCGTGGCCGGCCAGCTCGCGTTCGCCCGCGTAGCGGCCGATCTCGATGTGAGCCACGTCCCGGGCAGCCGAGAATTTTACCGCGTTCTCGATCAGGTTACGCAGCACCAGATGGATCAGCACCGGGTCGGCGGTGACGTGGCCGAGCTCGCCGACGCGCCACTCGATCGCGCGCGGCGCGGCGGTGCCGTCCTGCGTCGCGTCGCGCGTCTCGTCGGCGATCAGCGCGTCGGCCATCGCGCGCATGTCGATCTGCTGCGGGCGCAGCGCCGAGCGGCCCATCCGCGAGAACGCGAGCAGATCGTCGACCAGCGTGCCGCCCACGCGCGCGGAATTGACGATCCGATCGACGAAGTGGCGGCCGCGCTCGGACAGCTTCGACGCCTCCATCTCGCGCAGCAGGTCGGCATAGCCGACGATGTGACGCAGCGGCGCGCGCAGGTCGTGCGAGACCGTGTAGGAGAAGCCTTCCAGCTCCTTGTTGGCGCGCCCGAGTTCGAGCGCGAGCTCGGCCAGCTCCTCGGCGCGACGCAGCACGATGCCGAGCAGCGCGGCGCGGAATTCGAGCGCGATCTCGCGTTCGGCCGGGCGCCACGGCGGCGAGTAGCCGCGCACGATGTCGGTCCAGACGTCGAAGCTCTTGCGCGGCGAGAGCGAATCGGCCATCGGCGCGAGTTTCTCGCGCGGATCGCCGGCCCACTTGATGGTCTGCACCACCTCGGGCCGGAACCACACGATGTAGTTGCGGAACAGCCGCGAGATCGACACCGCGAGCGCGCCCGCGTAGTCGGGGTTGGCCTCGATCACCGGCACGTCGCGCGCGAGGTTGTCGGTCCAGAACACTTCCTCGATCTGCGTGTCGAGCCACTTCACGAGCTGGCCGACCTGCGCCTCCGACGGCGTCGCGCCGGCCAGCACCACGCGCCCCTCGAACACGATCGCCACGCCCGCCGAGTGGGTGAGCCGCAGCAGGTCGCGCGGGTCTTCGGCGAGCGCGTCGACGAAGCTCTCGGTATCGGCCATCGACGCCAGCAGCCGCGCGTGCAGGTGGCGCAGGTCGAGCCGCAGCTCGGCCTCGGCGTGGTCCTCCTTGGCCTCGATTTGCAGCGACAGCACCTGCGCGATGTGCTCGCAGGCGGTGCGCACCTCGAACGGCGGCACGCGCGCGGTGTCGTGGTGGCACGAGATCAGGCCCCAGAGCTTGCCGCGCACCACGATCGACATCGACATCGAGGCCAGCGTGCCCATGTTCTTCATGTACTGCACGTGGACCGGCGAGACGCTGCGCAGCGACGCGTAGGTCAGGTCGGTGGGGCGCTGCGTGGCCGGATGCAGCGGCGGCACCAGCCGCACCGGCCGGTAGTTCGCGTCGGCGATCAGGCGGATGCGGTTGCGCACGTAGAGCGCGCGTGCCTGGGCCGGGATGTCGGAGGCCGGGAAGTGCTGGTCCGCATACGAGGTGTAGCCGGGCTCGATGCATTCGGCGATCACGTGGCCGTTGCCCTGCTCGTCGAAGTTGTAGACCAGCGTGCGGCCAAAGCCGGTGATGCGCTGCACCTCGGTGGCCGCGAGCCGCGCCAGGTCGGCGGTGGTCTCGACGTTCTCGAGCTGGTTGATGAAGGTGCGCACCAGCGGGTACATCGACGAGAACACGTCGATGGTGCCGCGCGCGGGTTCCAGTTCGACGATCGCGAGGCCGTCGTGGCGGTGGACCACGATCGCGAACGGCGAGCGGCGCACGGTGCCGGCGGCGCGCGGGTCGTCCATCGAGCCGACGTAGAGCGGCAGGCCGTTCGATTCGTGGCTGCGCAGCGCCTCGATCACGGTGGCGGCCCAGTCGGCGCCGACGAAGCGCGCGAGCGGCAGGCCCGGCAGCGCCTCGGGCGCGCCGCCCACCAGCTCGACCGCGTTCTCGCTCGCCTGCACGACGATGCCGGCATCGTCGATCGACAACAGGAAACCGTGGGGCTGGATGCCGCCCGGGATATGGATGGGTTCGCGCGCGCAATCGGCGCCGTTCGTATCGGAAACGGAGGGGAGCGGGGCTGCCATTGGCACTCCTGGCTGGGGTATCGGCATTTTCGCACAGCACCATCGAGCGCGCGGGCTCCGGGGCGCCGCGCTTCGCGGCGACGGGCCCGGCGTCGCTCGCGGTGCCGGACGGGGCGCGGCGGCGGGCCGTCGTGACCGGGCGCGCGGCGCGGTCGCATCGGCGCGGGCGCGGCGGGCCGATCCGGCGGTCGCCGCCGGCCGCTTCGCGCCGGTGCGGACGATATTTGAGATGGACCGGAATTCAAGGACAGACAACGACGCGGCGGGTCGTTTTAATAGGCGTAGAGAGAGCCGTAACCGATTCTTCCGATTATTCAGCCAGGAGAGCCTGATGTCGAATCCGTCCGACCACGGCGAGGCCGTGCGTCCGGTGTCGCGCGCCTTCGTGCGCCGCGCCCCGGCGCTGCCGTCGTGCAGGCGGGCGGCGGCCTGGCTGGCGGCGGGCTCGGCGGCCGGGCGCTCGCCCGGCATCGCGGCGGCGCGGCGGAGGGCCTGACGATGCGTGCCGATGCCGTATCTCCGGTCGACGACCGGATCGACCGTCGCGGCCCGGCGCCGCTCGAACCGGACGCGCTGATCGCCGCGCTCGGCTACTGGCGCGACACGCTCGCCGGCCTGCCTGCCGCGCTCGCGCTGCCGGTGGACCGGTGCCGCGAGCGGGCCGCCGCGCGCGTGGCCGAGTGCATCGACTTCGAGATCGATCCGGTCCGCCATGCCGCGCTGCGGCGCCTCGCCGTTGCGCATGGCGCAACGATGTTCGAGGTCATTCACGCCGCGCTCGCGATCGTGCTCGGCGGCATCGCGGCCCAGCACGATCTGGCGATCGGCACGCCGGTGCGCCAGGGCGGCGCCGCGAACAGCGTGGTGCTGCGCACCGACCTGTCCGGCAATCCGTCGGCCGGCGAACTGCTGAGGCGGGTCCGTACCGCCGATCGCGCCGCGCTGGCGCGCCGGCAGGTGCCGTTCGCGCGGCTCGCCGCGCTCTTCGCGCCCGCGTCGGGCGCGACCCATCCGTTGTTCCAGGTGATGCTGGCGGTCGGACAGGTCGGCGACGACCTGGCGTGGGCCGCGCGCGCCGTCGCCGACGGCGTCGAACTCGCGTTCGCGCTGCGCGACACCTACGGCGCGCTGATCGGCGCGATCGTCTACGCGGAGCAGTGGTACGACCGCGAAACGATCGAGTCGATTCGTGCGCGCCTCTGGCAGGTGCTCGACACGATCGCTTCCGATCCGTCGCGCCGGTTCGGCGACATGCCCCTGTTGACCATTGACGACCGCGAGCGCCTGCGCTCGTGGATGCGGGCGCCCGGTTCGCCGGGCGCGGCCGGACGGCGCGCGGCGCCGGTGGCGAGTGCCTCGCCGCCGGCCGTGACGCCCGCCTGCGCGGGACCGGGCAGTGACGCGGCCGCCGACGCGGCGGCGCGCGCCTGCCGCCGCGCGGCCGCGAAGGATGCACCGGGCGAGCCGATCGCGGCTTGATTGGCCGGTGCGGGCCGCGCGCGTGTCGTGCGCGAGCGTGCGATTCACCCGGCCTGGCCGCCGTGCCGGGTTGGTACCGCGCGCCGATCGCTGTCGGGATCGGCGCGCGGGGCAGAGCCCCGGGCTGGACGGGCCGCCGCACGCGCAGTGCGGCCGGCCGGTACGGCCCGGTTGTGAGGATTTCGAGCCCGTCGTGCCGGCCGGTCGGCCGGACCCGGCCGCGGGCCATTCCGCTGGATGCCGTCCGCCCGGCGACCGCGTCATGCGACGCGGGCCAGGCCGGCATTCGTGTCATCTGGCATTCCGTTGACGAGGTAATGATGACTGAACCGATACTCGACGACGCGCTGTGGTCGCTGATCCAGCCGTTGCTCCCGCCGCCCAAGCCGCGTCGGACCCGCTATCCCGGTCGCAAGCCGCTTGACGACCGGGCGGTGATGGCAGGCATCCTGGTCGTGCTCGAATCGGGCATTCCCTGGGGGCAGCTGCCGCAGGAGATGGGCTATGGCTCCGGCATGAGCTGCTGGCGCCGGTTGCGCGACTGGCAGCAGGCGGGCGTCTGGGAACAGATCCACGCCGTGTTGATGGTGGCGCTGCCGTCGGCCGGCAAGATCGACTGGTCGCGCGTGGTGATCGAATCGCCGTCGCCGCGCACGCTCAAGGCCGATCCGGAACGCCTGCCGATCACGCCGCGCATCCTGCACGAGCCGCCGCCGCGCGTGGTGGTGCATGCGCCGATGCTGCCGCAGCCGCAACTGCACGACGTGTCCGAGGTCAGCTGAAGCCGGCTGACTGACGGCGCCGGCAGTTCGCGGCGGCGCCACGACGGTCCGCGACACGTTTTTTACCCGGCCGATCCGGGCTCGCATGCTGTCGCATGCGCGCACGTCGCGCCCGCAATACCCCGCCAGTCCATTGCGATCGCAGTTCGATCCGCCCGCCGCGCCGCCGGATTCCTTCCGCCAGACCGCGCGCCAGGCCCGAAAACTCGCTATAGTTCCCCGCACCAACAGAACACCCGCCGCGTGCGCGCGCCGGCTCGCGCTTGCCCTTCGGCGCGCCAGTCCGGCAGGCGGTGCGCAAGGCCGGCGCCGTCACCCCCATCAAGGTTCCCGTGAGCGACATTTCCTTCCAATGTACGGAGTGCGGCAACTGCTGCAAGGATCTCCGTTTGCCCGTCACGCCGGCCGAGGCGCGCACCTGGCTCGAACGCGGCGGGCGCGTCGACGTGCTGTGCGAGGCGCTGCCGTGGCCGGCCGAACCGGAGCCGGACAACGTGTTCGCCGAGTACAAGCGGCGCCGCTCGTTCGCGGCCGACAGCGGCACGCTGCCGGTGCGCATCGACGTGACGCTGGCCGCGTCGTTCAGCGGCCCGTGCCCGAACCTTGGCGACGACCTGCGATGCCGCGCCTACGACACGCGTCCGCTGGTCTGCCGCGTCTATCCGGCCGAGATCAACCCGTTCATCGAGTTGCGGCCCGAGAACAAGGGCTGCCCGCCCGAGTCGTGGCGGCCGGGCACGGCGCCGCTGCTGGCGGGCGGCACGATCGTCGACGCGACCACGCGCGAGGCGGCCGAGCGCAGCCGCGTCGAGCAGGAGCGGGCCGTGCCGGCCAAGCAGGCGATCTGCGCGGCGCTCGGCATCGATCGCGCGTCGGTGGCGAACGAGGGCTTCCTGATCCTGTCGCCCGAGCCGGCGGACCTGCTGGCGGCGCTGTGCGCGCTGCCGCAGGCACCGGGGGCGCTGGAACCGGCGCCGGGCGAGGGCGCCGCGCCGCGCGGATGGACGCTGGTGTCGAACCGCCAGCAGACGATCGACGTGCTCGGCCAGGTAGGCGCGCTCAGCGAACTCGACCGCGCGCCGCAGGGCGAGCACGCCTATCTGTACATCGGGATGCACGCGGCGTCGTGATGCTTTCGCGGTGAGCCCGGGCCGGGCAGGCGCCGGCGCTTTCGCTCCCGGAGTTCGCGGTGCGGCGCGCGTTCCGCCGCGTCTGCCGCGATTCCCCTCGTTTCCCCTCGTTTCCCCTTCCTCTCGCGGCGTCTCCGCCTTCCCCCGTTTTTCGTCGCCACCGGCCGCCGCGCCGGATGCTTCTGCGTGCTCCCGGCAGACACCGCCGCCTTGCCGCCGGCCGGTGCGTTCGCGCCTGCGCCGTCGTCGTCTTACGGGTAAACGCAAATTCACCTATGAGATATGAGTTATACAATTCGTAAAAACTGGCGCGGACGAGACCTGCCCGCGCGTCATCCCTGACGGAGGTTGCTCGTATGACGATGGTTGATGATCGGCGGCGGCGTTGCGACGCCCGGCTGCCCCGAGTCCGGCGTCGCGTCGCGCGCCCGGGGCGCCCGACCGGAGCCGCGACATGAAGCCCGCGATCGGGCCGGCCGGCCACGCGGGCTACCAGTGCGGCTTCGCGAACCATTTCGCCACCGAGGCGCTGCCGGGCGCGCTGCCCGAGGGGCGCAACTCGCCGCAGCGCGTGCCCTACGGGCTCTATGCCGAGCAGCTGTCCGGCACCGCGTTCACGGCGCCGCGCGCCCATAACCGTCGAAGCTGGCTGTACCGGATTCGCCCGGCCGCGATGCAAGGGCCGTTTGCGCCGCTCGACCGGCCGCGCGCCCAGGCCGGGCTGGCGGCGCTGGTGGCCGATTTCACCGATTCGGCCGAGGTGCCGCCCACGCCGCCCGACCCGCTTCGCTGGGACCCGCTGCCGGTGCCGGCCGAGCCGACCGATTTCCTCGACGGCTGGGTGACGATGGCCGGCAACGGCTCGGCCGCCGCGATGAACGGCTGCGCGATTCACCTGTACGCCGCGAACCGGTCGATGCAGGGGCGCTTCTTCTACAACGCCGACGGCGAACTGCTGATCGTGCCGCAGCAGGGGCGCCTCGCGATCGCCACCGAGCTGGGCCGGCTCGACCTCGAGCCGCAGCAGATCGCCGTGATCCCGCGCGGCGTGCGCTTCAGCGTGGCGCTGCCCGACGGCGAGGCGCGCGGCTATCTCTGCGAGAACTTCGGCCAGCCGCTGCAGCTGCCCGACCTCGGGCCGATCGGTTCGAACGGCCTCGCGAACCCGCGCGATTTCGAAACGCCGCACGCGGCCTACGAGGATCGCGAGGGCGAATTCGAACTGGTGGCCAAGCTCAACGGCCGGCTCTGGCGCGCGCCGATCGGCCATTCGCCGCTCGACGTGGTGGCCTGGCACGGCAACTACGCGCCGTACCGCTACGATCTGCGCCGCTTCAACACGATCGGCTCGATCAGCTACGACCATCCCGATCCGTCGATCTTCCTCGTGCTGCAGGCGCCGAGCGACACGCCGGGCGTGGACACGCTCAACTTCGTGATCTTCCCGCCGCGCTGGCTCGCGGCGGAGGCCACGTTCCGCCCGCCGTGGTTCCACCGCAACGTGGCGAGCGAGTTCATGGGCCTCGTTCACGGCGCCTACGACGCGAAGGCGGCCGGCTTCGTGCCGGGCGGCGCGAGCCTGCACAACTGCATGGCCGGGCACGGGCCGGACGCCGGCACGTTCGAGAAGGCGTCGGCGGCCGACACCTCGGCGCCGCACAAGCTCGACGACACCATGGCGTTCATGTTCGAGACGCGCACGCTGCTGCGGCCCACCCGCTTCGCGCTGGCCGGCCCGCAGCGGCAGGCCGACTACGCGCACTGCTGGCAGGGCCTCGTCAAACACTTCAACCCGGAGCAACGATGACGCCCGTCACCGATCTCGACGCGACGCGCTCGCCCGCGCTGCGCAGCTGGCTCGACAGCGCCAACCACGCGGAATGCGATTTCCCGATCCAGAACCTGCCGTTCGGCATCTTCGGCGCCGCCGGACGCCCGACGCCGCGCGCCGGCGTGGCGCTCGGCGAGCACATCGTCGATCTGGCGGCGCTGGCCGCGGCCGGGCTGCTCGCCGTACCCGGCGCCGACGCGCGCGAGGTGTTCGCGCAGCCCACGCTCAACGCGTTCATCGCGCTCGGGCGCGAGGCATGGCGCGCGGTGCGCGTGCAGCTGAGCGCGCTGTTCGCGCGCGACAACGCACGGCTGCGCGACGACGCCGCGCTGCGCGAGGCGGTACTCGTGCCGCTGGCCGGCGCCACGCTGCATCTGCCGGTGGAGATTCCCGGCTATACCGATTTCTATTCGTCGAAGGAACACGCGACCAACGTCGGCATGATGTTTCGCGATCCGAAGCATGCGCTGCTGCCGAACTGGTCGGAGATGCCGATCGGCTACAACGGGCGCGCCTCGTCGGTGGTGGTGAGCGGCACGCCGGTGCGCCGGCCGCGCGGCCAGCTCAAGCTGCCCGACCAGGAGCGGCCGGTGTTCGGCGCGAGCCGGCGGCTCGACATCGAACTCGAGACCGGCTTCATCATCGGACGCGGCAACGCGCTCGGCGAGCCGATCGCGTGCGAGGCCGCCGAGGCGCACATCTTCGGCATGGTGCTGCTCAACGACTGGAGCGCGCGCGACATCCAGCAGTGGGAGTACGTGCCGCTCGGGCCGTTCAACGCGAAGGGCTTCGCCACCACCATCTCGCCGTGGATCGTCACGCTCGACGCGCTCGAGCCGTTCCGCGTGGCGCAGCCGAAGCAGGATCCGCTGCCGCTGCCGTACCTGCGCCACGCCGGCGAGCACGGCTTCGACATCCAGCTCGACGTGACGCTGCAGCCGCACGGCGCGGCCGAGGCCACCACCCTCACGCGCACCAGCTTCCGGCACATGTACTGGACCATGGCGCAGCAGCTCGCGCATCACACCGCGTCGGGCTGCAACACGCGGGTGGGCGACCTGATGGGCTCGGGCACCGTCAGCGGGCCGGACCGGGGCGCCTGCGGCAGCCTGCTGGAGCTGACCTGGGGCGGCAAGGAGCCGATCGCGCTGGCGGGCGGCGGCACGCGCGCCTTCATCGAGGACGGCGATACGCTGACGCTGCGCGGCCATTGCCAGGGCGACGGCTATCGCATCGGCTTCGGCAGCTGCGTCGGCACGATCCTGCCGGCGCTGGCCGATGCCGCCGAAGGCGGGGCGCGCGATGGCTGAGCCCACGCTCTACGGCTATTTCCGCAGCTCGGCGTCGTACCGCGTGCGCATCGCGCTGAACCTGAAGGGCATCGATTACCGGCAGGTTCCCGTGCATCTGCTGCGCGGCGGCGGCGAGCAACTGGGCGAGGCGTACCGGCGCATCCAGCCCGATGGCGTCGTGCCCGCGTTCGTCGACGGCGACGGGCCGCCGCTCGCGCAGTCGCTCGCGATCGTCGAATACCTCGACGAGTGTTTTCCGCTGCCGCCGCTGCTGCCGGCCGCGCCGGCCGATCGCGCCTACGTGCGCGCGGTCGCGCTGCAGATCGCCTGCGAGATCCATCCGCCCAACAACCTGCGCGTGCTGAGCTACCTGAAGACGACGCTCGGTGTCAGCGACGCGCAGAAAAGCGCCTGGTACGCGCACTGGATCGGGCTCGGCTTCGCCTCGCTCGAACGCCGGCTCGCCGCGGACCCGCGCGTGGGCCGCTGCGTGTTCGGCGACACGCCGGGGCTGGCCGACCTCTGCCTCGTGCCGCAGGTGTGGAACGCGAAGCGCTTCGCCGTGCCGCTCGATGCCTACCCGACGCTCATGCGCCTGTACGAACATGCGGCGGCGCTGCCGGCCTTCGCGCGCGCCGAGCCGTCGGTGCAGCCCGACGCGGAGCCGCCGCGCGCGTAGCTTGCCGGCGCGGTCCCTTGCATCGCGATGCTCCCGATCTCCCGAAGCGCCCGCCGCCCTCGGCCGGCGGCGCGTCGTCTTCCAGCGCCGCTCGTCCCCCGACCGATGACGAGACGTCATCGATGTATTGACGGCGCGGCCATTCGTTGGCGCGGCCTTGCGGCGTAGCCTGCACGCAGTGGTCGAGCGCGCCGCGTTGCCGGTGACGGCAGGCGGCGGCTCGGGCCGATCTCGAACGAAGTCAGCGATCCGGAGGGAGCGACGATGTATGCAGTGATGGGTGTAACCGGCAAGGTCGGTGGAGAAGTGGCGCGCGCGCTGCTGGCGGCGGGGCTGCCGGTGCGCGCGGTGGTGCGCGACGCGGCGAAGGGCGCGAGCTGGGCGGCGCGCGGCTGCGAGGTGGCGTTGGCCGAGATCGGCGATGCCGGCGCGCTGACGAAGGCGTTCAGCGGCGTCGCGGGCGTGTTCTTGATGACGCCGCCGAACTACGATCCGGCGCCGGGCTTTCCCGAGACCGTGGCGCATTGCGCGGCGGTCAAGCAGGCCGTGGAGGCCGCGCGGCCCGGCCGGCTGCTGTTCCTCTCGACGGTGGGCGCGCAGGTGGCCGAGCCGAACCTGCTGAACAATTCGAGGATGACCGAGGCGATGCTGCGCACGCTCGACCTGCCGGTGTGCCTGCTGCGCGCCGCGTGGTTCATGGAGAACGCGGCATGGGACGTGGACGCGGCGCGCAGCGGCACGCTGCCATCGTTCCTGCAGCCGCTCGATCATCCGATCCCGATGGTCGCGACCGCCGACATCGGCCGCACCGCCGCCGCGCTGCTGCGTGAGCACTGGACCGGCACGCGCGTGGTCGAACTCGAAGGCCCGCGCCGCTACAGCGCGAACGACATCGCCGCCGGGTTCGCGGCCGCGCTCGGCCACGACGTGACGGCGCAGCCGGTGCCGCGCGAAACCTGGGAGGCGCTGTTCCGCTCGCAGGGCATGCAGCATCCGCTGCCGCGCGCGCGGATGGTGGACGGCTTCAACGAAGGCTGGATCGATTTCGAGCGGAATGGCACGGAACACCGGATCGCGCCGACGGAGCTGGCGGAAGTGCTGAAGGAGTTGGTGGCGGGGTGAGCGGGCCGGCTGGAGATCGCCAAGGACCGTCGGGCACGGCTGTCGCGAGTGCCGGCGCCAACAGAAAAGGACCCGCGGGTCCTTTTCTGTTGAATGTCTTATGGATTACGCAACAACTTCTACCTTGCCGGTTTGCGCTTCCTGTCGTGCCGCTTCCGACGGTTCATTGGCCTGATCGACCAGGCGGCAGGTCCGATGGCCGTTTTCGGCAACCGGTTCCCTGCATGCGTTGATCACGGTTGATCGACTCGGTTCGCCCGGTCCGGCTGGACTGCGCGGCGCCCGATCAACCGCAGTCGTGGCGCGGTCCTTGTATACCGCATCGCACGGGAGCATCGCGATCGTGCATTCGACCGGGATGGGAGCCATGTGCTTCATGCCCCGCCTGACTGACGGGATGGAATCGTCGTGGTCCCACAAGATGCCCCGAGCCAGCTTCTGCTGCACCCGGTGCGAACGCAGCTGGACACCCGCTGTCTCCCGCGTGCGCCGCAACGCATGGCGCATCCGGCCACGGATGCGCCGGTCGCCCCCCCGTCATCTGGCGGTGGCGGGGCGGCAGTCGTCGGGATAGCGCTCGCCCACCGCGATCGGCCTGATCGAGCGCGTGGTCCCGATGGCCGGGTATTTTCGTGTCCCAAGGCGTGGGAAGACGGCGCCGCGCATTCTTCGTTGCTTCGCCTCGCGGCGAAATGGATGAGCGGGCGCGGCGCCGTCCCGCCTCAGTGATGCGCATAGAGCGACGCGTTGCCGGCACTCGCGACGCGCTTCGACGAACCGGCTTCGGCGCGCGCCGCGCCCGTGCCGCCGATGCCTGACGTGGCGGCGTCGAGCTTCGCTTCGGCGGCCTGCAGCGAGTCCGGGTAATGCACGTCGTTGCGGGCCGGGCGGTAGCCGACGCTTTCGAGTTGCACCAGTTGCTCGCGCACCTCGGCGCGCGTGACGGGGGAGGGCGCCGCCGCCTGCGCCTCGGCAAGCGCGGGGGCCGACAGGGCGATCGAGACGAGCAGGAACAGGGAAGTGCGATGCATGGCAAGGCTCCGGTGACGTTGAGGAAAACGAACGATGTCGTCGTGAGTGCATTGTCGCGATTGACGCACCGAAGATGAATGGCCGCGGACGCATCGGGCCGATGCCGCGATGTCATCAATCTCGCGTGCCCCATGCCGGGCACGTGGGCCGGCCCGTACCCATGCCATGCCTGCATCGCCGCGATGACGCCGGCGGCATCGTCGTCGGCGCCCCACCCGCGGACAATCGGTGCCTGTTGACCGACAGGAGCCGAGCCATGCCCCACGACCCTGACATCCCCGCCGCGCCGTCCGCGGCAATCGTGCTGCTGATGGCGCTCAGTTGCGGCCTGGTAGCCGCGAGCAGCTATTTCGCGCAGCCGCTGCTCGCCACGATCGCGCGCGACGTGGGGCTGCCGGCCTGGGCCGCCAGCTGGATCGTCACGTCCAGCCAGCTCGGATATTGCACGGGCCTGCTGGTGCTCGCGCCGCTAGGCGACTGCGTCGAGAATCGCCGGCTCGTGCTGCTCACGCTCGGCGGGCTCGGCATGGCGTTGCTGGCCATGGCGCGGGCCACCGGCGGCGTGGCGCTGCTGGCCGCGGCGTTCGCGATCGGGCTCGGCTGCACGCTGGTGCAGATGCTCGTGGCGCTGGCCGCGCGGATGGCCGGCGCCGACTCGCGAGGCCGTGTGGTGGGTAACGTCACGAGCGGCCTGCTCGCCGGCATCATGCTGGCGCGCCCGGCCGCGGGCGTGATCGCCGCGCAGGCCGGCTGGCGCGCGCCGTACCTGGCTGCCGCGCTCGTGCTGACCGCGCTCGGCGTGCTGCTGGCGCGCGTGCTGCCGCGGCATGCGCCGGCCGCGCCCACGCCGTATCGGCAGGCGCTCGGCTCGTTGCGCGGGCTGCTGCGCCGACACGCGCCGCTGCGCCGGCTCGGCTCGGTGCAGGCGTGCCTGTTCGGCGCGTTCAGCCTGTTCTGGGGCGCGGCGCCGCTCGCGCTGTCGCGGCGCTTCGGCCTCTCGGCGGACGGGCTCGCGCTGTTCGCGCTGGCGGGCGCCGCCGGCGCGCTCGCGGCGCCGCTGGCCGGGCGCGCGGCCGACCGTGGGCGCGGCGCCGCGCTGCGCGCACTCGGCATCGCGCTGGTGGCGGCCGGCTTCGCGCTGACGCTGGTACCGAACCTGGCGGCGTGGGTCGTCGCGGCGCTGATGATCGACGCCGGCGTCCAGGTCTGCCATGTGATCGCGCAGCGCACCGTGCTGTCGCTTGACGCGGCCGCGCGCAACCGGGTCAACAGCCTCTACATCGCGATGTTTTTTTTCGGCGGCGCGCTCGGCTCCGCGCTGGCCTCGGCCGCGCTCGCGCCCGGCTGGCCCGCCGTGGCCGGACTCGGCGTGCTGCTGGCGGCCGCCGCCGCGCTGATCGCCGGCGAACCCGCGATCGCGTGCGCCGGGCCCGGGGCCGGCCGTCGCGCGGCGCGGCGATGAAGCCGTTGGCGGCACGCAGAGGGCGGCAAGTGCGAGCGTTGCGCGAAAGCGCTGCCGGCCGACGGGAAGGCGCCAGCGCATCGCGGCGCGCGCCGCGAGCCAGCCGCCACTATCATTTCGCACGACCGGATCCGTTGAGCGGATCCTCAACCGGAGATCGACATGGCACGGATTTTCATCACGGGATCGACGGACGGCCTGGGCCTGATGGCGGCGCAACTGCTGCTCGAAGGCGGCCATCGCGTCGTGCTGCACGCGCGCGACGCCTCGCGGGCCGGGCACGTCCGGCGGCGCCTGCCCGGCGCCGACGCGATCGTGACGGGCGACCTCGCCACGCTGCAGGCGATGCGCGAGGTGGCCGGACAGGCGAACGCGCTGGGTCGGTTCGACGCGGTGATCCACAACGTCGCCGTGGGCTATCGCGAGCCGCGCATCGAGACCGCGGACGGCCTGCCTCACGTATTCGCGGTCAACGTACTCGCGCCCTACGTGCTGACGGCGCTGATGCAGCGGCCCGGGCGCCTCGTCTATCTCAGCTCCGGCATGCATCGCGGCACGCGCGCCGCGCTCGACGATCTGGCCTGGACGCGCCGGCGCTGGAGCGGCGCCGAGGCCTATGCCGAGAGCAAGCTCCACGACGTGCTGCTCGCGTTCGCGGTGGCGCGCCGCTGGCCCGAGGTGCTGTCGAACGCGCTCGAGCCGGGCTGGGTGCCGACGCGGATGGGCGGCCCCGGCGCGCCCGACGATCTCGACCAGGCGCATCGCACGCAGGCCTGGCTCGCCGTGAGCGACGACGCCGGCGCGCGCGTGAGCGCGCAGTACTTCTTTCACATGAAGCCGCGCCAGCCCGATCCGGCCACGCGGGATACCGCGCTGCAGGAGCGGCTGCTCGCCGAGTGCGAGCGGCTGTCGGGCATCGCGCTGCCGGACTGAGCGCGGGGCGTGCCGCGCGCCGGCACGACGCCATGCATGGTGCGTCGTGCCTCATGCGTCGTGCCGCGCGCGGAGATCGCGGCGGCCCGCGCTACTTGCGCGCCTTCGTCCTGCGCGCCGGCGCGACGGCCGCCCCGGCGCCGTCCGTCAGCGACACGACGAAGTCGAGGAACGCGCGCGTCTTGGCGGGCGGATGGTTCGCGCTCAGGTACAGCGCATGGAGCGGAAAGCGTTCGTCGGGCCAGTCCGGGAACAACTCGACGAGCTGGCCGTCGGCGAGCAGCTGCTCGGTGCCGAGCGCCATCACCTGCGCGATGCCGTAGCCGGCCACGCAGGCGCTCAGCATCGTGCCGACCTCGTTGACGATCAGCCGTCCCCGCGTCTCGACGCTCACGCGCTGCGTCTTGCGATGGAATTCCCACTTGAACGGCCGGCCGGTTTCGGGATCGCGATAGTCGATGCAGGTATGGCCGCCCTCGCCGAGTTCGCGCGGATGCAGCGGCCGGCCGTGACGCGCGAGATAGGCGGGTGCGGCGACGGTCAGGATGCGCGTGTCGAGCAGCTTGCGCGCGCGCATGGCCGAATCGCGCGGCACGCCGAAGCGGATCGCCAGGTCGAAGCCGTCCACCACCATGTCGCCGAGCTGGTCGCGCGTGACGAGTTCGAGCGCCAGCTCGGGGTAGCGCGCGAGGAACGCCTCGAGGCGCGGGCCGAGCATCAGCCTCGAAAAGAACGGGTCGAGGTTCACGCGCAGCCGGCCGCGCACGGCGGTGGCGCTGCCCGAGGCCGTGGCGGCGGCGTCCTCGAGCCCCGCGAGCAGCGGCGTGATCTGCCGGTGGAAGCGCCGTCCCTCGTCGGTCAGCGAGACCGCGCGCGTGGTGCGATCGAACAGGCGGATGTCGAGCCGGGTTTCGAGCCGTGCGATCGCGCGGCTCACGCCCGGCTGCGACATGTCGAGATGCTCGGCGGCGGCCGCGAAGCTGCCCGCTTCGACCACCGCCACGAAGATGCTCATGCCGTTCAGCACGCGTTCGTCGAATCCCGGCATCGCCCGTGTTCCTCGTCCAGAAGATGCGGCGACGATAGCACAGGCGCTCGCGCCGGCCGGCCCCGGCGCGGTGCCGCGTGACACGTGCGCAATACGTGCGCAATACGCTCCGGAGCCCGGCGCGGCGGGCCTCGGCGGCGCGCCGGACGGCGTTGTCTGCGCACCCATGCGCGTTTGTCATGACCGTGATGACGAACGCGCATGGCCAGGACGGCGCGAATCCGCCCGGGACGGACGCAGCGAAGGACGTGGCCGTCTCGTCGAAATTCGATACTGTCACGAGGTTCGGCTAGAATAGCGGCTGTCTTAGGGGAGTAGTCTGCTTCGCACCTCCCACGCGAAGCGCCGTCGTCAACATATTTGGCCGAATCCGGGCCATGGCGCCGGCAGCCGTTTCCACGGCCTGACGAGACCTATGACGTTACCCTTCCACCCGGGCCGGGCGGAGGGCAGCGTCATGGTTGCGTCGCCCGGCCCTGGAGATAACAACAGATGTTCCCCACATTCCCGTTCCCGGTAGACGCCGTCGTGGCGAGGTGCGCACGATGGTCGTGACTTTCGCCCTGCTGCTCGCGGCGGCCGGCATCATCTATTTCTCCTGCGAAACCTTCGTGAACGGCGTGGAATGGCTCGGCCGCAAGCTGAACCTGACGCAGACGGCCACCGGCACGATCCTCGCCGCGTTCGGCACCGCGCTGCCCGAGAGCGTCGTCACGCTGGTGGCGGTCGCGTTCGGCACGACGCCGGCGCACAAGGAGATCGGCGTGGGTGCCGCGATCGGCGGCCCGCTCGCGTTGAGCACCGTGGCCTACGCGGTGGTGGGCTTCGCGCTGCTGGCCGTGGCGCGCCGCGCGGGCCAGGTCACCCGGGCCGGCGTCGACGCGAACACGGCGCAACTGCGCCGCGACCAGCTCTGGTTTCTCGCGATCTTCGTCGCCAAGATCGGCCTCGGCCTGGTGGTGTTCCAGTTCAAGCCGCTGCTCGGCATCGCGTTCCTGGCGGCCTACGCGTTCTACTGCTGGCGCGAGCTGACGGCCGACGGCGACGGTGCCGCCCACGACGACCTCGAACCGCTGATGCTGCGGCCCCGCTCGGCCGATCCGGCGCTCGGCTGGGTGATCCTGCAGACGCTGGGCGCGCTGGTGGTGATCTTCGCGGCCTCGCACCTGTTCGTCGGCCAGATCGGCGCGGTGGGGCCATGGCTCGGCCTGAGCCCGCAGCTGACGGCGCTGCTGTTCAGCCCGATCGCGACCGAGCTGCCCGAGATCATGAACGCGGTGATCTGGGTGCGCCAGCGCAAGGAGCGGCTCGCGCTCGCCAACATCAGCGGCGCGATGATGATCCAGGCGACCATCCCCACCGCGTTCGGCCTGTTCTTCACGCCGTGGCACCTGGCGTCGCCGTCGATCCTCGCGGCCGTGATGACGGCGATCGCGATCGTGTTCCTGCAGTTCGTGTTTCGCGCGCCGAGGGTCAGCCGCCATCTGCTGGCCTGCGTGGGCGGCTTCTATGCCGTGTTCGCCGCGCTGCTGTTCGTGATCTGACGTCCCGCGGCGGGGCGGCCGTGCCCGCGTGGCGCCCGAGGGGGGCCGCCGCGCCGGGCCGGCGCCCCGCCCGCGTTTCTCCTTCCATGGCCGTCCGGCCGAAGCCCGCGGGCCGCGCGGCGCCTCGCTCCGGAATTCCGGCAGCATCATGCCGCTGTCAGCCAGCCGGCGCGTGATCCGAAATGGGTAATGATTCTCGTTTCAGAATGCAGGCGCGCGCCGCGCGGGGGACTTCAATACCGTGGCCCGCCGAGCGCGGCGCGCCGGTCCCGTTCAACCGAAAGGCTCCCCATGCCAGATCGTTCCGCTTCCTTCTGCCGGCACGCGCCCGAGCCGGCGAGCCGGCCCGCGTTCTATGCGCTCGAGCAGTTCCCGCGTCTCGCGGCGCTGGCCGCGAAATGGGAGATCATCCGCGACGAGCGCCAGCGGCTGGACGCGCCGATGCTCGAGATCGACCGGGTCGGCAAATCGCATCTGCAGGTGTATGCGGAGACGGTGGAGCACATCCGGGCCGGCGGCGAATACGGCTGGCTGAAAGGCTGGGGCGAGGGCGGCGTGAGCAACGCCGACTGGACGCAATACGGGCTGGCGGTGCGCGACCAGCCGATCCCGTTCGCCGCGAGCCGGATGCCGGGGACGCGCCAGATGCTCGAGGAGATCGCGGGCATCAAGGTGTGCGCGCTGTCGCGCATGCTGCCCAATACGCTGCTCAACAGGCATCGCCACCCGGAGCTGCACGACGAAGGCATGCATGCAGATGCATATCACGCTGGACGCGGCGAGCGAGCGCGGCTTTGCCTACCTGAACGTGGCCGGCCACTTCAACCAGAACCGGGTGGGCAACGCGATCGTGTTCGACGGCTCGCTCGATCACTTCGCGCTGAACGCGTCGCCGCAGCCGCGCACGATCTTCTACCTGGAATTCGAACGCGCCAAGCAGATGGTGCCGGCGGCGGGCTGAGCGCGGCGCGTTTGCGAAAGGGGCTTGAGGACGACGGCGCCGGGGAGATGCGAGGGCCGTCGTGCCGGACCGGCTGCGGGCGGGCGAAGCGACTTGCGATTCGTGCCGCGTGAGGCGGAGGTTGCCGGGCGGACGATGCAGCCCGCCGCGGCGACAGGCTCAGACGGCCTGCAGGAACGCCGTCAGATGGCGGTTGAAGGCGCTCGGGCGCGCCAGGTTCATGCCGTGCGAGGCGCCTTCGATCGTGACGCGCGAGGCGTTCGCGATCCAGCCCGCGAGCGCGCCCACGTTCTCACGGAACATCGCGGGGCTCTTCTCGCCTTCGATCAGCAGCGTCGGGCAGGCGATGCGGCCGGCCAGCTCCGCCGAATAGGCCGGCAGCGGGTCGCGCAACTGCATCGACAGCGTGCGCGCGTTGTCGGTGGCCATGGTGCGGAAGCCCGGCGAACTCTTCTGCCAGGTGCCCGCGCGGCTCACCGAATCCACGAACAATTCGAGGCCGGCATCCACTTCGCCGTTCGCGATCAGCGTCACGGCGCGCGTGCGCAGGCGCTTGGTTTCGAGCGAGGCGGCGGGCGCGGACGGGTTCGGCACGCCGGTCAGGCCGCCGCCCGGATCGCAGAGCGTGAGCGAGCGCACCAGCTCCGGAAAACGCAGCGCCATGTGGAACGCCACCGAGCCGCCGCGCGAATGCCCGACCAGATGGACCGGGCCGGCGTCGAGCTGGCGCACGAACGCGCCGAGCTGGTCCGCGTGCGTGCTCCAGCTGAAGGTGGGCAGGTCGTCCGACGGCTCGGCCGGCCAGTAGTGCGTGAGGCTCGGCGCGATGCAGGCGAAATTCGGCGCGAGGCCGCTCAGTTGCGGCTGCCAGAAGCGGAAATCGCAGAGCGAGCCGTGTACGAACACGACGAGGTCGCCTTCGCCCGTCCGGACGTAGGGCATCTTGATGACGGGGCCGGTACCGGGAAGATCCAGCGAGACGGGGGCTGCGAGAGAGGCGACGGGGTTCACGATCGTTATTTGAGCGGCTGTGGGCGCCATCATAATGGATTTCCCTGATATCCCATGATTGTGCAAAAAAACGACAGCGGCGGTGATGCTTCCCCTTAATTCGTTCGATCAGCTCGAAATCCTTTCCTGGTAAGGGTTTTCGGCGTTTCTTCCGGCCGGCGACACGGCGCGATGAATACCCGTGATTGTTGTGTGGATTTGCGGTAATCAAAATTGACAAGGGGCGATTCGTCGCGCATGGGTGGTCGCGCGGCGTCGGGAACGGGCGTCGGGAGGGCGCGGCGCGTGGCGCGCCGGGCTTTACAATTCACGCCTCTCGCCACACCGTCGTCTCGTGTTTCGTCGCTCGTCCCCAGCCTTCATGCAAGACAACCCATCCGTGCCGGCCCCGGCCGCCGCTTCCGATCCTCGCCCGCGCCGGCCCGCGGCCCGCGCGATCCTCTGGGACATGGACGGCACGCTCGCCGACAGCGAGCCGCTGCACTTCGCGTCGCTGCTCGCCGCGCTGCGCCACTTCGGCGTGACGGCGGACGCGACGCTGCAGGCGCCGACCTGCGGCATGACGGGGCGCGCCTCCTACGATTTCTGCGTCGAGCGTTTCGGGCAGGCGTTCGATTTCGCGACGTGGTCGCGGGTCCGCTCCGGGACGTTCGCCGCGAGCCTCGGCCGGCTGCGCGCCCGGCGCGGCGCGCTCGCGCTGTGCCGCGCGGCGGCGCGTGCCGGCCTGCGTCAGGCGGTGGTGTCGAACGCGGGGCGCGGCACGCTCGATGCCGGCGTGGGCGCGCTCGGGCTCGACGCGTGGCTGGCCGTGTCGATCTGCGCGCATGACGTGCCGGCCGGCAAGCCCGCGCCGGACGGCTACCGGCTCGCCGCCGAGCGGCTTGGCGTGCGGCCCGGCGAGGCGGTGGTCGTCGAGGACAGCCGCCTCGGCGCGCGGGCCGGCGTGGCGGCGGGGATGCGCGTGCTGGTCTGGCTCGGCGTCGACGATGTGGCAAACGGGTTTCCGCCCGAGGCCGAAATACTACGCACCCCGAATGAATTGGCCGATGCGCTGGGATTGGTGATCGACCCGCTCGACCCGCTCGACCCGCTCGATTCGTCCGATTCGTCCGATTCGTCCGATTCACACGACTCGCCCGGCCGCTTCAGGTCGCGCGAATGATCCTTCGCACCGGCCGCCGGCGCAAGCGGCGCGCGGCCGGCTTGCCACCCCGCGGGCCGTGCGGTCGCCCGCATGCGGCGCGTGCCGATTGATGCGCGCGCGCCGAACGGCGATACTCGCGGTTCGCCGATGCGCGTGCCGTGCCGCATGCTTGCCGCCCCGTGTCGCGCGATGGCTGGATGTTTCATTTCGTTAGGCACGCCGCCGCGGCGCACCGGACACGCCGGTGCCGGCTCGCGCGCTGCCGCCGGGATCGCGTCCGGCCGGACCACGGGCGCAACTGAACAAAGGAACGAAGCATGGACGTACTGGATGTGGTGATCGTCGGGGCGGGACACGCGGGCGCGAATTGCGCGGCCGAACTGCGCAAGGCCGGCTTCGAAGGCACCGTCGCGCTGCTGTCGGATGAGGCCGAGCAGCCCTACGAGCGGCCGCCGCTGACGAAGGACTATCTCACGGGCGATCGCGGCGCCGAGCAGATCCGCTTTCGCACGCCCGAGGCGTGGCTCGAACGCGCGATCGACGTGCGCCTCGCGCATCGCGTCGAGGCGGTCGATGCCGAGGCGCACGTGCTGCGTCTGGCCGACGGCGGCGCATTGCGTTACGGCAAGCTGGTGTGGGCCGCGGGCGGCACGCCGCGCCGGCTCGGCTGCGAGGGCGCGACGCTCGACGGCATCCATGTGATCCGCGCCAAGCACGACATCGATGCGCTGAAGGCGGACCTCGCCGGGCGCGAGCATGTGGTGGTGGTGGGCGGCGGCTACGTGGGGCTCGAGGCGGCCGCGGCGCTGACCAAGCTGGGCGGCGTGCGCGTAACGGTGGTCGAGGCGCAGGCGCGCCTGCTCGCGCGCGTGGCCGGCGAGGCGCTGTCGTCGTTCGTCGAGGCCGAGCATCGCGGCCGCGGCGTGGAGATCGTGACGGGCGCGCAGGTCGCCGCGCTGAAGGGCCGTGACGGGCGCGTGGCATCGGTCGAACTGGCCGACGGCCGCTCGATCGCCGCCGATCTCGTGATTGCCGGCATCGGCATCGTACCGAACGCGCAGTTGCTGATCGACGCGGGCGCGCGGGGCAGCAACGGCGTGGACGTGGACGAGGCCTGCCGCACCAGCCTGCCCGACGTCTACGCGATCGGCGATTGTGCGCGGCGCGCGCATCCGCTCGTGGCCGGCGGCGCGCTGCGTATCGAGAGCGTGCCGAACGCGGTCGAGCAGGCCGGCATCGTGGCCGCCGCGATCGCCGGCAAGCCGGCGCCGAAGCCGGGCGTGCCGTGGTTCTGGTCGACCCAGTACGACCTGCGCATCCAGATGGCGGGGATTCCCGACGGCTACGACGAGGTGGTGGTGCGCGGCGACGTGGCCGCGCGCGCGTTCGTCGTGCTCTATCTGCGCGCGGGCCGCGTGATCGCGCTCGACGCCGTCAACGCGACCAAGGAATACGTGCAGGGGCGCGCGCTGATCGCGACCGACGTCGTGCTGACGCGCGAGCAGCTCGAGGACATGTCGGTACCGCTGCAGGCGCGCATGCCGGCCGCGAGCGTGTGAGCGTCCGAACCTCCGGGCGCCTGAACGCCTGAACGACGGGCGGCTTCCCGAGTGACCGGGGCCGGTCGCGCATCGCGCGGCCGGCTTTTTTTTCGTCACGCCGCGAGGCGGACGGGTACGGCAGGCTTGTCCATCAAGCTCGTCCAATCCGGCCGGCGCCGGTGCGCCCCGGCTTCCCGGCGCCGCCGCCGGCCATCGTCCGCCCGGGGAGCGTTCGAACCGCCCCCGCGATCGAGTGCGAAATCGGCGGGAGCGGTACGCCGCCATGGCCGGCGGTCCGACCGCCTATCGATACGACGAATCGGCGCGATCCGCTCCCGGCTTGCGGGCATGGGCGTCTCGAGCGGGCCTGGCGAGCGTCCCGGAACTTCGTCATGCGGCGGCGGCACCGATCCGGGTGCGCCTGTCGCCCTCGCGCGCCGGCCGGCCGCCAGAGCATGAAAAAATCGGTTCGACGTTTGTATTTGCTGCCATTGCCGGCGCCGGTCGCGGCCCGCCGATGCCTGCATCGCGGCAGGCCCCGCTGCCCGGCGTGAGCGGCGCGGGGGTGGCGCCGGCGGCGCGGCCGCCGGCGCCCGATCCGGCGTGGCCGCCGCGCCCCGCCCGGGCCTGCCTCGCCCGCATGGCTTCTCCTCGACGCCTCGTCGCGCGACCCGTGCCGACGCCCGCGGCGCGACCGGCCGGGCGATGGGTACGGCATTTGCTCGAAAGGCTTGCCGCATGTCGGCACCCTTCCTTCCATCCATGAGGAGATACGCCATGAGCACGCACGTTGTGTCGGTTCTGAACGACTTGGTCGAAACGTCAAAGGACGGGCAGCTGGGTTTTGAAAAAGCGGCACAGGATGCCCACGATCCGCAGTTGAAGACGCTGTTTCAGACGCGTGCCGCCGATTGCGCGCGCAGTGTCGGAGAACTGCAGGCCCTGGTGCAGCAACTCGGGGGCGATCCGAAAACGGGCGGCTCGGCCACGGGCGCGCTTCACCGTGGTTGGGTCAACCTCAAGTCCGCCGTCACCGACCGCAGCGACCACGACATCCTTTCCGAGTGCGAGCGCGGCGAGGACGCTGCGAAGAAGCGCTATCACGACGCGCTCGAAAAGGACGAATTGCCCGTCGAGGTGCGCGCGCTGGTCGAGCGGCAGTACCAGGGCGTGTTGCAGAATCACGATCGCATTCGCGATCTGCGCGACCAGTTCGCGAACCGGTAAAGGCCGGCGGCCCGGCGCCGCCGGGCCGCGCCCCTGCCGGGGCGTCCCGCGGCTTGGGGGCCGCGCGCCTACGGGGCGTCCCGCATGCGGTCGTGCCGCTCGCGAGCGCCGCCCCCTCCGTTGCCTGGCGGATCGCCGTCGCTGAATTCGCGCAGGAGCCGAAGCACCGCGGGGATGTGAAAGTCCTGAACGCAGGGCGCCGCGAGCTGCCGTTGCCGACACATCTGCGCGCTCAGCTCCAGTGCTCGCCGGCGCGAATCGATCAGCAGCAGCAACGCCTCGCGCATCAGCGAGCGCTCCAGCGAGGACAGCGAAGCGGCTCGCGCCGCCGGCCCGGCCCGATGCTTTCGCGCGCGACGCCCGATGGTGGTGGGGTACACGTCGTTCATTCGTTCTCCCGACTACCTGACTGCCCGACGCGACCATCGAACGTCATCGCCGGCCGTATCTGCCGAACGAAGCTACCGGCCGTAACCGCCGGACCGTGGTTCATCACATCACCGCTCCGCGCAGCCAGGGTACGAACTCGCGGTCGCCGATGCCGTTGTCCTCGCTGCGGGTTCGCCGTCCCGAGGCGATCTCGAGCATCAGGTGAAACAGTTGCGTGCCCGCCGCCTCGACACCGAGCCCGCCGTCGACGATCGGGCCGCTGTTGAAATCCATGTCCGCGCGCATCCGCTCGAACAGGCCGGTCGTGGTCGCGATCTTGATGGTCGGCACCGGCTTCGAGCCGAACACCGAGCCGCGGCCGGTCGTGAAGCAAATCAGGTTCGCGCCGCCGGCGACCTGCCCGGTCGCCGAGACCGGGTCGTAGCCGGGCGTATCCATGAACACGAGGCCGCGCGCGGCGACCGGCTCGGCATAGTCGTAGACCGCGTTCAGCGGCGAGCTGCCGCCCTTGGCCACCGCGCCCAGCGACTTCTCGAGAATGGTGGTGATGCCGCCGGCCTTGTTGCCCGGCGACGGATTGTTGTTCAGCTCGCCGCCGTGGTCGGCGGCGTAACGCTCCCACCATTGCAGCCTGTCGAGCAGGCGCCCGGCGACGTCGCCGGAGGCGGCCCGCGCCGTCAGCAGGTGTTCGGCGCCGTAGATCTCCGGCGTCTCCGACAGGATCGCGGTGCCGCCGTGGCGCACGAGCAGATCGACGGCCGCCCCGAGCGCGGGATTGCCGGTGATGCCGGAGTAGCCGTCCGAGCCGCCGCATTGCAGGCCGACCTTGAGCTGCGAGGCGCAGACGGCGGTGCGGCGCGCGCGGCCGGCCTGCTCGATCAGCTCGCGCACGATGGCCACCCCGCGCGTCACCGTCTGGCGCACGCCGCCTTCGTCCTGGATCACGAGCGTGCGGACCGGATCGGCGCCCGGCGCGTCGAGCAGGTCGAGCAGGCCGTCGAGCTGGTTCACCTCGCAGCCGAGGCCCACCAGCAGGATGCCGCCGAAGTTCGGATTGCGGGCGTAGCCCGCCAGCGTGCGGCGCAGCAGGGCGATGCCGTCGCCCGTGGCCGCCAGCCCGCATCCGCTCTGGTGCGTGATCGCGACGACGCCGTCGATGCCGGGAAACGCATCGAGGGCCGGCCCGCGGAACGCGTCCGCGATGGCGTGGCACACCGTTGCCGAGCAGTTGACGCTCGCGATCACGCCGATGTAGTTGCGCGTGCCGACCTGGCCGTCGGGGCGGACGAAGCCCATGAACGTGCCGGACAGCGCGGCGCCGGCCGCATGCGGCGGCGCCGCGTCGGGCGCAGCGCCGCCGGCGGGGTGCGCCGGCATGTCGACGTTATGCACATGCACGTGCTCGCCCGCTTCGATGCCGTGGCGCGCCACGCCGATCGTCTGCCGGTATTTGGTCACGCGCTCACCACGGGCGAGCGCGCGGACCGCGATCTTGTGGCCGGCCGGCACCGGCGTCAGTACCGGCAGCGAATGCCCGTCGAGCTCGACGACGCTGCCGGCCTCGAGCGCGCGCAGGGCCAGCGCGACGTTGTCGTCGCCATGCAGCTTCAGGACCGTGCCTGGATTCATGATGGTGTTCCTCTCAACTCGGTTGCGCCAGGTCATGCGCGGCCAGCAGGCCGCGTAGACGCGGCTGGGCGTGGCCCGGCGCGTGCGCGTCCGCCAGCGCGATCAACGGGCGGATCCGGCGCCGGATCTTCTCGTCGTGGTGGTTCGCGATGTCCGCGATGCGATGGTCGAGGTAGGGATTGAGCAGACGGTCGCGCACCGTGTCGATGTAGCGCTCGGCGGCATCGCGCTGGCCCAGCGCGACGAACACCGGCAGCACCTCGTCTCGCCAGACGTGCTCGATCCCGTCGCCCAGCCGCGGATCGCCCATCGCCTCGCGCACCGTTTCATCCGGCGGGCGGCCCTGGCGCAACCACTGCTCGGCCAGCCAGGTATGGCCCAGGTTGAGGAAGAACAGCTTCAGGCGTTCGTGGCCGGCCAGGTCGTCCGTCACGACGATCTGCTCATGCGTGCAGGGCAGCGTCATGCCGGCGTGACGCTCGACGGCCCACAGCGCATACGGTTCGGCGATCGCGCCGACCGGATCGATCGCCCCGGACACGATCCGGTCCACGAGCGAATTCACCCAGACGCAGGTGTGCAGCAGGTAGGCGATCAAGCCGTCCGGCAGATGCCACTGCCGGGCCAGCCCCAGCACGATGTCGCGCAGCGTGTCGCCGTTGCGCGCGATCAGTTCGCAGGGCAGCAGCGTGACGCCGTCGGCGGGGCGCTCCCGCCAGCGCGCATGCAGCAGCGTCAGCAGCTTCGCCGGAAAGCTGTGCGGCACCCGTGTCGCGTCGGCGAGCACGTCGGCCGAGTCGCGTTCGTCGAGCCGGTAGCCGGCGTCGGCCGTGTTCGACACGATCACGCGCACGTCGTCGACGACGGCCCGGCGGATCGCGGCCCAATCGGTCGAGGCCGTCCAGGCCCGGCGGACGGCATGGCACTCGACCACGCGCTCGATCGCGACGCCGTCGGCCCGGCCGCGGATGCGCACCGGATAACGGCCCGTCGCGGCCAGCGCGTCGATGCGGGCGCGGCTCGACGGGTTCGAGGTGGTCTGCACCACGCCGATGCCGCCGATCGCCTCGCCGCGCGCGAGCGCCTCGGACACGAAGAAGGCGACGTGCGCGAGCAGGAAGCGGCTGGTGCCGAACTGAAGGATGGGGACGCTCATGCGGCGGGTCCTGATGGCTTGGTCATGCCGGTCAGCACTCGACGAGCGCCTTGACCACGGTCTGCCCCGGATCGAGCAGCCGCGGCAGCGCCTCGGGCACCTCGGCCAGCCGCATGCGGTGCGTGTTCAGCGCCTGGTCGGGAACGTGCCCGTCGCGCATCGCCGCCAGCACGGTGTCGAAATCGGCGGCGGTGGCGTTGCGGCTCGCCAGCAGCGTCATCTCGCGCTTGTGGAATTCCGGATCGGAGAACGTCACCTGGCCCGGCACGATCGAGATCAACACGTACCGGCCGCCGTGCGCGACGAACGCGAAGCCGCGGTTCATGGCGTCGATGTTGCCGGTCGCATCGAACACGACGTCGAAAAATTCGCCGTTCGTCAGCGCGGCCAGCTGGGCCGCGTCGCCGTCGCCCACCGGCACCGTCGCCTCGATGCCGAGCTGCGACCGGCAGAACGCCAGGCGGTCGGCGCGCGTATCGAGGCAGGTCACCGTGCCGCCGCGCAACCTGGCGAAGATCATCGCCGCCATGCCGATCGGCCCCGCGCCGACGACCAGCACGCGTTGGCCCGGCTGCACGTCCGCGCGCCGCACGGCGTGCGCGCCGATGGCCAGGAATTCGAGCATCGCGGCCTGGTCGAGCGATATGCCCTCGGCCTTGTGCACGAACTGCGCGGGAACGCTCAGATACTCGGTCAGGGCGCCGTCCCGATGCACGCCCAGCACCTTGATGTCGACGCAGCAGTTGGTTTTGCCCTGGCGGCAGGCCACGCAGTGTCCGCACGACAGATAGGGCATGACGTAGACGCCGTCGCCCGCGTCGAAACCGGAACCGGGCTCGGCCTCGACGACGACCGCCGACAGCTCGTGTCCCATCACGCGCGGATATTCGAGGTACGGCTGATTGCCGGTGAAGATGTGCAGGTCGGTGCCGCAAATGCCGACCCGGCTCACGCGCAACAGAATTTCGCCGCTGCCGCGCACGGGCAGGTCGCGTTGCAGTGCCCGCAGCACGCCGGGCGCTTCGCAGATCACGCTAAGCATGGAAGCTCCTTTCATTGAAATCGAATGGACCGGCCCGACGGACCGGTCCCGTGGAAACGACACGCCCGGCCGCCGCGCCGGTCCGGTCGAGAGCGGCATCGTGGCCGAAGGCACGCCCGCCGTGTTTCTCGCAGGCGGCCGGCCCGTCGGCGCAGCCGTTGCGGCGGTCGGCCAGCTTCCGCCGATCGTGGCGGTGAGCGTCGACGCCCGGCATCATGTCGCGCTCCGCGGCACCGGCGCGGCATCGTCGATCAGCGCCTCGCGCCGGAGCGCGTCCCACAGTGCGTCGGGAATGTCGCGTTCGAGCCAGGCGATGTTCTGCTGCAACTGCGCCACGCTGCGCGCGCCGGTCACGCACGACACCACCGCCGGATGCGCGAACGGGAACTGCAGCGCCGCGGCCGGCAGCGGGACCGCGAAGCGCTCGCAGGCGGCCGCGAGCCGCGCCACTTTGTCGACGACGTCGGCGGGCGCGTCGGCATAGTTGAATTTGCCGTTGCCGGCGAGCACGCCGGAGTTGAACACGCCGCCGACGACGAGGCCCGTGCGCGTCCGAACGCAGCGGTCGAGCAGCGGCGCGAGCGCCGTCTGTTCGAGCAGCGTGTAGCGGCCGGCCAGCAGGATCACGTCGAGCGCCGTCTCGTCCAGGGCGTCGGCGGCCACTTCCCACTCGTTGACGCCGAGGCCGACGGCGCCGATCTCGCCGGCCGCGCGCAGCGCCTCGAGCGCACGGAATCCGCCGCCCTTGGTCAGGCTGTGCCAGTGGTGCGCGTGGCGCTCGCCGTGCGTCATGCGGCCGATGTCGTGGACGTACAGCACGTCGATCCTCGCCAGGCCGAGCCGCTGCCGGCTGTCGTCGTGGGAGCGCAGGATGCCGTCGTAGCTGTAGTCGAAGACGGGGCGGAACGGCAGCGGCGCGGCCCAGCCGTCGTCGCCGGGCCGCACGCCCGGGTCCGGCCGCATCAGGCGGCCCACCTTGGTGCTCAAGATGAACGCGTCGCGCGGGCGTGCCGCGAGCGCGCGCCCCGCGCGGTGCTCCGACAGCGTGTAGCCGTAGAACGGCGCGGAATCGAAGTAGCGCAGGCCGGCGGCCCAGGCCGCATCCATCAGCGCCTCGGCCTCGGTGTCCGGCATGGCCTCGTAGAGGCCGCCCAGCTGCGAGCAGCCGAGGCCGAGGACCGTCAGCGGCAGTCCGTTGCGGGGCAGGGCGCGGATATCGTGAGCGTTCATGATGCGGGCGGGAAAATGACGAACCGGCGTTGAGCGGGGCGGCGGGCGCGGCCTCAATAGAGGACGTCTTTCGCTTCCTTCGAATCGAGGTTCTGCTTGTCGATCATGACGACTCCGGTATCGACGAACTTCGCCACCGGCTTGCGTTCGATGACGCCGACGACGGTCTGGATGCCCCGGTTGCCCATCTGCCACGAGCCCTGCACGGCGATCGCCTGGAGCGTGCCGTCGCGCACGAAGCCCTGCAGGTCCTCGTTGCCGTCGAAGCCGATGGCGATGATCTTGCCCGCCTTGCCGGCCTGCTTGAGCGCGCGGCCCATGCCCACCGCGGTCGGCTCGTTCGCGCCGAATATGCCCTTCAGGTCGGCGTTCGCCGACAGCACGTCGGTCGTCTGGTTCAGTGCCGTCGCCATTTGCGACTGCGAGTAGTACGGGCCGACGATCTGCAGCTTCGAGTGCGCCGCGATGTATTTGCGGAAGCCGCCCACGCGGCCCACTTCCGAGCCGGCGCCGGGCACGTAGGACATGACGGCGATCTTGCCGGTCTGGCCCACGCGGTCGATCAGCGCCTTGGCGCACAGTTCGCCGGCCTTCTCGTTGTCGGTCGACAGGAACGACTGGTAGTACGGCTTGCCCGACGCCGAGACCGGCGAATCGATCAGCACCACCGGGATATGCGCTTCCCATGCCTTCTTGATGGCGGGCACCAGCGCGTCGGGATCGGACGCGGCCAGCACGATGCCGGCCACATGCCGGTTGACGGCGTTTTCCACCATGTTCACCTCGTCGGCGATGTTCGATTCGGCCGCCGGCCCCTGGAACGTCATCGTGTAGCCCGGCGCGCCGTCGAGCGCCGCCTTCGCGCCCTTCTGCACGTTTTGCCAGTAGTTCGAATTGACCGTCTTGACGATCACGGCGATCTCGCCGCCCGCCGCCACCGCGCCGGTACTGAATGCCGCGCACGCCATCGCCGCTACCGCCAGCAGGGAAAGTTTCCGCATGTCTCGCTCCTGTCTCGTGTTATTGGACTGCCTGTGGGAAATGCACTTCGGGAAATGCGCCTCGCGGGATTACCGCTTCCGGTTGCGCAACTGGTCGATCCAGACCGTGCCCAGGATCACGACGCCGATGATGATCTGCTGGATGAAGCTCGACACGCCGTTCATGTTCAGGCCGTTGCGCAGCACGCCGATCACGAACGATCCGATCGCGGTGCCCGAGATCGTGCCGACGCCGCCCATCAGCGAGGTGCCGCCGATCACCGAGCTGGCGATCGCGTCGAGTTCGTACATGACGCCTTCGTTGGGCTGCCCGGTCACGAGACGCGACATCAGGATGCAGCCCGTCACGCCGGCCATCGCGCCGGAGAGCACGTAGGTGAACAGCGTCACGCCGCGCACGTCGACGCCGGACAGCCGCGCCGCCTCCGCGTTCGAGCCGACCGCGTAGATGTGGCGCCCGAGCGAGGTCTTCGACAGCAGCACGGACACGCCCACGAATAGCACGATCATCACGACCACCGGATAGGGAATGCCGGGGAAGGTGACGTCGGGAAACCCGTCGGGGCCGATTCGCGAGATGCGAAACAGGGCGCCGTTGCCAAGCGTGCCGAACGCGTCGCCGAGATCCGAGACGGGGCGCGCGCCGGTGATCTGCAGCGCGAGGCCGCGCGCCACCAGCATCATGCCGAGCGTGGCGATGAAGGGCGGCAGGCCCATGCGCGTCACGCAGATGCCGTTGACGATGCCGCACAGCGCGCCCACCAGGATCCCGCACAGCATCGCGGCCGGCACCGGCACGCCGGACTTGGCGAGCAGCGCGGCCGAGACGCCGGCCAGCGCCAGCACCGACCCGACCGACAGGTCGATGCCGCCGGCGATGATCACGCAGGTGGCCGCGACCCCGAGATAGGCGATCGAGGTCACCTGCAGGCAGACGGTCATCAGGTTGTCGACCGAGAAGAACGCCGGACTGGCGAGCGAAAACGCGATCACGAGCGCGACCAGGCTGCCCAGCGCCGCGAACTTCTGGATGAGGTCGCGGCGCCGCTGATGGGCGGCCTGCCTGGCGACGTGGGTCGGATCGGATGTGATGTCAAGCATGGGTGCGCCCCGAAGCGTAGTGCATGATTTCCTCCTGGCTGGTGTGCGGCGTGTCGAGCACCGCCGTCACGCGGCCCTCGTGAAAGACGGCGATGCGGTCGGTCATCCCGAGCAGCTCGGGCAACTCCGAGCTGATCAGCACGACGCCCACGCCTTGCGCGGCGAGCCGGTCCATCAGGCCGTAGATGGCGAACTTCGCGCCGACGTCGATCCCGCGCGTGGGCTCGTCGAAAAACAGGATCCGCGAGCCGCGATAGAGCCACTTGCCGATCACGACCTTCTGCTGGTTGCCGCCCGACAGGTTGCGCACGATCTGGTCGACCGAAGGCGTGCGGATCGCCAGGTCCTTCACGTAGCGCTGCGCGACGCGCTGCTCCTCGCGGAACCGCAGGAAGCCGGCGCGCGTCGAGATCGCCCGCACGTTGGTGAGCGTGAGATTGGCGGCCACCGGCATCGTCAGCGCGAGGCCCTCCTTCTTGCGGTCCTCCGACAGGTAGGCGAGGCCATGCCGGATCGCTTCGCGGGGCGAGCGGATCCTCACCGGCTCGCCGTGCAGCGCGATCGTGCCGCCGTCGAGCCGGTCGGCGCCGAAGATCGCGCGCGCCACCTCGGTGCGGCCCGCGCCCATCAGCCCGGCGAAGCCGAGAATCTCGCCGCGGCGCAGGTCGAACGACACCGGGCCGAACACGCCGTCGCGATGCAGGTCCCGCACGCTCAGCAGCACCTCGCCGGTGGGCACCGACTCGCGCGCCGGATAGGCCTCGTCGAGCGAGCGGCCGACCATGCGCGCCACGATGTCGTTGACGCCGAGGGCCGCGAAGTCGTCGGTCGAGATGTGGCGGCCGTCGCGCAGCACCGTCACGCGATCGACGATGTGCGCCATTTCATCGAGCCGGTGCGAGATGTAGAGCATCGCCACGCCCTCGGCGCGCAGTTCCCTGATGATGCGGAACAGCTGGGCGGTTTCCGATTCGGTCAGCGACGACGTCGGCTCGTCCATGATGAGCAGCCGGGCATCGAGCGAGAGCGCCTTCGCGATCTCGACCATCTGCTGCTGCGCGATCGACAGCGTCCCGACCAGCGTCGACGGCGGCACCTTCAGGCCGATCCGCGCGAGGCAGCGGGCGGCGTCGGCCTTGAGCCGGCGCGTGTCGACGAACGGGCCGCGCTTGGGCTCGCGGCCCAGGTACAGGTTCTCCGCCACGCTCAGGTGCGGCACCAGATTCAGTTCCTGGTGAATGATCGCGATGCCGGCCGCCTGCGCCGCCGAACTCGAGCCGAACTGCACCGGCTCGCCGCGGTAGCGGATCACGCCGCTGTCCGGGCGGTACTGGCCGCTGATGATTTTCATCAGCGTCGACTTGCCCGCCCCGTTCTCGCCGCAGACGGCATGCACCTCGCCGCAGCGCACGCCGAACGTGATGCCGTCGAGCGCCACCACGCCGGGGAAGCGCTTGCCGATGCCTTCCAGGCCAAGAATCTCCCCCGTCGGGGGCCTGGCGGGGGCCGCCGCCGAGCCGGGCAGGCTGCTGGGAATGCTCATCGTGTCTCCTTCAAGGTGGCCGGCCTGGCTTCGCGCTGGTCAGTCCAATTGCGGCAGATTAGACCGTATCGGGGTAGTTTGGTCAAGCCAGTGCTAATATTTATGATGGGCCTGACCAATGGGAGAAACCCTTATGCCGGGCGGAAAGGCCCGTCAGTAGCGACTTGCGCGGCATGCTAGACTTGCCCGGCCGCGCGTCCCGCGTGGTGTCCTCCGCTCGCCGACCCCTCAACATGAAAGCAACCGAGCCCAAGCGGCTTTACCAATCCATCGCCGCCCAGATCCTGACGCTGATTCGCCAGGGCGATTTCCCGCCCGGCGAGCGCCTGCCGCCGGAGCGCGAACTGGCGGTGAAGCTCGGCGTCTCGCGTCCGTCCCTGCGCGAGGCGCTGATCGCGCTCGAGATCGGCGGCAACGTGGAGATCCGGGTCGGGTCGGGGGTGTATGTGCGCGAGGCGGGCGTCGGCGACGAAGCCGCCGTCGCGTCGCTGGGCGACAGCCCGTCGGAACTGATGCAGGCGCGCGCGGCCATCGAGGGCAGCGTCGCGGTGCTGGCCGCCGCGCGCATGACGGCGGCGACGGCGGACCGCCTGCGTCGCTCGATCGAGCGGATGCATCGGCTGGCCGCCGCCGGCAAGTCACCGCTCGAGGCGGACCGGCAGTTCCATATGCTGATCGCGGAGGCCGCCGGCAACGCCGTGCTGAGCCGCTTCGTCGCCGAACTGTTCGACAGCCGCCACGATCCGATCGCGGCCGCGCTGCGGGGGCATGTTGAAAACCCGCTGACCTGGACCGCCGCCGCGCGCGAGCACGAGGAGATCCTGCGGGCGCTGCAGGCGGGCGATCCGATCGCCGCGCAAACGGCGATGCGCACGCATCTTCGGGCTTCCGAGGGACGCTGGACGGAAGGAGAGATGGCCGCGCAGAGTCGGGCGGCCGACTAGGAAACGCCGGGAAACGCGGCGCGGTGCTCCGCGGGCGGAGGCCCGCGTGCCGCCGTCGGCACCGCGGAATCAGGCGGTCGAATCCGCCAGTTCCAGCCCGCAGCGCGCTCGCGGGATTGCCGGTTCGTCGAGCGCGTCGAGGAAGCCGCGGCTCCACCAATGCACGTCGTGCTTGCGGATCTGCCCGAGCAGCGCCGTGTGGCGCCGCACGCGCTCGTCGAGCGGCATCGTCAGCGCGGCGTGGATGGCGCGCGCGGTGCCCTGGATGTCGTAGGGGTTCACGAGCAGCGCGTCGGTCAGCTGCTCGGCGGCGCCGGCGAAGCGCGACAGCACCAGCACGCCCGGGTCCTTCGCGTCCTGCGCGGCGATGAACTCCTTGGCCACCAGGTTCATGCCGTCGCGCAGCGGCGTGACGAGCGCGACGCGGCTCGCGCGGTAGAGGCCCGGCAGCGAGGTGCGATCGAGGCTGCGGTGGATGTAGCGCACCGGCATCCAGTCCAGCTCGCCGTAGTCGCCGTTCACGGAGCCGCACAGCGAATCCATTTCCTGACGCAAGCGGCCGTAGGCGTCCACGTCCTCGCGACTCGGCGCGGCGATCTGGATCAGCGTCGCGTGTTTGCGCAGGTCCGGAAACGTCTCGAGCATCGTCCGGAAGGCGCGAACGCGCTGCGGCAGCCCCTTCGAATAGTCGAGCCGGTCCACGCCGAGCAGCAGCTTGCGGCGCGAATACTCGTCGCGCATCTGCTCGTAGACGTTCAGGCCGTCATCGTCGGTGGCCATCTGCGAGAAGCCGTCCACGTCGATGCCGATCGGGAACGCGCCGACGCGGATCGTGCGGTCGAACGCGCGCAGTCGCTCGCCGTCGATCAGCTGCGCATCGGCCTCGGCCTCGGCGTAGCGTACGAAGTGCGTGACGTCGGTATGCGCCTGGAAGCCGACCAGGTCGTAGGCGAACAGCGAGCGCATCAGCCATTCGTGTTCGGGGATCGCGGCCATGATCTGCGGCGGCGGCACGGGGATGTGCAGGAAGAAGCCGATCCGGTTGCGGCAGCCTTGCGCGCGCAGCTCGGTGGCGAGCGGGATCAGGTGATAGTCGTGGACCCACAGCACGTCGTCGGGCTGCAGCAGCGGGATCAGCTTCTGCGCGAACAGGCGGTTCACGCGGCGGTAGCCGTCGCTGAACTGCACGTCGAAGTTCGCGAGGTCGAGCCGGTAGTGGAACACCGGCCACAGTACGTTGTTCGAGTAGCCGAGGTAGAACGCGTCGTAGTCGCGCTGCGACATGTCGATGGTCGCGAGCTGCATGTTGCCCACTTCGCGCGTCTGCACTTCCTGGGTTGCCGGGTCGGCTTCGGTGAGCTTGCCGCTCCAGCCGAACCAGATGCCGCCGCGCTGCTGCAGACTCTCGTTCAGCGCGACGGCCAGGCCGCCCGGCACGGGGCTGTCCGGATCATAAGTGCGATTCGATACCACGACGAGACGGCTCATGACGGGCTCCTGCTATTCGTTGGGATTCCTGTTGTTTGTGGTGAAGAGCGCCGATATCCGGCACGACCGGCAGCCGGCGGCGACGCTGCCGGACGCACGGTGTCGTCGCGGGCCCGGCGATGCGCCGCGCCCGCGAACGGTTGCGGGAGCGGGACGGCCAGCTGCGTCGATGGGCAGCCGCGGGTGGGCAGCCGCGTGTGTGTGGCCGTGCATGGATCTGGCGGCACTCGAGATGAAGGCGGCCCGTTCGTGGTTCAAGAGGTCGGCGGCCGGCCGGAATGTAACGGAATGTATCGCGTTGCCCCATGCGGCTGACACGACGCACCCCCGCGGTCGGGCGCGGTGTCCGATGCCGCAGGCGTGCTCCCCCCGGCCGGACGCGAGGGTCGAGGGAGGCGAAAAAAAACGCTTCGCGGGCAGCACGCCGGCCCTTGAAATTTTCATTCGTTGCGCTATTTTTAGCATCGCTCAGGCAGTCGCGATTCGCGCTGCGTGTTTCGATTTGTTTGTTGATGGGGTTTCCCCACGAACGGACGAACTGGAGCGCGTGGTTCCATTCGCCGTTCGTGAAGCGCCCCGATTTTCAAGGAGCCAATCATGAGCGACTTCTTCTTCAGTACCGACCTGTTGGGCGAGTTCGATCGCCTGCACCGGCAGATGTCCCGGCTGGCGGGCTTTCCCGCCAGCCTGCGTGCCACGCGCAGCGAGAGCTTCCCCCCTCTCAACATCGGCGACACCGACGACAGCGTCGAGATCGTCGCGTTCGTACCCGGCCTCGAACCGTCTTCGATCGACGTCACGGTAGACAAGCGGCTACTCATCATCAGCGGCGAGCGCAAGGCGCCCGAACGCGAGGCCGGCGCGCGCGTGTATGCGCGCGAGCGCTTCATGGGCGCCTTCCGGCGCGTCGTCGAGCTGCCGCAGCATGCCGATCCCGACCGCGTCAACGCGCGTTACGAGAACGGATGCCTGATGATCAGCATCGGACGTTCCGAGGCGTCGAAGCCGCGGGCCGTCACGGTGCAATGACGTTTCCACGACCTTTCTTCGAACAGGAGCCCATCATGAGCGCAAACAGTGAAATGATCGCGCGCCGGACGCCTTCCTCCCAGGTTGACCACGAAGGCGCGGAAGGCGCGGAGCATGTCGAGCGCACCTTGCCGGCGGTCGACGTGGTCGAGGACAGTCACGGCGTCACGCTGTATGCCGACCTGCCGGGGGTGCCGCGGGACAAGCTCGATATCCGCGTGGCCGACGGCAGCCTCAGCATCGAGGCGGAGGCGGTGATTCCGGTGCCTTCCGGGCTGCGTCTGCGACACGGTGAAATACGTCATCCGCGTTTCTCGCGCGTGTTCACGTTGAGCCAGGATCTCGACACCTCGCGCATCGACGCGCAACTGCGCGACGGCGTCCTGACGCTGAGCATTCCTCGTCGTGAAGAGGCGCAGCCGCGGCGCATCGAAATCCGGGTCGCCTGAGCGATTCGCGACACGCGGCCCGCCCCGTAGCAGGCATCCCGGGGTACCGCGAACGACCGGCGGGCCGTCCGTCGCGGCGGCCCGCCGGTCGCGCGCGGAGGCCTCAACCCGGATGCGCCTCGCGCAGCAGGTTCAGGAACGCCTCGACGCTGCGCGTGACGGGCCGCGCTTCCTCGATGATCGCGCAGAACGACACCGAATAGGCCGGTGAATCGGGCAGTACCTCGAAGCCGTAACGCGGCCCGAGCCGCGCCACCAGATGCTCGGGCAGCAGTCCGACGTAATGGCCGGTGGCCACCATCATCGCCACGGCTTCCAGCCCGACCACCTCCGGCCCCTGCTCGAAACCCTGCAACGACAGCGCGTCCTCCACGAACGGATGCGCGCGATAGACGAGCGGCAGCGCGCGTGCATCGTCGTGCAGGTGGATCTCGCCCGCGGCGGCCGGGTGATAGAACACGCGATGGGTCTCGGTGAACAGCGGGAAGTGGCGGAACCCGCCCACCCGCTTGTAGGCGCCGCGAATCGCCACCTGCACGCGCCGCTCGACCAGCGCGGCGCTGAGGTCGCGATAGGTCATCACCGACAGCGACGGCCGCACCAGCGGCGCGATCCGGTGCAATTCGGCGAGCGCCTGCGGCACGCGGCAGCCGTCATGCGTCATCACGTGCTCGGACATGCCGAGCTGCAGCGGCCCCGACAGCACGCCGCGCACCGCGTCCACCTCGGGCTTGATGCGCTCGAGCGCCTCCAGCGCCTCGGAGGCGACGCGCAGCGCCACCTCGCCGCCCTCGGTCAATTGAAAGCCGCCCGGCCCGCGCTCGCAGAGCTTGAGGCCGAGGCGCGCCTCCACCTCGTTGATGTGGCGGCTGATCGATGCCTTGGACATGGCCAGCGCGCGCTCGGCGGCGGCGAATCCGCTCGCCTGCGCCGCCGCGCAGAACACGCGCAGCGAGCGCAGGTCGCGCTCGTCCAGGTCCATTTTCTTCATCGTCGCGAGCCGCCAAAAGGTTCCGGTTTCCGAGACCATAGCAATAAAAAAATAGTTTTCCAAAACAATTTGACCTGCCTACATTGGTCCTTACCGACCCCCCTCGATACCAGGACCGCCCCCGATGAACACCCTCGACCGCCGCCATTTCCTCGCCCTCGCGGGCGGTGCCGCCGCCGCGCTGGCCATGCCCACGCTCTCGTTCGCCGAGGGCGGCACGCTGGCCGACATCCGCAGGCGTGGCGTGCTGACCGTCGGCACCGAAGCCGCCTACGAGCCGTTCGAATTCGTCGAGAACGGCCAGGTCACCGGCTACGGCCGCGACATTCTCCTGTACATGGCGGGCAAGCTCGGCGTGAAGCTGAACCAGATGAACCTGCCGTTCCAGGGGCTGCTGCCGGGCCTGATGACGCACAAGTTCGACTTCGTGGCCACCAGCGTGGGCATCAACGCCGAGCGCGCCAAGCGCTTCGCGTTCTCGCAGCCGGTGGGCGTGGTCGACACGGTGCTGGTGGTGCGTGCCGGCGACACGGCGATCCACCAGCCCGGCGACGCGGGCGGCAAGGTGGTGGGCACGCAGATGGGGTCGTCCTCGCAGCCGATCGCGCAGGCGTTCGACACGCAGCTGAAGGCGAAGGGCGCCGGCTACGCCGACATCAAGCTGTTCCAGGCCTACCCGGACGTGATGGTGGCGCTGTCGAACAAGACGCTCGACATCGGCATCATGCCGTCGAACATCGTCGCGGTGCTGATGAAGAAGGAGCCGGGCCAGTTCCGCGTGATCGGCAAGATCGGCGAGCCGAAGGTGCTCGCGTGGGTGGCCAATCCGCAGGACAAGGAGATCCGCGACTTCATCAACGCCTCGCTGACCGAGCTGGAAAAAAGCGGCCAGCTCGCGCAGATGCAGAAGAAGTGGTTCGGCTACACCATGAACCTGCCCACCTCCGGCTACCTGCCGGAAGGCGCCGTCTGAGGCCGCGCCGATCATGCCGTCCGCTGCGCTGATCGATACCGCCGCGCTCGCGCCGTTCCTGCACGACGTGGCGGCCGGCGCGGCCACCACGCTCGCGGCGAGCGTGGCCGCGTTCGCGCTCGGCCTCGTGCTCGGCGCGCTGCTGTTGCTGCTGCGCCGGCACGGCGGGCGCGTGGCGGCGGCCGCCGTGATCGGCTACGTGAGCGTGATTCGCGGCGTGCCGGCGCTGATCCAGATGCTGGTGGCGTACTACGTGCTGCCCGCGCTGCTCGACATCACGCTCTCGCCGCTGCAGGCGGGCATCCTCGCGCTGACGCTGAACACCGCCGCCTACATCTCGGAGATCCTGCGCGGCGCGCTGCATTCGCTGGGCCGCGGGCAGATCCCGGCGGCGCATGCGCTCGGCATGTCGCCGGTGCAGGTCTGGCGCCACGTCGTGTTCCCGCAGCTGTTCATGCGCTCGGTGCCGCCGCTGACGAGCGAATTCACGATGCTGCTGAAGGCCTCGTCGCTGATGTCGATCATCGCCGTCCACGATCTCGCCACCGTGGCGCGCGACGCGACGCTGCAGACCAACCAGCCGCTCGAGGTGTTCACGGCCACGGCCGCCGTCTATTTCGTGATCCTGCTGCTCGTCTCGTCGGCCTCGCGCGGCGTCGAGCGCCGCCTTGCCCGGATGTTGCCCCATGTCCATTGATTTCTCGATCGTCACCGCCGCCGTGCCGCCGCTGCTCGAGGGGCTGAAGGTGACCGCGCAGGTCTGCGTGCTCGGCATTCCGCTCGGCATCGTGGCGGGCACGGTGGCCGCCTACTGCCGCACGCTGCCCGGCGGCGCGTGGCTGTTCCGGCTGCTGCGCGCCGGCTCGCTCGCCTACGTCGAGGTGGTGCGCAACGTGCCGTTCCTGATCCTCGTCTACCTCAGCTTCTTCGGCCTGCCGAAGCTCGGCCTGATGGTGCCGGCCTTCGCGATCGGCGTGGCGGCCACCGCGTTCTACACCGGCGGCTACTTCTGCGAGATCCTGCGCGCCGCGCTCGCGAGCCTCGCGCACGGCCAGCTGCAGGCGGCGCGCTCGCTCGGGCTGAGCGCGCTGCAGGTGCAGCGCCACGTGGTGCTGCCGCAGATCGTCGGCTTTCTCGCGCCGGCCACCACCAGCCTCACGATCATGATGTTCAAGGACTCGTCGATCTTCTCGGTGATGAGCCTGGCCGAGCTGACCTACCAGAGCAACCTGCTGACCGCCGACACCTTCGCCTACGTCGAGGTGCTCGGCACCACCGCCTTCATCTACTGGTCGTGCAGCGTGCTGCTCGACGTCGCCGGACAGTGGGCCGAGCGCGTGGCCACGCGCTACCGCCGCGCCTGATCCGGCATTCACCGAAGCGCCCGAGCGCCAACCGACATCCATTGCATAAAGAGGATTCCTGATCATGAACCCGCCCCTGACCGTCGCACCGCGCACCGGCCACAAGACGCTGCTGTACGCGCAACTCGCGCTGGACCTGGACCGCCTGGAGGCCGACATCGCCGTGCTCGGCATGCCGTATGGCGCCGCCTATTCGGCGGCCGACTTCACCAACGACCAGACCAACGCGCCCACCGCGATCCGCCAGGCCACCGACCGCGTGGTGCGCTCGCCCGGCCATTACGATTTCGACATCGACGGCCCGCTGCTGCAGGAGCGCGACGACATCCGCTTCGTCGATTGCGGCGACGTGATCGCCGATCTGGCGGCGCCGGGCAGCCACTACGAGCGCGTCGAAGCGGCCGTGCGCAAGATCCTCGCGGCCGGCGCGCTGCCGATCGTGATGGGCGGCGACCACGGCATCACCACCCCGGTGCTGCGCGCGTTCGATTCGCTCGCGCCGATCACGCTGGTCCATGTCGATGCGCACCTTGACTGGCGCGACGAGGTGAACGGCGTGCGCGAGGGGCTGTCGAGCCCGATCCGCCGCGCCTCCGAGATGAAGCACGTGGCGAGGATCGTGCAGATCGGCTTGCGCGCGCAGGGCAGCGCGCGGCCCGAGGAGCTGCGCGCGGCGCGCGCCTACGGCTCGGAACTCGTCACCGCCTACGAGCTGCACGACGTCGGCATGGACGCCGTGCTCGAGCGGATTCCCGACGGCGGCAACTACTACCTGACGATCGACGCGGACGGGCTCGACCCGTCGGTGATGCCGGGCGTGGCCGGCCCCGCGCCGGGCGGCGTGACCTTCGTGCAGGCGCGCAAGCTGATCCACGGGCTCGTCAGGAAGGGCCGCGTGGTGGGCATGGACATCGTCGAGATCCAGCCCGAGAAGGACGTCAACCAGATCTCGTGCATCACGGCGGGCCGGCTGATCCTGAACCTGATCGGCAGCGCGATCCGCGCCGGCTATTTCGACTCGCGCGACTGAAGGCGAGGCTCGCGATGATCGAGATCCGGCAGGTCAGCAAGCGCTACGGCGCGTTCCAGGTGCTCGACGACTGCTCCACCCGCGTCGAGGCCGGACAGGTGGTGGTGGTGTGCGGGCCGTCCGGCTCCGGCAAGAGCACGCTGATCAAGTGCGTGAACGGGCTGGAGCCGTTCCAGTCCGGCCGGATCATGGTGGACGGCGTGTCGGTGGGCGCCGCCTCGACGCGGCTCGCCGCGCTGCGCGCGAAGGTCGGCATGGTGTTCCAGCATTTCGAGCTGTTTGCGCACCTGAGCGTGCTCGACAACCTCGCGATGCCGCAGGTCAAGGTGCTGGGCCGGCCGCGCGACGCGGCGCGCGAGCGAGCCCTCGCGCTGCTCGACCGGGTCGGGCTGAAGGCGCACGCCGGCAAGTATCCGGCCGGCCTGTCGGGCGGCCAGCAGCAGCGCGTGGCGATCGTGCGCGCGCTGGCGATGGACCCGCGCGCGATGCTGTTCGACGAGCCCACCTCGGCGCTCGACCCCGAAATGGTCAACGAGGTGCTCGACGTGATGGTCGACCTGGCCCGCGACGGCATGACGATGATGGTTGTCACGCACGAGATGGGCTTCGCGCGGCGCGTGGCCGACCGCGTGATCTTCATGGAGCGCGGCGCGATCGTCGAGGACGCCGACGCCGCGCGCTTCTTCGACGGGCCGCAGTCGGCGCGCGCGCGGCAGTTTCTTTCGCGGATACTCACGCATTGACGCGTGCGCCCCGGTCCGCCCTTTCGCAACCCGGGTCCGTGCCGGACCCGCCCAGACCCGCAAGGCAAGCCAACCATGGAACATACCCGCATCCGCCCGTTCAACACGCGCGACACCTATCCCGAGCAGGCGCTCGACAACGATCTCGCGCAGGCCGTGGTGGCCGGCAGGATGGTGTTCCTGCGCGGCCAGATCGGCCAGGACCTCGACACCTCGGAGTCGGTCGGCGTCGGCGACGCGGCGGCCCAGGCCGAGCGCGCGATGGCCAACGTCAAGATGCTGCTGGAGGAAGCCGGCAGCAAGCTCGAGGACATCTGCAAGGTCACCATCTACCTGACCGACGTGCGCTACCGGGAGGCCGTCTATCGCGTGATCGGGCGCTGGCTGAAGGGCGTCCACGCGGTGTCCACGGGGTTGACCGTGACGGCGCTGGCGCGCCCGGAGTGGCTGGTCGAGGTGGACGTGATCGCGGTCAAGCCCTGAACCGGAGCCCGACACCATGAACGACGCCGTCAGCCTGCTCGCGACGCTGGTCGGGTTTTGCACCCTGAGCCGCCAGCCGAATCTCGACCTGATCGGGTTCGTCGAATCGTACCTGCGCGGGTTCGGCGTCGCGTCGCGGCGCGTGCCGCACGCCGACGGCACGCGCGCCAACCTCTACGCCACCATCGGGCCGCGCGGGCGCGGCGGCATCTGCCTGTCCGGCCACGCCGACGTGGTGCCGGTGGCGGGCCAGCCGTGGAGCACCGATCCGTTCGTGCTGACCGGGCGCAACGGGCGCCTGTACGGGCGCGGCACCTCGGACATGAAGGGCTTCCTCGCCTGCGTGCTGGCGGCGGTGCCGGCGTTCGTGGCCGAGCCGCTGGCGCTGCCGGTCCACATCGCCATCAGCTACGACGAGGAGATCGGCTGCGTGGGCGTGCGCGACCTGCTCGACGAGCTGGCGGTGGACGCGGCGCGGCCGATCGGCTGCATCGTCGGCGAGCCGACGCAGATGCGGCTCGCGTCGGCGCACAAGGGCAAGCGCGCCTATCGCTGCTGCGTGCGCGGGCTCGCGGGCCACTCGGCGCAGCCGCAGCTCGGCGTCAACGCGATCGAATACGCGGCGGAACTGGTTACCGCGCTGCGCGGCAGCGCGCGTGCCATGCAGGCCGACGGCACCCGCGACGCGCGCTTCGATCCGCCGTGGACCACGGTGCAGACCGGCACCATCGAGGGCGGCGTGGCCGTGAACGTGGTGCCCGACCGCTGCACGTTCGACTTCGAGATCCGCGAGTTGGCGGGCGCGGACGGCGAGCGCATCGTCGAGGCGTTCACCGGCTTCGCGAACGGCACGCTGCTGCCCGAGATGCGCCGCGTGTCGGCCGACGCGGCGATCGAGCTGGAGGCGCTGTCGGCCTATCCGGGACTGCGCGACGACGCCACGTCGCTCGCGCTGAAGTCGCTCTGCGCCGACCTGCTCGGCGACGATCGCGAGGAGGTCACGCTGTCGTTCGGCACCGAGGGCGGACTGTTCCAGGCGACCGGAATTCCGGCCGTGGTGTGCGGGCCGGGCGCGATCTCGCGCGCGCATCGCGCCGACGAATACGTGACGGCCGACGAACTCGGCGAATGCCTGCGCTTTCTCGAGCGGCTCGCCGGATACTGCCGGCAGCCGCGCTGAGGCGGACGGCGGCGCGCGCTTCGGCCGTCGCCTCGATGGTTCCTTGCCGCGCGCGCCGCTGCGCCGCGAGGTCGACCTTGATCCGGCTTCCGTGCCGCCTCGGGTGCCGCCTCAGGTGCCGCGCGTGCCGGCCACGGCCGGCTTCAGGTCGAGCCTGCCGAACACGAACGTGGACGCGAGCGTGATCGCGCCCATCAGCAGGAAGCTCATCTGGATCCCGAACAACTCGCCGTTCGCGCGATGGCCGGCCAGCAGGCTCGCGAAGCCGCCGCCCACCGACACGCCCAGGCTGGTCGCGAGCATCTGCACCATCGAGAACAGGCCGTTGCCGCTGCTCGCGTCGCGATGCGAGAGATCCTTCAGCGTGACGCTGTTCATCGCCGCGAACTGCATCGAGGTGGCCGCGCCGAACGCGCCCAGCAGCAGCACGTCGAGCGCGAGCGGCGTGTGCGGCGAGAGCGTGGCGAAGCCGAGGATCGACGCGCCGACGATCAGCGTGTTGACGCGCAGGAACGACACGTAGCCGAAGCGGCGCACGAGCGGCGCGATCCAGCGCTTGGAGACCGCGCCGGCCACCGCGGCGGGCAGCATCACCAGCCCCGCGTGCAGCGGCGAATAGCCGAAGCCGAGCTGCATCTGCAGCGGCAGCAGGAACGGCACGGCGCTGGTGCCGATCCGGCACGTCAGGTTGCCCACCAGGCCGGTGCCGAAGTTGCGCTCGGCGAACAGGCCGAGCCGGAACAGCGGCTGCGCGCGGCGCCGGGCATGCGCGAGGTAGCCGGACACCGCGCACACCGCGGCGAGCGTGGCCGCGACGATCCAGGCGGCGCGCGCCGTGCGCGCCGGCATGTCGAGCGCGAGCGAGCTGGCCAGCATCGCGAGCGAGAGCAGCGTGCAGCCGACCAGGTCGAACGGCCGCCGCTCGTCGAGCCGGTCCGATGGCAGGTAGCGCCGCACCGCCAGCAGGCCGAGCGCGCCGATCGGCACGTTGACGAAGAAGATCCACCGCCACGACAGCGATTGCGCGAACCAGCCGCCGAGCGTCGGCCCGATGATCGGCCCGACCTGGCCCGCCACCGAGATGAACGCGAGCGCCGTCACGTAGCCCTCGCCGGGCACGCTGCGCAGCACGGCGAGGCGCCCGACCGGCAGCAGCATCGAGCCGCCCACGCCCTGCACGATGCGCGCGATCACCAGTTGCTGCGACGTCTGCGAACCCGCGCAGGCGAGCGAGCCGATCGCGAACACGAGGATCGCGGCGAAGTAGACCGAGCGCGTGCCGTAGCGGTCGGCGAGCCAGCCGGAGGCGGGCGTGAGGATCGCCATGGTCAGCACGTAGGCCACCACGATCGAGCGCATCGACAGCGTGTCCTCGCCGAACGCGCGCGCGATCGACGGCAGCGCCGTGTTGACGATGGTCGTGTCGAGCGCCTGCATGAAGAAGCCGGCGGCCACGATCCAGAGCAGCGCCGATTGGGAGGAAGACCGCGTCATGGTTGGAATCGAAAGACCTTCGTAATGGCGTCGGGAACATGGCGCGCGTTGCATACGGGCCTGCGCCGATCCGGCGATGCGGGTGGCGGCAACCTCGTCCGTTCGCGGTCGGCATGCCCGGTTTCGAATTGGAACATGTTCGGTGGGCTGCCGTCGATGCGCGCATGAGCCGGCGCGGCGTGCGGAGGCGATCGAACGGCCGGCGCGCCGGTCACGGCATGCGCCGGCAGCCGTCTCGCGCCGCTTCGATGCGGGCCGTCCGGCGGGCCGCGGCCGCGATCGCGCGATGGGGGGCGAAAGCGGCGGCGGCCAGGACCGCCGGAATGGTTGTAATCGCAACGGTCCACCCGCGATGCGCGCGGCGCGGCGCGGCAGCGCCGTGCCGGTGCCGCCGCGCCGCATCGTCTGGCCGGTTCACCGGACGCGCGCATCGTATCGGGTTCCGGCCAAATCGGTAATTCCGTCGAAGTCATCGGACTGATTTACCGGAATTCGGGAAATAAATACCTGAAAAAATTACTCGCGGGTGACGTCCGAATAACGGATATTTACACCTCATTACATTCGTATACAATGCTGTCGCCAGTCAAACGGGTGATTTGAAAGCCTCACCGCGAACGCGTTTCAATAAACTTAAAGGAAAAGAACGATGAGAAAGATTCTTGCGATCGCAGTATTCGCTCTCCTGTCGGCATGCCAGAACATGGACGGGCTCGGGATCGGCGGAAACGAGAAATTCGATCCGGCCTGGATCAAGCAGCACGTCGTGATTGGCAAAACCACGCAGCACGATATTTATTCGATGTATGGCGAGCCCGATAGCAAGAGTACCGATGCCAACAACTCCGACACCTGGGTCTATGAAAAGAATCAATCGGGAAACAATCTGCTGTCGATGGCTTCCGGCATGATTCCCGGCATGTCCACGGTCAATCAGGCCAAGAACGTGGCGGACGTTCACGACAAGAAAGGTTATGGGAACGGGCTGTTTTTCTGGTTTAAAAACGGAACGCTGACCAATTGGCACAATTGATCACGCCGACCCGCCGCTCGGCGGGTGAGCCGCGCCGCTCGAGGCATCGCCGCACGCCCGTCTGACAGCCGGCGTGCCACGGGATATCGGCTCTCCCGTGACGCGCGTCGGCCTCACGCCGGGCAGCCCGCCTTCCCTTGCCCGCCGTTTCCGGCGGTCGCCCTCGGGGGGCGCCGGCGGCGCCGCCCGGATCGCACGCCAGGCATCGAGGTAGCGATCGATCGTCAGTGTCGCCAGTTGCGCGTCGTGCAGCGCGAGGAGCAGGCCGATCGCATCGCGCTGCATGGCGTCGAGGCGATAAGGCGCGCCGCGCAGAAACGCCCCTTCGAGAGCCTGCTCCGCGCGCCGGCACAGCAGCGCGAGCGAGGGCGTCGACGCCACGTCCCGCAGCTGCCATGCGAGCCGGATCACGTTGGCGAGTACGGCGAGCGGCGCCGGATCGCGGCAGTCGGCGCGCAGCCGCGCGAACGCCAGATGGTGTTTCAACTGCAGGTCGCGGCGCTCGTGCTCGGGCAGCGGCGGCGACGGGCGCGAAGCGGAATGACGGGGGACGGGCGGAGCGGACATCGGCGACAGGGGCGATAAGGGAAAGCGGGAGCGTTACGATCGAGCCTGGCGGTGCGGGCGACGCGACCGGCGGAATGCCGGCCGATCACGCCCGAGCACGCGGGCGGCACGCGAGCCGGGCGCCGGCAAGGCAGCGCGGCGACGATGGCGGCGCCGTCGACGGCCCCGCCGTGCGGTCCACGCCGCCGTGCTCACCCGCCCACGATCGCCCGCGTCGCGAAGTACAGCACCGACGGCCCGAGCAGGCAGCCCACGCCGGTATGGAACGTCGAGATCAGCGCGCCGTAGGGCACCAGGCGCCGGTCGGTGGCGGCGAGGCCCGCCGTCACGCCGCTGACGGTGCCGGCCAGCCCGCCGAAGATCATCGCCGAGCGCGGCGTGCGCAGGCCGAGGAAGCCGGCCGCGAGCGGCGTGCCGACCATCACGATGATGGCCTTCACGAGTCCGGTGGCGATGCTCAGCGCGATCACGTCGGAACTCGCGCCGATCGCGGCGCCCGTCACCGGGCCGACGATGTAGGTCACCGCGCCGGCGCCGATCGTCGTCATGCTGACGGCGTCGGTGTAGCCGAACGCGCGCGCCACCAGCGCGCCGACGATGAACGGCAGCACCGTGCCGAGCAGCAGCGACAGCACGCCGATCAGGCCGGCGCGGCGCGCCTCGGTGGCCTGCACCTCGAACGCGGTCGCGACGATCGCGAAATCGCGCAGCATCGCCCCGCCCATCACGCCGATGCCGGCGAACAGCGGGATGTCGGCGATGCCTTTCTCGCCGTGCGTGGCGACGCCGCCGACATAGGCGAGCACGAGACCGATCAGGATCGCGATCGCGGAGCCGTGGACGCGGCCGCGCGTGAGGTTGCGCGACAGCGTGGCCGACACCCACATCACGATGCCGACGAGCGCGAACGCGGCGATGAGGCCGTTGTGCGCAACGATTTTTTCGAGCATGGCAAGCATGGCGGCCTCCGCTTATTGCTCGGCCGGCACGAGTGCCGAGTCGTCGTTGCCGATGCGCGAGAGCACCGCGATGCAGCAGGCGCAGATCGCCACCGCGCCCACCGCGGCGATCAGTGCGACCGGGCCGCCCTTGAGCGCGGCCAGCACGTTCTGGTTGGCCGCCATCGCCACCACCACCGGGATGTACATCGCGCCCCAGAACGTCACGCCGGATTCGGTCTCCTTCGGCAGCCAGCCGCGCCGGTGCAGCCAGATGCGCAGCACGATCAGCAGCAGCATCGCGATGCCGACGCCGCCGACGTTGGTCTTCACGCCGATCGCGGCGCCCAGCAGGTCGCCGAGAAAGAGGCCCGCGAGATGGCAGAACGCGAGCAGGGCGGTTCCATAGATGATCATCGTTGTCTCCAGTCTTTCTGATAGGAATCGTTGGCGGCGCGAGGGCCGCCGCCCGGCGGTTCGTCGATCGGAACGCGTTCTCGGGCTGGCCGTGGTGCCGATGCTCCGGCACGGACAGTCTAGTCCGCCGCTATTCGCGCATTTATGAAGTTGTCCGGGCGATTCAGTGGGAACGGCAATGTGCGCGGATAACGGAAAGAACGGACCGCTTTCGGCCGGCCCGGCCCGGCCGCCGCGTCGGCTATGCTGATGGCCCGCCGCGCCGTGCGCGGGGTTCACGACTTGAACGACATGAGGACGCGATGGATTTGCTGGCGGCAATGCGGGTGTTCGTGCGGGTCGTCGAGCGGGGGAACCTGTCGCGCGCCGCTAAGGATCTCGGGCTCGGGCAGCCGGCGGTCAGCGACCGCATCGAGCGGCTCGAACGCCATCTCGGCGTGCGTCTGCTGCTGCGCAGCACGCGCGCCGTGTCGTGTACCGACGAGGGCGTCGCCTTTTACCAGAAGAGCAAGCTCGTGCTCGACGCCGCCGAGGAGGCGCAGGCGGCCGTGATGCCGGAGCGCGCCGCCGCGCGCGGGCGCATCCGCATCGCCGCGCCGCACGGGCTCGGCGACGCGGTGCTGCCGGGCGTGCTGGCCGTGCTGCGCGAGCGGCACCCCGACTGGCACGTCGAGCTGATCCTCAACGACGAGCCGACCGATCCGGTGACCGAGGGCGTCGATCTCTCGCTGCGCCTGGGCGCCGTCGGCAACGGGAATTTCGTGGCGCGGCGGCTCGGCCACGTGCGGCGCCTGCTGGTGGCCGCGCCCGCCTATCTGGCGGCGCGCGGCTGCCCGGACGAGCCGGCCGGTCTGGTCCGCCATCCGTTCCTGGCGGTGGCCGGGCTGTTCGCCGACGGCCAGCTGCCGCTGCGCGCGGCGGCGGGCGCGTGCGCGGCGCCGATCAACGTCGTCGCGACGGCGAGCCACTGGGGGCCGGTGCGCGAACTGCTGCTGCGCGGCGCCGGGATCGGCGTGCTGCAGGAAATCGTCTGCGCGGAGGCGCTGGCGGCGGGCCGGCTGGTGCGCCTGCTGCCCGGCTTCACGGTGCCCGGCTTCGACCTGCACGCGCTGCTGCCGGTCGCGCGACCGCTGCCGGCCAAGACGCGGATCGTCCTCGAACTGCTCGAGGCGGCGCTGCCCGCGATGGTGCGCGAGGCCGGTTGACGCGAGCCGGCTCGCGCGCATCCCGATTCATCGAATCGCGCGATGACTGACATCGGCGGACCGCGCCTACCGGGCGCGCGGGCCGGCCGCTAACGTGGGCGCTCGTTTCCACTTCGCGCGCCCCATCCATGTCCACCCTGAACCTGAAGCACCTCGGCCCCTGCCTGCTCGCGATCGCGATCGACGCGATGGGCTTCGGCCTCGTCTATCCGATCATGGCCGCGATCTTCTCCGATCCGCGCTCGGGCCTCGTGGCGGCCGCGACCAGCCCGGCGCTGCGCAACTTCGTGCTCGGGCTCGGCTACGGCATCTATCCGTTCTGCATGCTGTTCGGCTCGTCGCTGCTGGGCGAGCTGTCGGACCGCCACGGCCGCCGCAAGGTCATGCTGGCCTGCGTGCGCGGCCTCGCGCTCGCCTATCTGCTGATGGCGCTCGGCGCCTGGCTGCCGAGCCTCGCGCTGCTGCTGGCCGGGCGCGGCCTGAGCGGCCTGATGGCCGGCTGCCAGGGCATCGCGCAGGCGGCGATCGGCGACCTCGCCACGCCGCGCACCAAGGCGCGCGACATGAGCGTGATGTCGATGGCGTTCAGTGCGGGCGTGATCGTGGGGCCGGTGCTGGGCGGCATCGCGTCGGATCGCGCGCTCGCGCCGGGCCTCGGCTATGGCACGCCGTTCCTGCTGGTGGCCGTGCTCGCGGCCGCCTGCGGCGCATGGCTGAGGCGCGCGTGGCCCGACACGGCGGCGCCGCGCGGCCAGGCCCGCCTCGACTGGCTGCTGCCGCTGCGCACGCTGCGCGAGGCGGCCCGGCACCGGCGCGTGGCGATGCTGAGCGCGGTGTTCTTCCTGATGCAGGTCGGCTACGGGCTCTACCTGCAGACCATCATGCTCGTGATGCAGACGCGCTTTCACTACACGAGCGCGCGGCTCGGCCTGTTCAGCGGCCTGATCGGCGTGGCGTTCGTGTTCGGGCTCGGCGTGGTGGTGCGCTTGATGCTGCGGCGCTGGCGGGTGGTGACGATCGCGGCGGCCGGCCTGCTGGCCGCGGGCGCGGCGCAGATCCTCTCGGCGCTGCTGCCGGCCGAGCACGCGCTGTGGGCGCTCGGCATGGTGGTGGGCTGTTTCGACATGGTTGCCTATACGACCATCTACACCGCGTATTCCGACGCGGTCGAGGCCGGGCGGCAGGGCTGGGCGCTCGGCGTGGCCGGCTCGGTGATGGCGGTGGCGTGGGTCGTGACGGGCCTGCTGACGAACCTGCTGCCGCTCGTCGGCGAGACGGGGCTGCTGATGGTGGGCGGGTTGGCCTTTCTCGCCAGCTTCGCGGCGATGCTGGCTTATGCGCGCCGCTGGGTGGAGCCCGCGCCTGGCGTGGCGGCGCGGGCTTGAGCGAGGCGGGGAGCGCGGTGTGGTGTGAATCGCGGCGCCCGCCGCGGCAGTCGTGCCGCCGCGGCGGAATCAACCGATGCGCGGGCGGGGCGACGCCGCAACGCGGCCGCGCGCCATCACCAGCGCAGCACGCGCGGCCCGATAACGGCGCCCACGGCGGTCGGCGCCAGCATGCCGAGCAGATACCAGACGCCCCAGAACGGCACGCCCATCTCCGGGCAATGCAGGCAGTAGACGAGCGTCGCGACGGCGCCCGCCAGCAGGCCGCCCACGGCGCCCGCCAGCCGCAGGCGGGTGGGCGCGAGGCTGCGCAGCGCGGAAAAGGTCGCCACGAAGCCCGGCACCGACAGCAGCGCGATCAGCGACGGACAGACCTTCCAGGTCGAGCCGAGCACGAGCGCGAGCCGCTCGCCGGCCGGCGCGGCGGCCAGCACGGCCAGCGCGGCGATCCAGACCACCGCCACCGGCGCGGCGATCAGCAGGCTCGGGCGGCCGGCGCGCGCACCGGGTCGGGCGAGCCGCGCCAGCGTGGCGAGCGCGCCGATCGCGATCACGAGCGGCAGCGCGACCTTGGCCCAGAACAGCGGCGTGAGCGCGACCTCGGCGAGATCGCGGCGCACGCCGAGCAGCGCCGCCATCAGCAGCAGCGCGCCGGCCGCGCCGATCGCGAGCGCCGTCGCGAAGCGCCTGGCCGGCAAGCGCGGGTCCACGGGCGTCACGCCCGTGGCCAGCATCGATATCAGATCGTCGGTTTTCATCGTGTTCCCCGAATCTTCGCGGCCAGCGCCTTCAGGCCGCGGTGTACTCCGATCTTCACGGCCGATTCGGACAGGCCCGTCATCCGTGCCGTTTCGGCCACGGACAACCCTTCGAGCTTCACATGCACGATCGGCAGGCGCTGCCGGTCCGGCAGCGTGTCGAGCAGCTTGCCGAGATCGCGCCGGGCCTCGGACGGCTCCAGCTCCGACGCCGCGATCCACTCCGACTCGTCGTCGAAGCTTTCGTTCAGCGCGTCCTGCCTCGACCAGGCGCGGAAATAGTCGATCAGCTTGTAGCGCGCGATCGCGTGGATCCAGGCCGTCAGCGGCTCGCCGGCGCGATACGTGTGCCGCTTGTCGTGGACCGCGAGCAGGATTTCCTGCACCAGATCCTCGACGTCGGCGGGCCGGCTCGCGAGCCGGCGCCGCACGAAGCCGCGCAGGTGCGCCGACAGGGCGCTCAGGAAGCGCCGGTAGGCGGCCTCGTCGCCGTCGAGGCCCGCCAGCAGCCATTGCCGCAGCGCCTGCTCGGCCTGTTGTCGAGCGCCGCCATCTTGAGTTCGCTCCATGCGTCGTCCGGGTTACAGGAGATCGAAAAAACTTTCGGCGAATGCCGCGGCGCGGGTTCGCGGGGCCGGGCGTCGTGTGACTTGTGTCGTGTGCGGTGCGTGCCGCCGGCTGCTCGCCTGCACGGGGCGCGGCCTGCCGCCGGTGCGGGGCCGGCACGAGACGGATTGTATCCCGGCCGCGCGGGCCGGAACGAAGGCCGGAACGAAGGCGGGAATGAAGGCGGGAATGAAGGCGGAGGCGTCGCTCAGGGAGCCGAAGCGGAATGCCGCCGCATTGCATCGGTGTCTTCGCACGATTTCGCGCGCGGGCGTGCCGAGCGAGTTCGACACAAAGCAAGGCGGGGTTAGGGAAAGGACGAAGGCGGCGCGGGGCGAGCGGGAGTTGGCGAGCGATCCCGGCCGACGCCGCTGCGCCGGCCGGCCATCGCCCCGAGCCAGAGAATGACGGGCGGCGCGTGTCTTCAGGACGCGTTCGCCCATCTCATTCGGTGCGTTGCCAGGCAGCGCCAGCCCGTCGCCGGTGTCGGCCCGTGCGGCGGGTTCGCCCGATCCGCGATGCATTGCATTCGCAACCGAATGAGCGGCCAGATTAGCAATCCGCAAAACAGGTGCCCATACCCCGAAATGGGTATGGCGCCGAACCGTGCCGGCGGCGGCGCCGTGGCGGGGCTCGCGCGCCGCGTCAGTCCGAGCTGAGGCCGGCGATCTCGATCGCGATCGTCGTGCCGCCCGCGCCCGAATCGATCCGCAATTGCCCGCCCAGCCGGCCGACCCGCGCGCGCAGGCTGCGCATGCCGATCCCGCCGTGCAGCGTGGGCGCGTCGGGATTGAAGCCGTGTCCGTTGTCGGCCACCGTGAGGCGCAGTCCGCTCGCGTCGTCGTGCGCGAGGCCGATCTCGATGCGCGTCGCGCCGCTGTGGCGCAGCGCGTTGGTGGCCGCTTCCTGCAGGATGCGCATCAGGTCGAGGCAGACGGCGTTCGGCAGGTGCAGCGTGTCGATGCCGTCGAGCCGCCAGCGGCAGTCGATGTCCTGCGCCTCGAACGCGCGCGCGAGCCGGTGGCGCAGCGGCGCGATGAAGCCTTCGAGCGAGCGCGTGCCGGCATGGTCGAGCGCGGCCGAATCGATGATGATGCGCAGGTCGTCGCGCAGTTCCTTGAGGATGCCGAGGAAGCGCGCGGGCGGCATGTCGTGCGGCGCGTGCTCGAGCGTGATGATGCTCGACACCAGCGTGCCGCCGAGCCCGTCGTGCAGGTCCTGCGCGAGGCTCAGGCGCTCGTTCAGGCGCGCGTTGGCGACCTGCAGCGCGTGTTCGCGATCGAGCGTGTCGCGCAGGTCGCGTTTCGCGTCGGCCACGGCGCCCGTCAGCTCGTCGTTGAACTGCTCGATGCGCCGCAGGTTCGTGACGAACCGCCAGGCCAGCACGAGCGCCATGCCGATCATCTCGAACTGGGCGGCGATCGAGGTGTAGTAGACGTTGTCGGTCAGCACGCCGAGGAAGGTCAGGATGTCGTGCAGGCAGGCCGCGATGAAGATCAGCATGCAGGCCGACAGCGCGAGCCGGTCCGCGCGCGGGCGGCGCAGCGAGAACACGATGAACGCGCCGCAGCAGCCGATGAAGGTGGCCGCCGGGATCAGCGCGATCACGGCGCGCACGGTTTCGATCGCGGCATGCGGCGTGGCCAGCATGGCCGCCGCCTGCGCCGCCGCGAGCGCCCACAGCACGGCCTCGAGGCGCGCGTAGCGGCGGCTCGCGAAGCGCAGCGTGAACATCGCGAAGCTGCTGGCGAACAGCACCACGGCCACCGACATCGCGGCCTCCCAGCCGTCGGTGCTCGTGAATGGCCACGGCGTGGTGGCCGCCTGGTTCACCTGGAAGCACCACCAGGCGAGCGACTGCAGGCCGAACCAGCCGTACACGCTCTCGCGCCGCCGCATCAGCCACAGCACCACGAAGAAGCAGCCGAGCGTGGAGGTGACGGCCAGGCTGTAGAGCTGCAGGTCGCGGCGGATCTGGTGCGAATGGCCGTAGTGCCGCGCCACCACCTCGGGCGGCCCGACCAGCACCGGGCCCAGCCCGGGCGCGTAGGCCGCGAGGCCCGACACGCGGATCAGCAGCGTGTTGCCGGCATGCGCGCCGGCGTGCAGCAGCGGTGCCGGCAGCAGCCAGTAGCGCGGCATGTTCCAGGCGCGGCTGAGCGGCTCGGTGAGTTGCGCGTCGCGTCCCAGCATCGTGCCGTTCAAATAGACCGCGCCGGCCATGTTCAGATAGTCGATGAAGGCGGCGAGCGGCGCGCCGGCGCCGCAGGCGCCGGACCAGTCCAGGCGATACCAGACCACGCCGTCGAAGCCGGGCCAGCGCGAGGTCCAGACGTCGGGCAGCGTGACGCGCCGCCAGCCCGCGGCGGGCGGCGTGGCGGCGTCCCAGGCGCCGCGCGCCGCTTCGACGGCGAGCGGGCAGCCGGGCGCGTCCGGCGTGCCGCCCGCCGTGGTGCCGGGTTGCGCGTCGCTGCCCGGCAGCGCGGCGGGGACGAGCGCCCCCGGCGCGGGTGTCGCCGTGAGCGCAGCGGCCAGCGTGGCGCGCGGCGACGCGGCGACGGACATGCCTGGAGATGAGGCGGCCGACAGGGCGGGGGATGAGGCCGGCAATGAGGCGGCCTGCGAGCGGGGGGACGGCGAGACGGGCGGCAACGCGCCGGCCGGCGGCGTGGCCTCGGCGGCATCGCTGCGGGCCTCGGCGGTGGGGTTGGCGCCGTCCGCCGCCGCGTGAGCGGACGCGTCGGCCGGCGTCGCGAGCAGCGCGACGAGGAACGCGGTGAGCCCGATCAGCAGGACGGTCACCACCGGCATCGGCAGCACGGCCCGCGAGACGGTGACAAGCCACCAGGCCGCCGCCGATGCCTGCGCGATCTCGCGCCGCGCCGCCTGCCTGCGCACGCGGTCGGCCGCGTCGGTGCGGGCGTCAAAGCCGGCTTCGGCGCCAACGTCGACGTAGGCCGCCGAGGCCGAACTGTGATCGCAGTTTGACGCCGCCTGCATGCCGGATGTCAGGGCAGCAGCCCGTGGGCGCGGGCCTCGAAGACGGCCTGCGTGCGCGAGCGTACCGCGAGTTTCTTGTAGATGTTCTTGATGTGGCACTCGACGGTCAGCCGCGACAGCGACAGCAGCTCGGAGATTTCACGATTGGTCAGTCCCTTGCTGACGATACCGAGAATCTCGACCTCGCGGCGGCTGAGCCGCACCGGCGGGGCGCCGTCGCGCGACGGCAGCGTCACGGCGCCGGTCGGGGTCACGGGCGCCGCGGGCGGCGGCGCGTTGACGGTGGTGTCGAGGATGTAGCGCGCCACGAACGGATCGATCGGCGCGCCGCCGCGCAGCACGCTGCGGATCGACAGCGCGATCTCGATGTCGTCGCGTTCCTTGAGCAGGTAGCCGGTCGCGCCGGCCTGCAGCGCGCCGACGATGGTCGGCCCGGTGCTCCAGGCCGAGATCACCACGATCGGCAGCGCCGGGTCGGCTTCGTGCCATTCGCGGATCAGCTCGATGCCCGAGCCATCGGGCAGGCCGATGTCGACCAGCGCGATCGCGTACGGCTGCGTGGCATGGATCGCGCGCGCTTCCGAGAGGCTGCCGGCGAACAGCAGCGCGTCGTCGGCATAGCCGAGCGAGGTCAGGATGGTGGTGAGCCGGCGCTGCATCGTCGGCTCGTCGTCGACGACGAGGAGCGGGCCCGGCACCATGGATTCCGGCGGCAAAAGCGTCATGGGTCGCGTGTTGGATGACTGGGTCGAATGGCAAGCCGGCGAACTCGCGCACCTGCGTGGTGCGTTCGCCGGCCGGCGCGAGAATCGCGCCGACGGCAGCATCGAATGATACGCGAGCGATCCGACGGCGGGCTGACATGCTTGCATCGCATGCGTGTCCCGCTTCGCGTCGTGCGGCGCGTGCGCGCCTAGTCGAGCGGCATCAGCCGCGCGAGCGCGGCGTCGAGATCGGCGACGAAGGCGACCTGGTTGCCGCGGTTGCTCTCGACGATGAAATCGTGCAGCGGGCCGCTCGCCACTGCCCGGAAATCGCCGATGATCGCGAGCCGCAGGTGGTAGTTGACGAACATCTGCAGCAGTTCGCCGGCCACCCCGGTGCGCAGCACGAGGAAATCGGGGTGCAGGCAGGCGGCGTCCACCGCCAGACCGTCGAGATCGCGGTGGCCGTGGCCGAGCATCAGGTCGAGCGCATCCTGGCGGCTGCGCACGGGCGTAGCCACGGCGCTGACGTGGACGATGCGGATGCCGTGCTGCTCGATCAGGCGGGCTTCCATGCGGGCGCTCCGGTGGGGGCTGCGGTGACGGGCGCCGCGTGCGCGGCGGCGTGCGGGGTCAGGCGTGAGTTCAGGCGCGTGTTCAGGCCGGCCGGCGCCGCGTCACGGCCGCGCTGCCGAAGCCGGCGCCGCGGGCGAGGCGGCCGCGCGGCCGCGTTGGGCCTGCCGCGCGTGCTGGTCCCGCAGGCAGTCCTGCGTGACCAGCATGGTGGCCTGATCGGGATTCGGCAGCGTCGGCGCCGCGTAGATGGTCGCGATCGCCTTGTCCACCGCCTGGCTGTCCGGGCCGTCGCCGTAATACTTGTGCGACTGCGCGAGCGCCTGCGCCCGGGTCTTGCCGCGCTTGCGCCAGCCGGAAACCTGCGCGGCGACGTCGCCGACCGCGAAACAACGATCGTCGAACGCCTGCGCATGGGACGGAAGGGCCGGCAGCGCGGTGCAGCACGCGACGGCGAGGGACAACACGGCTTGCTTCATCGGGAAATCCTGTGGCTCGAAAACGCGGCGCCGGGCTGAAAAGCCGCTCCGGCGCCGCGACATTCGCACAGTCTATCGAAAAGACGGGCCGCGGGCGGCCGCCGCGGGGCGCCGTACCGTGGGGCGCCCCGCGGCGGCGCGCGGGTCGTGCCGCAGTCGCGCCGCGCGGCTGCCGGCGCGCGCGGGAGGGTGGCGCGCACGATGCCATCAGATATGCGGCGCAATGCCACATGGCGCGAGCGGCGCCGGCCGCGCGCCGGTTCAGCCGGCGTCGCGCGAAAACACCAGGCAGACCGGGCTGCCCGTCGCGACCGTCAGGCCGGTGGGCGCGAGGCGGCCGCTCGCGGCATCGACCGAGAACACCACGATGCTGTCGCTGTCCTCGTTCAGCGCGTAGAGGAAGCGCCCGTCCGGCGAGAGCGTGAAGAAGCGCGGCGTGCGGCCGCCGCTCGGCACCGCCTCGACGAACGCGAGGCGGCCGCTGGCGGGATCGACGTGGAACAGCGCGATGCTGTCGGCGCCGCGGTTCGAGGCGTAGACGCAGCGGCCGTGCCGGTCCACCTCGATGCCGGCCGCGCGGCTGTTGCCGGTGAAGGTGTCGGGCAGCGTCGACACGATCTGCCGCGCCGCCAGCTCGCCGCTGGCCGCCTGCCACGCGTAGGTGGTCACCGTCGAATCGAGTTCGTTGACGCACCACGCGTAGGGCGCCGTGGGGTGGAACGCCAGATGGCGCGGGCCGGCCGCCTCGCGCGTGGCGACGAACGGCACGCCGGCGGGCGTCAGGCGCCCGCGCTCGAAGCGGAACACGAAGATCCGGTCGAGGCCCTTGTCCGGCACCAGCACGAAGCGGCCGTCGGGCGAGAACGGGTTGAAGTGCGGCTTCGCCTGCTGCTGCTCGACGCGATGCGGGCCGGGCGGGCCGTCCAGCACGACGCGCTGCGCGAGCGGGCCGAGCGCGCCGTCGGCCGCGACCGGCAGCACCGCGAGGCTCGCGCCCAGGTGGTTCGAGACGATCGCATGGCGGCCGTCCGGCGCGAGCGCGACGTGGACCGGATTGCGGCCCTCGGTCCCCGCGCGGTTCAGCGCGCTCAGGCGGCCGCTCGCGCGGTCGATCGCGAACGCGCTGAGGTCGCTGAGATCGCCATGCACGCTGTAGAGCCGCTCGCCGCGCGCGTCGAGCGCGAGGTACGACGGATTCACGAGATCGCCGACGGTCTGCACCGGATCGAGCGCGCCGCTGGCGGGATCGACGCGGAACACGCGGATCCCTTCGCCGCGCGCGTTGCGTTCGCGCGTGGTGCGCGAGCCGACATAGGCAAACATATGGGGTGGTCCTTCGAGTGGTCGTCTGGCGGCCGCGGATGGGCCGGCGGGTTCGGGAAGGGCGCGCCGGCCGCGCCGCCGCGACGAGTGCGTAGCGTAACCGCATTCGCTTCAAATTGCATTTTTTATCTTAAATATGCAAAATGCGCGGCATGACGACGCCCCACACTCCCGCCGATTCGCGCCTGACCGTTGCCGGCACGACCTACCGTTTCATCGATCTGCCGGCCCGTTTCGGCGCGAAGCTGCGCGAGCTGCCGGTGGTGCTGCGGCTGCTGCTCGAGAACGTGATCCGCAACACCGACGGCGACGAGCGGCGCGCGGCCGTGGACGGCATCCTCGCCTGGACGGTGCCGGCCACCAGCGAGGTGGAGATCGCGTTCCAGCCGAACCGCGTGCTGATGCACGACACCACCAGCACGCCCGCGCTGGTGGACATCGCCGCCATGCGCGACGCGCTCGCCGAGGCCGGCGCGGACCCCGCGGCGCTCAATCCGGTGCTGCCCGTGGACGTCTCGGTCGATCATTCGCTGGCCGTCGAGGTGTACGGCGAGCCGGACGCCGCGCCGCGCAACCTGCGCACCGAGCTGGCCCGCAACGCCGAGCGCTACCGCTTCCTGCGCTGGGCCTCGAACGCGCTCGCGGGCGTGCGGATCCACCCGCCCGGCACCGGCATCATGCATACGATCAACCTGGAGCAGCTGGCCACCTTGGTGACCGTCGTCGAGCGCGACGGCGAGCGCTGGGCCGTGCCCGACACGCTGATCGGCACCGACAGCCATACGCCGATGATCAACGGCATCGGCGTGCTGGGCTGGGGCGTGGGCGGGCTGGAGGCGCAGACGGTGATGTTCGGCATGCCGGTGATGCAGCGGATTCCCGACGTGATCGGCGTGTGCCTGACGGGCGCGCCGCGGCCCGGCGTGCTGGCCACCGACATCGCGCTGACCGTCACGCAGCGGCTGCGCGGGATCGGCGTGTCGGGCGAGTTCGTGGAATTCTTCGGGCCGGGCGTGGCGGCGCTCGCGGCCGGCGAGCGCGCCGTGATCGCGAACATGGCGCCCGAGTACGGCGCGACCACCGGCTATTTCCCGATCGACGCGCGCACGCTCGACTATCTGCGCGAGACCGGGCGCGACGAGGCGGCGATCGCGCTGGTCGAGGCCTATGCGCGGCGGGCCGGAATCGGCTACGAGCCGGATGCCGTGCCGCGCTACACGCGCGTGGTCGAGATCGCGCTCGACGCGGTGGCGATGCAGGTGGCCGGGCCGCGGCGGCCGCAGGACCGGCTGCCTTATACGGATACGGCGGTGGCGCTGGCGGGGGCGTCGCCCACATCGCCCGAGCCGGCCGTGCCCCCCGCGCTGCCGCGCCACGCCGTTGCGCTGGCCGCGATCACGAGCTGCACGAACACCTCCGATCCGGGCCTGCTGATCGCGGCCGGCCTCGTCGCGCGCCGCGCGCGCGAGCGCGGCCTGAGCGTGCCGGCTTGGGTCAAGACCTCGCTCGCGCCCGGCTCGCCGGCCGCGGCCGCCTACCTCGAGCGCGCGGGCCTGATCGACGATCTGGCCGCGCTCGGCTTCGGGATCGTCGGCTACGGCTGCACCACCTGCATCGGCAATTCGGGCGCGCTGACCGAACCGGTTCGCGCCGCGCTCGCCGCCGGCGCCATGCACCCGGTCGCGATCCTGTCCGGCAACCGCAATTTCCCGGGCCGCATCCATCCCGATCTCGATCTCGGCTTCATCATGTCGCCGCCGCTCGTGATCGCGTTCGCGCTGGCCGGCGACGCCGCGCGCGATCTCGGCCGCGAGCCGCTCGGCCACGCGCCGGACGGCACGCCGGTGTTGCTGCACGAGTTGTGGCCGACGCGCGACGAGATCGCCGCGCTCGCCGCGCGCGCGACCGAGGCCGGCGACTACCGGCGCGCCTTCATGATCGCGAGTGCGAATCCGGCCTGGCATGCGCTCGACGCGCCGGCCTCGGCGCGCTTCCCGTGGGCGCCGGCGTCGAACGCGCTGCGCCGCCCGCCGTTCGCCTCGATCGAGGCGGGCAGCCGGCTCGGCCGCTATCTCGCGCATCCGCTCGCGGTGTTCGGCGACGACGTGACGACCGACCATATCTCGCCGGCCAGCGCGATTCCCGCCGACAGCCCGGTGGCCGATTTCCTCGTCGCGCGCGGCGAGCGCCGCGACGACCTGAACGTGTTCGCGTCGCGGCGCGGCAACTGGGAGGTGATGCTGCGCGCGGCGTTCTACAATCGCACGCTCGTGAACCTGCTGCGCGACGGCCTGCCGGTCGCGCACACGGTCCACGCGCCGTCCGGCCAGGTGCTGCCGATGTTCGAGGCGGCCGCGCGCTATCACGACGACGGCGAGCCGGTGGTGCTGGTGGCCGGCGAGCGCTACGGCACCGGCTCGTCGCGCGACTGGGCCGCGAAGGGCCAACGGCTGCTCGGAATTCGCGCGGTGCTCGCGGCGAGCTTCGAGCGCATCCATCGCTCGAACCTGATCGGCATGGGCATCCTGCCGCTGCGTTTCGCGGCGGGCGCGCATCCGGCGCGGCTCGCGCTGCGGCCCGGCGACCGGCTCGCGATCGACGCGCCCGCGCACGCGCTGACGCCGCGCTGCGCGGTGCGCGTGACGATCGAGCGCGCGGACGGCCGCGTGGAGCCGATCGCGGCGACGGCCGCCGTCGAGACGCGGCTCGAATGCGAGCTGCTGCGCGCGGGCGGCGTGATGCCGTTCATTCTTGGCCGGCATCTGGCGGCCCGGAGCGCGCCGGCAGGGGTCGCGTGTTCGGCGCCGAGAGGATGAGCGAATGAACGGACGAGCGCCGGGATGAACGGCATGGCGGGACGAACGCGCGAGCCGCCGCCGGTCGTGCGCAACGGCGGCACGCAGTGAGGCCGCCGCCCGTGTCGCGCATCCGGCATTCGCATCCGGGGCACGAACCCGCGCACGACGCGGTACGAAGCAACGCGGCCCGCATCACCCGACCACGGCACGCCCCCAGGCAAGCCAGCCACCCATGACCGAAGCAGGCGAACCACGATGACCGATCGATCGATAGCGGCCCGCATCGTCGAGCTGATCCAGGCCGAGCAGCTCGAGGCGGGCGCGCATCTGCCCGCGCAGCGGCTCGCGGACCAGCTGCGCGTGTCGCGCTCGCCCGTCAACGAGGCGCTCGCGCTGCTGCACGAGAAGGGCGTCGTCACGCGCGAACGGCATCGCGGCTTTTTCGTCGCGAAGCCGGTGGTCGAGCCGCTCGACGAGGTGGTCGGTGCGCTCGGGCTCGACGCGGCCGACGTGATTTCGAGCGTCTATTTCCGGATCGCCGACGACCGTCTGCGCGGCGAGCTGCCCGACGCGTTTTCCGGGCAACTGATCCGCCAGCGCTACGGCCTCACGGCCGCGCAGCTGAACGGCGTGCTGGCGCGCATCGCCGGCGAGGGCTGGGCCGAGCGCAAGCCCGGCTACGGCTGGCACTTCTCGCCGATGCTGACCACGCCCGACAGCCTGATGCAATCGTACCGGCTGCGGCTCGCGCTGGAGCCGGCCGCGCTGCTCGAACCGGGTTACCGGCTCGATCCGCGCACGCTCGAGCGCTGCCGAGAGGTCGAGCGGCAGCTGCTCGCGGGCGGCATCGAGACCGCCAGCGCCGATCAGCTGCACGAGCGCGGCGTGCGATACCACGAGTCGCTCGTCGAGGCGTCCGGCAACCGCTTCTTCATCGACACGATCCGCCGCGTGAACCGCGTGCGGCGCCTGCTGTCGTACCGCTCGACGCGCCGCCGCGAACGCTACGTCGAGCACTGCAGGCAGCATCTGCACGTGCTCGACCTGCTCGAACGCGAGCGCAACGACGAGGCCTCGGCCGCGTTGCGCGAGCACCTGCTGCACACGCTCGACGCGCTCGCGCGCATCAGCGATTTCCTCGAATCCGCGCCGCGCGAGACGCCGTCCGGCGACGCGCCGCGCTCCGGCGACACGGCGCGGAAACCGCACTCCCACGACACGCTGCGCCAGCCGCGGCCCCACGACGAAGGCACGCGATGACCGCATCCCCCGCTTCCTCCCTCGATCCCGCGATCGTCGCGGCCTTCGCGCCGCACGGCGTGCTGCGCGCCTCGATCAACGTCGGCAACCCGATCCTCGCCGGCCACGATCCGGCCACCGGCCAGCCGGCCGGCGTGTCGATCGATCTGGCGCGCGCGCTGGGCGCGGCGCTCGGCGTGCCGGTCGAACTCGTGGTGTTCCCGACCGCCGGCGAATCGGTGGCCGCGGTCGGCGACGAACGCGCCGACGTCGGCTTCTTCGCGATCGATCCGCTGCGCGGCGCCTCGATCGCGTTCACCGCGCCTTATGTGCTGATCGAAGGCGCGTATCTGGTGCGCGACGCCTCGCCGATCCGCGCCAACGACGAGGTCGATCGGCCCGGCACGCGCGTGACGGTCGGCAAGGGCAGCGCCTACGACCTGTTCCTGACGCGCGAGCTGAAGGCCGCGCAGATCGTGCGCGCGCCGTCGTCGCCGGCCGTCGTCGCGACGTTCCTGGCCGACGGTCACGACGTGGCGGCCGGCGTGCGGCAGCAGCTCGAGGCGGACGCGGCGCGCACGCCGGGGCTGCGGCTGCTCGACGGACGCTTCATGGTGATCCGTCAGGCGATGGGTCTGCCGAAAAGCCGTGGCGAGGCGGCGGCCGAATTCCTGAACGCGTTCGTCGAGGCGCGCAAGGCGTCGGGCTTCGTCGCCGGGGCGCTCGCGCGGCACGGCATCGCCGGCGCGTCGGTGGCGCCGGCCGGGCGAGACTGAGCGAGGCCGCGCGGACGCGAATCGGGCGACGACGCGGCGGCAAGGCCGGGAACGCGGCGACGCGGCGCAATCGGGCCAGGCCGCTCGTCGCCCTGTCGATTGCCTGCCTCGACGGCACCGCCCTCCGACCGGACGCGAACCGGGGGACCGCGCCGCGGCAAGACCAGGGACGTTGCCGTGCGGCGCAACCGGATCAGAGCGTTGCTTGCCGCATCGGTCGCCTGCCGCGACAGAACCGGACAGCGACGGCATCCCGAGCCCGTCGGCCTCCTACAACAGCGGCAACGACCCCCGAATATGCTCGGCGAACGCCGCGATCAGCGGCGAGGGCTGTTCGCGTTCGAGCTTCAGCGTGATGCCCACGGCCGGCAGCGGCGGCAGCGTCGTGTCGGCGCCGAGGATCTGCAGGTCCGGCGGCACGGCCGTCTGCGTGATCACCGCGAACGCCTGTCCCGAGCGCACCAGCGCGGTGAGCCCGGCCAGGCTGCTGCTCGCGCAGGTGATCCGGAACGCGCGCCCGGCCCGCCGCAGCGCCTCGCAGGCGGCGAGATGGTCGAGCGCGTCGGCGTCGGACAGCGCGAGCGGCAGCGGCTCGAAATCGGCCGGATCGAGCCCGGGATACCCGACCCAGACCAGCGCCTCGCGGCGGATGATCGATTCGTCGGCTTCCGGCGCGTCCGGCACCGATACCAGCGCGAGATCGAGCGCGTGCGTGCCCAGCCGCTCGCGCAGGCGCGGAGTGGGCGCGCACACCACCTCCACCTGCGCATGCGGATGGCGGATCGAGAACTGCCGCAGCAGCGCGGGCAGGAACACCGTGGCGTAGTCGTCGGGGCAGCCGAAGCGGATCGTGCCGGTCAGCCCCTTGCCGGACAGATCGGCCATCGCCTCGTCGTGCAGCCGCAGCAGGCGCTGCGCATGCGCGAGCAGCCGCTCGCCGGGGTTGGTCAGCACCACCCCGCGCCCGGTGCGCTGGAACAGCGGCGCGTCGACGATCTCCTCCAGCCGCTTCAGCTGCTGGCTCAGCGCCGACTGGGTGCGCCCGACGCGCTCGGCCGCGCGGCTCAGCGTGTGGACCTCGGCGATCACGACGAAGGTGCGCAACAGATCGATGTCGAGCGTGAGGCTCATGGCGCCGCTTCCCTGGTATTAGCCACGTTTCTATCTCGAATTAAAACTATTAGATTCTATAAAAAAAGCCGCGCTTCTAGACTGGCGGCATGGGTTCGAACGTGAACCTTCCTTCCAGTCAGGAGAACCGTGGTGTCCCGCAACCAAGACGAGCAATTCTGGCGGCAGGCGCGCCAGCACCTGATCCGCTACGGCGGCAGCTTCGAGCCGATGATCATCGAGCGCGCGCAGGGCAGTTTCGTCTACGACGCCGACGGCCGCGCGATCCTCGATTTCACCTCGGGGCAGATGAGCGCCGTGCTCGGCCACAGTCACCCGGACATCGTCTCGGTGATCAACGAGTACGCGGGCAAGCTCGACCATCTGTTCAGCGGAATGCTGTCGCGCCCGGTGGTCGAGCTGGCCGCGCGGCTCGCCGGGATCACGCCGCCCGGGCTCGACCGCGCGCTGCTGCTCAGCACCGGCGCCGAATCGAACGAGGCGGCGATCCGCATGGCCAAGCTCGTGACCGGCAAGTACGAGGTGGTGGGCTTCGCGCAGTCGTGGCACGGCATGACCGGCCACGCCGCGTCGGCCACCTACAGCGCCGGCCGCAAGGGCGTCGGGCCGGCGGCGGTGGGCTCGTTCGCGATCCCGGCGCCGTCCACGTACCGGCCGCGCTTCGAGCGCAACGGCGGCTACGACTGCCTGGCCGAACTCGATTACGCGTTCGACCTGATCGACCGCCAGTCGAGCGGCAACCTGGCCGCCTTCATCGCCGAGCCGATCCTCAGTTCGGGCGGCATCATCGACCTGCCGCCCGGTTACCTGGCCGCGCTCAAGCGCAAGTGCGAGGAGCGCGGCATGCTGCTGATCCTCGACGAGGCGCAGACCGGCGTGGGCCGTACCGGCACGATGTTCGCGTTCGAGCGCGACGGCGTCACGCCCGACATCCTGACGCTGTCGAAGACGCTCGGCGCGGGGCTGCCGCTCGCGGCGGTGGTCACCTCGGCCGGGATCGAGGAACGCGCGCACGAGCGCGGCTACCTGTTCTACACGACCCACGTATCCGATCCGCTGCCGGCCGCGGTCGGCCTGCGCGTGCTCGACGTGGTGGCGCGCGACGGGCTGGTGGCGCGCGCGAACCGGATGGGCGAACGGCTGCGCAACGGGCTGCTGGGGCTGATGGAGCGCTTCGACTGCATCGGCGACGTGCGCGGGCGCGGGCTGCTGCTCGGCATGGAGATCGTCAAGGACCGCCGCACCAAGGCGCCCGCCGACGGGCTCGGCGCGAAGATCACGCGCGAGTGCATGAACCTCGGGCTCAGCATGAACATCGTGCAACTGCCGGGGATGGGCGGGGTGTTCCGGATCGCGCCGCCGCTGACCGTCAGCGACGAGGAGGTCGATCTCGGCATCGCGCTGCTCGGGCAGGCGATCGAGCGGTCGCTGTAGGCGGGGAGGACCGCGCCGGCGTGGTTCGCCGGCATGCGCAAACGAGCGCGGCGGCAACCTCGCCGTTGCCGCCCCGGTGCCGGGCCGCGCGCGTATCGCGTGTGTCGCGTGGATCGGCGCGGCCCGCTTGTCGTGTTGCGCGTCAGCCGCGCGTGGTCGTCTCGATGTCGACGCTGGCCTTGATCGCGTTCGAGTACGGGCAGATGCCGTGGGTGGTCTCGACCAGTTTGGACGCGTCCGCCTCGGGCACGCCGGGCAGGTAGACGTCGAGCGCGGCGGTGATGCCGTAGCCGCCTTCCGAGCGCGGCCCCATGCCGATCGTCGCCGTGACGGTGGTGCCTTCCGGCACCTTGATCCTGGTCTGCTGCGCGGCCACGCGCAGCGCGCCGAGGAAGCAGGCCGAGTAGCCGAGCGCGAACAGCTTCTCGGGGTTCGCGCCGTCGCCGCCCGGGCCGCCGAGTTCCTTCGGCACGGTGAGCTGGAACGACAGCGTGCCGTCGGCCAGTTCGGTCTTGCCGTCGCGGCCGCCGCCGGTCGCGGTGGCGGTGGTCTTGTACTTCGCATCAACTGACATGAATGGCTCCTGTTCGAGTTGGCAAGCGCGCCCATGGTAAGCGGACGGCGCCGGTCCCGTCCATCGCGGCATGCGGCCGGCCGCCGGCGCGCGTCTGCCGCGATCCGGCCCGGCAAGCCATGCCGGGCGCCGCGCGTGCCGCCCCGGCGCGGCCGCTTCGGCGGTCCGGGCTAGCAACGCCCGCGCCTGTCATCCCTCCGTCACGCGCGCGTCAGCCCTCGGCATCCATCGGCACCTCCAGCCCCACCTTCACGCGGTTCATGCAGACCAGCGTCTTGAAGCGCTTCACGTTGTTGTTCGAGAAGAACAGCCGGCGCGTCAGCTCGTTGTACTGCTCCATGTGCCGGACCGTGACGATCAGCACGAAATCCCATTCGCCCGCCACGTAGTAGCACTGCTGCACCCACGGGTGCTGCGAGAAGGTGCGTTTCATCGCGTCGAGCAGGTCGATCTGCTCGCTCTCCACCTCGACGTTGACGACGATCGTGAGCGGATGATCGGCCTTCTCGGGGGCCACCACGGCCGTGTAGCGTTCGATCACGCCGTCGTCGGCGAGGCGGCGCAGGCGCCGGTTGACGGCGGCGGTGGACAGGTTCACGCGCGCGCCGAGTTCGCTCTGGGGGATCTGCGCGTCGCGCTGGATCTCGGCCAGCAGCTTGCGGTCGTAGGTGTCGAGGGGACTCGTCATGATGGAGCGGTGGAGGCGGTGCGGAAAGGCGGGAGAAAACGGAAAAAAATTGCGTCACGCCACGCAACTATGAGACCGAATTGAGCGCGGTGGGAAATATTATTTTTCAAACACGCGACGCCCTCACCGGCGTCATCCCACGCCACCCCGCGCCGCGCCGGCGCGACCGTCCCGGCGCGCGCACGATCTTTTCCGGAGTCCGTTCCATGCTGTCCGCGAACCCGCACGCCACGCTCGCGCCGTATCCCGACGCGCTGCGCGGCATCCTCAACATCGCCGCGGCCGACGAAAGCGGCGCGTGGCTCGCGCACTGGCCGCTGATGCGCCGCAGCGCCACGCCGCTGTTCGAGCTGCCGGGCGCGGCCGCGCGGCTCGGCCTCGCGCGGCTCGCCGTGAAGGACGAGGCGGCGCGCTCGCCGCTCGGCAGCTTCAAGGCGCTCGGCGCGCCGGTCGCGCTGCTGCGGCTGATCCAGCGCCTGATGCCGGCGGCCGGCTTCGATCCGGCCGCGTTGATCACCGGCCGCCACGCCGAGCGGCTGGCCGCGCTGACCGTGATCAGCGCCACCGACGGCAATCACGGCAAGGCGCTCGCGGCCGCCGCGCGCGCGGTGGGGTGCGCCTGCGTGATCGTGCTGCACGCCAACGTCGGCGCCGAGCGCGAGCAGGCGATCGCCGCGCAGGGCGCACGCATCGTGCGGATCGCCGGCAACTACGACGAATCGGTCCTCCACGCGGCGCGGCTCGCGGGTGAGCACGGCTGGCACGTGGTGTCCGACACCTCGTATGACGGCTACGAAGGCATTCCGCGCGACGTGATGCAGGGCTACGGCGTGATCGCGGGCGAGGTCGTCGCCCAGGCGGGCGGCGAGGCCGGGCGCCCCGCGTTCACGCACGTGCTGCTGCAAGGCGGCGTGGGCGGGCTCGCGGCCGGCATCGTCAGCTATCTTTGGGAGCGCTACGGCGCGGCCCGGCCGCGCTTCATCGTGGTCGAGCCGGGCCAGGCCGATTGCCTGTACCAGAGCGCGCTGGCCGGACAGGCGGCGAAGGCGTCCGGCAGCGTCGATTCGGTGATGGCGGGCCTCGCCTGCGGGGAAGCCTCGCCGCTCGCGTGGCGCTTCCTGCAGCCCGCCGTCGATACCTTCATGACGATCGAGGACGAGGACGCGCTGGCCGCGATGCGCGCGCTCGCGGGCCAGGCCGGCGACGGCGCGGATCATGGCGACGTGCCGGTCGTGGCCGGCGAATCGGGCGCGGCCGGTTTTGCCGGGCTCGCGGTACTGATGCGCGACGCGGCGCTGGCCGCGCGCGCGGGGCTCGGCCCCGATGCGCGCGTGCTGGTCGTCAACACCGAGGGCGCCACGGCGCCGGCCGACTACGCGCGCTTCGTCGGCGAGCCGGCCGAGTCGGTGGCGGCGCGGCAGCGCGCCTGGCTCGCGCGCGCGGCATGACCACGCCGCCGCCGCACGCCACGATCGACGTATCCGGACAGAGGGAGATCCGCATGGAAAGCACGCTTCAGGAGCAACTGGCCGGCTGGCGCCGCCGCTTCCACCAATATCCCGAGACCGGCTTCGAGGAAGTCGAGACCTCGGACACCGTGGCCCGCATCCTGGGCACGCTCGGCCTCGAGGTGCAGCGCGGCATCGGCGGCACCGGGCTGGTCGCGAACCTGCGCGTGGGTGACAGCCCGCGCGTGATCGGGATTCGCGCCGAGATGGACGCGCTGGCCATCGTCGAGCAGGCGCCGGGCCGCGCCTACGCGTCGTGCGTGCCGGGCAGGATGCACGCCTGCGGCCACGACGGCCACATGTCGATGGTGCTCGGCGCGGCGCAGCTGCTGGCGGAGCGGCGCGACTTCGACGGCACCGTGCGCTTCATCTTCCAGCCCGCCGAGGAGCACGGGCGCGGCGCCAGGGCGATGATGGCCGACGGGCTGTTCGAGCGCTTTCCGGTGGACGCGATCTTCGGCGCGCACAACATGCCGGGCATGCGCGCCGGCACGTTCGCCACGCGCGCGGGCGGCATCATGGCGAGCGAGGACAACTTCGTGATCCACGTGCGCGGACGCGGCACGCACGCGGCGCGGCCGCAGATGGGCATCGATCCGATCGTGATCGGCGCGCAGATCGTGCTGGCGCTGCAGACCATCGTCTCGCGCAACCTCGATCCCGGCCAGCAGGCGGTGGTGTCGTGTACCGAGTTCATCACCGACGGGCTGCGCAACGTGATCCCGTCGAACGTGACGATCAAGGGCGACACGCGCAGCCATTCGCGCGAGGTGCAGACGCTGCTCGCCACGCGCATGCGCGAGATCAGCGAGGGCATCTGCCGTGCCGCCGGCGCCGAATGCCACTTCGAGTACACGCACGAGTTCGCGCCCACCGTGAACACCGAGGCCTGCGTCGGGATCGCCGTGGAGGCGGCCACGCGCGTCGCCGGCGCGAACGCCGTCGACGCGAACGTGCAGCCGATGATGATCTCCGAGGATTTCGGCGCGTTCCTGCAGGTGGTGCCTGGCAACTTCGTGTTCATCGGCAACGGCGACACGCCCGAGGCGGGCGGCACCCCGCTGCACAACGCCTCGTATGACTTCAACGACGCGATCCTGCCGCTCGGCGCGCGCTACTTCGCCGAACTCGCGCGGCTCGCGCTGCCGGTGCGCTGATTCATGCTGATTCGCGCATGGCCAGCGGCGCTCACGCCGTCGCGCCGGCCGCCTGCGCGGCGAGCGCGGCGACGGTCTGCTCCGTGGTCCACAGCGCGTGCGCGAGGAAGCGGAAGTTGATCAGCGCGGCCAGATAGCCGTCGCCTTCCGGCACGCGCGGGCCGGCCGTGGCGTCGCGCACCACCACCACCTCGAAGCCCTGTTCGATCAGCTCGCGCAGATGCGACTCGATGCAGAGGTTCGCGGCCATGCCGGCCAGGATCACCTGCGAGACGCCGTGCTTGCGCAGCTGCAGCGCGAGATCGTTGGTCTGCGGGCCGTACACCTTGTGCGGCGACGCGATGATGGTCTTGCCGTCGAGGATGTAGGGCTTGTACTCGTCGAGGAAGTCGGCGCCCGAGCCCTCGAAGCCTTCCAGCGTGTTCGGCCCCTTGCGCGCGAACATGTCGATGTCGTGCATGACCTTTTCGAGCGGGCCGCCGAAGTGCCAGCCGTGATCGCACGGGTAGTAGTAATGGGGCGAGACGGCCACCGCGATGCCGGCTTCCTTCGCCGTGCGGAACAGCGTGGCGAGGTGGCCGACCGTGCCGTTCTCGGTGACGCTCTGGCCCACCAGCGGCCAGGTCGCGCCCGACGGGCTCAGGAAATCGTTCTGCGGATCGATCACGACCAGCGCGGCCTTGCCGCGATCGAGGCGAAAGCCGGTGGCCGGCAGTGCCGGTTCGGCCGGATCGGCGTAGGGGTGCGAGGCGGCCGTGCCGGATGCGGGGTGGCTCATGCGAAACTCCTTGCGATGGGTCAGGGGAGGGGACGACGGAACGAAGCGGATGAAGCGGACCACGGCCGGCCATGCGAGGCTTTAAATAAATGACCAGTCATCTTGTTATTGGGTCAAAAAAAATTCACCCGAGCCAACGGGCGAGCACGACCTTTTCGAATCGCGCGCAGGCGTTGCCGTTGCGCTCGATCTTGCTGCGCATCACGGCGCCTTCGTAGGCCTCGACCAGGATTGCCGCGAGTTCGTCGGCGTCGTGAGCGGCATCGAGTTCGCCGGCGGCCTGCGCCTCGCGCAGGCAATCGGCCAACAGCGTCTGCCAGCGGTCCAGCAGGCGCCGCGCCGTGTGCCGCGCGCTGTCGTTGGCGGCCGACAGTTCGAGCGAGAGGTTGCCGATCAGGCAGCCGAGCGCGAAGCCGTGTTCGCGGTGATCGTCGGTGATCAGCCGGAAGAACTTGCGGATGCGCGCGAGCGGCTTGCCGCGCCCCTCGCGCAGCACCGTCGCGTGGCGTGCCTCGATCGCGCGCCAGTAGTCGTCGAGGATCTCGCCCGCGAACGCCTCCTTGCTGTCGAAGTAGTGATAGAACGAGCCCTTCGGCACCTTCGCCGCTTCGGCGATGTCCTGCACCGCGCAGCCGTTGAAGCCCTGCTCGTGGACGACGCGCCGCCCGGCGCTGACGAGGCGGGTGCGGACTTCGGGGTTGGGCGGACGGGGCATCGCGGGTTCGGCGGGCGGTGGAGAATGCGTAGCAAGATAACCGGTCATCTATTAACTGTCAACGACGGGCCGCCATGGCCGGTCGTGCCGGGGTTATCCCTGCCCGCCGCGCGCGCGGCCCGGCCCCGCGAATCGGCTCGAAAGCTTCGCGCCTGCCGCGTCGCGGCCGCGCCGGGGCCGGCGGTTCGCATATCGGGCCGATATGGACAGGTGCGCCAAATCATATTGGACGCCTTCACGCGCATCCCGTAGCCTCGGCGCGAGATTGAAACGCTGCGGTCGGTGCGCATGCGTATGTCGTTGTGGATGCAACGATTCATGCATCGTTGCCGTTGCCGGCGGACGGCACATCGCATGCGTGCGCCAACGCAGACACCCGGAGGAGATGTGATCGACAGAAGGTTTTCAACGCGCGCGACCATGCTGGCCGGCGCATGCGGCACGTTGTTCGCGCTCGCGGCCTGCGGCGGCGGCGGAGACGGCGGCGGCGCGGGCAGCCACACCGGCGCAGGCGGCACCGGCAACCCGGGCGCGGCGTCGGGCCAGACTGCTACATCGGGCACCACGGCGGCGGCCGTGCAGCACATCCTGTTCGTCGGCGACAGCTTCACGCACGGGCGATACCAGCCGGTGCGCGGCTATCGCGCGGGCGGCGCGGCGGGCTCGACGGCGGCGTCCGCGCTGGTGGTCGACGAGAACTTCGGCCAGACCGGCGCGCGCCAGGAACTCGAGGCCGGCCCGTGGGGCGGCATCCCCGGCATCTTCGCGGCGCTGGCCGCCGAGGCCGGCCTGCAGTACGACGTCCACATCGAGGCGATCTCGCAGACCAGCCTCGCGAAGAACTTCGCGGCCGCGCCGGCCGTGATCGCCCAGCCGCTCTGGAACGCCGTGGTGTTGCAGGAGTTGAGCACGAAGCCGCTGCCGCTGGCGCTGACGGGCAGCAGCCTCAGCGATCCGCAGGCGTTCTGTTCGAGCGTGAAGACCATCGAGACCGCCGTGCATGCGGTGGCGCCGCGCGCGGGCGTCTACCTGTACGAGCCGTGGGCGCGCGCCGATCTCGCGCAGACGCTGGCGGGCGATCCGTCGGCCACCGGTTTCGCGGCGCAGTACCAGGCCGCGCTGACGGCGTTGAGCGACGCGAACCACGATGCCTATTACGCGGCGGCCGGCGTCGACGGCGCGATCGCCGCCGTGGCGCCGGTGGGCGAGGCGTGGCGGCTGGCCTGGAGCCAAGGCGTGGCGAATCCCGATCCGTTCGCGGCGTCGAGCCTGCCGCTGCTCTGGTACGGGATCGAGGCCAGCAACGATCCGCAGATCGGCACGCCCGATTACGCGCATCCCGGCGTGGCCGGTGCGTACCTGAGCGGCCTCGTGCTGTTCGAGCGGATCACCGGCGTGGACGTGCAGCGCTTCGGCGCGAACGAACTGGCCGCGCAGCAGCTCGGCGTGCCGGCGGCGCTTGCCGTGCGTCTGCAGCAGATCGCGACGCAGGCCGTGCAGCAGGCCAGTGCCGCGCCGATCGACGCGGCGGCGCCGGCGCCCTGCACCCGGACGCAATGAAGCGCGAAAACGGCGCCGCGCCGTGCGCCCCGATGGTTGTCGCATCCTGAAGCGAAGCGCGCCGGCGCGAGACCCGCCGGCGCGACACGTCGTTTCCGCTTCCGTCACGATCGATCCCGCCGCCGCGATGACCACACCGACCGACCCGCATTCCGGACCTCTCGCTTCCGTCGACGCCGGCCCGGCGCCGCGCCGCCGGCGCGCCTCGCTCGTGGTCCAGGGCCTGCTGATGCTGGCCGCCGTGCTCGCGCTGGTGGCGGCGGGCGGCTTCGGCGCGCTGGCGGCCGAGTGCCGCGATCCGGGCCTGGCGGCCGGCTGGACGCTGCTGTTCGCCGTGGTCGGCCTGGCGCGGCCGGCGACAACCTGATCGTGGCGATCCCCGCGCTGGCCGCCTGGATCGGGCTCGTCGCGGTCGTGCGGCGCGCCGTGCCGCTTCGCATCAGCGGCCGGCAGTATGGCGTGGCGCTGGTCGCGATCTACGTGGCCGCGCCGGCGATCGGCTGGCTCACGATTCCCGCCGATTCGTGCCGGCTTCATTTCTGACGGCCACCGGTCGCGCCGCTTACGACTTTTGACATTTTCACGGTGCCAACCCGCGTAACATGAGGCGCGACACGCATGGCGGCCCCGCTCGCGCGGGTGCCGTCCTCACTCATCTCACCCACCGTTGGGAGCCCAGACATGAGCATCTTTGGCGATATCGTGAACAAGCTGTTCGGCAAGGCCAAACCGGACCAGCCGCCGCCCGCGGCCGCGCCCGTCCCGGACCCGGGCGCCGTGCAGGACGTGGCGCCCGAGGCCGCGCCCGCGCAGGCCCCGCTGTCCGACGTCGACGTCGCGGCGGTGATGGACCGGCTGGTGGCCGAGAGCGGCCAGACGCTGAACTGGCGCGTGTCGATCGTCGACACCATGAAGGCGCTCGGCGTGGACAGCAGCCTCGAGCATCGCAAGCAACTCGCCGCGGAGCTGCATTACGACGGCGACACGAACGACTCGGCCAGCATGAACGTGTGGCTGCACAAGGCCGTGATGCAGGCGCTGGCCGCCAACGGCGGCAAGCTGCCGTCCGATCTGGCGAACTGAGCGCCGGGCGGGCGTGGAAACGAGGCACCGAAGCAGAGCGGTCAGCCGGGATCGCGAAGCGCGGCCGCCGTTTCAACGAACTGCCGCCGCCAAACGAGAAAGGCCGGCGCGAAATGGCGCCGGCCTTTTTCATGGTGCCCGCCAATCCCGGTCGCGGCTTTGGCCGCCACCGGGCGGCGTCGCTCAGCGCTTGACGAGTTCGCCGTCGCGCAGGCGCCAGATGCCGAGGGGGTTCTCGTCCCGCAGCGCCTCGGGCAGCAACTCGGCCGGCAGGTCCTGATAGCAGACCGGACGCAGGAAGCGGTCGATCGCCATGGTGCCCACCGAGGTCGTGCGCGAGTCGGAGGTGGCCGGGAACGGGCCGCCGTGGACCATCGCGTGACAGACTTCGACGCCGGTCGGATAGCCGTTCGCGAGAATCCGGCCCACCTTGCGTTCGAGCACCGGCAGCACGCGCCTGGCGACCGGGTAATCGGCCGGGTCCAGCAGCAGCGTGGCCGTGAGCTGGCCTTCGATGCCGTCGAGCACGCCCAGCAGTTCCTGCTCGTCGCGGCAGGCCACCACGATCGACGCCGGGCCGAAGATCTCGTCGGCGAGGCCGTGGTTCGCGGTGAAGGTGGCGGCCGTGGCGCGGAACAGCACCGGCAGTGCGCCGCAGGCGTTCCCGGAGGCGACGCCGTCGGCCACGCGCGCCACGTCCGGCTGCTGCGCGCGCTCGTCGATCTGGCGGCGGTAGGTGGCGGCGATGCCGGCCGTCAACATGATCTGCGACTGCTTCTCGGCGAGCGCGGCCGAGGCGGCGGCGACGAACGCGTCGAGCTCCGGGCCGTCGATCGCGAGCAGCAGGCCCGGGTTCGTGCAGAACTGGCCGGCGCCCAGCACCAGCGATTCCACGAAGCCCTGCGCGAGCTGCGCGCCGCGCGCCTTCAGCGCGGCCGGCATCAACAGCACCGGGTTGATGCTGCTCATTTCGGCGTGGACCGGGATCGGCTCGGCGCGCGCGGCGGCGATCGCCGACAGCGCGAGGCCGCCGCGACGCGAGCCGGTGAAGCCGACCGCCTTGATCGCCGGATGCGCGACCAGCGCCTCGCCCACCGCGTTGCCCTTGCCGATCACGAGCGAGAACGTGCCCTCGGGCAGGCCGACCTCGGCCACCGCCTGCTGGATCGCGCGGCCCACCAGTTCCGAGCCGCCCAGATGCGCCTCGTGCGCCTTCACCACCACCGGGCAGCCGGCCGCCAGCGCGGAGGCCGTATCGCCGCCCGCCACCGAGAACGCGAGCGGGAAGTTGCTGGCGCCGAACACGGCCACCGGGCCGATCGGGATCTTGCGCGCGCGCAGGTCGGCGCGCGGCAGCGGCTTGCGTTCGGGCAGCGCCGAATCGAGCGTGGCGTCGTTCCAGCGGCCGTCGCGCACCAGTTGCGCGAACAGGCGCAACTGGCCGCAGGTGCGGGCGCGTTCGCCTTCGAGGCGGCCGACCGGCAGCGCCGTTTCCAGATGCAGGCGCTCGATCAGCGCCGAGCCGAGCTGCTCGATCCCGGTGGCGATGGCTTCGAGCAGCGCCGCGCGCGTTTCCAGCGGCGCGGCGCGGAACGCGTCGAACGCCTCGCCCGCGAGGCGGCAGGCGCGATCGACGTCGGCCGGGCTGCCGGCGCCGAATTCCGGTTCGAGTTCGGCGCCGGTGGCCGGCGCGAACGCGCGCAGCACGCCCTGCGTGCCGCGGACCGAGGCCGCGCCCAGCAACATGTTTCCTGTGATTTCGTGGTTCATGCGATGTGTCTCCTGCGAATCGGCGAATCGACTGGCGCCTGCCGGCGCGGATCGCGCGTCACGCATTGCTTTCGCACGCGTGACGCGCGCATGGGGCGGCGGCCGTGCCGCGAACGGGCGGATGCCCGCGTGGCACGGCCGGTGCCGGCGCGAGCCGAACGGCCCGCGGCCGGCGATGTCCGACATCATACCTATCAAACGAGGCAGGCACTTGACGGTGGATGCGGCACGGCGCGCCGAGGGCGCCTGCCGCGCGGCGCCGCGTTGCCGGCCCGCGCCGGCGTCGTTACGATGGCGGTCGATTCGGGCCCGAGCCCGACCTGCTTCGCCGGGTATCCCGTCCGCGGGCCGGCGCGCTGCCTTTCATGATGTTCTTACCGCCATTTCACCCGACATGACCCAGACCCATTCCACGCCCCCCGCGATCCGCGCGATCGTCACGGGCCACACGCGCGGCCTCGGCGCCGCGCTCGCCACGCAGCTGCTGCGCCGTGACATCGCCGTGCTTGGCGTGTCGCGCGGCGCGCATCCGTCGCTCGCCGCGACATACGGCGAACGCTTCACCGAAGCCGCGCTCGATCTTTCCGATCCCGCGCGGGTGGCCGCGTGGCTGGCCGGCGGGGAACTCGAACGGTTCGCGGCCGGCGCGCGCACGGTGCTGCTGATCAACAACGCGGGCACGGTCGAGCCGATCGGCCCGCTCGAGGTGCAGGCACCCGACGCGATCGCGCGCGCGGTGGCGCTGAACGTGACGGCGCCGCTGCTGTTCGCGAGCGCGGTCGCGAAGCTCGGCGGCGGGGCGGTCGAACGGCGCATCGCGCACGTATCGAGCGGCGCCGCGCGCAACGCCTATGCGGGCTGGAGCGTCTATTGCGCGACCAAGGCCGCGCTCGATCATCACGCGCGCGCGGTCGCGCTCGATCACAACGGCCCGCTGCGGATCGCCAGCGTCGCGCCGGGCGTGGTCGACACCGACATGCAGGCCGTCATCCGCGCCACCGACGCGAGCCGCTTCCCGCAGCTCGATCGGTTCGAGCGGCTGAAGGCGAGCGGCGCGCTGACGACGCCCGACGACGCGGCGCGCAAGCTGATCGACCACCTGCTCGACGACGCGTTCGGCAACCCGCCGATCACCGACGTGCGGGATCTGTGAGCGCTGGCGGGGCCGGCGCGCGCCGGCCGCCCGCGCCGTCCACCGGAGCGTGCCTACGCCCCGCTGGCCGTAAGCCGGCGCCCGTCGCGCATCGCGGCCAGCAGGCCGCTCGCGTCGCGTTTCGGCGAGATGCCGAACATCCGCGAGTATTCGCGGCTGAACTGCGAGGGGCTTTCGTAGCCGACGCGGAACGCGGCTTCCTCCACCTTCAGCACGTCGTTGGCGATCAGCCGGCGCGCTTCCAGCAGGCGCAGCTGCTTCTGGTATTGCAGCGGCGTCATCGAGGTCAGCGCCTTGAACTGGCGATGGAACGCCGACGGGCTCATGCGCGCGAGCCGCGCGAGGTCGTCGATGCGGATCGACGCCGCGAAGCCCTCGCGCAGCGCGTGGATCGCGCGCACCACGCGCTCGGCCTGGCCGTTCGCGAGCATCATGCCGACGATCTCGCCGCCGCGCGGGCCGGCCAGCAGCCAGTAGCAAAGCTCGCGCATGATGCCGGGATAGAGCACCGGGATCGCGTGCGGCGTGTCGAGCAGCCGGATCGCGCGTAGCGCGCAGTCGGCGATCTCGGCGCGCAGCGTCTCGACGAACACGCCCGGCCCGGTATGGCCGGCGGCCGGCGGCGGCGCGTCGAACGCCTCCAGCACCGCCGCCATCACCGTCATGTCGAGTTCGATCGACAGGCCGAAATAGGGCGCCGCCTTGCTGCCTTCCACGATCCGGCCGATGGCCGGCATCTCCACGCCCACCACCAGCATCTCGCCCGCGCGGTAGAGGAAGTCGCGCGCGCCGAAGCGCGTCTGCTTGGCGCCCTGCAGTACCAGGCAGAGCGCCGGCCTCAGGATCAGGTGGCTTTGCGGGCGCTCGCGCGTCGCGCGCACGATCGCGATGCCGTCGATTCCGGTCAGGTGGAGGTCTTCGCCGGGCCGGCGGTCGGTGTAGCGCTGCACCGCGTCGAGCAGGGGATTCGGGGTCATGGCATGAGCGGAGCGGGGCGGCCCGGTCCGCGGGTGGGCATCGGTTCGTCAGCATAACGGCAAGCGCGGCCGATGCGCCGCGCCGGGCAGGATCGGGCAAGAAATTGTCGAATTCGGACATTCACCGCGGGCGGGGCGCGGCCCTACGATCGGTACCGTCATTCCCCCATGAGGTATTGCAGCATGTCCACCCCGATTTCCCCCGCCGGCCAGACCGGCAAGCTTGCGATCGTCACCGGCGGCAGCCGCGGCCTGGGCCGCGACACCGTGCTGAGCCTGGCCCGGCGCGGCGTCGATTCGATCTTCACCTACCACGCGAACCGGGCCGCCGCCGACGAGGTGGTCGCGCAGGTCGCCGCCGCCGGCCGCCGCGCGGTCGCGCTGCAGCTCGATACCGGCGACACCGCCGCGTTCGACGCGTTCGTGGCCGAGACCGGCACCGCGCTCGCCACGCTCGGCGCCGCGCGATTCGACTACCTCGTCAACAACGCCGGCACCTCGCACCACGCGCCGTTCGACAGCGTGACCGAAAGCGATCTCGACGCGCTCTATCGCGTGCATTTCAAGGGCGTGTTCTTCCTTACGCAGAAGTTGCTGCCGCTCATCAACGACGGCGGCCGCATCGTCAACATCTCGTCGGGGCTCACGCGCCTGTCGTTCCCGGGCAGCAGCGCCTACGCGTCGATGAAGGGCGCCGTGGAAGTGCTGACGCGCTACCTGGCCCGCGAGCTGGGCGCGCGCGGCATCGCCGTGAACACCGTCGCGCCGGGCGCGATCGCCACCGACTTCAGCGGCGGCATGGTGCGCGACAACCCCGACCTGAATCGGCGCATCGCCGAGATGACGGCGCTCGGCCGCGTGGGCCAGCCCGAGGACATCGGCTCGCTGGTTGCCTCGCTGCTGGCCGACGACAACCGCTGGATCAACGCGCAGCGCATCGAGGCGTCGGGCGGGTTGATGATCTGAGGGGGCGGGCGCGCCGAGAACGGCGACGGACATTCCCGTCTCCCGGATCGGGGCCTGGCCGGCGCGGCGCCAGTGGATCGGCAGCGCGGCGCCGCGATCGGTGGCCATTGCGCTCGCCTTTCGCAAACGACCCCATGCTCGCCGCGAGACATGCGCCGAGCCGCGATCGATGCCGGGCGCCGTCCATCTTGCCAGACGGCCCGGCCGCTCAACCACGCTGCGGGACCGTGCCGCCGGTCCCGGGCGCCTCCGCTTCCGCGCTCGCCGGCAACACCCCGCGCGGCGCGCCCGCCTGCCCGCCGTCGGGCTTCGGCGCGCGCCGCTCCTGGCTCGGCGCGTGGCCGAACTGCGAGCGGTAGGCCTTGCTGAAATGGCAGGCGGAACGGAAGCCCGCGAGCGGCGTGACGCGCGCGATCGACAGGTCGCTGTTGCGCAGGATCTCGCGCGCGTGCTTGAGCCGGACCGCGAGGTAGTAGTGGGTCGGCGAAGTGCTCAGGTAGTGCTTGAACATCCGCTGCATCTGGCGCTCGGACAGCGCGATCAGCCGCGCCAGGTCGGCCAGCGGCAGCGGCTCCTCGATGTTGGCCTCCATCAGCCGCACCGCCTCCACGAGTTCGGCGCGCGAGAAGCCGACCCGCGCGTCGACCGGGATCGGCTGCGGATCGCTCGCGCCGCGGATCCGTTCCAGCACGAACTGCTCGGACACGCGCGTGGCGAGCGGCTGGCCGCGCTCGGCGGCGATCAGGCCGATCATCAGGTCGAGCGGCGCGGTGCCGCCGGCGCAGGTCACGCGGTCGCGATCGATCACGAACAGCGCGTCGACGATCGAGACGGCCGGGAATTCCGCATGCAGCGCCGACAGGTTCTCCCAGTGGACCGTGCCGCGATAGCCGTCGAGCAGGCCGCCCGCCATCAACGCGTAGGCGCCGGTGCAGATGCCGCCGAGCGGCACGCCGCGCCGCGCGAGTTCGCGCAGCGTGTCGAGCAGCGGGGCGTCCACGGCCTCGCGCACGCGCGTGCCGCCGCAGACGATCAGCAGGTCCGGCAGCGGCGCGTCGAGGTCGAGCCGCCGGGTGGGCCGCGCGACCATGCCGTTGCTGGCCGGCACCGCGCCGCCGTCGATCGAATAGACCGACCAGCGGTAGAACTCGCTGCGATCGGCGTAGTTGGCCATGCGCAGCGCCTCGATCGCGCTCGAGAACGCGATCATCGAGAACGACGGCAGCGTCAGGAAACCGAAGTGGCGGAGCGTGGGTGCGGGCATGGATTCAACATCGGTGCGAGCCGATGCGCGAGGTTGGGCCGTGCGTGACGACGCCGCCGGCGCCGCCGGTCGGCGACCGGCCTGGCATCGCCGACCGGCGCCACCGGCCCGCGGCCGGGCCGTCGTCCGGCACGATCGCGGCACGTCCGGCGACGCGGCAGGCACCTGCCGCGCCGCCCGGACGGCCGGTGGCGTCACCTCCGAATCATTGCGATAAACGCGCGCCCGGGATCGCGCAATTGCGACGGCCGCTTGCCTATTCCCGACACCGGCGCGCGGCCGCCTTGCGCGCGGCGGCGGCGCCCTCCGACGCGACTTCACGGCAGGCGCGCGGCGGCCGCCGCGAGGCGAGAATGGCGGGGCGGCAACGCTGTCGTTTCCAGTCGGCTTCGGGACGTTTGCGCGCAGGCTCGCGCGCTTGCGCACGCGCAAACTCGCGGACGCCATCACCGTATCCGACAACAGGCGACGACGACCGGGCGGGCCGCCCGATCGCGCGACGAGACACGCCGCCGCCAGGCGGCGCATCGCCATTCCTACAGGAGTGTGCCATTGAGCCCATCGACCCGCAGACCCTCCGCCGAGCCAGCCGGCAGCGCGCGCGCCGCGCAGCCCCGTCCGCCGCGTCCGTATGAAGCGCGCGCGGCCGCGTTCGCCGACGACGAGGTGACCGTCGTCGATCGCGTGCTGTTGCGGCGCGCGGTGGGCGCGATGGCGATCGGCAACGCGATGGAGTGGTTCGATTTCGGCGTCTACAGCTACATCGCGGTGACGCTCGGCGAGGTGTTCTTCCCGTCCACCGCCGGTTCGGTGCAGCTGATCGCCACCTTCGGCACGTTCGCGGCCGCGTTCCTGGTGCGCCCGCTCGGCGGCATGGTGTTCGGCCCGCTCGGCGACCGCATCGGCCGTCAGCGCGTGCTCGCCATGACCATGATCATGATGGCGCTCGGCACCTTCTCGATCGGCCTGATCCCGAGCTATCACTCGATCGGCATCCTCGCGCCGGTGCTGCTGCTGGTCGCCCGCCTCGTGCAGGGCTTCTCGACGGGCGGCGAGTACGGCGGCGCGGCCACCTTCATCGCCGAGTTCGCGGCGGACCGGCATCGCGGCTTCATGGGCAGCTTCCTCGAGTTCGGCACGCTGGCCGGCTACCTGCTCGGCGCGGGCACCGTCACGGCGCTCACGGCCGCGCTCTCGCCCGCGCAGATGCTCGACTGGGGCTGGCGCGTGCCGTTCTTCATCGCCGGCCCGCTCGGGCTGATCGGCCTCTACATCCGCACCCGGCTCGAGGAAACGCCGGCGTTCCGCAAGGAGGCCGAGCGCCGCGAGCGGTTCGAGCGCTCGCATGCGCGGCCGTCGTTCGTGGCACTGCTGGCCGGGCAGCGGCGCGCGCTGCTGGTCTGCATCGGGCTCGTGCTGATCTTCAACGTGACCGACTACATGGTGCTCGCCTACCTGCCGAACTATCTGTCGGCCACGCTGCACGTCGCGCAGGCGAGCAGCCTGCTCGTCGTGCTGCTGGTGATGCTGGCGATGATGCCGCTCACGCTCGCGGCCGGCCGGCTGTCGGACCGGGTCGGTCGGCGCCCGGTGCTGCTGGCCGGCTGCCTCGGGCTGATCGTGCTGGCGGTGCCGGCGCTGCTGCTGATTCGCTGCGGCCATGGCGTGCCGCTGTTCGCCGGCATGATGCTGCTCGGCGTGCTGCTCTGCTGTTTTTGCGGCGTGATGCCGTCGGCGCTGCCCGCGCTGTTTCCCACCTCGGTGCGCTACAGCGCGCTGGCGATCGGCTTCAACGTGTCGGTCTCGCTGTTCGGCGGCACCACGCCGCTCGTGGCGGCGTGGCTGGTCGGCGCCACCGGCAACCTGATGATGCCGGCCTACTACCTGATGGGCGCGGCGGCGCTCGGCGCGGTGGCGGTGCTGGCGGCGCGCGAGAGCGCGGGGCGGCCGCTGCCGGGCTCGGCGCCGTGCGTGGCGACCCGGGCCGAGGCGCAGCGGCTGCGCCGTGCCGGCGCGGGCCGGCTCGCTCAGGCGGGCTTGACCAACATCAGGAAGTAGACCGCCATCATCGCCAGGCCGGCCGGGTAGCCGAGCCATTCCCGGGCCCGCGCGCGGCGCCGGCAGGTGTCGGGCGGCACGCTCGAACCGGTTGCGTGCGCAATTGGGCCGGCCCCGTTCGATGCGCCGCCGTCAATCCGTCCGGGGCATGCCGTTCCGATCTGTTGTTTTCATATTCTTCAAAGAATTCCTTGGTTTCCCGCCGATATCGGTTTCGATAACGTTCGAACTCTTCCAAAAACACACCAGAGAAACCGGAATGAAACGCCTGTCCCTCCTCGCGCTGCCCGCCATCGCCTCGCTCGCCGGCGGCACCGCCCACGCGCAAAGCTCCGTCACGCTGTACGGCATCGTCGACGCCGGCATCGCCTACGTCCACAACGCGCAGGGCGCCAACGGCGCCAACCAGTCCTCGCTGCTGAAGTTCAGCAGCGGCAACATGTCGGGCAGCCGCTGGGGCCTGCGCGGCACCGAGGATCTGGGCGGCGGCCTCGCGGCGATCTTCCAGATCGAGAACGGCTTCAACGTGGGCACCGGCGCGCTCGGCCAGGGCAGCCGCGAGTTCGGCCGCAAGGCGATCGTCGGGCTGGCCGACCAGCGCTGGGGTACGGTGACGCTCGGCCGCCAGTACGATCCGATCGTCGATCTCGTGCAGGGGCTGACCGAAGACGGCCCGTTCGGCGGCACCTTCGCGACGCCGGGCGACCTCGACAACTACGACAACAGCCTGCGCGTGAGCAACTCGGTGAAGTACACGAGCCCGCTGATCGCGGGCCTGCAGGTGGAGGCGCTGTACGGCTTCGGCGGCGTGGCCGGCGCGACCGGCAGCGGCCAGACCTACAGCTTCGGCGCGGCCTACGCGAACGGCCCGCTGCAGCTCGGCGCCGGCTACTTCTTCGCGAACGGCGGCAGCACCGTGGCGGGCGGCCAGCGCAGCTGGACCAGCACCTCGGACACGCTGTTCAACACCGTGATCAACTCGGGCTTCGCGAGCGCCAAGTCGATCCAGATCGTGCGCGCGGGCGCCCAGTATTCGATCGCCGCGGCCACCTTCGGCATCGGCTATTCGAACACGCAATACGCGGGCGACACGCTCTCGACGTTCCAGTCGACGGCGAAGTTCAACAGCGGCTCGGCGTTCTTCAACTACCGCTTCACGCCGGCGCTGAACACCGGCGTCGGCTACAGCTACACCTCGCTGACCGGGCCGGCCTCGGCGCACTACAACCAGGTCAACATCGGCGCGGTCTATTCGCTGTCCAAGCGCACCGACCTCTACGCGCTGGCGGGCTACCAGAAGGCGAGCGGCAAGACGCTCAACGCCGCCGGCGGCCAGATCGCGGCGGCCGCCTCGATCGGCAGCTACGGCGTGAACTCGGGCACCGACAGCCAGGAACTGGCCGTGGTCGGGATTCGCCACAAGTTCTGACGCGCGGCGGGCCGCGACGCGGCCCGCACGAGACGAGACGGCCGGCCATCGCGCTTCGCGGTGGCCGGCCGTTTTTCATGCAGGGCGGGAAAGGGGCGGACGTTTCATGCGGTGCCCGTTCCCGGACCGGACACGGAAGCGCGGCCGGTCTCGATGCCCCGCGAAGCGCCGCCGGAACACCGCCGACGCGTCGCGGCTCACCGTGAAGTCGTGGCAGCGGCCGCGCGCGGCCATCGTCCCGCGCCGCTCGCCCGCGCCGTGGCCGGCCAGCTTCGGCGTCCACGGGCCGTCGTCGCCGGCTGCCTGATGTCGACGGTCAGGGACGAACACCGGGCGGCGCCCGGCCGCCATGCCTTCGAACGCGGCACGCCAGTGGCGAAAGCTCATCATCTCGCTGCAGCCGACGTTGTCGCCCCGGCTCTGGCAGACCTTCCCGCTCGCGCCGCCCGCTGCAGCCGGTCCGCACGGGCGGTCCAGGTCCGGCCCGCGTTCGACGCGCCGCTGCCGCTGCCGAGATGGAATTCGTTGTTCGGCGCGGCCACGCGCAGCGGGTGCCGGTCGGCCGGGCTCCGGCCGTTCGGGCCGCGGGTGCCGCTCCGGCCGCACAGCCGGTTCGGGATCGTGCCGATATGCATGCCGCAGTGGCAGGCGTCGCAGAGCGGGAACGCGTCGGCAGCGCGCGAGGGAACGGCGCCTCGGCCGCCTCGTGGTAGCCGGGCGAGAGCGGCGGCGTCGCGGTCGGTCACGCCGACCTGCGGCCATGGTCCCAGGCGGCCTGCGCGGCGGCCCACTCGTGCGGGGTGCAGCCAGCGCGCCGCGCGTTGCCCTTCGTTTCGTCGAGGTGATACGGCGTCGGCGTGCGGCTCTCGCCGCCCGGCGTGTCGCGCTGGTGGAAGAGGTTCGCGGCGCCGGCCGCCTCGCGCGCCGCACGAAATTGCCGAATGCGATGCGCGTGCGCGGTAGCGCTTACCGATCCGCGGCGCCGCGTGGCCGCCACGTTCAAAGCAGGCGGGAAAACGCCCTGCGCATGCAACTCGCGTTTCGCAAAACTGTCAGTCGCGAACGGCAGAATCGCTTTCCACCCACCACAGGACGATCCCATGTCACTGAACTATGGCTTGCTGAAAGGCACCGTTACCGGACATCTGCGCAACGCTGACGACGATCATTACCAGATCCTCGTGCATGCGGGCGACGAGGTGTTCCGGATCGCGGTGAACGTGAAATCGTCGGCGCCGCACGCGCCCTCGACGGTGCTGTTCGAATCGACGACGACGCTGCCCGACTCGCTGACCACGCAGCTGATGGCGGCCGACACCGGCTTCACGAAGCTGGCGAGCAAGCCGGGCGGCCTCGCGATCGACTTCGTGCGCGGCGGCCTGGTGGATACCAAGGCGATGGTGCCGGTGCCGCCCGACGTGCCGGGGCAGAGCAACGACCTGAAGGACCGGCTGGAGAGCGCCGTCGTGAAGGCGATGGACGAGGCCGGCTCGCTGGTGTTCGCGTTCGGCGCGAAGTGGGGCCCCGAGGACAAGCCCGACCAGTATTTCAAGTTCGTGCCGGGCCAGGGCATCCATGACATCCATATGAACCAGGGCAACTCGGGTTCGTATGAAAAAGACAACGGTGTCTATCAGGATGGCTGCCTGATGCTGCGCTACCCGGACGGCGCGTGGCTCGCGGTGTTCATCGCGTTCCAGTCGCAGACCTTCGATACCGACAATCACGGCAACCCGGCCTGAGCGCGGCGGCAGGTGATTTGATGGCGGCGGTGCCGGCCGTGCCGGTACCGCCGTCGGCATGGGATAAATAAAAAGACTCGAGACCATGCCGCGGATCGGTCCGCGTTTGATGTGCCTTTCCTGATTCGTTGATTTTCCCGCTATTCGAATCGATCGGGATGTGATGCGGCCATTCCGTGAAGCCTTGTTTGGGGTAGATGGCCATCGATTGACAATCATGCCATTTCAATAGGATGGCGAATCATTATTCAAGGCCGGGAAGCGATGATGCATCGCGCCATCCGGGCCGCGTGCCGGCATCTCCCGCGCTCGATGTTTCCTTGCGTCAGCACAATGCGGGCGGCACGTCTGCCGTGTTCCCCGCAAACGCCGGCCGCCCCGGCCCGGTGATCATGCCGATTCGCCGTGCTGGAGCCAGTTTGACGCGCATCAGCGAGCCCCGGAGAATTTAAGTCAAATTTGGTCAAATCGAAGGACGGCGAATGAAATTGGTTTTAGGATGACTTACGACATCATCTGAAAACCACCTTCCGAATCGTCGCGATTCTCGCGAATCGGCGCGCCCCCGGGCATGCCGCCCACCCCGCTCGAAGCATCGACTGCACGCTGGTCAGGCGGGCCGGCGGCAGCGTGACCGATTGGCTGCGAGCGATCGGAAATGAAAACAACATCGAATGATGTTTGCGAAGTGCAATTCAGCGAATCAAAAATGTATGGAGTCTAAAATGAACGACATTTCCGCTTTCGGGAAAACCGGGTCTCGCCATGCTCTGCTTCGTCTCGCCGCCGCAGCGGCGCTGACCGCCTTCGTCGCGCTCGGCGCGCCGGCCTCGTTCGCCGCCGACGCGGCGGCACCCGTCGCGACGGGCACCCAGGCCGCCGTCTCGCTGCCGCGCGTCGCGATTCTCGCCACCGGCGGCACCATCGCGGGCAAGGCCGACGCGCGCGCCGCGAATGCCTACAACGCGGGCGCAGTCAGCGCGCAGCAGCTGGTGGACGCCGTGCCCGGCATCGAGAAGCTCGCGCGCCTGAGCCCCGAGCAGGTCGCGTCGATCGGCTCGCAGGACATGAACGACGGCGTCTGGTTCAAGCTCGCGAAGCGCATCCAGGAGATCTCCGATCGCAACGAGGCCGACGCGATCGTGATCACGCACGGCACCGATACGCTCGAGGAAACCGCGTTCTTCCTCGACAACGTCCTGCACACCAACAAGCCGGTGGTGCTGGTCGGGTCGATGCGGCCGTCCACGGCGATCAGCGCCGACGGCCCGGCCAACCTCTACGAAGCCGTGGAAGTGGCGGCCGATCCGCATGCGCGCGGCCGCGGCGTGATGATCGTGCTGAACGACACGATCCACTCGGCGCGCGGCGCGACCAAGACCAACTCCACCAGCGTGCAGACCTTCGTCTCGCCGAACAGCGGCCCGATCGGCTACGTCGATCCGGCGAGCGTGCGCTTCCTCGCGCCGGCCACGGCCGATTCCCGCAAAAAGTACGCGCTGCCGGCCGACGGCAAGCTGCCGCCCGTCGAGATCGTCTATTCGCACAGCAACATGGACGCGCAGCAGATCGACCATGCGATCGCCGATCACGTGAAGGGCATCGTGCTGGCCGGGGTGGGCGACGGCAACACTTCCGGCAAGGCGCTCGATGCGCTGCAGCAGGCGGCGCGGCAAGGCATCCTCGTGGTGCGCTCGACGCGCGTCGGCAGCGGCTTCGTGAACCGGAACGTGGAAGTGAACGACGATCAGCGCGGCTTCGCGGTGTCGCTCGACCTGAACCCGCAGAAGGCGCGGATCCTCACCCAGCTGCTGATCTCGAACGGCATCACCTCGCCGGCAGACGTGCAGCGCGCGTTCTCGGCGACCTGGTAAGGCGCCGGCTCGCGGCCGCCGCGTGTTTCGGCTGCGCGTTGCACGTGGCGCCGCCCGTGGCAGGTCCTGCCCGGGCGGCGCCGCGCGTTTGCGCGTACCGCCGGGCCTTCGCCGGCCTTTGTAAGCCGCCGTTCACCGACTAGACTACAACTCTCGTCGACCAGCCGGATGAAACGCGATGCAGATCGATTTTTATGCGGAGCCGGTGGACGTCGATGCGGTGTGCCGCGATCTGGAAAACGGCGACGTGGCCGTGATCCACACCACGCGTCCGAATTTCCAGGACCTGCATGACGCCGTGAGCCCGCTGATGCGCGGCTCGGCGATCCTGCCGCTGTCGGTGCGCGACGCGCAGGGCGGCTGGCACTGGTACCTGATGAACGGCGATCGCGAGCCGCGCCCGCTCACCGAGGTGGACGCGCGCGTCGCGGTCGCGATCGCGGCCTGGCAGGCCGCCGGCCGGCCCACCCCGTACCGCGTCGCCGCCGTGCGCTGAGCGCTCCGGCCCGCCGCGCCCGCCCCCGCGGGCGGCCCGCAGGCGATCCACGCGCCGCGGCGCCCCCATTCCTGTCGCGTCCTTTCACCGGACGCGCCGGCGATGGCGGTTTTCGACGGGTTCCCGTCGCTTCGCCGCTCAAGTCAAAAATTCGCGTTTCCGATAGCCCGACATGAAGCGCGCGAATCCGGCCCCATGCCGGCCGCGCGGTCATGTGCCGGGCGAGCGCGTCCGGCGTTCCGTCCGATCCCCGCGTGCGCCGCGGCCGCCAGGCCCGATGCGCGCGCCTCTTTCCCTTGCCGACCATGTCTCGAACCATCACGATCCGCGGCGGGCTCGCCGCCACGATTGCCGGCTGTACGGTCCTGCTGATGCTGGTGATCGGGGCGGCTGCGTTCTCGCTCGTGAAGAGCAACGGCGCGCTCGACGCGATGTATCGCGACGACACCGCGTCCGTCGTCCACCTGAAGACGAGTTCGGAGCGCATGCTGATGCTGCGCATCGGCCTCGGCAACGTCGAGCAGATCATCAGCGCGGGCAAGCCGGCCACCGCGGAGGTGCGCCGGCTGCACGCGCTGCTCGACGAGAGCAGCCGCGAGCTCGACGCCTATCGCGCGCTGCATGCGCCGGACGCGGCCGAGAAGGCGCTGCTCGACACCATGCTCGCGAAGCGCGCCCAGCTGCTCACGCAGGGGCTGGAGAAGGGCATCAAGCAGCTCGACGCCGACAATCTCGTCGATTTTCTCGGCACCCAGCGCGAGATGTCGGCGGCCTGGTTCGACGACTACCAGCAGGCGCTGACGGCGCTGGAGGCGTTCCAGGTCGACCGCCAGCGCGCGCGCTACGAAGCGGCGGCGCGGCGCTTCGGGGTGGCGCTCACGGCGTTCGGCGCGGCCGGCGTGTTCGCGCTGGTGGCCGGCTTCGTCGCGCACCGGGCGCTCGCGCGCGCGATCGTCCGGCCGATCGACGCGGCGGTCGGGCATTTCGCGAAGATCGCCGCGGGCGACCTGACCGGACGCATCGACACCGGGCGCGGCAACGAGATGGACCGCCTGCTCGGCGCGCTCAACGAGATGCGCCAGCGCGTGGCGCAGGTGGTGGGCAAGGTGCGCGAGGGCACCGAGGCGATCCTGCTCGACGCGCGCGGCATCGCCGGCGGCAGCCGCGATCTGTCCTCGCGCGCCGGGCAGCAGGCCGCGTCGCTGCAGCAGGCCGCCGCGAGCATGGAGCAGCTGACGGCCACCGTGCGGCAGAACTCGGACAACGCGCACGACGCGAGCGAGCTGGCCACGCGCGCCTCCGACATCGCCTCGCGCGGCGGCGCGGTGGTCAAGCAGGTGGTCCGCACCATGGACGCGATCTCGGACAGCTCGGCGCGCATCGTCAGCATCGTCGGCACGATCGAGAGCATCGCGTTCCAGACCAACATCCTCGCGCTGAACGCGGCCGTGGAAGCCGCGCGCGCCGGCGAGGACGGCCGCGGCTTCGCGGTGGTGGCCGCCGAGGTGCGTTCGCTCGCGCAGCGCTCGGCCGCCGCCGCCAAGGAGATCAAGGAGCTGATCTCGGCCTCCACCACCAACGTCGACGAGGGCAGCGCGCTGGTGATGCGGGCCGGCGCGACGATGGACGAGATCCTGACCGCCGTGAACAGCGTCAACGCGATCATGGCCGACATCAGCCTCGCCTCGCGCGAGCAGTCGGCCGGCATCGAACTCGTGAACGCGACCGTGGTGCAGATGGAGGCCACCACGCAGCACAACGCGGCGCTGATCGAGACGGCGTCGGTGACCTCGGCGTCGCTGGAACGGCAGAGCGAGAGCCTGTTCTCGGCCGTGTCGTGGTTCCGGGTGGCGGACGGTGCGGCGGGGTGAGCGAGCGGTCGGGAAAGCGAGCGGTCGGGCAAGCGAGTGGACAAGCGGGTGAGCGGTACGCGCCCCGGACACCCCGCAGCCGCGCTTGCGGCGGTGCGCCCCGCGCTGCCGCAAGCGCCGGGCGGCCTCGATCCATCGCTCGGCGCGGCGCCCCGGCGCTTTCGCACCTGACGCCTCCGCCGACGCCGGCCTCCGGCCGCGCGCGAGCCTGCAGGCCGTCGGCGAATCGGCCAGAATCACGCTGCTGATCGATCCGGCGGATCCGGCGCCCGAGGCGCCCGGCCTGATCGCGGTGCTCGCGTGGATCGGAGTCGGCCTCGACGCCGCCGTGAACGCGAGGCCGGCAGCCCCCGTTCCACGCACTGCCCCAGGGAAAACCGAAACATGCTGAAGATCCTGACCGACGCGACCTCGCCGTTCGGCCGCAAGGTCGTCGTCGCGGCGCACGAGCGCGCGCTCGACGTGCGCGAGCTGTTCATCGACATGAAGCGGCCCGAAGCGCTCGCGCCGTTCAATCCGTTATGGCAGATTCCGGCGCTCGCGCTGTCGGACACGGCCGGGCTCTACGACAGCATGGCGATCATGCTGCATCTGGACACGCTGCACGCGCATGCGCCGCTGGTACGCACGGGCGACGTGGCCGCGCTGTCGATGCTCGCGCTCGCCGACGGGATGATGGAGGCCACGCTGGCGCGCCGCGTCGAGTCGGTGCGCGATCCCGCGCGCCAGGACGACGCGACGCTCGCCAGGCTCGAGGCGCGCATCCTGCGCTCGGTGGATACGCTCGCCGCGCGCCTCGACGAGCTGACGCCCGAGCGCGACGGGCGCGTCTCGGGCACCCAGATCGCGGTGGCCGTCGCGCTCGAATACGCCGATTTCCGCTATGGGCGCGCCTGGCGCGAACGCGCGCCGGCGCTGGCCGAGTGGCTCGCGCCGCTGTCGACGCGACCGGTCATGGCGGCGACCGCGCCCGGCGCGCGCGAGCCGTTCGAGAGCGGGCGCCGCGCCGCGTCGTGACGGCGGGGCATGACCGATCCGCGGCGGTCGAAGCGTCCGCCCGCCCGCCGCAACCTCGGCCCCGCGCGGCTTCAGAAGATCGAGCGTTCCGTGTAGCTCGTCAGCCATTCCAGCGCCAGCACGCCGGCCAGCGAATTGCCGTTCGCGTCGAGCCCCGGCGACCAGACGCAGACGGCCATCTCGCCCGGCAGCACCGCCACGATGCCGCCGCCCACGCCGCTCTTGGCCGGCAGCCCGACGCGATAAACGAAGTCGCCGGCCGCATCGTAGGTGCCGCAGGTCAGCATCAGCGCGGACAGCCGCTTGGCCGAACTCGCGTCCACCACGCGCTCGCCGGTCACCGGCGCCACGCCGCCGTTGGCGAGGAACAGCGCGGCCTGCGCCAGCTCCACGCAGTTCATCGAGATCGCGCACTGCCGGCAGTAGGCTTCCACCACCGCGTCGGGCGGCATCCACATGTTGCCGAAGCTGGCCATGAAATGCGCCATCGCGCGGTTGCGCTCGGCGTGCTGCCATTCGGACTGCGCCACGCGCGAGTCGTAGTCGATCTCGTTCGAGCCGATCAGCCGGCGGATGAATTCGACCAGCGCCGTCTCGGCGCGCACGAAGCGGCGGCTCAGCACGTCGGTGACCACCAGCGCGCCGGCGTTGATGAACGGGTTGCGCGGCTTGCCGCGCTCGCTTTCGAGCTGCACCAGCGAATTGAACGCGGTGCCCGACGGCTCGCGGCCCACGCGCTGCCAGAGCTCGTCGCCGAGCAGCTGGAACGCGAGCGTGCAGGCGAACAGCTTCGAGATGCTCTGGATCGAAAAGCGCTCGTGCGCGTCGCCCACCGTGTGGGTCTGGCCGTCGAGCGTGACGATCGCGATGCCGAAGCGCTCGGCGGGCACCTTCGCGAGTTCGGGGATGTAGTCGGCCACGCGTCCGGCGCCGATCCACGGCGCGATTTCGGTGTGGATGCGTTCGAGTATCGATGGGTAATTCATGACGGCGATCGGGCGGCGCACGGGGCGCCGAATTCAGCGAGCCCGTATGGAACCGTCTGCGCCGCGATTCGTCAAGCGCCGGACCGCTGCCGTGGCGACGCACGCGAACCGGGGCGGCTTCCGGACGGGTTGGCGGCGCGCAAACCGGCGCCCGTTTCAACGCGGTAAGCGCTTACCGGACGGATGCCGTGCCGCTTCCGCACTCGGTGCGTGACCGGCGCGGCAGTTCCTGGCGCCGTTTTGGTCCGACCAGTCTGGCCGCCGCGCTGCCGAAATCCTTGTCGCGCGCCCTGAATTGGGCGGATATCCGGCGCCGGCGGCAGTATGATTCGGATTATTCTCGAATATTACCGATGGTTACCGGTCGGTACGCGGCCCGACCTGCGCCCCGCCATCCCCGATTTTCCGCACGCAACACGTAACGATCTCGCCCATGCCTTTCCGGATTCTTCTCGTCGAGGACGACAGCCGTCTGTCCACCCTGATCACCGGCTATCTGCGCAAGCACGACTACGAAGTCGACACCGTGCTCGACGGCCACGCGGCCGTTCCCGCGATTCTCTCGTCGCGGCCCGACCTCGTGATCCTCGACGTGAACCTGCCGGGCAAGGACGGCTTCGAGATCTGCCGCGAGGCGCGCAAGCACTACGACGGCGTGATCGTGATGGTGACCGCGCGCGACGAGCCCTACGACGAACTGCTCGGGCTCGAGTTCGGCGCCGACGACTACGTGCGCAAGCCGGTCGAGCCGCGCATCCTGCTGGCGCGCATCAAGGCCCAGCTGCGGCGCTCGCCGGCGCGCACGGCCGAGTTCGGGGCCGAGCCGGAAGCGTTCACGTTCGGCAAGTTCTCGATCCATCGGGGCAACCGCTCGGTGCGGCTGCCGGACGGCTCGTCGCCCGATCTCACCTCGGCCGAGTTCGACCTGCTGTGGGCGCTGGCATGCCGCGCGGGCGAGGTGGTGAGCCGCGACGACCTGATGCTGCAACTGCGCGGCGTGGAGTTCGACGGGCTCGACCGCACCATCGACGGCCGCATCTCGAAGCTGCGCCGCAAGCTGCAGGACGACGCGAGCCACCCGCGGCGCATCAAGACGATCCGCAGCAAGGGCTACCAGTTCAGCACCCATGAGTGGGAATAGGATCGACCCGACCCGCCGCGGCGCGGCCTGCCCGCCGCCGCTGTCGCCGCCCTCGCGCCTGCCGGCGCTGCGCTACCTGCGCTGGCGCTGGCTGCGCTTCCGGCGCTCGTGGACCGACACGCGTGCCGACCGCATGCCGAGCTGGTCGCGGCTCTACCTGCGCGCCTACCTGCATCTGATGAGCCTGGTGTTGACGATGGTGGCGGTGCCGCTGCTGGCGCTGTCGGCCACGCTGTCGCCGCGCGTCGTGCTGGCGGGCTTCGAGGCACTGCCGGGCGGCGCGCTCGGCGTCGCGCTGTTCGTGATCGTGGTGCCGGCGCTCGCCACCTGGCGCTGGGCGCGCCCGACCTGGAGCGATCTCGTGATGGTGCGCGAGCGCGCCATCGATTTCAGCGGCGGGCGTTTCCACACGCGCGCGCGCGAATCGCACAGCGTGATCCTCGGCCCGCTCGCGCGCACCCTGAACGCGCTGGCGATGCGCATGGAGCGCCTGATCGAGGCCCAGCGCGACCTGACCAACGGCATCTCGCACGAACTGCGCACGCCGCTCGCGCGCGTGCGCTTCGCGCTCGAGGTGCTGCGCGATCCGGCCTCCGAGGCGGAGCGCCACGCCGCGCTCGACGGCATCGCGCAGGACGTGACCGAACTCGACGAGCTGATCGACATGAGCCTCACCTACGCGCGGCTCGAATACAGTTCGCTGCAATCGAACCTGGAGCCGACCGGGCTGGCCATCTGGCTCGAAACCCAGGTCCGCGACGTCGCCCAGCTCGACCCCACCAAGCGCATCGAGATGCGCATCGGCGTGCCGCGCGAGCTGCGCGTACACATGGATACGCGGCTGATGTCCTACGCGATCCGCAACCTGCTGCGCAACGCCGGCAAGTACGCGCTGTCGCGCATCGTGATCGGCGCCGCGACCGGCACCGACGGCGGCATCACGGTGTTCGTCGAGGACGACGGCCCGGGCGTGCCCGACATCGAGCGCGAGCGGATCTTCGACGCGTTCGTGCGGCTCGACCGCCATACGGCCGGCTACGGGCTCGGCCTCGCGATCACGCGGCTGGTGCTGCAGGCGCACCACGGCAGGATCGTCGTGACCGACGCGCGCGTGCTGTCCGGCGCGCGTTTCGAGATCGGCTGGCCGGGCTGACGGTTGCCGGCCGGTGATGGCCCGGCGAGGTGAGGACGAGGTGAGGGCGGGTGATGGTGGCGGGCCAGGGCGTGGCCGCCGCCGCGCGGCTGCGGTCCGGCCTTCGCCCGCGCTTCGAACGGCAGCCCGCCGTGGATTCGCGGCCGGGCGGTTCCGGCCGCCGCGATCGATCCATGCGCCATCGAGCGGGTTCAACCACGCTCGACCGGCGCTCAATAAGTCCGGCCGAGCTGGAAATACAGGTTGCGCACGCCGCCCGGCGCCAGTGCGACGCCCACGTAGATCGGCCCGAACGAGGTGGCGAAGCTCGCGAACAGCGAGTAGCTCTGCTTGAGCGGCCCGCTGCTGATCGAGTCGTCGGCGCTCCAGACGTTGCCGACCTCGGCGCTCGCACCCACGTAGAACGCCTTGATCGGCGACGCGTTGAACGTCATCAGCCGGTTCATGTAGGTGAGCTGGCCGTAGGCGAGCGCGTCGCCGCTCAGCTGGTCGGCCGCGTAGGCCGACAGGTGCTGGAAGCCGCCCAGCGTGAACGCGAGCAGGTTCACCGGGCTCACGCCGCCGAGGCTCTTGCCGCCCTCGATGCTCGCGCTGAGGCTGTGCCGGCCGAACTCCTGCGCGATCATCGCCTTGCCGAACAGCTCGGTATAGCGCGTGCGCTCGCTCGCGACGATCGAGCGGTCGACGCGCATCTCCAGGTAATAGCCGCGGCGCGGCAGCATCGGATCGTCGAGCTGGTCGATCAGCAGCCGCGCGCGCGCGGTGAGCTCGTGGCCGTTGTAGGGCTGGAACGCCTCGCCGATCGGCCGGCCGTCGGGCGTGGTGTCGAGCGGCAGGTTGTAGGTGGCCGAGGCGCTGCCGTGCGCGTAGGCGAGGCCCACCCGGAAGTCGCCGAGCCGCGCGATCGGCAGGCCCAGGTCGAGGCCGAGCCGCTGCGTCTGCAGCCGGTACTGGGTGAGCTTGTAGTCGTCGTAGTAGACGTTCGCGAAGCGCCGCTCCAGTTCCGCGTAGGGCGCGAGATAGAAGCCGTAGCGGCTCGACAGCGGCTGGCGCAGCTCGGTGCGCAGCGCCTGCAGGTCGCTGCCGAGCGTGGTGTCGGCGCGGAATTCGAGCCCCGATTCGGTCAGCCAGGGCCGCCGGTAGCCGACGTGGAAGCGGAAGCCGCCCTCGTCGCTGGAGCTGCTCGACATGCCGAGCCCGAACAGCAGGAAGTTCGGCCCCCAGTTCTTCTCGCGCGCGTCGATCAGCAGCGTGTTGCGGTTGCCGTCGGTGATCACCTGCTGCGTGACCGAATCGAAGTTGCCGCTGGTCGACAGCGCGAGCAGGTCGCGGTTGATGGCCTGCGGATCGTAGATGTCGCCGGGCTTCACGTGCAGCGCGTCGGCCACCACGCGCTTGGGCACCGGGCCGCCCGCGCGGATCTCGATTTCGGCGAGCCGCACCGGCGGCGCCGGCGCGCGCGCGTGCGCGGCGCGGTAGGCCGCGTAGTCGGCCGGCGACAGCGCGTAGCGTTCGAGTTGCGGCAGCGCGGCGTTGGCCGCCGCCTCGCCGGCCTTGATCGCCTGCTGGGCGTTCTGGAAATCGATGAACGACAGCGAGCCGAGATCGGGTTCGAGCAGCACGTCGCCGCGGTGCAGCTGCGCGTGCTGCTGCGCGACGTTCTGGCGGATCAGGATGCCGAGCATCTGCTGGATCACGTCGGCCGCCGAGGCGAGCGAATCGAGCGGGCGCAATTGCGAGCCGATGTCCACGGCGATCACCAGGTCGGCGCCCATCCGGCGCGCGGTGCTGACCGGCAGGTTGCTGACGAGGCCGCCGTCCACCAGCGTGCGGCCCGCGATCTCGGTGGGCGAGAACAGGCCCGGCAGCGCCATGCTGGCGCGGATCGCGAGCGGCAGCGAGCCGTGGTCGAGCACCACCATGTGGCCGTTGCCGAGGTCGGTGGCGACCGCGCGGAACGGCACCGGCAGCTTGTCGAACGACTGGTTGACGGGCACCGCTGCGGTCCAGTCGGCCAGCAGCGCCTGCAGCCGGTTGCCCTGGATCAGCCCGGCCGGCGCCTTGAAGCCGTTCGGGCCGAAGCCCACCGTCAGGCCGCCGATGTAGTGCTCCTCGTCCTCGCGGCGCTTCTGGGGCAGGTCCGCGCGATCGACGACGTCGAACGCGATGTCGGTGAGGTTCACCCCGGAGAGCCGCCGCGCCATCTCGTCGGCGCCCATCCCGCTCGCGTAGAGGCCGCCGACCACGGCGCCCATGCTGGTGGCCGCGATGCAGTCGACCGGGATGCGATGCGTTTCCAGCACCTTCAGGACACCCAAATGCGCGTAGCCGCGCGCGCCGCCGCCTGACAACACCAGGCCGATCGACGGCCGGCCCGGCGGGCCGCCGTTCGCGACGCAGGCGTGGGTGGGGGCGCTGTCGTCGGTGGGGGCGGTGGTTGAGGGCGATACGGTCGTCGAGGGGGCCGCCGCCGGGGCTTCTGCTGCCATTGCCGGCGCGGCAGCGTTTTCTCCGTTTGCATTGCGCTGCGCCTGCATCGCCGCGAGCGCCGCGGCCCAGGCCGTCGGGTTGGTCGGTGCGCCCGGTGCCGCCAAGGCGGCCTGCGCGGCCGGCCCGTTCACCGCTTCGGCCCGCGCCGTGGCGGGCAGCGCGCAGCAGGCCCAGCCGAGCGCGGCGAACGCGAGGCGCACGACCTGCGCGGCAAGCGGGCCATGGCGGCCATCGCGGGAGGAGACGGATTCAGGCCCGGCAGCCGGCAGCGGCGCGCGCGCAGCGAGGCGGTCGGCGGACGATTCGCGGTGCGAGGCGGAGGAGGCGATGAGGCGCATTTCTACTGTTGATATCGGTATGGCGTGGTTGCGCGGCGGTGAATGCGCGGCCCCAGCCGAAAGAGTACAGACTTTGCGCCCGCCGTCAATTCATGCGGTCGATGTCAGGGAGTCCCGACTTTTCCGTCAAATTGTCAATTGGACATCGGAATATTCTCCATTGACCCGGAATTACCTACAGTAGAAACTTCCGGTCGACGGCGCATCATCATCGATGCGCGCGCGAGCGGGCAACGAGCGAGCGGTACCGGCGCGGGGAAATGCCGGATCGGGCCGGGTTCGCGCGTATTCGTCGGTCAGTTCGTCGGGGCACACAATGTCGACACCCATGCTGGGCAGGCTTTTCTCGAACGACGTCGCGGTCGATCCGGGCACCGCGAGCACGCTTATTTACACGCAGGAACGCGGCGTGGTGCTGAACCAGCCATCGGTGGTCTGCTTCCGCAAATCGGGCGCGCATGCCGAAAAGGCGCGGGTCGAGGCGGTCGGCGAACTGGCCAAGGCGCTGCTCGGGCGCGTGCCCGAGCATCTCGAGGCGGTGCGCCCGCTGCGGCACGGCGTGATCGCGCATTATCCGGCGGCCGAGCAGATGATCCGCCAGTTCGTCGGCATGTCGCACGCGCGCTCGCTGTTCGGGCGGCGCATCGCGTTCACCATGTGTGTGCCGTCGAGCGCCACCGCCGTCGAGCGGCGCGCGCTGCGCGAGGCCGCCATGGCGGCCGGCGCCTCGCGCGTGAGCCTGATCGACCAGTCGCTCGCGGCCGCGCTCGGCGCGGGGCTGCCTGTCACCGAGGCGGTCGGCTCGATGGTGGTGGACATCGGCGGCGGCACCACCGAGGTCGGCGTCGTGTCGCTCGGCGGCGTGGTCTACCAGCAGTCGGTGCGGGTCGGCGGCGACCAGTTCGACGCGGCCATCATCAACCACGTGCGCGGCCTCTACAACGTGCTGCTCGGCGAGCAGACCGCCGAGCACGTCAAGAAGCAGATCGGCTCGGCCTGCCGCTCGGTGCCGCGCGAATCGATGCGCGCGGTCGGGCGTGGCGTCGAGGACGGCCTGCCGCGCACCATCGAGCTGTCGAACCACGACGTGGCCGAGGCGCTCGCGGCGCCGCTGAACCAGGTCATCACCACGGTCAAGGCCGCGCTCGAGAAGGCGCCGCCCGAACTCGTGACCGATATCGCGCATCGCGGCATCGTGCTGACGGGCGGCGGCGCGCTGCTTGCTCATCTCGACCGGCGCCTGTTCGACGAGACGGGCCTCGCGGTGCGTGTCGCCGACGAGCCGTTGAGCTGCGCCGTGCGCGGTGCCGGCGAGGCGATGGGCCGGCTGGAGGCCGACGTCGATCACTGACGGTCGTTATCTCGTTTTGTCCCGCCGTCCGGCTGGCCGGCGCGACGCCGGCCCGGCACGGCGGGCGGTTGCCGGAGCGGGCGCCCATCCACCGCTACCCGCGCGCGATCCGGGCCGCCACCGGCTGGCTCCCCATCATCCACGGCCCGTTCCCTGACGCCCGCCCGCGGGCGGCGGCGCGTCCTGCCGTCCACCGCGCCGGATTCGCGACGCTGCGTGGCGGGCACATTCTGGCCTATCCTGTGGCGAATCGGGGTGCGAGCAGAGACCGGTTCGCCGCCCCTTTCCCGTGGACCGCAGTCAGGAGTCGCAATGCCCGGTATTCCAGCAGATCACGCTTCCTCGACGGCCGCGCAGGCTGTTGCCGCCACCTCCTCCGCGCCGCCGGTGGCGCCGCCCGCGGGCGCCGCGGCGCCCCCCTTCATCGCCCCCGAACCCGGCTCGCAGAAACCCGTGCGCGGCAGCCAGCACGTGCTGAAGTCGGGCGACGCGTTCGTCGTCAGCGACGCGCTCGGCGACATCTCCGGTCACGACGACGGCCTGTTCGTCGACGACATGCGCGTGCTGTCGGGCTGGCGCCTCACGTTCGGCGGCCGCGCGCCGTCGCTGCTGTCGGGCGCGACCAGCGCCGACAACGCCTCGTTCACCGCGCATCTGACCAACCGGCCGCTGCCGCCGCTCGGCGGCCACGAGATGCCGGAAGGCATGATCCACATCGAGCGGATGCGCGTGCTTTCCGACAACGTGCTCTACGAGGCGCTGACGCTGACCAACTACGGCACGACCGACGCCGAGGTGCCGCTGTCGATCTCGTTCGCCGCCGATTTCCTCGACATGTTCGAGGTGCGCGGCACGCCGCGCGAGCGACGCGGCGAGGTGGCGGCGCCGCACGTCGATGCGGGCCAGGTGCGGCTGCGCTACGACGGCCTCGACGGCGTCGCGCGCACGGTGCGGATCGGCTTCTCGCCGGCGCCGGTGCGGCTCGATACCGAGCGCGCCGACTATACGCAGACGATCGCCGCGCAGGCCTGCGTGTCGATCTACCTGACGGTGGAGGCGCGCATCGAGCGCGACGGCGAGCCGGCCGAGCCGTCGCAGCCGCTCGCGGAGGCGGGCCGGCCCGGCCTGCGCCGCGCGCTGGTGCAGGTCCACCGCAAGATGCGCGAACGGCGCCGCATGACCGCGCGCGTGCGCACCAGCAACCCGCTGTTCAACGCCTGGCTGGAGCGTTCGCTCGCCGATCTCGGCCTGCTGACCACCCAGCTCGAGACGGGGCCGTATCCGTATGCCGGCATTCCGTGGTTCTCCACGCCGTTCGGCCGCGACGCGGTGATCACCTCGCTGCAGATGCTGTGGCTGCAGCCGTCGCTCGCACGCGGCGTGCTGCGCTTCCTCGCGGAGCACCAGGCGCGCGAGGCGTCGGCATTCCGCGACGCCGAGCCGGGCAAGATCATGCACGAGTTCCGCCGCAGCGAGATGGCGGCCACCGGCGAGGTGCCGTTCGCGCTCTATTACGGCGGCGTCGACACCACGCCGCTGTTCGTGGTGCTGGCGGGCGCCTACCTGGAGCAGACCGGCGACGCGGCGCTGATCGACGAACTGTGGCCCGCGCTCGAGCGCGCCGCCGACTGGGTCGCGCGCGCCTGCGACCGCAATCCGCTCGGCCTGCTCGACTATCAGAAGACCTCCGAGCGCGGCCTCGCGAACCAGGGCTGGAAGGACAGCCACGATTCGGTGTTCCACGCCGACGGCCGCTTTCCGGAAGGGCCGATCGCGCTGGTGGAGGTGCAGGCCTACGCTTGCGCGGCGTTCGACGCGATGGCGACGTTCTCCACGCATCGCGGCGACGCGGAACGGGCCGCCGGCTACGCGGCGCGCGCCCGGAAGCTGCGCGAGGCGGTGGAGACGCACTACTGGATGCCGGAGGCGAATTTCTACGGGATCGCGCTGGACGGACGCGGCGAGCTGTGCCGTGTGCTGGCGTCGAACGCGGGGCACCTGCTCGCGTTCGGGCTGCCCGAGGCGAGCCGCGGCGAGGCCGTGGCGGCCACGCTGGACTCGTCGCTGTTCCGCACCGGCTGGGGCGTTCGCACGCTCGCGGCCGGCCAGCCGCGCTTCAACCCGATGGCCTACCACAACGGCTCGGTCTGGCCGCACGACAACGCGCTGGCCGCGCGCGGCTTCGCGCGCTACGGCAACAAGACGGCCGCCACCGAGCTGCTGCGCGCGCTGTTCGAGGCGGCGGTCAGCTTCGACATGCGCCTGCCCGAGCTGTTCTGCGGCTTCCCGCGCCGGCGCGGCGAGCCGCCCACGGCCTATCCGGTCGCCTGCTTGCCGCAGGCCTGGGCGGCCGGCTCGCCGTTCATGATGCTGCAGGCCTGTCTCGGCGTGAGCGTCGACGCCGCGCGCGGCGAGGTGCGCATCGAGCGCCCGGCGCTGCCCGAGGGGATCGCCTGGCTCGATCTCGACGGGTTGCGCGTGGGCGACGAAACGGTCTCGCTGACGTTCCGCCGGGTCGGCGGCCAGGTGGTGGCGGCCGCGCAGGGCAACGGGCGCGTGAAGGTGGTGGCGGCGCTGTAGGCAGGCGGCCCGGCGGGCGGCGGGAGCGGTCGAGCAAGTGGAACGGGCCGTGGCCAGCCGCCGCGTCCGGTCCGGCCGCCCGCCCGCCCGGCCCGCGCGGGAATCACGCGGGCACCGCGTGGTCGAATCGATGGAGCGCGCCGCGTCCGGCGGCGCATCGTTCAGTTCAAGGAGATGGCACCATGACCCAGGAAACCCGGCCCGACGAAGGCCGCCCGCTTGACCGCGACGCGCAGCTCGAACAGATGGAAGCGGCGATCGACCACCTGCATGCGTCGGTCGCCTCGCAGTCGATCGCGACGGGCGCGGCCAAGGGGCTCGCGTTCAGCCTGATCGAGACGCTCGGCACGCTGATCGGCGACCCGGACCTGCCCGAGCATGCGCGTTCGGGCTACGAGGCGCTGCGCGCCAAGGCCGACGAACTGATGTCCTCGCTCGACCGGCACTGAACCGGCGGCGCAGGCCGCTGCCCGTCCGTGAGGCGCGAACGGAAAGACCTGTCGGATCAACGGCTTGGGCTGGCGATCCGGCTGATATCCACACGCTTGCGCACATCATCTGTTGACAACCCGGCGACCGGTGCGATTTTCGCGCCGGTCGCTTTTTTTCGACGCTCGGCCGGGTGCCGGCCGCCAGCCGACGCCGGCCTCGCGGCCGTCGGCGGTCCGCCGAAAAGCCGTGCAGGTCGTGGCTTGGTGCCCGCCGGCGGCTGCCCGGCGAGGCGTGTACGCAAGCCCCTGCCGCCGTCGCGCCGGGCTCCGCGCGGCCCCCGATCCGGGCCATTTCGTGACGAAGTCGTGAGCGTTCCGACAGGGTCGAAAAAAATCCTCTTCCGATCAATGGCTTGGCGATGCGGGCTCGCTGATATCCACAGGTTTGCCAACAAAAACTGTGGATAACTTTACCTTTGCCGCGCCATCGAGATCGGTACCCGATACCGATTGTCAAGACCGACCGCCGATACCGGTACCCGGCCGCGGTGCCATCCTCCATCGGGTCATCCCGCCTCGTGGCGTCGACGCGCGCCGGCGCGCGAGGTTTTTTCGCTGGCCGTGTCGATTTCGGACGGGCCCGCGCGTCGTGGTATCGGGCGAGCGCGCCGCCGGGGTGTCGTGCCGGTGCTTTTGCCCGTCCTCCGTCACCGACGATTCATTCGCGCCAAGGAGCCGACATCATGTCCGCCGCCGTCAAACCGATTCCCGAAGGCATGCACAGCCTCACCCCGCACCTGATCTGCAACGGCGCCGCCGCGGCGATCGCGTTCTACCGCGATGCGTTCGGCGCGGTCGAGACGAGCCGGCTGCCCGGCCCCGACGGCAAGCTGATGCACGCGTCGATCCGCATCGGCGATTCGACGCTGATGCTGGCCGACGAGATCGCCGGCTGCGGCGTGGCCGGCCCGCGCACGCCGAACGGCTCGCCCGTGATGCTGCACTTGTACGTGGAGGATGCCGACGCGGTGATGGCGCGTGCCATCGCGGCCGGCGCGACGCTGACGATGCCCGTCGCCGAGATGTTCTGGGGCGACCGCTACGGCCAGCTCGAGGATCCGTTCGGCCATCGCTGGTCGGTGGCCACGCACCTGCGCGATCTCACGCCCGAGCAGGTGCGCGAGGGGATGGCGCAATGCATGCGCGACGCGCCGCCGGCACGCTGAACGCCGCCCGGCTGCCGCATCCGTGGTGCCCGGCAATAAACCGTGCCCGATCAATGCCTTGCGGCGCGGATGCGCAGGAAATCCACAAAGTTGCCAACAGAAATTGTGGACAACAGGCGGCCGACGGCGTGCCCGGCGGCGGTGACGCTTTCGTGACCCACCCGAAGAAACCTCGGAAGATCAATGGCTTGAGGTGAATGGCCTCAGGATGTCCACAAGCTTGCCAACAAAAAATGTGGACAACATGGGCGCCTGGCTCGCGGGCCGGAGCGGCCCGGCGGCGGCGCTTCGCGCGGGGTGGAAGGCGCCATTGCACCGGCGCGGCGTGCAGCGGCGGTGGCCGAAACCGCCTGCCGACAATGGTTGCAAAGACAACTAACTGCCCATGCGGGCGTTGATCCGAAACGGCTTTTTGGTGCCGTGGGTGCGATGTCCGCCATGTGGGCAGGCGCCCGGAGAGCCTGCCGAATACCGGTGTCGTAAAAAATAGGTCAATCGAATCAAACGGTTGGCGAAGTCACGCTGAAGATATCCACAAACTTGCCAACAAAAACTGTGGACAAGCACGGCATCGGGCCGCGCTCGCAACAACCGTGACCGATTCGTGCTCGCCGAGAAAAAGACGCGTTTGATCAATGGCTTATGGAAGGCATGCGCAAGTCATCCACAAGCTTGCCAACATTTTCTGTGGATAACGTCGCGCGCGGCGGAGGCGGCCGTCTACGGGATGGCGGGCGCATCGCCCTCCCGATCCTTCGCACGAACGTGACGGCCCCCGCGCCACCGCCGTCACGGCACCAGAATTGCCTTGCTCGCGTCCGCCGGCGCATAGGCCATCGCCGCCTCGATCTGCTCGAAGCGGAACGTCTCGCCCTGGTGCGTGGCGAACAGCGGATCGTCGATCACGCCCTCGAGCAGGCCGAGCGCGGCTTCGAGCCGTCCCGGCGCCTTCACCGTGGCGCTCTCGAAGTTGCTGAAGCGCCGCATCACGAAGTTCTTCATCATGAACAGCGCGGACGGAATCGCCACCGGCTCGGCGCCGCCGAGAAAGCCGTAGAAATGGAACGTCGTGTTGGCCGGCAGGCTCGGCGCGATCGCGCCCACCAGCGCGCCGCCCACGCCGTCGAACACGGCGGTGGCCGCGAGCCGCGCCGACAGATCGGTGAGCGCGTCGGCGAAACCCGCCTCGCCCGTGACGAGGACATGCTCGACGCCGCGCAGCCGCAGCGCGTCGCGCGCCGCCGCGCTGCGCACCAGCAGGATCGCCGGTAGCCCGCGGCGCCGCGCGAGCGCGGCCAGCGCCAGGCCGGTCGCCGAGTTGCCGGCCGTGGCGATCACGCCGCGATGGCCGGCCGCGACGATTTCCTCGAGAAACGCATGGGCCGTGATGACATTCACGAGCGAGCCGCAGTAGTCGCGCGCCGGCACCGTGTCGGGCAGGATCAGGCAGTTCGTGTACGGCATCTGCGCGCGCTCGCACCAGAGGCCGATGCTGTCGGCGCTGCGGCCGAGCGAGCGGTATGCCGCCACCTGCCGCCCCGCATGGCGCGCGGGCACGCCGGCGCCCACCGCCACCACCGTGCCCGCGCCCGAGGCGCCCCACACGTCGTGGCGCGTGGCGGCCAGCGCCGCGCCGGCCGCGCCCGGCTGCCGGAGGAAGGTCTTGTCGCCGTGGTTGATCGCCGCCGCCGTCATGTCGACGAGGACATGCCCCGGCGCCGGTTCGGCGGGGGCGGGAATCTCTCGGACTTCCAGTTCCCGGCTCGGGGTCACGCAAATCGCTTTCATCGGTGTGTACTCCAGTGGATTCGGCCGCCAGTCGGCCCGGGCATGACTTCATCACGAGCATTGATTGCGCGAAATGCCGATCCATGCATACCATCGATTCCATTTCGGAATTGATGGGGAGCGAACCATGGACCGACTGGATGCGATGCGCCTGTTCGTGCGGCTCGTCGAATGCGGCAGCTTCACCGCCGTCGCGCGCGCGGAGGGCATCGGGCAGCCGGCCGTGAGCAAGCAGATCGACGCGCTCGAGCGCTATCTGGGCGTGCAGTTGCTGTCGCGCACCTCGCGGCGCGTGGTCGTGACCGATGCCGGCCACGCGTTCCACGATTCGGCGAAGACGCTGCTCGACGATTTCGACGCGGTCGAATCCTCGGTCGGCACGCGGCAGCGCGCGCCGCGCGGGCTGATCCGGCTCAACACCGCGCCCGGCCATGGCCGGCTCTGCATCACGCCGCTGCTGCCCGAATTCTTCCGGCGCTATCCGGACGTGGAGATCCAGATGTCGGTGTCGGAGCGCCATGTCGACCTGATCGGCGACGGCATCGACCTGGCCGTGCGCCATGGCCGGATGGCCGATTCGTCGATCACGGCGCGCAAGCTCTACGAATCGCCGATGGTGCTGGCGGCGAGCCCGGACTATCTCGCCGCGCGGCCCCTGCCGCGCGTCGTCGCCGACCTCGACGCGCAACGCTGCATCGTGTTCGCGCACGGGCGCGAGCGTTATGCGTGGTCGTTCCGCGTGGACGGGCAGCCACTGTCGTATCTGCCTCAGGGCGCGTTCACGACCGGCGACGCCGAGCAGGTGCGCGCCGCCGTGCTGTGCGGCCTCGGCATCTCGCAGGTGCCGAGATGGCTGCTGGCCGACGAGATCGACGCGGGCGCGGTGACGGTGCTGCTGCCGGCATGGCAGCCCGAGCCGCTCGACGTGCATCTGGCCTATCCGGCCGGGCGTCGCGTGCCGGCGCGCGTCAAGGTGTTGATCGACTATCTGGTGGAGGTGTTTGCCGGGCAGCCGTGATGGCGGCCGGCTTGGCATCTCGAAATTTCTCGATATTTTCGAAATAATTCAATGATCCAATGTGTATGAAAGTGGATTTGTGTTACTGGTCTTTCAGTAAAGAAATTTAAATAAAAAAAGTTAGAAAAATGTCATGCGGCATGACTTGCATCAACGTTGCAATTCGGCTAAATGTCAATCTTTTAATTTCAAATGACGAGGCGCTGGCGTGATGTTGCCGCGGCGGAAGCCGCCTTGCGCGCGTCGCGATTCCATTGCATGGCGTGACTGTCGTTTGGGCGATGCGTCGTTTTGCATTCACATGCCACCCGCATGATCATGGTTTTCAATTTTCTACTTGCCTTCTTGCAGGCGATGTCGATGCTGGCGGCGGCAGGCAAGCCGGCGAATGCCGCTTTATCCAGGACGATGCCGTCGTCGGTCGTTGAGTGGCCAACGCGTTGTCGCGCTAATTCTGATCGAGAATTTTTTTCATTTTCACGCATTGTCCGGCGTGTTGATTGGAGGGCTTTTTAATGGTGAATCTTCATTGAACGGATGTCGCGGTTGAGCCGGATGGTCGTGAAGTCTTCTATGTCTCGCGGCCGATTGTCGAGTGGTGGAAGTTTATTTTCATGAGATTGAAAATGGGAAAAATCGCAAAAATCGTCACGTCCCTGGTTGCCGTGTCATCCGTGGGGGTTGTCGGCCCCGCGTTCGCGGCGGACGGCACGATCATGTTCACCGGTAAGGTCAACGCGCAGACCTGCACGATCAACGGCGGCGGCAGCAGCTCGAAGGATTTCACGGTGGCACTGCCGAACGTGTCGGCCAGCCAGCTCGCCGCGGCCGGCGCAACGGCGGGGCGCACCGGCTTCAGCATCGCGCTGACGAACTGTACGCCGGCAACGGGCAACGTCCACACGTTCTTCGAAGCGGGGCCGACCATCGATCCTTCGACGGGCAATCTCGTCCTGGTCAAAGGCGATCAGCCCGATGCCACCGACGTCGCCGACAACGTCCAGATCTCGCTGCTCAATGGCGACCAGACCAAGATCCAGCTCGGTGCGCCCGACGCTTCGCAGAATTCGAAGTCCGTCCCGATTGACAAGAGCGGCGCGGCCACCCTGTCGTATTTCGCGGAGTACGTGGCCACCGGCACGGCGAGCGGCGGCTCGGCGAATTCGAGCGTGATGTATTCGATCGCTTACCAGTAATCCGGTGTCCTTCGGTTCGGGCCGGATGGCGCCCGCCCGCTCGCAGCGGCTGGCGCGCCACCCGGCCGTTTCGTCTGCAACCATCTGGAGCTGACCATGGTATGGAGGAAGACCGTCCGGCTCGCGTGGCTCGCGGGATGCGCCGCCTGGCTGATGCAGTCCGCGGCGCCGGTGTCGGCCTCCGTGGTGATCGGCGCGACCCGCGTGATTTACGACGCGCCGGAGCCTGAAGTCACGCTCAGGCTGTCAAACGTGGGGCAGTCGCCCGCGCTGGTGCAATCGTGGATCGATACCGGCCAACTCTACAGCGCGCCGTCCGACATCAGCGTGCCGTTCACGGTGACGCCGCCGATCGCGCGCATCGATCCGTCGAAGTCGCAGACGCTGCGCATCATCTATACGGGCGAGGCGCTGCCCGGCGATCGCGAGTCGGTGTTCTGGCTCAACGTGCTCGAGGTACCGCCGAAACCGGCCACCCGTGACGCCGAATCGCATCGGCTCCAGCTGGCGTTCCGTTCGCGCATCAAGCTGTTTTATCGCCCCGAGCATCTGCCGGGGACGGCCAACGGCGCGCCGTCGCGGCTGACGTGGCGGCTCGCGCGCGTGGGCGGCGCGCTCGTCGCCGAGGCGCACAACCCCACGGCGTTCCATGTCTCGCTGACGAAGCTGAGCGTCATCGAGGGCGACAAGACCGCGACGTTCGACGACGGCGCGATGATCGATCCGCACGGCACCCATCGGTTCGCGCTGCATGGCGATGCGCTCGACGTCGCGCCCGGTGCGCCGGACCTGACGGTGCGCTACGACACGTTGAACGATTTCGGCGGCGTGGCCGAGAGGAGCGCGCCGATCCGGGCGGGCCAGGCGTCCCGCGGGAGCGGTCGCGACGACTAGCGGCCGGCTTCGCCGCCGGGTCCGGGTTCGCTCATTTTTCGTTGCAGGCACGACGTTCGGCCGGATGCGAGCGTGCCTGCAAGCAATCGATCGGCTATCGTCATGCAGCGTTCCTACAGATTGCCCTTGCCGGTACGCTGCCGTGCGCGTCCGTGTCATCTGCTCGCGCTGTCGCTGTTCGTGTCCGCCGCGGCGGCGGCGCAGTCGAACCCGTCGCAGGTCGCGGAAGTCCGCTTCAACGACACGTTCCTGCGGCGCCCCGGGGCGCCGCGCATCGACGTGAGCCGCTTCGACAAGGGCAATCCGGCGATGCCGGGCACCTACCTCGCGGATCTCTACGTCAACCAGAACTGGCTCGGCCGTACCGACGTCACGCTGAAGCAGGTCGGCGGCCGGCCCGACGACGTGCGGGCCTGCTTCGACCGCGAATTGCTGCAGCGGGTGGGGGTGGCGCTCGCCCGGCTGTCGCCGCAGGCCAGCGCGAAACTGGCCACCGCCGGGACCGGCGCCTGCGTCACGCTCGACGAACTGGTACCCGACGCCAGCGCCGTGTTCGACAACGGTGCGCAGCGGCTCGACGTCAGCGTGCCGCAGGCGTTCCAGAGCCGCGACGCGCGCGGCTACGTCGATCCGCGCTACTGGGACGACGGCGTGCCGGCCGCGCTGCTGCAATACAACGCGAACGTCTACCGTTCGGACGGCCAGGGGGAGGCGTCGACGCAGGCCTACCTCGGGATGACCGCCGGATTCAATGTCGGGCCGTGGCGCTTCCGGCACAACGGCAATCTGACCTACAGCTCGCGGGTCGGCACGCACTACCAGTCGATCCAGACGAACGTGCAGCGCTCGATCGCGCGGCTCAAGAGCCAGCTCGTGATCGGCGAGGCATACACCGACGGCGCGATGTTCGACAGCGTCGGGTTCCGCGGCGTGCGGCTCGTGAGCGACGAGCGCATGTATCCGGAGTCGCAGCGCGGCTATGCGCCGACCGTGCATGGCATCGCCAACAGCAACGCGCTGGTGCAGGTGCGGCAGAACGGCAACATCATCTACAGCACCAACGTCGCGGCCGGCCCGTTCGTGATCGACGACCTCTATCCAACCGGATACGGCGGCGATCTCGAGGTCGTGGTGACCGAGGCCGACGGCGGCATCCACACGTTCAAGGTGCCGTATGCCTCGACCGTGGATGCGTTGCGGCCCGGCATCACGCATTTCAGCGTGACGGCCGGCCAATACCGCGATGCGGCGCTGTCGAGCCGGCCCGCGCTGTTCCAGGCCACCATCCGGCATGGCTTCACGAACCTGCTGACGGCCTACGGCGGCGTGACGGCCACGCCGGGCTATGTCGCCGGCCTGATCGGGGTGGCGCTCAACACGCGCTTCGGCGCGTTCAGCCTCGACGTCACGCGCGCCAACACGAGCCTGCCGGGCGGCAGCACGCGCCATGGCCAGAGCGTGAAGTTCTCGTACAGCAAGCTGATCGCCCCGACCTCCACCAACATCACGGTGGCCGCCTACCGCTATTCGAGCAGCGGCTACCTGAGCCTGCGCGACGCGATGCAGCTGCGCGATCCGTCGACCGACCGGACCGACGGGCCGTGGCGCGGCGGCATCCTGCGCGGGCAACTGCAGGTCACGGTGAACCAGGCGCTGCCGTCGGGATGGGGATCGTTCTACGCGTCGGGTTCGACGGTCAGCTACTGGAACCGGCACGGCACCGACACGCAGTTCCAGGCCGGCTACAACAACAACTTCCGGCGCATCAACTTCGGCGTGGCCGTGGCGCGCCAGTTCGATGCCACGCGCCGCCGCTGGGACAACCGGGTGATGCTGAACGTCTCGATGCCGCTTGGCGGCGGCAGCCGTCCGGTCTACGCGTCGACCAACCTGCAGCGCGATTCGAGCGGCGAGACCACGTTGCAGCAGTCGCTGGCGGGCACGCTCGGCGTGGCCAACCAACTGAACTACGGCGTCAACCTCGGCCGCGCGAGCGGCGGCGGCGGGGGCGCGGCCGTCAACGTGGGCGGCAACGTGTCGTATCTGTCGCGCTACGCGACGCTGACGGTGAACGCGTCGAAAGGCACGGGTTTCACGCAATACGGCGGCGGCATGTCGGGCGGCGT